>DAAI01000058.1:0-157502 GCA_001701105.1 Bacteroidales bacterium GP1
ATTACGCTTTTCGCTGGGATTTTATAGTTTAAATGGAAAGCGGAGAAAGGTAAGGGAGGAAATATGGCAATTATGCCGGTATATAATCCTGAGAGCCGACACATGAGCCTATGCTTCTCAATGAATTTATGATAATATAGCAATCGGGCCACTCTAACAAAGAAGAGTGACCCGATTGAAGAATAAATTCTTTTTCTTTATTATTTGAAAGAATCGGGAAGGTCGTTTTCATAGAGAACGGTTGCGCCGGGTTCGAGCATCGGCTGGAGGAAACTCTGGGCCTGGGCGAAAGAATCCGCGATCTTGACATTATCTTCGGGGAAATCAGTGCGACTCAACCCTTTCAATATGGCGTCACGGTTGGTATGGCCCACAACGATCACAAAATCAACCTTGTTGCCGGTTCCAATGTAATCCCCGAATTCTTGATTAAGTTCGGCCTGACGATCGCCGAGTTCGACCATACCGGGAGTGATTAAAATTCGTTTTCCGTCATCAAAATGCGCCAGAACGTCTACGGCCATTCTTGCGCCTGCGGGATTGGAATTGAAAGCGTCGTCGATCACCGTAACCCCTCCGGGATGCTTGCGTATACTGAGCCGATGTTCCACCGGCTCAATTGAAGAAATAGCTAACGCTATCTTATCCGGAGCCATACCCAGGGAGAGAGCAATCACAATGGCTCCCATCAGGTCGGCTACGTTACATTCACCGAGTAAGCGTGTTGTAACCTCGAAATCCATCCCTTCCGGACCGGAGACATGGAATAAAGTGCCTTCAGGGGTATATCTGACATTATATGCGTAATATTGACATCCTTTCCGAGTATTGACCCCGTATCTGATTGCTTTTACATTCTCCACAGGGCGATTTTTGCAGGGATCAGAGTCATTGTTGATGGCAATAAGGCCGTCAGAAGGAAGCGCGTCGGCAAGTTCAAATTTAGTGGAACGGACACGATCGAGGGTCTTGAAAGTCTCCAGGTGCATCGGGCCTACAGCCGTGATGATTCCCATGGAGGGATGCACAATATCGCATATTTCTTTAATATCTCCCGGTTGTTTGGCTCCCATCTCGCATATGAAAATCTCGTTATAGGGCTTCAGGTGTTCGCGGATTGTGCGTACCACACCCATAGGAGTATTGAAAGAACCGGGCGTCATCACCGTATCAAATTCTTCCGATAGGATTCGGGCGAGATAATGCTTCGTGCTTGTCTTGCCATAGGAACCGGTGATTCCAATTATACGCAAATCCGGCATTGAGCGAAGTATCCGCTTGGCATCCTTGATGTAACCGTTACGGATGATACGCTCTACCGGAATAAGTATTATATCTGCAATCATCACAGGCAACCATGAGAAGATACAGAGCAAGAGTATCAACCCAATGGTGAGCGACTGACCGGGATATACTTCCCACCATGTTTTATTTCCGGCAATGATTGCAACCGCTACTACACTGCCGATGGATAGCAATAATGTAACAGAATATAACCTCCATACGCGTGGAGTAAAGACAAGCGGTTTTTTATATTTTTTTCTGAAGATTAGAAATGTCTTGGTAAGAGCCACCAATGCCACGCCCAATGCCGCCATAGGGAAATATAGCAATACAGAAAACATCAGGAAGAAACAAGCCACATCCACAAGACGCCAAGTGCTTCCGATATTATCACGCCGCAGCCAGCGCCAATATCGGGGAAGCCGATAGGAGTTCTGTTGAAACATCTGAATATCATACTTGAAATTCAGCGACATATATATCACGCACACGCAATAGATAACAATGAAATATGCTGACATAGGTTTCGGTATAAGTGAATTTGCTATTGATTAACTTGATTGGAAGCAGGATGGTTCAATTCGTTTTTGAAAAATTCACGAGCCACAGCCTGAAATCTCGCCGGAGCGTCGAGGAATGAATAATGGCCCGCTCCGGGGAATACCACTAATCCGGCATCGGGTATGCGTTGTTCCATGATTTTGGCATCGCGTAGAGGAGTGGCTGTGTCCTTTTCACCCCATATTAATAATGTTGAGGCTTTGATGGAAGGGAGCATAGGCGTCAAGTCTTGATTCACGGACTTGCTCATGATCTGTCGCATCTTGGGAGAGGAGTTCTTATAATCAACCGAACCTGTCTTTCCTCTCCATGCTTCAATTATTCGGGCAGCCTTAGCCTTTCCACAAACATAAGGCAATACTTTACGAGCCAATTTAAAGGAATATACTTTAAGATAGTATTTTATGGGACGGCGAGGCTTTATTCCGGCGGCGTCTACAAGCATCATTTTGCTCCGGGACTCACGGGCATTGAGCCATATGGCTACGCGGCCACCGAAAGAATGGCCAATAAGCACCGGATCAGGCAAAGCAAGACTATTAATAAAGCAGGATATACAATCGGCATATTCACCAACACCCCATACATCTTCCGGTTCGGGCGATTGGCCGTGGCCCGGAAGATCGACATTGAATACATGCATTCCGGAATTGAGGGTTGCCGCAATACTTCGTACGGTGGTATGATCGCATCCCCAGCCGTGCATCAGGACAACCGGCTTGCCATCTTGCGGTCCGGTCTCTTCATAATGTAGAAGTTGATTGCCTACTCTTATTTCTTTCTCCATAGATTTGCTTATGAGGCGATGGACTATGACTATAAACAAGCATCCCTATTATCGCGGCCCCATGAGGCTAAAGTTATTATTGACCATAGGCCCGGGGGGCGAGACTAAAAGTTGCTTATAACTTACAAAATTAAGAAAAAAATTTCGTAATTTTGCAATTGAATATATCGAAAAAGCTATATCAAACCAAATCATTAAAGCCCATTAATGGAGAAAGCGGAACTGAAAAGAAAAATGATCGGATTATGGAAAGATACATTCCATGACTCAGATGCATATGTGAGGTTGATTTTTGATACTTATTTCAACCCGGAATTAATTGAATATGAAGAATCGGGTTCTGAATTGGTATCAGCTCTGATGGGTATTCCCTATGAATTCGGAGGGTCGGTCGAAAACCGTATCCGGGGGTTATATTTATGTGGTTTGGCAACGAAAAGTAAGATGCGAGGACAAGGTCTTATGACCTCAATGCTCGAAAGAATAAACGATAAGGCCCGTGAGGCCGGATTTGCCTTCACATTCCTCATCCCTGCAACCGGCCATCTTCGTGACTGGTATGCCAGGCGGGGATATGTCGATGCTTTCCGTCGCTCACCGTTAAACTATACCGCTGTTCATGATTTCCAGCTCGAAAATGATACTTTGCTCGCGGAGCAAAAGGGGAAGGTGGCAGAGCTGAAACGAAGATATTATGATTCTCTTAAATGTGAAAAATTCGACAATGATTCGCCGGATGATATAAAAAAGCGGATAATCAGTATTATCAAAGCGGAAGAAGAGCAGCAGCAGGATATGGAGCTTATTCATTCCGAAAAGGATATTGAAGCCATATTAGCAGAGAGCATTATCAGTAACGAGCCCGTATATTTCACCTATACTCCGCAGGGCGATATAACAGCCGTAGGGTTTGTGGGAGCAGGGGGTATCAGCAGAATGGATGTGAAACGATTGTACAGTGCTGATGTCAGCAGTGAATATAAATTACTGGATCATATCAAACGGCAATTCCCGGATTTTGCATTGCGAGTATATGTGGCTCCGCGTAAATCCGAACGGAAGCAGCTTGCTGAGGTTTATGGAATGGCAAGGATTTTGAATCTTTACGACATTTTAAAATTTCAGACCAAGAGTCATGGTGATCTAAAATATTCGATTCTCGTAAAAGCCGGTAATCTGCAAGGCGACGAGACAATCCGCTATACGGCGAAAGGTGGAAAGGTTAAAGAACAAATTTTAGATTCGGGGAAAAAATTGCCCGGGGAGGAAAATAGCCTTACGGAAATTAGTCTGATGGATATGTCGAACGTACTGTTCCGACGTCCTGATACCGGAGTTCTGATTACAGAAGCGTTCGGAATGCCATCTTTAGGAGGATATATATCTTTAATGCTTGATTAAGGAATCCGGGTAATCTAACTTTTGCAGTTTCTTCAGGGACTTCCCGAAGATTACATGAATCAGAATCGGCTTTATCGCGAAATCGGTAAAACCGATTTTTTTGCATCCTAATTATCGGAATTTAGATATTCACACAAAATACACATATACAAAGGAATAAATACCTTTATGGTGATAATTAAGGCTCTGAGATTTTATTGAAAATAAAAAATAAGATGATTATAGGAGAAATACGGCAATTTCGATAATAAATAAGGATAGAGGGGGTAAAAATTGAATAGGATGGGGGAGTAGGGTCTTTTCATGAAAAATGCAAATTGGTCAAATTGGCGCATAATAATTGGGCCAAAAAGGATAAGAGGGAGAATTTACAAGATAAAATTTACTAATGTTAATTTTCAAAACTGAATCAGATAGATTGATTACATTATTAAATTGCAGATGTAAATAACCGTAATTATCGGCTTAGGAGATTAAGAATCAAAATCAGAATGAATTTACCGTTACAAAATCAAACTGGATGATTGCAATATTGATTAACATAATTTAGTATTTAGATTAAAAAGCACATAAATAGCAATATAAGATAAAAAGTTAAAGTGCCTTATAGATAATATCCCCTATATATATTCATTTGTAAATATATCGCTTACAACATTCAGCTAAGTAATGGAAAGTCATAATAATACCCATATAATTCTAAATATTGGTTTAAGAAAATAAATATGGATTTGTAAACGCAAATTGTAGGGAGTAAATTATGTTTACAAAAATAAATTTGAAAAATTTAGAAAATAAAATTTGCTGTTTGCGAAATTAATATTACATTTGCAAAGTGAATTTATAATTGAAAATTTGTATATGGTGGAAGATAATGTGGCAATTCGTCTAAAAGGGTTCATTGACTCTTATGGATTATCAAACTCTCAATTTGCTGATACATGTGGAATACCACGTCCCAGTCTTTCCCAGTTATTATCCGGGAGAAATAAAAAGATCAGTGATGTTCTCGTAGGTCAGATTCATCAGGCCTATCCTGAATTGTCAGTGCTTTGGTTATTATTCGGAGAAGGACCGATGCTTAAAGATCAGACAGCACCGGCCACTTCAAAGACGGGAAAAACTGGTCAGAATGGTACCCTCCCCCTAATAGATGATTTTGAAGAGAAAAATCAGGAGGATAATTTGAACATCAATAGAGGAAAGGAGGAAAATCAAAACGTCAGAGCCTTAACTACTGGTCATGATAGGCATCAACAGCCATATAACAAGCAAGTTGAAGATGATGTAAAAAACATCGAATTGATGAAGCAAATAGATAAATTAAGAAAAAATCCCCGAAAAGTGGCTCAAATTACCGTTTATTACGATGATTCCACCTTCGAGACATTCTATCCGAAGCGGTAAACTTTATTTTATCTTTCGTATTTAAGCTATTTTGATTTCATAAATGGTGAACTTTGTTTCGATATGCTTTGAGTTCCTGTTCAGGAAACTCCGCAATCGCTTTGTCGAGTTCACGGATTATCATAGCCTTATCCTTAGGCAAAATTCCGGTTATTGGCACCGTATTGGATACATGGTGACCCAATAAATTTACCTTGATCTTCAATCGGTCTATGAGTGTTCGCATTTCTATTAGTCTTTCAATTTCAGGTTCTTCCTCATATGAACCGTCTTGGATTTCGTTATACAACTCCGATTCCGGAAAGACTGTCAATGACACTATATTGATTATGCAAGGGTGAAGCTTATTTACTACATCTGCCGTGGCGATTGCACTTTCTACCCCATTTCCTTTTCCTCCAAGTCCATTAAGATAGAAAACGTTGTATCGAATGCCGGCTTCATCAAGTTTTGACAACTGTTCGAGAATGTCAGAAGCATGATAGCCTTTGTTCATTCTTTCAAGAGTGAGATCATGGGCAGTCTCGATACCTATGTTGATGCTATCCAACTTCATGTGATGTAAGTTTTTCAGTTCATCAACAGATTTTGGAGCTATATCCGTCACACGTGCAAACATGCCGAAGGAAACCATCTCGGGCAGATACTTTCTCAGGAGGATGGCAATGTCCATAAGTTTGTTGTAGGACAATGCGAATGGATTGGCTCCGGTGAGATAAACACGACGGGCGCGAGGTTGCCACTCTTGGATAACTTTCAAGTCAGCCTCAACTTCTGATAAAGGAGACATACGGAAGGGTGTGCCATGATAAAGGCTACAGAATTTGCACCTCTGCCAAGTGCAGCCGGACGTTATTTGTAGTAACTGGGAACTTGCCTCATATGGAGGACGCCATATCTGCCCGGTGAAATGTAACTTTGGATATATCATATCTCAATTATTTTTTGTAATTTTGTGTTGCAAAATTAGGTGATAATGAGAGGATAAGCAATAACTTACCGAAAGGTTTGACCCTAACCAAAAAGTTTGTTTTGTTTATTCTCAATCAATTCTGCATCTTCAGATATGGCAAAAAAATTAGACTATGAATATTGTAAAGCCGCCCCGATGCTTGAATGGCTCGGAAATAAATGGGCCCTCGTTGTTCTCCTGAAGATTTCCGAGAACGAAACGGTACGATTTAACGAAATATACCGCACGATTCCGTCTGTTTCTGAGAAAGTATTATCACAGGTTTTGAAACAACTGACTATTGATGGTATAATCCAACGTAAATTGTTTCCAGATGTACCTCCTCGTGTGGAATACTCTGTAACAGACTTAGGGAAGACCCTATTGCCTCATGTTGAGGCGTTAACGAAATGGGGACAAGAAAATTTTGAACAAATAATGATAAACCGACAAATGAGTAAATAATGCTCCATGATTGAAACGTAAAGATTAACACTCAGACCTTGGCGAGATTCGGATGCTGAAGCTCTTTATAAATATGCTTGCGATCCGAATGTCGGTCCGATAGCTGGATGGCCTGCACATACTTCGGTTGAGAACAGCCTTGAAATTATCCGTACCGTTTTTGCTGCCACAGAGACTTATGCCATTGTATTGAAAGAAACTGGTGAACCTGTCGGTTGCTGTGGAATTATGTTTGCTAATGGTCTGCATACTGCTGAAATGAAGCAACAAGAAGCGGAAATCGGTTATTGGATTGGCAAACCTTATTGGGGACAAGGTCTCGTTCCTGAAGCAGTCAATGCACTTCTTGCAAGATGTTTCAATGAATTAGACCTTGAAACCGTATGGTGTGGATATTACGAGGGAAACCTAAAACCGAAGCGTGTTTGCGAAAAGTGTGGATTCAGATTTCATCATACCAACCACGACATTGTCTCACCACTCGGAGATAAACGCACCGAACATTTTTACAAAATGACTAAAGACGATTATTATGCCATACATATCGATTGAAAGCGGAGAACTAACCGCTAAGCAAAAGAAAGAACTCATTGAACGTCTCACTGCTACGGCTTCCGAGATAACCAGCATCTCGGCTCAGTTCTTTATGGTGACAATCCAAGAAGTGCCAGACAAGAATTTCGGAATAGGAAGGAAATCCATTGATGAAATCAAGCGCAATTACAAAAAATGACCCCAAAATAAAATATACCTCAATCAGGCAACGTACAAACCATCTATCTTAATCCGTCATCACCCGGCTGTAGCTTCTTATGTTGTTTTCGAGAGGTCGTTGAGGCGTTGGGCCATTTTTGCTTCGGAGGGGTTGGCACCGGGATTCCAGAATCGGGTGCCTGTCAAGGAGTCCGGGAGATATTGCTGCGCCACAAAATTCCCCGGAAAGGCATGAGGATATTTGTATTCCTTGCCATAACCTAAATCTTCCATCAATTTTGTTGGAGCGTTGCGGATGTGAAGCGGGACTGGTAGATTCCCCGATTTTCTTACCTCCTCCAAGGCCGCGTCAATAGCCATATATGCTGAATTACTCTTAGGAGAATTGGCAAGATAGATGGCGCATTCAGATAAGATGATTCGTCCTTCAGGCCAACCGATTTTGGCTAGGGCATCGAATGTAGCGTTGGCTAAAAGCAGGGCATTCGGATTTGCCAATCCTATATCCTCGGCAGCCAGAATTACGAGTCGCCGAGCTATGAATTTAGGGTCTTCACCTCCGGCCACCATCCTTGCCAGCCAGTAAACGGCGGCTTGTGGATCCGACCCACGGATCGACTTTATGAAAGCCGAGATAATATCGTAATGCATCTCACCATCTCGGTCGTAAGCCAATGGATTCTCTTGAAGGCTATCCGTAACGACTTGATCGTCTATCACGATTGTCTGGCCCTCCGGCACTCCCTGCTCAATAAGGTCAAGTATGTTGAGTAATTTTCGGGCATCTCCACCTGCAAACCGGAATAAGGCTGTCTTTTCGCGTATATCAAATTTTCGCTTCGATAGCGAAGGGTCATTCTTAATGGCTCTGTCAAGAAGCAGCTCAAGATCCTCCTTTTCGAGAGGCTTTAAAGTATATACCTGTGCTCTGGATAAAAGGGGCCTTATCACCTCAAACGACGGATTCTCCGTTGTGGCTCCTATAAGGGTTACAGTGCCGTTTTCTACGGCTCCCAGTAAAGAATCTTGCTGTGATTTATTGAAACGGTGAATTTCATCTATAAATAGTATAGGGCGTCCTTTTGAGAACATATTATTGGCATCGGCCTTGCATCTGTCGAGAATATCCCTGACATCCTTCACTCCTGAAGTAACGGCAGAAAGCGTATAGAACGGCACATCCGTAGTTGCTGCGACGATTCTTGCGAGTGTGGTCTTTCCCACTCCGGGAGGTCCCCAGAGGATAAATGAATTTACGCGCCCCGATTCAATCATTCGGCGTATCACCCCATTTGAACCCACAAGATGTTGCTGCCCTATATAATCGGCAAGCGAAGTGGGGCGTAGACGCTCTGCAAGCGGTACGTTTTGATTCATACTAAGTCCTCCTGCTTATTTTTTGAATAATATTGTCAATGTCGATGGCTTCCATTGAATCCAGCACTATATCACAATAGGGAAAAAGGTCGTCGGCCGATAATGTTCCGGCCACCCCGACTACATATGCTCCGGCGGCTTGGCCGGCCATGACTCCTTGCCTTGAGTCTTCAAATACTACGCAATTCTCCGGGGATGCGCCGGCTTTTGATGCACCGATTAGATAGCCCTGAGGATCCGGTTTTGAGTGGCTCACCATGTCGGCCGTGACTATGAACGAGAAATACTCTTTAAATTCGGGGTGCTGGTTCCAAAGCTGCGCCATCTTAACATTATTGGAACTCGTGACCATCACAGCCGGAATCTGTCTTTGCCGGAGTGTCTGGAGCAAATGCATTACACCGGGTTTTATTTCATATTTCATTTCCCGTTCCTGCTTGTCGAGCAAGGCAGTGATTTCGCGCTGCACATCTTTGTCAGGGAAATAGGTGTCGAAGATATGGGTGAGGGTAGTGCCCTTTATTACCCGGGCAAAATTCTTTATCCCCGTAGGATAAAGCTCATCCATATGGCTCCAGAAACGCGTATAGATGGTCTCGCTGTCGACGAGCACGCCGTCCAGATCAAAGAGAAATGCAATTTTTTTATCGATATTCATATGTTTCGCTACATCAAAAACGCAATTTAAGCGTTTATCAAGAGGTGAAGGGGAAGTATCCCGATAATATAACGGATAAAGCCTCCTTACTGTTATGCGAGGCGAGGGTAATCCGATGTTTTAAGGATATTCTGTCGCGCTGGTTCCAAAGAAAAACGTCGGTTTATAAAAAAAGAACTGGTAAAATTTGGAAATTTACTGCGAGTTAAATAAATTCGCATCGTAAAAGAGGATAAACTCCGGAGAAATCTCATGATTTCAATGGTAAAATATAGACTAACAGAAAACTGAGTAAAATCAAATATGGTTTATAGGTTTAAATTAGTAAGCGACGAAGTGAGCAATTTCATGCGAGAAATTGAAATTGACTCCGAAAACACGTTTTTGCAGTTGCGTAATACGATTCTTGAGAGTGTAGGCTACAGCAAAGATGAGTTAGACTCTTTCTTTCTATGTAGCGATGAATGGGAACCACAGGAGGAAATAACGCTCGAAGACATGGGAGATACCTCCTCCGACCGGGATCAGTGGCTGATGGAGAATACTACTGTCGGAGAATTAATCGAAGATGAAGGTCAGAAAATGATCTTTGAGTTTGATTATGTCGGCGAGAGGGCTTTCTATATGGAATTGCGGGAAATTATTCCCGGAAGGGATTTGGTAGAGCCCTTATGCACCATCAAGCGAGGAAATCCTCCGAAGCAATTTATTACCATAGATGAGATTGAACGCCGGTCAGAAGTGAAAGCGGTAACTACGGATGTGGAAGCTCTTGATCTTGATGCAATAGATGAATCGGATTTTGATGAGGAAGATCTGGAATCGGGTTTCGACATCATGAATATCAACTAATAAATCAAAAAGACCCTCAATAGGGCAATTATAAAAATAATCCGAAGATAGGTTTTTACATTCCTTCTTCGGATTATTTTTTATCAAGAATATGTTCAGTTGAAAATCTTTTCAGCAATCCTTATTTATAGCTCGCACGGCCGATCTTATTAAATCAGAAGATTCAATTAAGCCGGGATTTATATCATTTGAACGGGTCTTGACATAATATGACCATATTTTCATTTGGATGCCGTCGACAACCACATCATAGTACAGTGTCATCTTCTTCGATCCTGAGAAACTTACTTCAGCCCACCATCCGAGTTCCTCATACCAAGGCAACATCAACCTATTGCCGTCGATCTTGAACGGGTAATTATTGACTTTCTGACCGCTGAAGGTAAGAGTCTGATCCACCATAAATGGATCTTCCGGATCGTCTTTCAGATCATCCATAGTCAGATTGTAGCTCTGTCCATCTGCATTTATAGTAATCAATTGCAATTCCCAGGAGCCCTTCAGGCTTGTGAGAAGGTTATTATCGTCCGACTCCTCACTACCATTACTTCCACAGGATACGGCAACCGCATTCAGGGCAATAACCGTTATAAGAATGGATAAATAGTTCAATATTCTTTTCATCGTATCTCATTTATTGCAGTCCGCATATTTTGCCGGAAAGTAATATAATTCCGGGGGGGGGCAGCAAGCTCTCCATCATTTTTTACCAAAAAGTCGACCAAATAATCCTTTTTTGCGAGGTTCGGGTCGGAAATTCACAGAGAGCTGACTGTCGGATTTGCTAAAAAACAGAATATGGTCATTGAAAACGAATGCCACATTTTTATCAAACTCAAGCACTGCATGAAGGCTGCGGATAAGAAAACGCCGGAAGGGATTGAATTCATCAAGATTCTGCACAATCACTTCCATGTCGTCGTACTTCAAGTTGTGATACGGCTTCAGCAACTCCACATGATAGGGTAGATTTAGTTCCTCCCGGTTCTTGTGGGGCTTGCTGTAGTTTTTGTATAATTCCTTAATAACTTCGTTAGTAATCATCGGAACCAGCAGTATCAGCGGTTTATGAAATTAAAGGGGCATTTGACTACCCCTCATAAGTATAACACCTATATATCGTAAGGGTTCACTATGTAATTGGGCTGAAGGTTGATTTATTGCCACTAATTTTGGAATAATGATAATAATATATTATAAATCATAGATTTAATGGGAAATGATAATAAGTATTATTTTATTTATAATAATATCAGCCGGAATAAACTCGGAGGCCACTCCTTATTAATGGAATGGCCTCCGATACGCTATGAAGTAATATTAAGATTATCCGAGGAAACTGAGCAAGACGCCTGCGGCTACGGCCGACCCTATCACTCCGGCTACGTTCGGACCCATTGCGTGCATCAGAAGATAGTTAGAGGGATCGTATTCAAGGCCGAGATTGTTAGAGATTCGTGCAGCCATAGGTACAGCCGATACGCCGGCATTACCAATTAGCGGATTGATTTTTTTCTTCAGGAATAGATTCATAATTTTCACGGTCAATACTCCGGCTGATGAAGCCATTATGAAAGCGCAGAAGCCGAGTCCGAAGATTATAAGCGTATCGAGAGTGAGGAACCGGTCGCCCTGAGTGGATGCGCCGACAGTAAGCCCGAGCAATATGGTTACGATATCGGTCATTGCATTGCTTGCCGTCTTGGCAAGGCGAGTTGTTACTCCCGATTCGCGCAGTAGATTGCCGAAGAAAAGCATTCCGAGCAGAGGAATGCCTGAAGGCACCACAAAGCAGGTAAGCAGCAATCCGACTACTGGGAATATAATCTTCTCGTTCTGGCTCACAATACGCGCCGGCTTCATTTTGATCATGCGCTCTTTCCGGGTAGTGAAGAGTCGCATAATAGGAGGCTGGATGAGCGGAATCAGGGCCATATAAGAATAAGCCGAGACCGCAACAGCTCCCAGAAGGGCCGGATTAAGTTTAGAGCAAGTAAAGATTGCTGTAGGACCATCGGCACCGCCTATGATTGCCACGCAGCCTGCCGAGAGGGGATCGAAACCGCATAATAAGGCAAGCATATAGGCTCCGAAGATGCCGAACTGAGCCGCTCCTCCGATGATCATCAGTTTTGGATTTGCCAGCAGGGCAGAGAAATCGGTCATTGCCCCGATTCCGAGGAAGATCAGGGGAGGATACCATCCCTTCTCAACTCCATTATATAGGATATTCAGGACAGATCCCGGCTCATAAATGCCGATTTCCATTCCCGGTTGGAAAGGAATATTGCCGATCAACATTCCGAATCCTATCGGAACGAGGAGCAAGGGTTCAAAATTTTTCTTTATTGCGAGCCATACGAAGAACGCTCCTACAGCAAGCATCACCAGATTTTTCCATTCGCAGTTGTAGAAACCTGTGAATTTCCAGAAATCGGAGATTGTCTGCATCATGAACTCGCCGAATGAGTAATCGCTAAGCAGAATCATGTGAGTGTAGTTGTATATTATTTTAGTGACGGATTCAAATTCGGGCAGACCTCGTCACTCAATGATGATGATGTCAGTGCCCTCAAGGATTGCGTCACCGGGATTTACACAGATTTGCTTCACAGTTCCGGCTTTTGTTGTGCGGATGTCGTTTTCCATTTTCATGGCTTCGAGCACAGCAACCTTGTCACCCATCTTAACCTTATCACCCACTTTCACATCGATGCTCATTATCGTGCCGGGGAGCGGACTCTTGAGGCCTTCGGCTGTGCCGGGGAGGGGAGCCTGGGGCACCGGTTTTGAGTTCATCTTGCTTGCTATGTCTTCGCCGCGGTTGGTTTTTCCCGACTGGGTGAGTACCGGCTTTTGCGGAGTTTTCTTGTCGAGTTCCACCTTATAGGATACGCCATTGACTTCGACGTGTACTTCATTATCCACGGTGTCACCCACGACAACCGTGAATTTCATGCCGTTGATTTTATATTTATATTCTTTCATTGATCGGACTTATTTTAGGGCCCGGTGGTGCTCCGGGTTGCGGTTGTCGATAACGGGGAGATGTCTCATGTTATAAATCTTGGAATTCCAAGGAGAATATGCCTTTCTCATTCTGCGGATGGTAAGGATGGTGTCCTCCATGTCATGGCCTTGACCGGAATGCTCGGCTAGAGCCATAGCGATGGCAGCGATCACTTCGCCGGAATCGGCTTCCTCGTGATGGCTTTCGGCCTCATCGCGGCTTACTCCGTGGGCTTGTCGCTTCTTGTGAGAATGAATGGCGGTAGTGATCTTACCAAAGCAACTAAACAAGAGACAGAGTATAATAAGCGCGGAGAGCACTATGCTCATGGCAATTATGGTGATAGCACCACCGAATCTGTCGTTTTCAGCGGCATTCCTGGCCTTCTCGGCTTGTATTGCCTTACGGGTCATTTCGCTTTCCTGCACGGAGTTGACTTCTTTGGAATCGACCCATTCGCCGGAAACATCGGTCTGCGCGCCCTGAATGGCGACCTCCTGATATGAGGCTTCCGTTTCTGGAGCGGCGAGCATGGATGCACCGGCCGGAAGAATCAACCATCCCGCCAACAGCGCGCTGCATAGCATTTTCTTTAACATCGGGGGTAATATTATAGGTATAACCTTTCTGAGGAAGGAATGATAATGATATAATACCGGCGGGACGTCTTNNGCGAATGGGTCGATTCCAAAGAAGAATTTTTACAAAGGAATATTGCCGTGTTTCTTGGCGGGATTCGTCACTTTCTTTGTGGCGAGCATATTCAGAGCCTTGATGATGCGGAAGCGTGTGTTGCGCGGCTCGATCACATCATCGATGTAACCATACTTGGCTGCCTGATAAGGATTGGCGAAGAGCTCGGTGTATTCGTCTTCTTTCTCCTTAATATATTTGGCCGGATCTTCCTGTGCCTTGGCTTCCTTGGCGTAAAGTACACCTACAGCACCCTCGGCACCCATCACTGCGATTTCAGCCGATGGCCATGCATAATTCATGTCGCCTCTAAGCTGCTTGCAGCTCATTACGATGTGCGAACCGCCGTAGCTCTTGCGGAGCGTAACCGTAACCTTAGGCACCGTAGCCTCGCCATAGGCGTAGAGTAGTTTGGCTCCATGGAGGATAACGCCGTTATATTCCTGGCCTGTACCCGGGAGGAAGCCGGGAACGTCAACGAGTGTTACCAACGGGATATTGAATGCATCACAGAAGCGGACGAAACGTGCGCCCTTGCGAGAAGCATTCGAATCGAGAACGCCGGCAAGAACTTTAGGCTGGTTAGCCACTACGCCGACAGCCTGACCGTTGAAACGTGCGAAACCAATGATGATGTTCTTGGCATAATCCTTTGATACCTCAAGGAATTCGCTGTTGTCAACAATAGCTGAAATGACTTCGTACATATCATACGAGCGTTTCGGGCTATCGGGGATGATGTCATTGAGTTTATCTTCGAGGCGGTCGATGGGGTCAGAACAAGGCTGAAGTGGAGTTTCCTCAAGGTTGTTCTGCGGGATATAACTCATAAGCTTCCGGATGAGGCCAAGGGTCTCCTCCTCATTCTCGGCTGCGAAATGGGTTACGCCGCTCTTTGTGGCGTGGACAGATGCGCCGCCGAGATTCTCCTGAGATACGTCCTCTCCGGTAACCGTCTTTACAACCGACGGGCCGGTAAGGAACATATATGACAAGCCTTTTGTCATAATGGTGAAGTCGGTGAGGGCAGGGCTATAGACAGCACCACCTGCACACGGACCCATTATGGCTGAAATCTGCGGAATCACGCCGGATGCAAGAATGTTGCGCTGGAATATTTCCGAATAGCCGGCAAGGGCGTTGATACCTTCCTGAATGCGGGCGCCGCCGGAGTCATTAAGTCCGATTACGGGAGCACCCATCTTCATGGCAAGGTCCATAACCTTGCATATCTTGAGAGCCATTGTCTCTGAAAGAGAACCACCGAATACGGTAAAGTCCTGTGCGAAGACATAGACAAGGCGACCTTCGATCGTACCGAACCCTGTCACCACTCCGTCACCAAGGATGTGCTTCTTGTCTTGGCCGAAGTTGGTGCAACGATGAGTCACGAACATATCGAGTTCCTCAAAGCTGCCTTCATCCAGCAACATTGCAATGCGCTCGCGGGCTGTGTATTTGCCACGCTGATGCTGCTTCTCAATGGCTTTTTCGCCACCACCGAGACGAGCCTGTGCCCTTTTCTCGATAAGCTGGCTGATTTTTTCTTCTTGCTTGCTCATGGTTTGATTTAAGGATTACTTGTTAGGATCTTCGCAGAGTTCGGTAAGGACAGCTTCTGTGCTTTTGGGATGAAGGAAAGCGATATGAAGGCCATCGGCGCCTTTGCGCGGAGCTTTGTCGATGAGCTTGATACCCTTTTCTTCGGCCTCTGCCAAAGCGTTGGCTACGCCATCCTCAACGGCAAATGCCATGTGGTGCATACCTCCGCGGCCACCATTCTTCTCAATGAATTTGGCTATGGTGCTGTCGGGGGATGTGGCTTCAAGAAGCTCTATCTTGGTATCGCCTACCTTGAAGAATGCCGTGGTGACTTTCTGATCTTCCACAACCTCTTGCTTGTAGCACTTGAGTCCGAGAACATTCTCGTAGTATTTGATAGCTTCGGCCAGATTGGGCACTGCTATTCCGATGTGTTCAATGTGTGAAATTTCCATTGATGATGTATTTAGGTTATATTTTGTTTTAATTCAAGTTGTTTCGCGTATCTGCAATATTTTTCAGCGACAAAGGTGTTGTCGCCGGACGCTATCACGGTGCAAAAATAGCAAAAATTTACGACATAACCGAGGCATAGGCCATTAAGTTTCCGATTTGTCGACATCTTTTTTATCCATAGGGGCCGGCAGAGAGTCAAGACGCCGGTTGAATGCACGCCTTTCCCTGTCATGCCACCATCCCCATTTGCTGAAATATCGGCACATATTTATTACATGAATCCTCAAAAGTCGCCATGAATGGTAGGAGCCGGCATGATGGTCGTGCACCACCTTCACTTCCGGCCAATATAAAGTGCGTCCGATTCTGTGAAGCCTGCGTATCAAGTCAATATCCTCGGGATACATAAAGAATCGTTCATCAAACAAGCCCGAATCTTTCAACCCTGAAGTGCGCAGCATCATAAAACTCCCTTGAAAGTAGGGTACATCAATTGGCTTCGATAAATCAGCATCCATCAAAAGGTATTTCCGATTGCGTCTTTCCATCACGCGAGAGGGTAAGAACCGACGTCCAAACACATCGATTGGGGTTGGAAGCCGTCGCGCGGTAAATTGTCGTGAGCCGTCGGGGTTCCGCACATCGGGATGGAGGGCCACGACGTCTTGATTCTGTTCCAGGAATCTTACCATCCGGCCTAAATCTGCTCCATTGAAATGAATGTCGCTGTTGATCACGAGATGATAATCCGCTCCCAGATCAATCGCTTTTCGTATGGCTATATTATGGGCGGCTCCGTAGCCAATATTGTGCGAAGGAATATAATAGACATTCCTGCTTTCAGCAATCATCCGGGTAGCGGTTGAAGAACTATTGTCAACGATGATAATCCGAGCCACATCCGCAGAGATGAGTGAATCAAGACAATCTAACAGTTCTGTGTCGGGGGTTTGATATGTAACGATCGATACAGTGAGCATAATGCAAAATTAGAAAAAAAAGCGCAATAAAAAGGCTTAATTTAGGATATTTGCATATAATTGGTTAATTTTGCACGATAATAATTGGGATAGCCGGAGCCGGCCCCCCTAAATTATGAAATTTATGGAGATAACCCCGCGTCTTATAGCGAGCATGACTAATGGTCGCGTTGAAGGCGATGAAAATCTAAAGATCACCGGATTTGCCAAAATAGAGGAGGCCAAGCCGGGAGACATTACCTTCATTGCAAATCCAAAATATGCGCATCATATCCACGACACTCGGGCATCAGTGGTGCTCGTGTCGGAAGATTTTTCTCCTGAGGGGGAAACAGGCATAACCCTTGTAAGGGTTAAGGATCCATATAAATCGCTCGCCGACCTTCTGAATGCGTTTGAACTTGGCAAACCTAAGCCCCGGGGCATCGAACAGCCCTGCTTCATAGCAGAAGATGCCGAGATAGGGGAGGATGTATATATCGGAGCATTCAGCTATATCGGCAAGGGGGCAAAGATTTGCAAAGGAGCGCGGATATATCCCCAGGCGTATATCGGAGACGGAGTGCTTATCGGAGAAGATAGTGTGGTGCGTGCCGGCGTTAAGATTTATGAAGGGTGTAATATAGGCCGACGCTGCATTCTTCACAGCGGAGCGGTGATAGGCGCTGATGGCTTCGGATTCGCCCCAACAATGGATGGCACGTATGAAAAGATCCCGCAGATAGGAATTGTGGAAATATCTGACGACGTGGAGATAGGGGCCAATGTCACAATCGACCGTGCCACTTTCGGAGCCACGCGCATAGGTAAAGGAACGAAGATCGATAATCTTGTTCAGGTGGCCCACAATGTTGAGCTGGGTGAGAACAATGTATTCGCAGCTCAGACGGGTATTGCCGGCTCTACTAAAATTGGCAATTACAATCGCATAGGAGGCCAGGTAGGATTTGCCGGTCATATCCTTGTGGGAGACAATAATGAGATAGGCGCACAATCAGGTGTCCCCAATAATGTGGGTGATGGCCGGCGACTAATGGGCTATCCCGTGGTTGATGCAATGCAGTTTGCAAGGACTCAGGTATACCTGAAACGCCTCCCGGAACTATTTAAAAAGAATAAATAAACATGATTCCGGGGTTACGATAGATGAATTCCGGGAATTTATATTGAAAAATATGAATCAATTAACCTTAAATGAAGCATTTACCGTAAAAGGTAAAGGCCTGCATTCAGGGCTTGAGCTGACAGCAGTGTTTAAACCGGCACCGGAGAACTTCGGCTATAAATTCAAACGTGTCGATCTGGAAGGAACTCCGATTATCGATGCAGTGGCCGAAAATGTGGTGGATACCTGCCGTGGCACTGTGCTCGGACAAAAGGGGGTAGTGGTTAGTACTGTCGAACACGCTCTCGCTGCCTTATATGCGGCCGGAGTGGATAATTGCCTGATAGAAGTGGATGGGCCGGAAGTTCCGATCCTTGACGGTAGCGCCATCCAGTACGTGGAGGCACTTGAGCGCGTCGGCCTGAAAGAACAGAATGCCGAAAAGGAATTTTATATCATCAAGGAAAAGACACAATTCCGTGACGATGCCACCGGTTCATCGCTCACTATTTATCCCGATAATGGATTCAGTGTGGAATGCATGGTGGAATATAATTCGGCCGTATTGCCTAATCAGTTCGCGGTTCTTGATGATCTCGCTGAATTCAAACAGGAGGTTGCCAAAGCCCGCACTTTCGTTTTTGTCCGTGAGATAGATGAATTGGTGAAGAACAATCTCATCAAAGGCGGCGACCTTGATAATGCAATAGTGATATATGATAAGGAAGTGCCCCAGGATCGTATCGACAATCTTTGCGATGTGATGGGAGTGCCCCATATGCATCTCAGTAAACTCGGATATATAAATCCAAAACCACTTGCATGGGATAATGAGCCGGCGCGTCATAAACTAATGGATATGATTGGCGATCTCGCTTTGATAGGGCGTCCGATACAGGGGAGGGTAGTGGCCATACGTCCCGGTCATACCATCAATAATAAATTCACTCGCATGGTGCGCCATGAGGTAAAGCATATGGATGTCCAGGCTCCGGTCTATAATCCAAATCTTCCTCCGGTAATCGATATCAATGGAATTCGCGATCTCCTGCCGCATCGCTTCCCGTTCCTCCTCATCGACAAGGTGATTGAGGTAGATAAGAAGCATGCCATAGCCATAAAGAATGTAACTGTCAACGAACCCTTCTTCCAAGGCCATTTCCCGACGGAGCCGGTAATGCCCGGAGTGCTTCAGGTGGAGGCAATGGCGCAGACAGCAGGAGTGCTTGTGCTCAATTTCCTTGACGAACCACAGAAATATTCAACCTATTTCTTAAAAATCGACAATGTGAAATTCCGTCAGAAAGTTGTACCGGGCGATACTTTGAAACTCTATGTTTCGCTAATGACGGAAATACGCCGTGGCTGCGCTATTGTGAAGGGATACGCATTCGTAGGAGAGAAAGTGGTATGTGAGGCTGAATTCATGGCTCAGATAATTAAAAATAAGTAATATATGGCTGCAATGTACAACATCCATAAGGATGCAAAAATCGGCAACGGCGTGGAGATCGGCGATTTCACGACGATCTATGAAAATGTGGAGATAGGCGACAACTGCCATATTTATGGAAATGTCACTATCTTTCCGGGTGCAAGAATTGGCAGCGGTGTAAAAATCTTTCCCGGGGCAGTGGTGGCAGCCATTCCTCAGGATCTGAAATTTCGTGGAGAAGATACCTTCGCGTATATCGGTGACGGCACGACGCTACGTGAATGCGTTACAGTGAATCGTGGCACAGCCTCAAAAGGGAAGACTGTAGTGGGTCAGAATTGTTTGCTTATGGCCTATACCCATGTGGCACATGATTGCGTTGTGGGAAACAGAGTCATAATATCGAATGCATGCCAGCTTGGAGGCGAGGTGAGGGTAGACGATGCCGCCGTTATCGGTGNNGCGAAGGTATCTTCTCCACGAAATTCCTCATTCATCAATTCTGCCATCTTGGAAGGAACATTATGCTTCAAGGCGGCGCATTGGTTAACAAGGATATTCCTCCATTCGTTAAGGCTGCCAGAGAGCCGATATCATATGTTGGCCTGAATTCCATCGGCTTGCATCGTAACGGTTTTACGGAGGAGCAAATAAAACAGATATCCGATACTTACAGGGTGCTCTATCTCTCCGACCTCAATGTCACCAACGCTATCAAGCTGATAGAAGAGACTGTTCCGGAGTCAGAGCTGCGCAATGAAATTATCGATTTTGTGAATCATTCCGAGCGTGGCATAATCCGTTCAGCCATTTAAAGACTTAAATCGCCCGGTATTGATAATAGTCTTTGACCTCGATAATATTGGCTTATCTTGAGGCCGGGGGAGCCGACATTGCAAATTGATTGGTGGCGAGGGCAACCTTACTGCCTGCAAACAAAAATGATAAAAGGAGGCGAACACGAATGATTCGGGTCCGCCTTCTGCTTCATTTATCAATCCCACTACCCCCTTGTGAAGTTACATCGGCAATGAATATATGCCGGCAGGGACAAGTGGAGATATATCTATGGTTTGCTTGTAATTCTAATTTCGTTTTTCTGGCGATCGATGGTAATGGCAGCTATGTCATCTGATGTAAGGCTTTCCATTGTGGCCTCGCCGATCTTTTTACCATCGAGATAAATGTCACATTCATTAAGCATCAGCGCTTTGATTCCTTTGGAATCTTTTAACGAGGTAATGCTGCCGTCCTTAGAGTCTATCGACAGAGTTTGTGCATTATTGAAGAAATTGTCGAGCATGAAGGGTATTTTTTCGCCATTCACGTTGATAGTCATGCTCGAGTTTTCAAACTCGCTGATGAATGGGAAAGTAACGGTAATGATGGCAGTGCCATTTGTCATATCGCATTTCATTGACTTGGCTTGATAGGTTTTTCCCATTGTAGTGAAAGTGCCGCCTGAAACAGTAATGTGATCGCCCAGCCCTTTCCCTTTAATGGTGATTGTGGTTACATTACCATTGTTATTCAAGTTTTTAACCTCGAATACCTGAACAACGGTTTTGCGGTTAGATTTTTTTTCATTACCTTTGTCGATAGAAGCATTCAGGCTGCTGATTGTTGAAACAGCGGCCTGTACTGAAGGCACTGCGGCCACTCCGAGTGCCAAGGCAAGTACAGGCACAAGTGCAAGGGCTTTGATTTTTTGCCCGGCACCACTTTTTTCTTTGTACATCATGGTGATACGTTTTTTAAGTTTACTATGATTAAGGCTGTTGGTTAAGGACGGGAATCTGGCACCAACAGCTTTTCTTATCAATAATTTCTGGTATTGCCGCACATCGTAACCGCTATCGATAACGGCCATGTCGGCTTGATATTCATGTACGAGCATAAGTTCATCGCGCATCAGCCATGATGCCGGATTGAACCAATTGATAATGCACACTATTTGCGCGATAATAAGATCCAACCAATGCCACGAAGCAATATGCGTCTTTTCGTGAAGTAGGATCACGGAACCATTATCATTATAATCAGATTCATTAATTACCACATATTTCATCCAGCTGAAAGGAGAGAATTTGTCATCGGGCGTGAGAATGAGGGTATGTCCGGCCCGGTGTATTTTCTTGCCTGAATGAATTAATATATATAAGCGAAGCCATGTAAATATAGTCTTCATTGTCACGACAGCCATTCCGGCGATAAATGTCCATATTATGATGACTCCCCATATGGGTGTCTCAGTCGGCTCATTTAAATTGATTATGTCAAGCGCATAGAGCCTGGCTTCGGCATCATTAGCAGAATTTGAAAATAAAGCATTCAACGGATATTGCACCGGCACTACACTGAAAGAAACGACATATATAAAAAGCAATATGACCCTATTATAATTGTGCTGATTATCTCTCGCCAAAAGTAAGCGATAGGAGGAGTACAAGGCAAGCATTATAATGCCGCTGATAATTGAGTAGGATAAAAACTTTCCCATGTCATTTGTTTTTGTTGTCTATAAGTTCGAGCAATTCTCTTAATTCCTCAGCCGAAATTTTTTCTTCAGCCACAAGCGTTGAGACGGCTCCAAAATAGCTCCCTCCAAAATAGTTCTTAATAAGATTGCCGAAACTGCGTTTTCTGAACTCATCTTTTTCTGCTATGGCATGATAAATGTATGTGCCGCTGCTTTCTGAATGACCGGCGAAATCCTTGGCCTCTAATCGCCGCATCACGGTGGAGAGCGTATTGAAATGAGGTTTCGGTTCCGGGTATAGATCCACGAGTCGACTGATCGTTATGGGGCCATATTCCCAGAGGTATTGCATCAGTTCCTCTTCCTTGGGGGTAAGTTGGTCTTTCTTCGTTTTTTTCATAACTATTATTGTAGTTTTATGGCACAAAGATAATAACTATTTTTGTAGTTACAAGTTCAGTCCCTACAATTTAACTATTTTTTAACATTTAATGAAGGGAAACGAATGCACTTCTGCGGGTAATGATAGCATAGAATTAATTTCCGGAGATAGTAATGATTTTTTCGATTAAGATGTCTTATATAAAAAAGATTCAATAAATGAGGAGTATGGCAGGCGTTTTTCAACATATGTTGATTAAATAGTCGTCGCAAATATCTAACTTTGCAGCGTTAGGGATCTGATAATAGCGGTCTTATCGGATATTCAATAGCTCTCATAATAATTAATAACTTAATCAATAATGAAAATAAGATTGATTATATTGGGTAAAAGCATTCTATGTGCAATGGTGATGATGGCGCAAAATATTGCATCGGATACGCTTAACGCACGGAATCTGAATGAAATAGTGATAGAAGCGTCAAATCAAAATATTAAAGGAGATGTGACGACATATATTCCTCTTGCACGTCAGAAAAATTCCTCGCAGAATGCTGTGGCCCTGCTTTCCCAGATGTCAATACCGCAGTTGGATGTTGACCCTATTACCCAGACAGTAAAGACTACTCATGGAGAGAATGTAACCATCTTTATAAATTATGTTCCGGCCTCAACTGAAGATTTGCGGGGTATGCGTACCCAAGATGTTAAGAAGGTTGAATACTACCTGCATCCATCGGATCCTCGTTTTCAAGGAGCAAAATACGTAATAAACTTTATTATGCAGCAATATGAGTGGGGTGGCTATACGAAACTCAATGCCGATAAATGGTTGGGTGTTGACCGAACATCCGGATCCATATATTCCAAAATGACTTATAAAAAAGTTACATTTGATGTTTTTGCAGATGAAATTTATCTGATAAACCGACATATCGGTCAGAATACCACTGAGAAATTTAACTTCACGGATTTCAACGGAGATGGGCCATTGAGCGTAATTCGGAAGTCGGAAATGAAATCCGGTAATTATCGGAACAACAGCAATGATATTAGCTTCCGGGCATTATATGATTCTGAAAACATACAAATATCCAACCGCATCTCATATAGTCTGACCAATATTCCGCATAACGATTTATCAAACAGCTTGTCGTATACATCTCCATTATTCCAAAATTCAGAATCATCTACAATTGCATCCTCAAGAGATTGGGCATTGAATTATATGGGGGAATATTTCTTTATGCTGTCCAAGCAGTTGGCTTTAAACATAGACGCATCTTATACATACGGACACAATCTATCCAATTCTCATTATGTAATTCAAGATGAATTGTCTATAGTTAACAATGCGGAGGAAAATATCCACAAATTCTCCACTTATCTGCATTTTAATTGGAATCCGGACAAATCAAACCAATTCTTTACTAATTTTGGTATTCAGCACAGTTGGAATATGATTGATTATTTGGGTAATTCCCCATCTGTACAGACATATGATGTGGGTGTATATTTTCTGGGGCAGAACTATCAGCATATTTTCAATGAGAAATGGAATGTAGGCTGTGGCTTGGCATGGATATGGGAAACCAACAGAATTTCGGGTGTAAATGCCGATAATAATTTTCCTCAGACAAACATAAATGCCACCTGGACGCCGGATAAGAAGAATCTATTGTATTTTTCAGCTAATTATGGTTCAATGTTTCCCGATGCTTCTCAGAAAAGTCCTAATATGCTTCGTCAGGATGAATTGATGTGGTACAAGGGGACGCCTGAATTGAAAGATTACAAATATACAAATGCACTGCTGTCCTATACATGGTTGCC
The DNA here is from genome assembly GCA_001701105.1 of Bacteroidales bacterium GP1. GTDB lineage: Bacteria > Bacteroidota > Bacteroidia > Bacteroidales > Muribaculaceae > Lepagella. The sequence continues at coordinate 24,374 of DAAI01000058.1, forward strand.
CGACAATCGTTGGCAAATCACTGCTGATGCGTATTTCGGGTACATTAAAAACAGGTGTGTCACTCTATATTCTCCTACCGCTCCAAATGGAGCAATGCTTCGGCAATATTTCAATGGTGGAGATTATTTCAGTGATTACATAGGAATAAATGCTACCGGAAAATTCTTCGGAGGTAAACTTATTGCAAAATTACGTCCGCAATTCTGGATCCGAAAAACCACCGGTGATTATGCATGGAACAGCAATCAGTTGACTTGCAGTGCGCAACTCACATATTATTTCGGGAATTTCTATTTATTTGGGTGGTATATGACACCAAGTAAATACCAAGAAATTCACAGTGGCATAATCAGCAGCACGCCATCAAGATATCAGATTCAGTTCGGCTGGGGTAAAGGAGGCTGGCAGATCATGGCTTCTGCAAATAATTTCTTTCATACCTCATGGGAAGAGTCGAATGAATCTATCACAAGTAAGTTTTATTCTTTCGATAGTACGAAATATGGGACACAGCAACATTCACGCTATACTATTTCTGTTACCTATACAATAGGATACGGAAAGAAATTGCAGCGCAAAGATGAAATATCATCCACTGGCACAGCCGAATCAGCTATTCTGAAATAATACAGTCGTGTTGCGGGATCAATTCTGAGATAAATAATGTATTACGATTAATATTGTGTATATGAAAAGATTCTTTTTGGCATTTATGCTATTCCCTCTTGCAGCTTTCGCTGGCATTCGGGATTGGGATTATACACCTTTCATCAAATATTCGGGTGAATATCCGGGTGATATGATAAAGCAGGGAGCGAATTTTGATCTGCTTCTCAATCTTTGGCAAGAGCCAAAATCAATGGAAGAATTAAAAAAGGTAGGGTTCGATTTTGCGGCAGTCGATACAACATTGCTAAAGACCCAGGGGATGATATATAGTAATCAAGGGATTTACTATTCAGCAATCCCCTTCATCGACAGCCTTGCGACCTATAAGATAAATGATCTTGCCAAGCAAATAGCCGCCAATATTATCAATAACACTGGGCTGGAGAGGGAGCGCTTCTTTGAAGTGCTGGACAGTGCGGGACTACGGCAATCAGCTTTTCCCGTGGTACATTCATTTATATTCGATGATATAATATGGGACAAAATTGGAGTGTCGCAGGAAAAATCTACCATTTGTCGCACCGACAGCATGACTTGGAGTGGACTCTATTATTTCTACAGGCCGGAAACATCGGAAGTTTACGGCACTAATGGCGTGAGATTAAGCGACAACCATCGGTTTAAATTTGCATGGGGAAATCCATCCAATGCCTATTTATGTACTGTGTTTTACACCTCCAGTATTATTCCAGCGGTGAGGAATATCCTGAATGGAGAAAATCTCACTGAAGAAATGCTTCAGGACTGCAAGAAATATGGTGTGATAGGTGACGATAATCACTTTAACATTCCGATTCTCGATGGTAAGGATTCCATCAGCATCGCGGCCGATGAATGGGCAAAGAGTGCAGCAAGGGAATTTAATAATCAGTTTGATGGAGATTCCTTAATGAAAACAATGGGGTGGAGAGGCAAATACAATGAAGGTGCCCTTAAAATTATGTTATATCATGTTGTGCTTACTGAAATCGCGGATCTCCTTGATAAATCCGGCATACTTCCTGTGCCATCGGTACTGACTTCCGATATTCCATCCGACAAAAGTCTTACAGCTACCATTGCCTATATAACTGTTAAATAATTCAGTAAGTAGAGTAAGACAAAATGATGATATATAAACGATAAGCGAAAGACAATGAATTATCACAAAGAGACAGTTATAATAGTGTTGATGGCGATGTTAGGACCCATCTCATGTGCATCATCCAGAAAGCTGGCCACGCAACCGATAACCAATACTGGTATTCATATCACTTTTACCGGAGATCAGATAGCAGATACGGTCTATGTAACAGTGGCGCCGATCCCTATTGATACTACTCTTTTCCTGAATGAATATGTGGAGTCAATTGATAATGGGCATACCAAAGCATTCGCGGTGAAAGATAAGGAGGTTCATATATTTCCTGAGATCGTGCCGAGTGTCTATAAAATAACTTGCGATTATTACTCCCTATCGTCATATTATATGCGGCCTGATGATCATCTGAATATGGAAATCCGCAGTCTTAGTCCGGCTCAATATACTGTCACGGGAGGGATATATTCAGAGATTCCCTATGCCAATGAATTCTATCATCTGAATCCAAAGTTGTATAAAATTTCACGTTATAAGCTGACCGAGCATGAGTTGGATTCTCTTACTGCGAATATGAAGGTGCTTATCGATAGAATGATGAAGGCATCGGATATCGAAACCGCCACGCGTCTGATACCGCTTCTTGACTCTGACTTTGCAAAATATGCGTACGATAGGCTCCCTATCGGTTCGGAAAATTCGCTATATTATACGTATGCCCGTGCCATCCTCAATACATCTATCAGAAAGAAGGAACAGCAAGCATTGATGGAACATTCGCTGGATACACAGGAACCCCTTCCGGATCTCAACTTTACCAGTCTTGACAGACAGGAATTCCAGCTTTCTTCCTTGAGAGGAAAATGGGTCATACTCGACTTCTGGGCTTCATGGTGCGGACCGTGCAAGAGAGGATTCCGGATTATGAAAGATATTTATTCCAGAAATTTCGATAGAATGGAGGTAGTGGCGATAGCCTGTGGCGACCATGAAGAGATATGGAGAAAAATGATAGAAGAACTTGAGTTGCCCTGGATAAATCTGCTCGCCCCGGCTCCAGACGTTAATGATGGGACAGTGGCCGGATTCCCGATCGGAGGTTATCCTACTAAAATTGTGATAGACCCGACTGGAAGGATGCGGGAATATGTAGTGGGAGAAGATGATGCATTTTATATGAAGTTAGAAAAAATGATGAAATAATAGGGGGGCGGTGTCTATCCGAATTTTGCTATTTTGCGAAGTTGAGGCTCGTTGACTATGCGGATTTTCCTTCCGTCTACAATAATTAATTTTTCATTAACGAAAGTAGTGAGTGTGCGTATAGCGTTAGATGTTGTCATGTTTGAAAGGTTTGCCAGATCTTCCCGGCTCATGAAGATTTTCAAAGTAGCATCGTCATCTTCATAACCGTATTTATCTGCCAGAAGCAGCAAAGCATCAGCGAGGCGCCCGCGGATATGTTTCTGGGTGAGATTGATAATCTTGGTATCGGCCCCTCCCAGATTTCTCGATAATTCATGGATGAAGAACATAGCCACGGCATTGTTGCGCAGAATTATATCCTCGACGATTCTCATAGGAATGACCCCCAATACTGAAGGTTCAAAGGCTGCCACGGATGATACATAAGGTTCTTTGGCAAAATAAGCACGATAGCCGAAATATTGTACCGGGCGATATAGCCTCAGAATCTGCATGCGGTCGGCGATTCCGCTTTTAAATAGTTTTACTTTCCCATCGAGCAGGCAATAGAGATTCTCCGGCATCTCTGCTTCGGCATATATGATCTGATTCTTTTTGTATATTTCGTATTTGAAATTCTCCGTTACGACTCTTTTATCATCAGGTGTCAATGCGTTCCAGAGATCGGCAAGGTCATCGCCAATGATGCGTTCAAGGGTACTTTTCTTAATCATGATTAAAAATCCGCGGCAATAGAAGAGAGAACCGGCCGTGAGTCAAATTTATTTTATACAACAATGTTATAGAACACAAAATTATAAAAAATTTGATTAATGCCAAAATTTTGACCCCCCATTATTGTATTAATTCAATCTAATTCATCCACACGGCGAGAGAGGCCGGAATCTTAATCCTCAGTCTTCCTCCGACGCATAAATTTTCCGTTAGCGGTGCGTGGAATTTCTCCGAAAATTATCTTCTTGGGGATATGATAATGGGGAAGCAACCGATGGCAGATATCCATAATCATCGGTTCGGCCGAGGGGGCGGTCTCCGCAAGCAATACGAGTGCATCTCCCCATATATGGTGAGGTTCAGATATAGCCATAACGGGAAAGGACAGTACGGCCGATAGCTTCTGTTCTATTAATTCGGGGTGAATCTTAACCCCCCCCGATATGATGACATTGTCAGCCCGTCCTAATATTTCGAATGATCCGTCGGGATTTATGGAAACAATATCATTTGTGGCTACTTTCTTCCATCCGGAGATGTCAATCTGAAGGCAATTCCGGCTATCAAGAGAAGTGGTGATACCATTCAACGGATAGAATGGAGGCTGTGGATATATTACCCGACGCAAGGCGATATGTGAGGCTGTCTCGGTCATGCCGTAGGATTCATATACGGCGAATGGCAAATCAGGGATTCTTTTCCGCATAGCCTCCGGCATCGGCGCTCCCCCCACAAGCACCGAATCTATTCGTGGAAGTCTCTCAGGATGATTAAGCATATAGGCGAGTTGGGAAGGCACGACTGAAACGACCGTAATATCCGGTCCATCGTAACCGACAAATGGTGTATTGGAAGGTTTCTCATGTGAAAACGAGGCTCCGCTCACAATGGCGCGTACATACATCATCTTTCCTCCGATGTAATCCGGAGAAATGCAGCTGTGGAGATGAGATGAGCGTGATATAGAAAAAAAATCTATCGTGCGCAATGCACTTGTCACCATCTGTGGCTTTGGGAGAGAGATAACTGAAGGTTTGCCTGTGGAGCCTGATGTATGGCAGATAATATCCTCTGCCTCACTTTTCCATTCATCTTCGAGTTCTGCCCATGTCATAAATTATCAATCCCAATTTATTATTCTCGCCAGTCGAGTTGGGTCAATTGTCTGTAATCAAGATGCCCGTCAGGATTATAAAGTAGCTGATCGGCTGCCATATATATAGGGGCATTGAGATTATTGGTAAAGAGCGCACCGGTGCCAAGGCCCTGCGGCATAGGATTATTTAATGTTGCCACCCATTGGGCCAATGCGTTCAATCCTATGTTTGATTCCAACGAGGATGTAATCCACCAACCGATTTTACGCTCCCGTGCAAGATTTATCCATTCTTCCGCTCCGGAGAATCCTCCGGTAAGAGTCGGTTTTATTACTAAATATTTAGGAGTGATGGCATCAAGGGTCTCTGCTTTCTGTTCATGCGTGAATTTTCCTATCAACTCCTCATCAAGAGCGATAGGGAGGGGGGATACTTCACACAGGAATCTCATCATATCAGTATTCCCGGCAGGAATCGGTTGCTCTATGGAATGTACTTCTAACTCAGAAAGATGCTTCAGACGCGGTAAGGCATTATCCATTGTGAACCCGCCGTTTGCATCGACGCGAATTTCCACTTTATCAGGACCATATCTGCGCCTTACTTCTTCAATAAGCGCTATCTCGCTTGCCCAGTCAATTGCCCCGACCTTAAATTTAATACACCTGAATCCCTCCTCCAGCTTTGTTTCAAGCCGGTGCAGCATCTCATCAAAATCTCCCATCCATACAAGGCCGTTGATTGCTATTCCCTGCGTGCCGCAAAGGAAAGGAGATGCGAAGTACGTTCCGTTACATCCGCCAGTAAAATCGCGGATGGCCTGCTCAAATCCGAATTGCAGCGATGGAAAGCATGATAAATCAGTAGGCAGGCCGAGCCTTACGTTGGCTTGCAATTCCATCAGTTTATAGAAAAACCTGTCGTCGGCTTCGGGAGAAAGGCCGGGAAAAATCGCAGCTTCTCCCACACCGAATCGGTCGGGATTATTCTCATCGAAAATCCGGATTATGCAAGTAGGCTTTTCTGTGAGAATCGCTCTTGATGTGCCTGCGGGCTCTTTGAACTTGAGTATATATGGAGCGAATTGTAGTCTCATGGGAATTTAGGAAACTGTCCGAAATCCGGGTCTCGTTTTTCAAGGAAAGCATTCTTACCTTCCTGCGCCTCATCCATAAGGTAATAAAGCAGGGTGGCATCGCCGGCAAATTCCATTAAGCCATGCTGCCCGTCTAATTCAGCATTGAGGGCGCGTTTTATCATCCGTATAGCCAAGGGCGAACGTTTCATTATAGTCCGAGCCCAATCTACCGTGGTTTCCTCCAATTTGTCGAACGGCACCACTGTATTCACCATTCCCATCTCCAAAGCCTCAGCGGCTGTATACTGTCGGCAAAGATACCATATCTCGCGTGCCTTTTTCTGTCCTACACAACGGGCAAGATAAGAGGCTCCGAAACCTCCGTCGAAACTCCCGACCTTAGGTCCTGTCTGGCCAAACCGTGCATTTTCCGATGCGATACTTAAATCGCATACCACCTGCAACACATTGCCTCCGCCGATAGCGTAGCCATTGACCATTGCTATTACCGGCTTAGGTATGGAGCGGATGGCATGGTGTAGATCGAGTACGTTTAGCCGTGGTACACCGTCATCGCCGACATATCCGCCGCGACCTTTAGCATTCTGATCGCCTCCGGAACAGAATGCTTTGTCGCCGGCTCCGGTAAGGATTATCACGCAAATATCCTGACGTTCCCGGCATATGCCGAATGCCTCAAGCATCTCCATATTCGTTTTTGGCCTGAAGGCATTATATACGTGAGGCCTATTGATGGTTATTTTGGCTATTCCTTCGAATTCTTCGAAAAGGATATCCTCATATTGTTTTATCTGTTTCCAACCGAACATTGCCAAGGATTATATAAAATTAATGAATACGAGATAAAGGAAAGCGGCCGGGAGAGCGAGGAGGAGTGAGTCTATCCGGTCGAGGATGCCTCCGTGGCCCGGAATAATGTTTCCCGAATCTTTGATATGAAGAGTGCGTTTGATAAGAGATTCAACCAGGTCGCCCCATGTGCCGAACACTGTTACGACTACCGTGAATCCTATTGTGAGCCATATTCCGGAGAGAGTACGGCTGATTCCGAACACACCGGGACAAAGATAAAAGAACGCAACCGCACATCCGATGCTTACAGCCACTCCGCCAATGAAACCTTCCCATGATTTTTTAGGTGAGATACGTTCAAAAAGGCGATGTTTCCCAATGGCGCTCCCCACAAGGAAGGCACCCGTATCGTTTGCCCAAATTATCACGAATACGAGCAAAATAAGACGGGAATCCCAGCAGAAGTCAATCATGCTCATTGCCAGCATTGGGAAGCCAATATAAATTTGAGACATCAACGAATGCGATAGATCTTTCAGCGGAGTTGGATTCTTCACATATAGCTGGGCAATGAGCCGTACAAGCATTATCAATACCCAAAAAAGGCAAATTGCAGGATTCAAGGCTGTGAGCGCAAGGCACCAGCATCCGGCAATATCTATTATCAGCAAAGGAATATTGCCGTGATTGAGTTCATGGCTTATTTTGGCAAATTCTATACAGGCAAGGCTGGAGAGAATAATGCCAAGTGCCACCACCCCGTAATTGCCTAAAAGGACGCCTCCTACCATCAGGAGGCAATATACAAGTCCGGAAATAGCCCGGGTAATTAATTTTTTAGCGTTCATCTTAAGCTATTTTTGGGAGGAGAGGATGTCGCAAGACAATCCTCTCCCAAATGGCATGAAAGCGATGTATCAGATATTTTCGCTTACCACAGGAGTCTCCACAGGCACTTCCTGAGCAGAGCCGGAGTCTTCTTTAATGAAGAATACGCAAATTGCGCCAATGGCAATTGAAATACCCGCAACTATCATCATCATATATTCAGGAGCTAATTCTCCCTGAGTGCTCAGAGCGGATAGGATCCAGCCGCCGGCAAGGGCTGCTATGATCTGCGGCACGCAGATCGTACAGTTGAATAAGCCGAGATAGGTTCCGATATTTCCTGATTTAAGAGAATTGGTGAGTATCGTGAAGGGCCATGCCAGCATTGCAGCCCAAGCGCATCCGATAAGAAGATAAGCCACGAACAGCACATACTGGTTTGTCATCATACCGGTCATAATAAAGCCTACTGCTCCAAGAAGCAAGGAGAGGACGTAGGATGCCTTCCGGCTGCGGAAACGGGGGAGACATACTGCCCAGAGCACTGATCCGAGGGCTTGCACCGCATAAAGCAGTCCGACCCAGTTGCCGGCTTCATTATATTGCGGGGAGGATGCGTCGAGCACAGTACGGGTCATATACTTGCAATCGGCTGCCGAAGCGATTTCTACTGAATTGCCGGAATTCATATCAAGGCTTCCATCGGCGCGCTTCTCTACAATATCAGCAATCGTGAGTTTGAATGGCCCCTTGTGAGTGTCAAGATAATCGCCTACTTTATTACCATGGTCAAGAATGATGGTGGCATCATCGGCGATTAGATATTTGCCGACATAATCAGTGCCATTGTAGGTGATGCCCGGATAGCTTATTGTAGTCGGAGTATCAAAGGCGTTGTGGGCGACAGTATTCGTGGAATAAGTCCAGAGGAACAGGAATGCAAACCAGCAGAAGAATTGCACGAGTCCGACTGTCCAGAAGGTGTTAGGAGCATTTTTTAAAAGAGAAATTACATTTACGCCCTTCTCTTTCTTTACGTTTTCTTCTACAATCCCATTATATTCATTATATAATTTAGGAGGCCATTCCTTAATCTTGATAAGAGAGTAGATCACGCATATCAGCAGCACTGCGGCGCCGATATAAAACGACCATATCACCGTGTCGGGAACTACTCCGGGCTTGGCTGTGTTGCGGATTCCAAACCATACGAGAAGAATAGGAAGGATATAACCCACAATCGAGCCGGCATTGCATAGGAAGCTCTGGATGGAGTAGGCGAGTCCTTTCTGCTTTTCGTTGACCATATCTCCCACAAGCATCTTGAAAGGCTGCATGGCCATATTGATTGATGTATCGAGCAACATCAAAGCAATCAAACCTATAAGGATGGCACTTTGGACAGTAAATTCAAACGAACCGGAATTCGGAAGCAGGCACATAACTATAACAGCTACAAGCGCACCAAAAATCAGATAGGGGAGGCGGCGGCCAAAACGATTCCATGTTCTGTCGGACAGCATTCCTACAACAGGCTGAACCACCAGACCCATTAAGGGTGGCAGAATCCAGAAATAGCTAAGATCGTGCGGATCCGCACCGATAGTGGTAAAGATGCGCGATACATTCGCACTCTGCAAAGCATAGGCAATCTGGACCCCAAAGAATCCGAACGATAGATTCCATAGTTTCCAGAAACTCAAGTCGGGTTTTTGTCTCATATCGGGGGAGTATTAATGATTTTCAGGTTAATTTATCAGAGAGTACAGAAGATCTATTTCTTCATGCCATATTTCCATATTCGGAGTTTCGAGAATCACGGGCATATTATTGAAACGGGGGTCGTTGACAAATCTTTTGAAAAATTCTATGCCGAGAGTTCCTTTCCCTATCTCCTCATGGCGGTCGATACGCGATCCGAGCTGGCGCTTATTATCGTTTAGATGGATTGCGCGCAGATATTCGCGACCGATAATGTTGTCAAATTCGTCCCAGGTCTTTTTATACCCATCCTCTGAAGCCAGATCATAGCCTGCAGAATGGGTATGGCATGTATCGACACAAACGCCTATACGCGATTTATCTTCCACTTTATCGATAATTGCCGCGAGATGTTCAAACCTCCATCCCAGATTCGAGCCTTGGCCGGCTGTGGATTCAAGCACGGCAGTGACCCCGGAGGTCTTGTCGAGGGTGATATTAATTCCTTCGGCAATGAGTGCGAGGCAGGCATCTTCATCCATAAGGTTGACATGAGAGCCTGGATGGAAATTAAGCATTCGGAGTCCTAATTGTTCACAACGCCGCATCTCATCGAGAAATGATTTACGCGACAACACCAGCTTCTTGGAATCCGGACTGCCGAGGTTGATTAAAAAATTATCGTGGGGGAGGATATAATCGGGAGAGAAGCCGTATTTCGAACAATTATCCTTGAATTGCGCGGCAATATCAGGGGTAATGTCTTTTGAGACCCAGCGGTTGCTTGAGCCTGTGAAAAGGGCAAATGCTTTGGCTCCTATATTATGGGCAACGAGAGGGGTGTTCTGGACTCCACCCTCGGCGCTGACATGGGCTCCGATGTATTTCATGCTTATTGAAGTCTTACAGTAATTTCAATTTCAAAATTAATCAAAATTTTCCAAACCTTAATAAAAGATTTAGATTATTTTGGAGGAAATGATTAAATTTGCAGACATGAAGTTAAGTAAGACCCGGAGCAGCCTTTATGGAAATCTGCGCACTGTGAAAATGCGCAGGCGCCATTCCCTTTTCACTGTGGAAGGAGAAAAAGGGGTTACCGACACCTTGAATCATTATTCATTGGAAGCATTGTTGCTGACACCAGAGGCCAATCTGCCTGAAAATGTGCTCAAGTCGGCCCGAGAAGTTTATGAAGTGGAGCCTTCTGAGATGAAGGCGTTATCGAGTTTCACTACGCCCTCTGCAGTGATGGGAATCTTCCGGATTCCGGAGCATTCCGACCTCGAGCCGATAAATGAAGATGAGTTGTATGTGATGCTTGACGGGGTGCGGGATCCGGGAAATTTAGGCACGATAATCCGGACGTGCCATTGGTTTGGCATACGCCGGATTTTTGCATCCTACGACAGTGTGGACTGTTACAATCCGAAAGCCGTGCAATCGGCTATGGGCTCGCTGGGGGCTGTAAGGGTGGAATATACCGATCTTGTCGAAATAATAAGAGAGCATCGCGGAATGCCGGTATATGGTACGCTCCTCGAAGGCGAGGATGTCTTTAACGCACCGCTCGGCAATAATGGGTTCATAGTGATGGGCAACGAGGGCAAAGGATTAAGCGAGGAATTGCGGAAGGCTTTGACGGTCGCTCTTAACATCCCTCCGGCTACTGATAATCATGGCGAGTCGTTGAATGTGGCGGTGGCCACGGCAATCGTGCTTGCTCAGTTCGAATCAGCGCATCGAAGATCCGGGCGTCGATAGGCCCGGCAGATTCAAGGGCACAAGAAAGGCATCCATATAACATTCGATTTCATAATCATCGGGAGATCCGGTCAAGGTGGCGATGTCAAACCTATATTGATACGTCAATTCCGCATCCTGAAGATAACGATCAGCTATCCGTGCCATTTTTCTCTGTTTCCTCGTATCCACAGCCATCACAGGGTCTTGATTGTCGCCGGAGCGGGCTTTTACTTCAACGAATGCAATTATATTGTCACGCTGGACTATAAGATCTATTTCGCCATATTTGGAACGGAAATTTGTTTCCCGCACGGTATAGCCTCTGACGATATAATATTTACGGATAATATCTTCAGCAAGGGCGCCCCATTCACGATTTGAGGCGCCCTGTGCTTGTTTCTCTTTAGTGTTCATCGTATGGTCTGCACGAAATCTCAACTTATGGCCTTGAACGACATATCGAGGCTTTTGACACTGTGAGTCAAAGCTCCCACAGAAATGAAATCGACTCCGGTTTCTCCATAACTCCGCAGATTTTCCAATGTGATACCTCCGGAGGATTCGGTTTCTATCTGTCCATCCACCAGTCTTACGGCTTCTTTAGTCAGTTGGGGGGAGAAGTTGTCGAACATAATCCTATCGACACCACCATGAGCCAACACACGCCGGATATCATCGAGGCTGCGAACCTCAACCTCTATCTTAAGATCGCGCCCGGTGACCCGGCAATATTCCTTTGCCCTGTCGATGGCCTTTTCCAACCCTCCCGCAAAATCTTCATGATTGTCCTTAATGAGAATCATGTCGAAGAGGCCGATTCGGTGATTGCAACCTCCTCCCAATTTCACGGCTTCCTTTTCGAGAATTCTCATGCCGGGAGTGGTCTTACGCGTATCGAGGACACGGGTATGCAATCCTTCAAGCTCATTCTGATAACGCCGGGTCATGGTTGCGACTCCACTCATCCGCTGCATTATATTGAGCATCGTTCGTTCTGCAGTGAGCAAGGATCTTACCGGTCCTTCTGCTACAAACACAATGTCACCCTTTTTGACACTCTCCCCGTCGTTGATGAATCTTTCAATCTTGATCGAAGGATCCACCTTATGAAGCACCTTTTCGGCTATCTCAACGCCGGCGACTATCCCATCCTCTTTTATTATGAGTTGCGAACGGCCTATCTCATCGGCCGGAATCGTGGAGAGTGTGGTATGATCGCCATCTCCAATATCCTCGGCGAATGCGAGATCGAGAAGCCGGTCGATAAGTATCTCTTTAGTTTCCATTTCACTTTTTAATGCCATCGCGTTCCAGGAGTGCATCATTCGAGGGTTTCTTGCCTCGGAATTCTATATATAATTCCATTGGATCCTTGGTATCGCCGGCCTGAAGCATCTTAAGGAATTGCTTCGGATACCTCGACATGGCTTANNGGCTGTCTTCCGATCGAACACGCCATTTTCCTTGAATGCTGCAAAGGCATCTGCATCCAGAGCTTCAGCCCATTTATAGCCATAATAACCGGCTGCATATCCTCCGGAGAAAATGTGGCTGAAAGCGGGAGAAATCCAAGAAAGATCGGTTGCGGGGAAGATGCGCACAGGATCAATAGCCGACTCTTCAAAGGCCTTGATGTCGGCAGATGCGCGGATGGGTTCTTCGATGCTATGGTAAGCCATGTCGAGGTATCCGAAGCCAAGTTGACGCATTGTGGCATAGGCTGCGCCGAACTGGGAAGCTGTAATGAGTTTATCTATCAGCTCCTGTGGCATTTTCTTGCCAGTCTTGTAATGCTTTGCGAATCCGTCGAGGAATTCTTTGCGTGTAAGATAATTCTCGTTAAATTGCGAGAAGAGTTCTACAAAGTCGTGATCGACATTTGTCCCGGCGAGAGTCTCATATTTGGCCTGCGTTGCGAGCCCATGGAGAGCGTGGCCGAACTCATGCAGGAAAGTTTCCACTTCATCCGTATTGAGCAACACGGGCTCATTGCCGACCGGCTTTGAGAAATTGCATACGATAGAAATCAGTGGTAACGTACGGTTGCCGTTGTCATCTTTGCTTTCGCTTCGGAATTCAGTCATCCATGCGCCGGGGCGTTTGCTTTCACGATAGAAGAAGTCTGCATATAGGATGCCCATCAATTTGCCCTGTCGGTCATAGACATCATAAACCTTTACATCAGGATGATATTTGTCAATGGCTTTATTCTCCTTGAATTTGAAGCCATAGAGTTTGGTTGCCAACCCGAATACGCCATCGATAGTATTGTTAAGCTCGAAATAGGGTTTCATGTCCTCTTCATTGAAGGAGTATCGGGCATTTTTGAGCTGATCGTACCAGTAGGCATAATCCCAGGGCTGAAGGATGAAATCAGGACCTTCCGACATTCGGGCATAATCCTGAATCTCCGCGATCTCAGCTTTCATAGCTTCCGTATAATTTGCATTTAGATCAGCAAGGAAATTCATTACGGTTTCAGGATTCTTGGCCATTGTGTTCTGCAGCTGATACTCTGCGAAAGTCTTTTTGCCAAGAAGATTGGCTATTTCAAGCCGGATGTTGGCTATATCTTTAAGGATCGCGGTGTTGTCGTACTTGCCGGAGGTGTTTTTCGTTCCGCTAAGTTCATAGAGTTTCTTTCTGAGTTCCCGGTTCTTGGAGTACGTCATGAAAGGAGAATAAGCTGGACGGAATATAGACACCATGAAAAGAGATTCATCATCGGGCTTTCCTTCGGCCTGCAATGCTTCGGCAGCGGCTGCGCGATAAGCGGTTTTGATAGATTCCGGAATGCCTTCGAGCTGGTCGGCCGTTACCCAGATTCTGCGCGAAGGTTCTTTCATAGCGTTGGTGACATTCTGTGAGAATTTCACATTGAGGTCCGAAAGTTCTGACTGAAGTTTCCGGAATTTATCTCGGTCCTTACCTTTAAGGCTTGCTCCGGATGTAAGGAATGAATCGTATATCTTGTTGATGAGGCGTCGATCTTCCGGGGTTAGGGAAGTATCCTTTTCGGCCAAGTCATGCACTTGGCGGATGCGGTTCCATAGCCCCTCGTTAAGCATGATATTGGTGGAATGCTCAGAGAGTTTTGGCGTAACGCGGGAATATGCTTCCATTATTTCCGGAGTACTATTGGCTGATTCTAAGTTGGAAAGAGCTAAGATTGCCCTGCTTAGCACTTCTCCCGAGCGGTCGAATGCCACGATTGTGTTTTCAAAAGTCGGCACGCTGCGTTGATTCACGATTGCATCAATCTCTTGATTTTGCAGGCGGATTCCTTCGAGCACTGCTTCTTCCATATCTTTGGCGGAGAGCTTGGAGAAAGGCATGGTGCCGTAAAGTTCGGTGGTTCCGGTGATAAGCGGATTGCTTGCCGAAGCACCGGAGGATGTCAATACAGTCATAACGGACAATGCTGCCAATGAGGTGATGAATAATTTTTTCATTGCTATATGAGGTTGTGTGGCTAAGAAGTTACTGTCAGAAATTGATGCCAATCTGCAGTTTGGCCACGAAAATATATTTGGTATTCAATTTTATCAGCGATTTATGATTCTCGTTGAAATATCTTGAGCCGGCTGAAAGGATAATATAGCAGTTTGCTTTGCGAGTTGAGGAGAGGTTCACTCCGATACCGAGGGCATTCGAGAAATCGCCGAAAGTCGGGGCATCGGCTATAGTATTGAATGAATAGCCGAGTTCGAGGTTCATAAAAAGTAGCGAGGGCTTTTTGCGGAAAGATGTCCGCATCAAGGCATATACCGGGATGTAGTTGTTTCCACTTTCAATAGAGCGGTGGATTCCGCAGCCTATTCCGATAACTTTGAAATAATCGTTCTTATAACCGATATTTACATCAAGATTAAATGTGGAATGATTGTGGGCTGTAACATCTATCGAGCTACCGAATTCCACTCCCCATGTAAAATGAGATGTCGAGAGGTTAACCGTCTTTTCCGGGAAAAGGCTGGTATAATCGGCAGAGGATAAGGAATCCGTACGGATTGTGATAATCTTTGCCTCCGAAGATAGGGATAATAAAAGCATACCTATGGCAAAAAGAAGGTATTTATAGATTCTTTCTGTCATAGGTAAAAATATTGATAAGAATTAATCCTGATATTCTGATTATTATTCCCCGAGATAGCTTTTAAGCAGGCGGCTTTTCTGACCTTTAAGCCTTCTGATCGCTTTTTCTTTAATCTGACGCACGCGCTCTCTTGTAAGATCGAACTTAGCGCCGATTTCTTCAAGCGTCATCTCCTGGCATCCGATTCCGAAGAACATTTTCAGGATTTCACGCTCACGATCGTAGAGCTGTTTCAAAGCCCTGTCAACCTCTTTTGATAGAGATTCCTTATTAAGATCGGCATCCGCCATCGGGCTATCTTCGTTGGTAAGCACATCGAGCAATGAATTGTCTTCACCTTCCACGAAGGGGGCATCCACGGATATAGGCCTTCCGGACACTTGAATTGTATCCGTAATCTTATCTACTGACATATCAAGACGTTCGGCCAGCTCTTCGGTAGATGGGCGACGCTCGTTCTCCTGCTCGAATCGGGCCATCTCTTTGGTGATTTTATTAAGGGAGCCCACCTGATTCAAGGGGAGTCGTACAATCCTGCTCTGCTCGGCAAGAGCCTGCAGAATCGACTGACGAATCCACCATACTGCGTAGGAGATAAATTTGAATCCACGGGTCTCATCAAATTTCTGAGCGGCGCGAATCAGGCCGAGATTTCCTTCATTGATAAGGTCGGGCAGACTAAGACCCTGATTCTGATATTGTTTAGCAACGGATACCACAAACCGGAGATTAGCTTTGATGAGCTTGTCGAGGGCTTTCTGATCACCCTTCTTTATGCGTTGCGCAAGTTCTACTTCCTCGCCAACAGTGACAAGCTCCTCTCGGCCGATTTCCTGAAGATATTTGTCGAGCGAGGCGCTTTCGCGGTTAGTTATTGATTTGGTTATCTTGAGTTGTCTCATAGCTGCTGTAATTCTTTCTGCTATTGGAGCCTGAGTTTGCCAACATCTGCAAATTCATTTTATCCAATGCGAAGACTATTCTTAATTATAACTCAAAATAATATGATTTATTCTATTGGATAAAAAAATTTTTTTAAGTCGACTGCAAGAGAAAATCCCTGTAATAGTAGTCCGTTGATTATCTTCGATAATGATTCCCATTATAAAGAATTAGATGAAATGTGAGTGATGGTTCAAGTCATAATCTTGAACACAAGCTCCTGAAGCAAATCTCCCTCCTTCTGAAACGACCTTACCCCTTTTGACTTTGTGTCAAAATCGCGTAGATGGTGGATCGCGTTGATGGCTTTTACAGGAGGATAACTGCGCATGCCATCTTTAATCTCCCGAAGGGCATATGAGTTCTTTAATTCAAGGGCCTGCATTATGGCCATATCTGTCTTTTCAGGTAAAAAATGGGCTATTACAAGACGCGAAAAGAAATTGAACAAGATGGCCGTCGTGACTACTGTAGGATTATCTTTAGGATTTTTGCTGAAGTATCGCACGATGGCGATGCTTTTGGCATAATCCCGTGAGCACAACGCTTTAGTAAATTCAAAATTATTATAATCCTTGGAGATTCCGATGTTACGCTCCACATCTTCGGGAGTGATCCGGTTGCCTGAGCCCCCTTTTATCTGGATGAGTTTGTTGACTTCTCCGAACAGTTTGCTTAATGGCGTGCCTATATAATCGCAAAGCATACTGACAGCTTTCTCATCAATGCCGACTTTTCTGGCTTGGCAATAATCCTTAAGCACCATTGGAACTTCATAGTCGCGGGGGGTATTGCTTTTGAATATCACAGCACCCCCTTTCTCCGCTTTCTTTATTAGATCGGCGCTGAGTTTATCTCCTTTGAAAGCTATTACCAGCACAGTGGTGGGATTTGGCTTCAATAGATATGAAGTGATCTTATCAAGCTGGGTTTTGGCATGTTGCATTGTTTGTGCTTCTCGCAACACCACTAACTTCCGGTCGGCCATGACCGGAAACTGCTGAGCGCAACCTATCACCGTCTCTATTTCTGTCTCAATTCCATAATAAGTGTTCTGATTGAAATCTCGATCTTGAGGCATGATAACGGACTGTTCCAATAGAGATGTGATTTCATCGATATAATATGATTCTTCGCCCATGAGAATATATACGGGGGCGATGTTGTTCTTTCTTATAGAACTGATAATTTCTCTGAATCCGGTTGAGGCCATAGAATGATGAGGCAGGATTAATTTTTTCTTGAGGGGGTAAACATATATCTCCTGAATCTCCATAAGAATATGACAACAGCAATGACGCTTGCTATCGCCATCCACGGAAAGGAGTGGCGGGCAACTCCTATCTCATCAGGATTGACGTTGGGGAAATAGCGCGATGTGACCCACGATCCGATCACCACTACTGAATTATTCAGGACATGAGCGAAAGCCGCTGTCCCTAACGACCGCGTCCAATATAATAAATATCCGAACCATGCTCCAAGCAATAGGCGAGGTACAAAGCCAAAAAATTGAAAATGAATTGCGCTAAAGATGCAGGCACATATCCAGATGGAATATACGGCCTTGAGTCCCGATGCTTCCATCATCCTTTGCAGGCCTCCCCGGAAAAAGGCTTCCTCACAGCATCCGGTGATTATTCCTATTACGGCGATATTCACAATCAAACTCCACCATGAATCCTCCGACAATAAAATGATTCCCATCTCATTTCCGGACTCCTCCCATGCCCGCAAAGTATCTTCCAAAGAGTGAAGTGACTCGGGAAAAGATATGATAGAATTCCAGTATATAATCTGGTTCAATGCCGGATAGGCAAGTATATAAGTGATAAGCACTCCGGTCAGTGCTCTGAGAGAGGGGGGAGAATCAATTCTCATATCGGAGGCAGCATTATCCGAAGTAAGCCTCCACGCTAACCATGCAGGAAATGCAAATACCAGTAATCCCTGAAGAGTAGAGGATATAAGGATTACGGCGTATTGCGACTCGATGGCGCCCTTTATTACGCTTATGGCAAGAGCTACGATGATAAACATTACGAAGAATGATATCAAAAGCACCCACCACCGCGATGAAGCGGGGAAGGGTGCCTTAGGATCTATTCTTGCCTCATTCAGCATATCAGTTCAGTTGGAGGAGTTCCATGATTTTTTCGGAGGCTTCCATTAAACCATCCAAATTCTTTCCACCTGCCTGCGCGAAGAAGGGTTGACCGCCGCCTCCACCCTTGATGGCCTTAGCCGCTTCTCGGATAATCTGCGAGGCATTAAATCCTTGCTTCACCATATCGTCGGTCAAAGATAATGTGAGCAATGGTTTCCCATCATTTATTGTTGCTCCGATAAATACGGCGGGACCTTCTATCGTCTTTCGGAATGTGAATGCCACATTCTTTACCACATCCGGGACGCGAGGGCCGAAAAGGACTCCTAATTTTACGCCATGGATTTCCTTTATATTGTCGATCACTTCATTTGTGACCATCGTGGTGCGCTCCTCCATGAATTTTTCCACTTCAGCTTTCAATCCCGCATTGTCGTCAATAGCTTTGCGAAGCGCCTGAACCAAGTCTCCGGATCCAAGAAGATCGCGCATATCTCTCATCACATCTTGGATTGAATCGAAAGTTTTCTCAAGAGTTTCACCGGAAACGGCCTCGATACGACGGATTCCCGCGGCTATCGAACTTTCGGAAATTATTCTTATCATACCGATATTTCCCGTATTTTCCACATGCGTCCCGCCGCAGAGCTCTACGGAATTTCCGAATCGGATCACCCGGACCTTGTCGCCATATTTTTCACCGAACAATGCCATTGCCCCCATTTCGCGTGCCTCATCGATAGGCATATCTCGGCGTTCATCAAGCGGAGTGGCCTCTCGTATCCTTTTATTTACGAGATGCTCTACTTTCCGAATTTCCTCGGGAGTCACTTTCTGGAAATGGGAGAAGTCGAAGCGAAGTCCATCGGGAGTGACAAGGGATCCTTTTTGTTCCACATGATTTCCTAACACCTCGCGTAGAGCTTCATGGATAAGATGAGTGGCCGAATGATTGGCGGATATCGCTTTCCGGGCCTTCTTATCCACTTTAGCGATGAATTCTGCAGTAGGATCGTCGGGAAGTTCTTTGGTAAGATGGATAGCGGTATTATTTTCTCGCTTAGTGTCGTAGATTTCGATGAATTTACCGTCGGGGGCGATGAGCCATCCTTTGTCGCCGACCTGACCACCCATTTCTGAATAGAAGGGAGTCTCGGCAAGCATTATCTGATAGAATTCTTTATTTTTTTGCTTTACTTTGCGATAACGCAGAATCCGGGTAGTGGTTTCGAGATTATCATATCCGGTGAAAACCTCATTACCTTCGTTGATTATGACCCAGTCGGAATTTTCAACTGCGGCAGCGTTGCGTGCACGCTCTTTCTGCTTTTTCATCTCGGCATTGAATCCGGCTATATCCACATCCATGCCATGTTCACGCAGGATCAGTTCCGTAAGATCGAGAGGGAAGCCATAGGTGTCATAAAGAGTAAAGGCATCGGATCCGGAGATGGTTGTGATTCCATCTTTCTTGGCTTTTCCAATAATTGTATCGAGCAGACGGATTCCATTATCGAGCGTTCTGAGGAATGATTCTTCTTCTTCCTTAACTACTCGCATGATAAGGTCGGACTGAGCGGCGAGTTCGGGATATGCGTCGCCCATCTGGTCGATGAGGGTGTCGATAAGCAGATAGAGAGTAGGCTCTTTGCGATCGAGGAACGTATAGATGTATCTCACGGCACGGCGAAGAATCCTGCGGATCACATATCCGGCCTTAGCATTAGAGGGCAATTGTGAGTCGGCGATGGAAAAAGCTATTGTTCGCACATGATCGGCTGCCACTCGCATGGCTACATCTACCTTTTCCTCTTTTCCATATTCCTTACCTGAAAGTTCAGCAATCTTTGCTATAAGCGGAGTAAAGATGTCGGTATCATAGTTTGATTTCTTACCTTGCAGTGCCATGCATAGACGCTCGAATCCCATACCGGTATCGATCACTTTCTCCGGCAGAGGTTCGAGATGGCCATCGGCAAGACGATTGTACTGCATGAAGACGAGATTCCAGATCTCAATCACCTGCGGATTATCTTTGTTAACGAGCGAAGCGCCATCTAGAGCGATACGCTCTTCATCGGGTCGCAAGTCGATGTGAATCTCAGAGCACGGACCGCACGGACCGGTCTCTCCCATTTCCCAGAAGTTATCCTTACGGTTTCCATTTATTATATGGGATTCTGGAAGATGTTTTTTCCAATATTCTGCAGCCTCATCATCGCGGCTCAATCCTTCGGGAGCATAGCCTTCAAAGACTGTGGCATAAAGACGGTCGGGGTTGAGTCCAAGAGTACCGACAAGATATTCCCATGCCCAGTCGATCGCCTCTTTCTTAAAGTAGTCGCCGAAGCTCCAGTTGCCCAGCATCTCGAACATGGTATGGTGATATGTGTCATGACCTACTTCTTCCAAATCGTTGTGCTTTCCGGATACCCTAAGGCATTTCTGGCTATCGGCCACTCTCCGGGCCTCAGGCTTTCGGTTGCCAAGAATCACGTCTTTAAACTGATTCATGCCGGCATTTGTGAACATTAGGGTGGGGTCATCTTTGAGGACCATCGGAGCTGAAGGCACTATCTTATGTCCATTTTTTTCGAAGAATCGTTTGAACGATTCGCGTACTTCTTTGGCTGTCATATGCAGAAATTCATGAACGGACTCGCGGGATGATTTTCACGGCCCGGTAATTTGAATTGCAAAATTAATCATTAATTACTATTTTTGCAAGTTGTATGAGTCTGCCGACTCAGCATTGACAGCAATGAGAATAAGCCGGAATCAATATTATCGCTATAATCCGGAGACGGATAATTTTGAGCGCGTGTTTCCTACGTTAGGCCGTAGCATGGCCATTGCGGGGAGATATATAGGATTGTCATTGCTATTCGGCATCGCGTTATTTATCATCGCATGGTATAGTTTTGATTCTCCCGGTGAAAAGGAACTCCGGGAGCAGAATGCCATATTAAAGCAGCAATATGAATTGCTTAACCGCAGAATCGACAATTCCTTAAAAGTGACGGAAGCACTTCAGAACCGCGATGATAATTTTTACAGGGTGCTTATGCAGATGGAGCCGGTGGGGGAGACTCAGCGAAATGCCGGACTCAACAGCGAGAAGCGCTACCGTGATCTCCCCAGAATGTCGGATGGAGGATTGGTGAAATTCCTTACGCAGCGCGTTGACCTTCTGGAGCGACAGCTATATATCCAATCATTGAGTTTTGACCAGATAAAAGAAATGGCGGGCGAACATGCAGGCAGAATAGGGCAGATTCCCGCTGTATTTCCCATTTCAGAAGGGAATAAATATGTAACCGGAGGTTATGGAATGCGTCGTGATCCTGTGAGCAAGCGCAGCGAGTTTCATCCAGGCCTTGATTTTGGTATTCCGGAAGGGACACCGGTCTATGCCACTGCCAATGGAAAAGTGATGGTTGCCACATCCGGCCGTCAGGAAGGTAATATGATAGAGGTTGAACATCCGGGTGGGTATTCCACTTATTATTCCCATCTGTCTCAGCTTAAGGTAAAAGAGGGCACGATTGTAAAAAGGGGCGACATAATAGGATTATCAGGATCTTCGGGACGATCCACAGGCCCACATCTGCATTACGAAGTAAGACTGAATGGAAAGACGCAAGATCCCTCTGATTTTGTTTTTATGGACCTTTCTCCGGAAGCATACGCCGATTTTGTGAAATATACCAAAAATGCAGCGGATGTAATGGATTGATAAAACTATAAACATTTTATGGACGAAGAAAAAATATCCAAGAAGTATTATAAAATAAGGGATGTAGCGCAGCTTATTGACGTTGTACCTTCTACAATACGCTATTGGGAAACGGAATTTCCGGAATGTCGACCCCGCAGGAGTGCCACTAATCAGCGTTATTATACGCCGGAGAATATTGAATGCCTTAAAATAATAAAATATCTCCTTAAAATAAAAGGCCTGAGGATAGATGCTGCCAAAGAGCAGTTGAGAGTCAACCGTGCTAATATCTCAAAGCGTGTGGAGGTAATAGAACTGCTTACCAAGACGCGCACCGAATTGAACGAACTCTTATCAGCCTTAAAAAAACGCCGCTAATAACTTCTTACTCGTCTTTCTGTCTGAAAATATCAAAATCCGGATTATAGATCGGTGATTTTATATCAAGGAAGTCCAATACACTATGAAACACATGGAACTGACTCGCATGTAACTTCGGGTCAATCTTCATGTCTTTTTCAGAAGTCCATACTATAAATGGTATTTCTGTCTGAACTTTCGGAGCCATCGACATTGGGACACCATGCATATACAGATTCCCTTCGCCCAATGACTCTCCATGATCGGAAACGAATATCATGCATCTCCTCCATTCCGGAACATCTTTCAACTCCTCGATGATGCTGTGCAGCAGCCAATCGGTATAAAGAATAGTATTATCGTATGAATTTATTAATTCATCGTGATTAGCCTTCGACATTTCCACGGTGGTACATACCGGCTTGAAAGTCTCGAAGCGGGGAGGGTATTTAGTGTTATAGGTAGGCCCGTGGCTCGTGCTTGTGTGCAGAATTATCAGCATCTTATCCTTAGAGCAATTGCGGATTTCATCTGCCAATCCTTCAATCAGAATACCATCGTACTTTCCATCAGCTTCCGGATATATCTTTTGCAGATCATCGGCGGTAAGATACTTGTCAATATGTACCGGAGGTTCGCCCCAATTGGAGGTTCGCCATGTGACATCCACTCCATTTCTAAACAGATAGTTGGGTAGAATTTCATATAGTTTGCCGGTACCCTTATAATCCAAAATGGCCTTCACGCCTCCCATTGTATAAGTGGCCGCCGATTCGGCTATCAATGCAGTGACCGAATCGTTCTGCAACAATGGGTTAGTGTTGCGGTTATAGCCATAAAGAGAGAAATTGTTTCTGCGGGCAGATTCTCCGATTACAAGGATGCAGACGCTTTTTCTATCGGATGCTATCGTGGCGTCCGGTAGTTTTATTTCCTGCTGATTTTTATGACGCTCGCCATTCCAATACCGGATTGAATTTACTACATACGACCATGGCATTAATAAGGCTCCTAAAGTGGTGGAATTTTTGTCGATCCAGGGCCAATTAGGCATATTGGCAAAAGCTATGACAATGCATAGGGCAAGAGAGATTCCTGTATTTGTGAAAAATTTTTTCCATTTGCCATAATCGATTCTCTGAATAAATATATAAACGCACGGAAGCACCCCAAAGCACAGAAAATAAATAATCAGCGCCCCGGAAAAGAAGCCTGAGGCTTCGGAATATCGCGTATTGAACACATTGCCCATCATCTTGCTCGTAATCAATGCATCGTAGGTATTGATGAAATAAAGCGTTATTGAATTGGCAATGAACAAGAAAGCAAGGATTATTTTCCCGGCGATTCTCCCAAGGAATAAAAGAAGATAATAGAAGAAGAAATTTAAGGCCAGCATCAGAATCAACAGGCTTGCGATGATAAAGAATGTGTTGGCTCCTCCTTCTACATTTTCGTTTACAAAACGAAAGAAGGGGATATGATAAGCCAAGAGGGTAAAGATGCTGAGAAGGCAACAGAATATATATAGCTTTAAAGGCTTCCGGAATAAATTCATGCTGTTATAACTTTATAAATCAGAAATAGATCGCCGGCACAAAGGAGCCAGAGCAATATCAGATAGAGTATTGTGAGAGGATAGTTAATCTTATGAGTCGGAATCCGGTAAGGGGAGGAAGATATTGAGGAGTCATAACGGGCGAAAGGATTGGTATAGATTACTTCTCCTGTGGGGAAATATGCCGTGATGCGGGCGTATGGATCATGCGGAGTCATTGTGTAGTCGGCATATGTAGTATCGGATGCGAGTGCAAGCGTCGTATGGTCTTGTCCGGTGAATTTAATGCTGTCGGCCTCGGCTGATAAAGAAATGAAAATTTTGCCGATTGAATCAATACCTATGGATTTAATCATGGGCACTTTTCTATTTTTTTCATATTTCACAGCCCAATCACCGTTGCCATAATCGGGGGTGCGCATAGAATAATACGCTCCGCCGAGCAATACATCTTGGAGATCACTGTAGGTGGCTGATGGAGTGCATAGGAAATTGCTCCTAATGGCAATCCGCTTTGACCGGTCGGGATAATGGAGGTCGTCATTTGCAAGTCCAAAACTATAATGCCCGCTACTTAACGACCAGTCCCAATATTCATTTTCAGTTGATTTGCCACTGTCTAATTCCATAATTCTGAATCCTTCGAGTGTGTTTAATTGGTCTTTGGAAAAACCGATTGTACGCAGCGGATGATTCAGCTGAATGAAATCAGAGCCTTTAGAGAGTCGGTCGATCTGAAATTGCTTCTGGAAAGTAAATAAGGGGAGAAGATTATCGAATAAATCCACATCATCGGAACCAAATACGAGTTTATGATATTTGAAGATATTATAACCATGCTCATAGACGTTCACCTGCAATGCCGTGTCATAAGGATGTCGTGTCAATTCATTGTGGTTTGAAAAGGTAACGATATCATAGCCCAGCTTCCTGTAAGCCTCATCCGTCTCATCAGGCCAATACTTACATTCGTTGAAAATACCTTTTACACGCGTATGGGTATGAAAATTTGCTCTTTTCCAATTCAGAGTTGTGTCAACATTGGCATAAGGATTAAAGATGTCGGGTCCGCTGAATGGTTTTCCCTCCTCATATTTATAGATTGGACTGACCGAAGTGACAATTATGGCTAAAAGAGCGATAAGCCCGAGCAATGTTAAAGTCTTCCATATCACCTTTCCGGCTTTCTTCAATATTCCATTATAATTCATGTCGATATTGTTTGATGGGGAAAAATAGGCTATTCCCATAGAAACGTTGATTTTACAAAATTAACCAAAACTTGACTTCTACACAAATTATTTTCAGGAATACTCCCGATCGGCCGAAGGGTAATGGCCCGAAAAACACTATTACATCAAATCTGCTTACAAAGGCACATGATACATTTGTTTTATATTCAACCAGACTTTCTAAATATATCAAACGAGGTAACCACAGCCGCATCCGGCATAAGAATCAAACAACATAACAACTTCAATAAAAATATGACACAAATAAGATTACGATTCAAGTCGCTCCATTATGGCAATCAGGAGGGTGCACTCTTCTATCAGATTAGTCATAATGGCCTGTACCGCCTCTATCCGACCACACATAAGATATATGAATGGGAATGGGATAAGGATAAAGAGGAGATATGTCTTATCCGGACGGGCAGGAGACACTTTCTTGAGAAAATGTGCGAAAGAATCTATTGTGATTTTGAACGCATAAATGCTATCATCAAGTCGCTGCGCCGCCAAAGCGATCAATTCAGCGTGGTGGATATCATAAATAAATTTAAAGAGCAGACAGCCCGGCTTTCGCTATTTAATTTTATGGATTATCTGATAGGCAAAAAGATTGCGGCCGGGAAGATTCGTACAGGAGAGACCTATCGGTGTGCGTTGAATTGTTTTAAGCGATTCAGAAATAATGTGGATGTTATGTTCGATGAGATAGATAAAGAAATGATGGAAGACTATGAAAACTATCTCAAGGAGCAGGGATTGATTCCCAATTCCAGTTCCTTTCACATGAGGATTCTGCGTGCGGCATACCATCGTGCTTGTGATGAAGGATTGGTATATGCGATAGGGAATCCTTTCTCGCGGGTATACACAGGTGTTGACAAGACACCGAAAAGGGCTGTCGATATCAATACCATAATAAGAATAAAAAATGTCGACCTCTCGGGCGATAAATGGGCGGAATATGCACGAGATATGTTCATGTTATCCTTTTATCTCCGGGGAATTAGCTTTATTGACATAGCCTTTCTTAAGAAAACCGACCTTAAAAACGGCCGAATCAAATATCGTCGCCGGAAGACCGGACAGCATATTGAGATAAAATGGACTAAAGAGATGGAATCCATACTTAAGAAATATCCGGAAAACATGACAGAATATCTATTTCCCATCATCACATCGCCTATGGCCGACGAAAGGAATCAGTATCGAAGTCGTCAGCATAAAGTAAACAGCAATCTAAAGACAGTAGGGCAGAAAATAGGACTCGATATCCCGCTCACCACTTATGTGGCACGTCATAGCTGGGCTTCAATAGCATTGGCGAAAGGTGTATCCATTAGCGTGATAAGCGAAGGGTTAGGACACGAGAATGAAAAAACCACAAGAATCTACTTATCTTCCCTCAACAACTCTGCCGTAGATAAAGCAAACGACTTGATATTATCTTCGCTTGAATAACGTCGGAGTCGAAAACAGAAATCCGGTGAGCCGGATGAAATACCGCCTCGAGCTATACGGGCATATATTTGGCGATGTCGGTCACCGCTCGGCCACTCTTGCGGAGATGTCGATTACCTCAATTCCGCGCTTTTGAAGGGAAAGTGAGAGCGCGCGGTCGATTAATCCTTCACTGCCGGTATGACAGGAAAGTTATAGATTATTATAATAAAATAATGATGCGGATTTACTTAAATGTCGATCCGCATCATAAACTCGTGTTTATTTTTATATTTCTTAGCTTATCATATGAATTTTATTTGTAGAGGGCGGGATTGACTTCCACAGAATAAGTCTTGCGTTTCCATAGCATGAAGCCTATGAGCAGAATCATAATCGAGCCATTGAGGATGTAGGAGAAGTTAGTATCATGCTGTGCATTGAACAAACGTCCGAAGGCATCCACAATCACTGGGGTAAGCGATATGCCTATATAGTTTGCGGTCAATACATAGCTGAAATATTTACTCGACTCTTTAGCAGTTGGTGCGAGATATGTAGCTTTATCATAAATAATGGGTTGCATCGTGCCGTAAGCAAATCCCATAATTCCGACCGCAATAAGATATGAAGCATAATGATGGAAGAAGCCTACAATGTAGAGTGTGGCCATCACGACGCAAGCGCCAATGATCATAACGTCTTTTCCAACATATTTAATAGTCTTTGGCAAGATAAAGCCGGCTATCGTACAAGTCAGGAAGTAGAGCGAAGTTGCGGTTCCGGTGTTATCAGTACTTAATCCATAATGGTCGAAAGTGAAGGGGAGATAATAGGATACAACCTCGGAAGAATAGGTAGTGACGAAATAGATTATTATCACACCCATGAGAAGTTTGAAACTCTGCTTTCCTGAGAATTTTAAAGGCGAGATGGAGGAAGCAGAGGCAGTTGCGCTTTTTCCTTCCTCGGAGCCGGCAGGCGCGCTCTCGATCTTATATTTGTTGATAAATGCGGATGACAGGAATGGAATCAGACATAGTGGAATGATAGGAATCATATAGACTATGAAAGGCAGATGCCAATTTTTCCCGGCTACGAGCCCCACGAAGAGAGTGCCGAGAATGATTGTAAAGTTCGACACACCACTCTTCATACCAAGATACCTTACTCTTGCCTGGCCGGAGAAATATTGGCCAATCAAACCACCGGCGAGTGGCACAACTATACCGCAACCCACTCCGAGCAATCCGCTTATAAGGATAAGCTCGATCATTGAATCAGCGAAAAAGTAAAGAACTCCGGCCAATAGGTAGATCACAAGTCCGATAGTTACGAGCAGCGACTGACTATGCCCTACTGATAATCGTCCCGCTATAAGCATGAAAGGAATTATAATAAGATTGGGGAGCACTGTGAGCAATTGAATCTCAAATTCTGTCGCTGTGGGGAAGATGCTTTGTAATTTTCCCATGATGGGGGAGATGGCCAGACCGGGTAAATTCACAGTAAGCGATATGGATAATATCGCTATCAGGGTGATCAAAGGAATCTTCCCGTTGCCGGAATCAACATATTTCATACTTAATGGCATTTAGGGCTATTTTCATATTTTTTCTAAAATTCTAACATTTCTTCCACTCTGTTAGTTTAATTTTTTGTGCCTAATCAATAAATTTTGTGTTTTTTAAAAAATTCATAAACTAAACAATAAACGGACTTGTTAATATTTCAAAAGTTGTAAAAAAACCTTGCATCCTGCAAACGGTTGTAAGATTTTTGATTAAATCACAGTTCAGATTATCCGGCTCTCCGCCAATTCGCTTAATTGCCTTGAATCCGAAAGTCTGATTGATAAATAACAATTATTATAAATTTAATTACTATGAAAACATCGTTACGAAAATCAACAGTTGGATTGGTGATCCTGACCTGCGCATTAGCTGCAGAAGCCCAGACCGAAACGGGCACAACCTCTGATGAAGGCCATAAGATGGAATTCATCAAAGTGAGCAAAGACACCGTACTCCATTCCATCATTGCAAAAGATGCGCCGGTGGGTCCGAAAGAAGTCGGAGTTCCGACATTTGCGATCCGTACAAAAGACAATAAGTTTGTCCTTACGATCGGAGGATATGTGAATCCCGTGATTGGAGGTGATTTCGGCAACAATCTATATAAAGTAGATGGTGCCGGAATTGGTTTTGTAACATCAAAAATTCCCGTTACCGCAGTTCCCGGTCATAAAGGCGACTTCTATATCAATCCTTTCCAAGGAGCTCTCTCCTTTCAAGCCACGGGCTTTGGAGGTACAGATAATCAGGTAACCGCCTATTTCAAGATCGGAACCGACGGAATGTCACCCGGCTTGAATTTCCTGAGGGCTTATCTGACATGGCGTGGCTTCACTGCGGGCCAGAAGCTCACCCTCATGCAGGATGTCTATGCGTGCCAACCTCCGACAATCGACCCTCAGGGCCCGAGCGGATGTATCTCTAATGTAGCTTATGAATTGAGTTACACATCCAAAAGTTATAACGGATTCCGATTTGCCATTGGTGCGGATGTTCCATCCTACTATGCTTCAAATGGCGTATATCGTGGCCATGACTTCCCGAAGTACGACAATCAGATGGTATGCAATCCGAATGCAGTTGAGCAGGTGATACCGGATTTCCCGATGTGGGTGGAATATATGAAATCGCCCTCAATGCGTGTGCGACTCTCAGGTCTGCTTCGTAACTTCGCATACAAAGATTTAGTAGCTAATAAGACACGACATGACTTAGGCTGGGCAGTGATGCTTTCCGGCAACGTACAGCCAGTGAAGCCCTGGACTCTCTATCTGCAGGCAGTCTACGGTCAAGGTATAGGTAACTATCTTCAGGATGTGGCAGGTCTACCGATCTCGTTTATTCCTGATGATAAGAATCCCGGCAAGATGACAGCTACTCCTATGATGGGTCTCAACCTTGGTTCATCAGTGAATTTCGGCAAGAACAAAGCATGGCAATGGAATGTGATGGCCTCCGAGGCAAGAGTATGGAATGTGAAAGACTACTGCGTGGCAAATCCTGATAACGATTATAGGTTCGGCTTCTATTTCGCTACGAACCTCTTCTACAACATCTCATCATATCTGCAGTGGGGAGTAGAGTATCTGTATGGTCAGCACGGAACATGGGCAGGCCCTGTGGGACATGACAATCGAATCCAGACTCAGCTGATGTTCACATTCTAAATCACCGATTCCAAGAGATTATTAACATAATTATTATAAAAAAACACTTACCGTTATGAGTCTACAAATCAAATCCGGATATGGCGATAAAATGTTGCCACTATGGGCGGTGTTCAATCTGTATGTGATTTTTATATGCACCTCCATCCCCGGCCTCGCCATCTCGCCAATCATGGGGAAGCTGACTGAAATCTTCCCGGGCACCTCGGCCCTGGAGACCCAGATGCTTGAAGTTGGACCTAATCTTGCGGCCATTCCATTCGTATTCCTCGGTGGTTGGATCGGTACGAAGTTCAACAACAATAAACTCACCTTCTGGACATGTCTTTTCTTCGGAGCAATGGGTGTTCTATTCTTCTTTGTGAAGAGCATGGCAATGCTGATCGTATTGAGTTTCCTTATCGGTATCGCAGCCGGAATCCTCTCCCCGCTTTCTACAGCGTTTATCGCCGATATGTTTGGCGGAGAAAAGCGTTCAGCACAGTATGGTTACACTTCAGCTACCCTCAACCTTGTCCTGATGGGTTGTGTGATCGCCACAGGTTATCTTGCAAAAATCAATTGGCGTCTGCCATTCTTGATTTACCTTCTTCCTTTCGTGCCACTGATCTTTGCAAAGGGATTCGGTAAATATATCACTAATCCTAATGATATCCGCAAAGCCGACGCAGTTAAGCAGAATGCGAAGAAAGTTCATTATAAGTTCTCCGAGCAGGTGAATATGGGGATGTTGATCCGCTATTGTGCATTCTATTTCTTCATCACTCTCGTAATCGCTGCAATCAGCCTTTATATCCCGTTCCTGTTTAAAGATTCATCAATCGCCGGCGACCTTACCTCAGTATTGTTCTTTGGTATAATGGCTTCAGGATACACCCTGAACTGGGCACTCCGAGTATTGAAGAATTGGGTGGCAGTAGTAGTAATTATCGCCATCGCAGTTGGTTTCATCCTGATAGTTGCCGCTCCGACGAGCGTATGGTTGGTGGGTCTTGGAATTCTTCTTTCCACATACTTCTATGGTATCGCCCAGCCGGCTTACTATAACAAATTGTCGCTTGCATCATCTCGAATCGCCCTTACTCTTACCCTCGCATGGTTCGCATCCATGGATTCAATCGGTAATGTAGTAGCTCCGTTCGTAATCGATGGTATAGCAAAAGTGTTCCACCACTCTACGCAGACTCATCCGGTGGTAGCATTCCAGATCTGTATGTGGATGGCTCTTATTGCCGCAGCAATCGTTATCATCCGTAAGATTGTAGTTGAGATCCGCAATAAGGAGAAAGAGGATCATGCAGCTCTTGCCACTGCTACAGTAGCCGACAATTCAAAGCCGGCAATCGCACAAGCCGCAAACGAAACAGCAAAAGTGGAAGCCACTGTAAAGACCAGCGTTGAGAAGGATGCCCAGCCGGCTGCGGAAGCAGTAAAGACTGTTGTTGAGAATCCTGCTCCCGACAAGACGTCTGCCGAGAAGGCTCCCGAATCGGAATCTACGGACAATAAAAAATAAATGAATCTTTCCCAATCCGTCATCCTGACGAGTGGCGGATTGGGATTAACAATCAATATTTAATACAATGAAAACAAAAGAATTCTTAAACACCGATGTGCGTGAATTCGTACTCAACGATTTCACAAAGGGATACGCCCAATGTATCGACAATAACTGGAACTTTGCGGCGTATGCACAGGATCCCGGAGTAAGCGTTTACCAGAATGATTACAATGCCGGCTATGTTCAGGGTAAGGTACAGGGTAACGCCATGATAAAGGCCACCCGTAACAATACATGGCGCTGGTACGTGCTTGACGAAGGCCCCGGTGCAGATTCAACTGAAATTCCGCCCAATGGCCTGGAAATAGTTACGAAGCACCTCGTAACAAACTACAACTGGCTGATTGACTATGTGGAAAAGAATCAGGCCGCCGATCAGAAGGTTCGCAATATCTTACGTCTTATGTACCGTCAGCTGGGTATTTATCATGGAGCAGCAGACAAGGAGCCTCTGAAGGACGTAAAATTCGATGACCTCCGACTCTCCAATATGGATCCCTATGATTCAAAGACCTACGCAGGCGATGATGCCTTGAGCTTCCTTGATATATATTTCATCAATGCGCAGATGGATATTTGGGATGCAGCCGGTAAGGAGCTCGGAGTGGCCCTCAATAAGCTCCAGAAAGATGTGGAAGAACACACTCTCGAGGAAGAGAAGATTGAACTTCAGGAGGATCTTCATCTTAAGCCCGGACGTTGTTCAGGATTCGTGAAGAAACTCGAAAACGGCGAGGTGATATGGACACATACATCATGGTGCTGCCTGATGGCTCAATCGTGTGCCATGACATATGTAGTGGGTGACGATTTCCTGACTCAGAATTCTTTCTGCCCGGGTCAGTTCGGTTCAAACACCGATTTCGGGTTTAACGGTCATGGCATCGGCTTCAATGAAACCACCGAGACATATTTCTACACAGAACCTAAGACTGAAGGCCTCTGGCTGACATGGCGTGCAGCAGCTGCCGAAGCATTCGCCACAAGCATTGATGATTTCTATGATTATCTGAAGATGGATAATACCGGTACGTATCTGAGTGCTTACATGGTAGTGGATGCCTATAAGGAGGAGTTCGGTATGATCGACATGAGTTATGCCCGCTTCGCTCTGTTCAAAGGGGATGGAAAGAAGCTTACAGTAGAGGATTCCACAGGATATGTTCCTAATTTCCTTGACTGGGATCACCATATGGCAACTGAAAGCCACATTCTCGGATGTAATGATCCTGTCTACAAAAGAATCTGGCGTGAGCTTGAGACTATCGATGGTGCTCCGAAGCGTCGCTATCAGCTCTATCGCAATATGCCTAATGTTCTTGACATAGAAAGCGCGAAGGCTCTCATAACCTACAACGAATCGCTGGAACCGATCTCGATCGCCGGACGTTGGGACAACAACTATGGTACATCAGAATTCATGCGTTATCAGCCTCACGGCTCTATAGATGCCAAGGCCTTCAGCGCCTCAATGATACGCGAAGTGCTTGCCGGCCTTACAATGAAGCCTTCGAAGGATGGAAAGCGTA
The DNA here is from genome assembly GCA_001701105.1 of Bacteroidales bacterium GP1. Classification (GTDB taxonomy): domain Bacteria; phylum Bacteroidota; class Bacteroidia; order Bacteroidales; family Muribaculaceae; genus Lepagella. The sequence goes on from DAAI01000058.1 coordinate 57,089, forward strand.
CATCATTCTGGATGAAATACGGTAGCCCGTACATCGACGGAAGTCCATTTGCATGGTCGACATCAAGATGGGCAAAGTTCAAACTACCGACCGAGGTTGACTTTATCCCCGACGTAATCGACGGACGTTGGAATCTCGTAAAAATGTTTATGGAGTAAGTCCGGATTGAGTGAGACTCAGGAGCTGAAACGCCGATGGATCGTAAATCGCGTTCTATAAGTTCCGTAATAATCCAATACCCTGAAGAGCAACCCTCTTCGCAAAAAGAATATAAAAATGGCTAAATACACACCGAATTTCAAAAATACCGATGCAACGCAATTCGTGCTCGACGAATATTCCTGTGGATTCGCACAGTGCATCGACAATAACTGGAATTTTGCAATCTATGCGCAAAATCCAAATGTAAGCATCTTCCAGAATGAATATAACGCCGGTTATATTCAGGGTAAGGTTCAGACCGGACCAATGATTCTGGCCACCCGAAACAATTCTTGGAAAAACTTCCTTATCGGAGCCACTCCTCAGGATGCCCTGTCTGTGGAAGTTAAGCCGGAATACCTGAAAGTATGCGGTGAAACAGTTATCGAAAACTACAACTATACTCTCGACCTCGTAACCCAGCGAATCACTGAGCCGATGATTGAGAAGATTGCCAGGCTCATGTTCCGCCAGCTCGGAATCTATGAAGGAGCAGTAGGTGCAACTCCGCGCACGAATGTCTCGCTTGATGACCTCGCCCTTCCGGCCAATTCCACTCTCGGAATCGATGATACTCCATTGTCGTTCCTTGATGTAATCTTCATCAATTCGCAGTATGACCTGTTTGATTGCGTAGGCGATAAGATCGGTCTTGTGATGGGATATGGCACGGCCACAAAGGCAGCCAAGAGCGACCGTCCCGAAAAGCCGGAGCATTGTACGGCATTCACCAAGCTTATGCCCGACGGCAATGTGTTCTGGACACACAATTCATGGTGCTGCTTCTGGGCTCAATCATGCGCCGTGACTTATTGCATCGGTGAAGATTTCGTTACGCAGAATGCCAACTGTCCGGGTCAATTCGGTTCAAATACCGACTTCGGATTCAACGGACATGGTATCGGCTTCAATGAGACAACTCATGTTGACCTCTACGATAAGACAAAGGTACTCGGAATATGGCTTACATACCGTAGCGCTGCAGCCGAGCAGTTTGCAAGAACGATAGATGAGTTCTACGATTACTGTAAGCTGGACAATACCGGAACATACCTCAACGGCTATCATATCGTCGATGCCAATACCGGCGAAATAGGCCTGCTTGAGATGAGTTACAACCGGTTCGTATTGTTCAAGTGCAACGGTAAGGAAGTGACTTCCATCGACTCAACCGGCTATAAGCCCACATTCCTTGACTATGATCACCATCTGATTACTCCGACCCATATCTTCGGAGTAAACCAGCCGATCAACTGGTGGGTAGGTTATGAGCTTGAAAGTATGAATCTGCGTCCTATGCGTCGTTTCCAGTTGTGGCAAGGAATTGGCAAGGTAAACGATATTGAGAGTGCCAAGGAACTTATCACTTACACTGCCGATCGTGAACCGCTTTCAATCTATGGCCGCTGGGATCTCGGATATGGTACGACCGAGCTGCCGCGTCAACGTCCCGACGGATCAGTGGATGCCAAGGCCTTCTCGGCTGAAATGATAAAGGAAGTACTTGCCAATCTGAGCCGCAAGCCGGATATCAATGGTAAAAAGACTTCATTCTGGATGAAATTCGGTACGGCCCATGTACGCGATCTGCCGTTCATCTGGTCGGATTCGAGATATTCAGAGTTCAAACAGCCGTCGGAGATCGACTTCGTGCCGGATGCACTCGACGGACAATGGAATCGCGTAAAGATGTTTATGGCATAAATAGCGCAATTATAGAATAGTATAAATATGAGAGGAGGTATCGCATAGCGATACCTCCTCTGTCAATTTAATCATGGAATCATTTATTGCGGAATAGAATCACATAAAGAATCACCGGCACTCCTACAATCGGCGTTAGAGCGTTTAATGGAATCACAGATGAAGTAAATGCGACACTCGCCACATTGCAGCATAATGCAACTATAGCGCCGCATAGCATGGAGGCCGGCATCAAAATCCAATGATTGTCGGAGCGGGTAAGCAGACGTGCTATATGTGGCATGGCGAGTCCGATGAATGCCACCGGGCCGCAATATGCCGTGACTATGGCCGTAAGAAATCCTGTGGCCACCAGCAGCCGGGTCTTGACCTTGCTGACTTGAATTCCAAGATTATGGGCGTAATTATCTCCAAGCAACAGGATATTCAAAGGTTTGGCAAGAGTCAATGAATAAAGGATTCCTACAACGTTAAGAAGAGTGAATAGGGGGAGCTGCGACAGAGCAACATCGGAGAATGAACCCATACCCCACATCACATATCCCTGCAAACTTCTGGCTGTACTTATTGATGATAGGAGGGTGACTATTGACGATGTAAGGTAGCCCACCATGATACCGACTATTAGCAGCATCAGGGAGTTTCGTACAGTCAATGAAATAGCCGTGAGAATAGCCGTAACCAATATACTGCCGGCCAACGCACCGATAATAACGGCAATATTTCCTGATATTGAGGACCCACCCAGAGAGATAACGCCTCCGAACATTAGCATTATCAAGGCAACCCCAAGGCTTGCACCGGAGCTTATTCCAAGAATTGAAGGTCCGGCGAGAGGATTCCTGAAAGCAGTCTGCAACATCAGTCCTGACACGGCAAGAGATCCACCGGCAAGCATGGCCGTTACCATCTGTGGTAAACGATTCTGAATGATAATATAATTTACGATGCTTTCCTCTCGCTGTCCCGATATTGCGCCGAATATGTCGGCAATCGGTATATCTACCGCGCCGAAAAGGATATTGGCAACGGCTGCAAGTGCCAGAAAAATCAGGAGGAGAGGAAAAATTATCGCAGGCTTCATTTCAATTGTCGGTAATATCTTTTGGAAGTGGGTATATTCAGCTCAGGATGCAGAATAGCAACCATATCAGCCAATATCCATTGAGGATGAAAGGCTCCATCATCAAATATAGAGGACTTGGAGGTATTTGAACCATAAACACGGTTATGGTCAATAGCCTTAAATCGGGAATATGACTTGTTCAGGGAAATCCAATCGGATAAAGAATAGTCATTCGGACTGTAATATCTGACGAACCAGAAATCAGCTGTGGCGGCTTTATATACAACCTCTTCCGGAGATAAGTGTGCGCTCCCGGCCTCGGAATAATCGGAAAAAGGGTTACGCCCACCGGCATCTTCGATCAATGCCCCTGTCACAGAACCGGATGTCGGCACATTCCATTGATTGCCATAAACCCCATCGAATAATATCACCGGGCGATTTTGCGCCTCCTTTGCCTTTTCCTTAATTGCATTATATTCCTGCTCTACAGTAGCAAACAGCGAATCGGCTTTAATGCCTTCTCCTATGAGTCGACCAAAAAAACGCATCCATTCAGCACGTGCAAGGGGAGTGGCTTCTGTATATTCCGCTCCTTCTATAAGAGTAATGCCAAGATTATCCAGTTTCCCATGTCCGTTGGTATTATCCATTGGAGAAAGGATGATGGCCTCCGGATTCAGCGACAAAATTTTCTCGATATTAGGCGCCGTGCTCAGACCGCAATCCATAACCTCTCCACCTTCTACCTTTTTTGCTATAAGCGAATCTGTTATATAAGCAGCATCGCATACTCCCTTTATCATATCAGGATGACCCAATTCCCTGAGAAGAGAAACATAAATATTGGAATAGACAACGGCATCCTTTAATGGCGTCTGAACTAATTTTAGTTCCGTGTTGCCCTGCCATTCCAGGGGCATCTCACCTTCCTTTGGAACAAGGCAATAGGAAGCTAATGTTTTAGTTGTGTCCCAGGGATTCCTGATTTTTACAAGATGACAATCATCCTTGTCTTCTATCAGGATATTCCGGGAGTATTTCATAATGTTTCCGGAAGAGGCCGCAGTGCCGCTGCCATGGGATGAGCATCCCACGGCAAGCAGCATCGCACAAGGCATCAGAAAGAAAAATTTATTTATCATTCCTTATTGAAGAATATGCATGAAGGTCCGGCACCAATATCGTATTTACCCTCGAACTGACCATCCTTGTCAAATACACATACGAATCCGGGTGCCTCGTAGGAAGGATATTGACCGTTCATCACATAAGAAGTGACGAGAAGTTTTCCGGCAATTATGTCGTAAGCCACATTAGAAGGCCATATCACTTCTTTAGGCATCCATGTGCTAACACTCCCGGTGGAACAATCATATACGTTGTACTGACGAGTCTCCTCACTATAGAAAGGATCGTTCACGGTATAGAATTTTTCATTGCTGCTTGCTGCGAGTGTGCAGTCAACAATTTTATTAAAATCTTTACCCGTTACTTTATAGAGCGCACTCGGCACATCGGCATAGTTACCTTTGCTCATAAGGTAAAGCCCGGTCTCATTGACGAAGAATTGATAGGGATTCTCGGGCACTGCAATTGTTTCGATCAGGGTGAATGATGCCTCATCAATCACGGAAGCGGTCTTTCCATAGGGCGCAGTTCCGTTCCACGCATCAGGATTCATGCCATCCGAATTAGGCACATAGATCTTTCCTTGATATAGAGCCGGGAGTTCGGGATTTGAGCCAACCTTTACTGATGCGTCGATGCTCATGGAAAGAGTATCGAGCCGGGCAAGATACCCATCAAACATAGTGATGTAAACTTTGCCGTTTGCCGTAATCATCCCCCGAGGCATCGACCCATTGGAACTTCCGGCAAGGGAAATTTTCCGCAGGCTCTTGAGTGTGGGTTGGTCGATGATCTCGATGGTGTTAGAGTTGTACACACCCACATAGATTTTCGAGCCATAGCATACGCCACATTGCGGAGTATCTCCAAGGCTGACTCCATTTACATTCTGGAAAGCGTTTGGAAGCACGCTCTTGTTCTCATAGTTCACCACGAACAATCCTCCGGACACAGGGTTCTGATAATTGCCCTGATTGAGAATATATGCGGCCGTGGATACCGGTTCTTTCGGATCGGGGTCCGGATCTTCAGTTTTGGATTTCTCACAAGAGGCCACAAACACGGTGGCGAGGGCAAGAAGCCCCCATTTTAACAACATCTTCATGATTTATTGGTGTTATAAGGTGAATTTCAAAGATGCAAGCCAAGATCTGCCCGGCATGGGATATCTTGCTATAATGGCATATTGACGGTTGAAGGCGTTTAGGAGATCGGCACGCACTTCCAATTCATGGCCGCTGAATCTGAATGTATGATAAGCCATAAATCCAAAATCCATATATCCTTCAATGGCTGAAGAAGGGAGATTGGCGGTAGTGGTAAACCGCTGTCCGCTGCCATGAGCCTTAGTTCCTATCGATACCCACGGATTCTCCCAGACAATGGAAAATGCTCCTGAATGTACGGGTATATAAGGAATCTGTTTATTCCAATCGAGGTAGTCGGGGGATGTATGACCCAATGCTTTTTGCCAACTGTAATTGCCCGCAACTATTATCTTTTGCATTTGCCATGGAATAAATTCGGCTGTCAGCACGGCGTCAATGCCATATGCGTGTACCTTACCGATGTTGGTCATCGTCCATACAAACATATTGTAAGGAATGGCCACAATCTTATTTTTTACTATATTGAAATACCCATCGGTGGAGATGGCAATGCTCGAAAGCCAACCGGCCACGTGCTGTCCGGATAGTTCATAGGATAATCCTGCGTTAAATTGCTCCGTGAGTTCCGGCTTTAGATTCACTGTGCCGTAATGATCGAAATATAATTCATTGAAAGTCGGCATCCGGAAAATATTCTTATAATTCATGCGCACGAATAGCCTGGCTTCAGGTATAGGGCGTATTGACAATCCGAAAGAAGGGGAGAACCGAGCATTCGTAACGGACGACTTGGAAGCAGATGCTATATCTGCATATAGAGAGTACAGGCAACGCGCAGTAAGCGTTAATCGCCATACCTTATAGGTGGCGGCGAGAGATTGTAGCAGAGAATTTCGATGAGGGTGATTCACACTTGTAGAATTACTCCTCAAATCGTTATAGAACCAATCGGCTCCATAGGCCATTGTCAATCCGTGTCCGGGGGTGAAGAGAAGGGTGCCGGAAGCATAAGATTCCCGTTGCATATACCGGTTGGAGAGTATGCCTCCGGGATATTTCCCGTTTCTATCTGTATAATGAGTATCAGCCCAGTTAAACTTTCCCAATGCGGAAAGTGAGAAAAGACTCGACAGCCTTCCTGAGTAGTTTATCTGGCCAAATAAATTGGTTTCCCTTAGAGCTTCGTGGTTTTCATTATTATATAGGATTGCAGGACCGGGAAGATGCCGGAATGATCCGAAATAATAAATCTTTCCCCTTATGGAATGTCCGATTTTCGGTTTCCATATCATATTATATTCCGCGTGACCTGAATTAATATCCGAGTTTTCTCTCCGGCTGTAATATTCTTCGGATCCGGTCTTTATTGTGAAAGGGAAATTATTGCGTGCGTGGACAAAATCGCCGGTAAATGCCATTGACAGATCTTTTCCGTTGCCATAAATCGAATGAAGCGACGGATTCACATATCCAAAAGAACCGGTCTTTAATCCGGCTGTCATGTGGAATCCGGATAAAACATTCAATTTATCTCCGAAAGTAGATAATATAAGCGAACTGCTTGAAGCGGCCATGCGCGCCGGCACAAATATATTGTCATTATCACCAATAATCAGCGACATTGAATTAAGATAATCCAATGAATAGCGCGAAAGGTCAATCTGTCCTGACTGAACATCACTAAGTGGAGCGCCATCGTATGATATGCCCGTATGCTGGCTACCAAGCCCCCTTACGGAAACTGTTTTCAGAGATCCGGCGCCTCCGTAGTCACGCAACATTATACCCGGGAGCCGACGTACGGCATCACCCACATCTGATATTGCTCTTGAATTTATATCGGAATTTGTGATTGAGTGCTCAGCGGAGGTAGATGAAATTTCTTTTCGTCTCTTTGAGGCTTCAACACTCACATCCTTCAGAAATACCCCGATGGTATCGGATGGTATGACAGAGCCGGCTTTCAGAGCCGGACCTGATAACATGGATATGCAATGTAGCGTTATCAGGGTTAGTAGCCTTTTGCAAGGGATATTATGAAAATTTTTCATCCTCGTGAAAAATATAATCTTCCAGACGGTCGGACTTTCACCGTAGCGGGACTGTCGGAGGTTTTCACTCCTGTTCGTCTTTATTGGAAGGTATGTTAATTATTAATATGTCTTGATTCAGGCCACAAAATTAATATAAAATCCTGCATTATCCAAATATATGTGAATTATACAGATTAAAATATAATCCGAGGCTGAAGATCAGTATGTTAGATATAAGATGTGTTAACCGTGATTTAATCGTCGTTTATCTCTTCCTGAATGGTGTAGGAATTCAGGAGGAGGCGTATAAGCATCACCATGGCATGATTTGTAGCCCCCTCTATCACATCATTCCTTTTACCTTGGAACTGAATTAATTCCGAGACTATCTTGTCGTTATATTTCACAGCTATCCATACTGTGCCTACAGGCTTGAACTGGGAGCCTCCGCCGGGACCTGCGATTCCGGTAGTTGCCATCGCGCAATGCGAGCGCATTAATTTTGTTGCCCCCTTCGCCATTGCCTCCGCTACCTGGCGGCTCACAGCACCGAAACGATTCAAGTCATTGCGCGATACCTTCAATACTTCCGCCTTTACCTCGTTGCTGTAGCTAACAACGCTCCCGAGAAAATATGCAGACGACCCGGCAGTCTGGGTGATTCTATGAGCTATGTTTCCTCCGGTACAGCTTTCAGCACAACTCAAAGTGAGTTCGCGTTCCGTGAGCAATTCTCCAAGAACTTGCGATAAAGTCTTATCATCAGTGGTGATCAGTTCTTCCTTGAAGAGGCTCTGGAGCTGTTGCTGATATTTATTCATCTTAAAGCGCAGCAGTTCGAGTGCAGGATGGATTCCATGAAGCATTATTCGAGTGACAAGATGAAGCGTCTCTGTATTCATCTTGACATAATCCGGAAGCAATGATCTGAAATGCTTCAATAAATCCGCAAGATCTTTATCAGAGTAACCATATATTATTATGATGCGTTTTTCTTCGTGCATCTTTTGGGATTTATCATTACTCGCAGCGCGATTTTCGGTGTCTTGATTTTTCATAAAAATTGACGTATTATTGAAGCCTTATACCACCACTCTTGCGAACGGTGGAAGTGAAATGTCGCTGAAATCTTTATTAAGAAATTTAAAATATCCTGCGATAGCAACCATCGCTGCATTGTCGGTAGTATATTCCCGGGGTGGAATCCATGGGGTGACGTTGAGTCGTCTGCATAAATCGGTCACGGCTTGTCGCACTCCTGAATTGGCAGATACTCCTCCGCCGATGGCCACATGTCTTACATCAGTCTGCTTGATTGCGGTTTCAAGTTTAGACAGTAGGATGTCAATAATCGATTTTTGCAGTGAAGCACATAAATCTGAAAGATTGTCACGGATAAAATCGGGATTCTCTTTCACATTATCGCGCAACGTATAAAGGAAAGAAGTCTTCAGACCGCTGAACGAATAATCAAGCCCCTTGATTGCAGGCTTAGCGAAATGGAATCGTGAGGAATCCCCGTTCTTGGCAAGACGATCGATATGAGGGCCACCGGGGTAGGGAAGTCCCATCACTTTTGCGCATTTATCGAAGGCTTCTCCTGCGGCATCATCAATTGTCTGACCGAGAATATCCATTTCCTCCGGCGATTTCACAAGTACTATCTGGGAATTTCCTCCTGAAATCAGAAGGCACAGATAAGGAAATGAAGGGACATCATCCGTTTCATTGTTGCGGATAAAATGCGACAGCGCATGGCCATGAAGATGATTTACATCGATGAGAGGAATGTCTAATCCAAGAGCCATACCTTTGGCGAAAGATGTGCCTACATGCAGAGAGCCGAGAAGCCCCGGTCCGCGAGTATATGCAATAGCAGAAAGTTCGGATTTATCTATATTAGCTTGCCGTAAAGCCTCGGATACCACGGGAAGTATGTTCTGCTGATGGGCTCGGGAGGCAAGCTCCGGTACTACCCCTCCATAGGCTTGATGCACCTTCTGACTTGCTATGACATTGCTACGGATAATGCCATCGATGATTACGGCAGCTGAAGTATCATCGCATGATGATTCTATTCCTAATATCACAGCATGGTCGTTTCGTTTATTTCCCATAACGCAAAATTACTCATTTTCTCTTAATAATAAAAATCAAGGGTTCAAAATCGGTGTCAAAATCGGCTCGGCTAAGCCGCGATTATTTTGTTATAAAAGATATTTGGAGTAATTTTGCATTAAGCTATGAAGGCTTTGAGAACTACATATAGAGTGATCAGGAGTATCCTTTTTGCTGCCGTTATGACGGTGGCGGGGCTTTATATCATTCTCTACCTTCTTATATCAATACCTTCTGTGCAGTCATGGCTTAAAAACATGGCCCAAAAGGAGGCCTCCGCTTTTTTAAAAGCACCGGTAGCGGTGAATGGGCTGGAAATAAAACCATTCAACGAAGTAATATTATCAGGAGTATTATTGAATTCTCCCAATGGGGAAAGATGCTTGAAAATAGATAAAGTGGGAGCCGGAATTTCTCTATGGGCTTTAATATGGGAAAATAGGATTGAAATAACTTATGCTGAAATAATCGGCCTTGATGCCACAATAATTCAACCCGCAGAAGGAGAGAATCTGAATATTCAATTCCTAATAGATGCTTTCAGGTCAAAAGAAAAAAAGGAGAAAACTCATTTTGACATAAAGTTAAAAAATGTGGTGATCCGAAAGTCATCCGCTACATTTACAAGAAAATGGAGCCGTCCTCGATCCGATAATAGATTCGACATCAATCATATATCCATTAGTAATTTAAGAGCCGATATTGCAGTTCCTTGTCTGAAGAACGATGAATACGCGCTCGATCTCCGCCGGCTTAGTTTTCGAGAAAAGAGCGGACTATATCTTGATGATCTATCGTTCAAAGCCTTCATATCCACCAATCAAATAAAATTGGAGGATTTCAAACTCAAGTTAAAGGAGGGGCTTATTACCATGAATAATCAGGATCTTTCTTATAATGGATTCGATTCCATCCCTGCTTCCGCACTCAATAAGAAATGGAATGTTCAGCTCAAAGCCTCTAACGTGGCTCCTGATGAAATGGCTTGTTTTTATGCAGGATTGAGCAAGTTGTCGGGAACATACGAATTATCCTTGGATTTAGTAGGAAAGGTTAATGAATTTAACATCAACGAATTTACTGTCACCTCACCTAATCAACCGACGGAAATATCGATGAAGGGAATTGTCAGAGGCATCCCCGATCTCTCGGAGTTGAATGGCAGTATTGACAAAATAAAGATATACGCAGAAAGAGATATAATTAATAATATTCTGGAAATTATTTCCCCTTCCTCGGCAAAACCGGCACCAATATCTGAATTCATTTCCAACACACAATTTGTAAAGGTAGACGCTGCTGGAGAATTTAATATAAAGGATAAATATGTTAATGTTTCCGGTGATGTAGGTAATGCTCAAGGTACAATAGAAGTCACGAGTGTTATCGATTGGAATGAAAGCCACTTTGATGTGGAGGCAGCGTTGCATACTGAGGGCTTTGCATTAGGGAGCCTGATTAAATCGCAACCGATTGATATGATATCGGGAGAATTACACGGGACCCTGAGTCTGATAGAAAAAGAATTTGAAGGCCATATAGACGCCGATTTCGATCGCATTGATCTACAAGGTCGGCAACTCCGTAACATATCTGTAACAGGAAATAAAGAGGGGGAGCGAGCAAATTTAGATGTCAATATTCAATCGGAGCCCATGGTGACAGTGCTTTCGGCATCCTGCAGGCTTGATGGAGATAATTCAGAATGGATGCTAAATGGGAATATTGATAGATTAGAAACCCCATTCCTTGGATATTTACAAAAATATCCCGGTATATGGCATCTCGGAAAAATCTCCGCCGATTTAAAAGGAAACAATATAAATAACCTTACGGGTCACATATCTCTTGATGATCTATCATGTTACCCTGCAAAAGGAAAAAATTGGAAAGTGTCGTCAGTAAGATTGGCCTCTATGGACATCGGTGAATCCAAGACAATGCTTCTTAACAGCGATATAATAAACGGAGAATTATCAGGGCGATTTAAGGCCGAAGATATTAAATGCGTGATTCAGCTGGTTGCATCGCATGCTGTACCTTATTATGTGACTCCTCCTCGGCAACAACCGTCAGATGATAATTTCTTAGATTTCAATTTTGAATTAAAACCATATACGGAGCTATATGAGGCTCTCAATACGGGCATAATCCCGATGAAGCAGACTATCATTGCCGGGAGCCTGAAAGGTAAGGCTATAGGGATCGATATCGATGCCCCCTTGATCGGGCAAGGTAAGAACAAACTTAAAGTAATAAGGGATTCGAAAGTCAACTTATCAGGGGATCTCGATAAAGGCGTTACAATCATAGCGGAATCAAAGGTTCCTGTAAAGAACGGATACACAAACCTGAATCTTAACGGTAATATATTTGATAATAAAGCAGGAGCATCTATCGGATGGCTTACCGATGCCAATACAAATAAAGGCACGATCAATCTTACAGGGAGCATTATCAATGAAGGATTATCTCTTACCGACAATACAAAATCCCGGGTCACTAATAAGAAGTCGGCTGCAATTTCCCTAAATATCCTTCACAGCGACCTGACTTTAAATAATGCAAAATGGTATCTCTCTCCAGGCAGTATAAAATACTCTGATGAAACCCTTGTAATCAATGATTTGAAACTAAGTAACGGCAATCAATTTATCGATATAAAAGGGAAAGCCTCAAAATCTGCTACCGATTCCATAGTGGTAGATTTAAAAGATATTGATTTATCATACATCTTTGATACACTTAACATTAATTATGTCACTTTCGGAGGCTTCGCAACAGGAAAGGCTGCTGCCTCAAATATTTTCTCCAAGACTCCTTATGCATCGACAAAAGGATTAAAAGTGAAAAATTTAAGCTATAATAATGCTGTATTGGGAGATGCCGACCTATTAGGATTTTGGGATAATAAAAATAAATCTGTAGGAATTCACGCAGATATAACTGCCGGGAAAGATATTTGGACTAAGGTCAGAGGAAATATATTTGTGACAAAAGATTCTTTGGGCCTGAATTTCGACGCTCATAAGGCGAATTTAGCTTTGATACGGCCATTCCTCGCCAATATCCTGGAAAAAGTAGAAGGGGAGGCTACGGCTGATCTTACTCTTTATGGTACATTTTCTGATATAACGCTCGTGGGAAAGGCTTTTGCTGACACTGCCGCAGTGACAATTGGCTTTACCAATGTGACTTATCATGGCTCTGATTCAGTAATTTTCCACAAAGATAGAATTGAGATTCCTGGATTTAGAGTGTTCGACCAGTTCGGCAATTCGGCCCGGTTCAGCGGCAGAGTATCCCATAATTATTTTCACGACGCATATATCGACTTTAATATCACCGATATTAACGACATCCTCTGTATGGACATAGATTCTCGGATGAGTCCAATATGGTACGGGAAAATTTTTGGAAGCGGATCAGGAAAAATATCAGGGAGGCCGGGATATACGATGGTCAATTTTAATGTGACGACAGAACCGAAAAGTGAATTTACTTTTGTCCTTGATGAGAATAAGACCGCTGCCGACTATACATTCCTGACCTTTTCTGATAAACGTCGTGAATCCATGGAGATGCGAATTGTGGATGAATATGATTTATCGATACCATCTGTTGTAGAACCCGATGGCTCAATCTTTGAACTTGATTTAGGAATAGGCATAAACAAAGGCATTAAGATGAATGTGATAATGGATCCGAGTGCGGGCGATAAAATATCGGCCTATGGAAACGGAGCCATGCGAATCCATTATGATTCCAAAGGGGATAAACTCGATATGTACGGCCGCTATACCCTCTCGGAGGGTAATTACCAATTCAGTTTTCAGGATCTGATTTTGCGTGATTTCACGATAAAACCCGGAAGCAGCGTTATATTCAATGGGGATCCATTGTCGGGAATCCTTGATATAACGGCGGCCTATCGCGTGAATGCCAATCTGTCGGACCTGGATAAGAGTTTTTCTAATGATCCGGATCTTAACAGGAGTTCTGTACCCGTGGAGGCATTGCTGAAAGTTTCGGGCCCCTTGAATACTCCGGATATAGATTTTGACCTCGCCCTCCCCACAGTAACGGGAAATGTAGAACGAAAGGTAAGGAGCATTGTATCATCAGAAGAAATGCTGAATCAGCAGGTACTATACCTGTTGGCTCTTAACCGGTTCTATACGCCCCAATATGCAGGGGCTTCAGACGGCGATCTCATGTCGGTGGCATCATCCACTCTCAGCTCACAGATTTCAAATATAATGTCGCAGATTACGGATAAAGTCTGGCTGAGCCCTTCATTTAAATCCGACCGTAATGATTTTTCAGATATGGAAGTAGATTTGGCGTTGTCGAGTCAGCTATTTGACAATAGACTGATCATCAACGGAAATTTGGGTTATCGTGACAGAAGTGTGTCCAATACGAATTTCATTGGTGATTTCGATATAGAGTATTTACTTAACAAGCGTGGGAACCTTAGGCTCAAGGCATATAATCATTTCAACGACGCTTATTATTATCTGAAATCAGCATTAACCACGCAAGGCCTTGGAATCATTTATCGCAAAGACTTTGATGATGCTTTCGCTTTCATGCGCCATAAACCGAAATGGTTATCAGTCAAAAAAGGAAACCAAGATACTCCAAATAATGTAAAAGAAGAACGAGATGATACAGATAAACATAGGTAATATGCTCGATCAATTCGCTTCCCGCCGGAAGAAACGCATTGGGTTGGCATTAAGCGGAGGAGGCGCCAAAGGATTCTCCCATATTGGCGTATTGCAGGCCTTTGATGAATTTGGACTCACACCAGATATCGTATCCGGTGTATCCGCCGGTTCAATAGCCGCTGTTCTTTATACAGCCGGATTATCACCGGTTGAAATAAAAGAATGTTTCATGGAGGCCAATAAATTCGCTGATTTCACTGAATGGGTGTTGCCTAAAAACGGAATATTCAAACTTGATAAATTCGGCAGTCTGCTTGAGCGTTGGATAGGGATAAAGAATTTGGAGGAATTGCGTATTCCGACCATCGTATGTGCTACGAATCTAACTCGAGGTACCCAAGTGGGCTGGAGAAAAGGAGAGATAGCCCCGAGAGTAATCGCATCATGCAGCATCCCTATAGTTTTCAAGCCTATCCGCATCAACGGAGAGTATTATGTGGATGGCGGCCTCCTTCATAATCTGCCGGCATGGGCAATCAGGGATGAATGTGATGTGCTGATAGGCTCTAATTGCTCTCCTTTAAGTCAGAATTATCGCTATAAAAATTCAATGCTTGATATAGCGATGAGATCATTCAATCTGGCCATGAAGGCTAATGTGATTCACGACATGACGCTTTGCGACTATATGATAAAACCGGAAGAGCTCTCGGATACTAAGATATTCGATTTATCGAGCCTCAATAGAAATATCCGGCATGGTTATGATGCTGCTTGCAAAGTATTGGAGCAGATCAAGCTATAAGTTTAATCACGTTAAAGACGTAGTATGAAAGAAAAATTAATAATATATCAGGTGTTTCCGCGCATATTTACGAATGTTACAGAGGATTGTGTGCCATTCGGGACAATCGAGCGTAACGGATGCGGAAAAATGAATGATATTTCAGCAAAAGTCTTGAAATCCATAAAAGAGTTAGGAGTCAATACCATCTGGCTTACGGGAATTATAGAAATGGCCACAAAAACATCCTTCGCCAATATTCCTGGCGATAATCCTAACGTAGTCAAAGGAGAAGCAGGCTCCCCTTATGCCATAAAAGATTATTATGATGTGGCTCCTTCTCTTGCCTGCAATGTGGAAAGCAGGATGGAGGAATTTGAAAAACTCGTAAAGAGGATTCATCGCCAAGGAATGAAAGTGATAATTGATTTTGTACCCAATCACACGGCCCGGGTCTATCACTCCGATTCTGCTCCCGAAGGTATAAGGGATTTTGGAGCAGACGATGACATCAGTATGTTCTTTAACCGGAACAACAATTATTATTATGTCACAAACCAGCAGTTTGCCCCAGGTTTCAATATCGGAGAAGAGGGCGATCAGCCATATATAGAATTTCCGGCAAAGGCCACAGGCAATGACTGTTTCACAGCCTTTTGCCATAAGACTGATTGGTACGAGACTGTAAAACTCAACTACGGTTATGATCCTTTTATGCACAGGGGCGACTATGACCCTATTCCGGATACGTGGTTCAAGATGCTGCATATATTGCGCTTCTGGGCTTCCAAAGGCATAGACGGATTCAGGTGCGATATGGTATTCATGGTGCCCGAGGAGTTCTGGCATTGGGCCATACCGCAGGTAAAAACCGATTATCCGGAAATCATTTTCATAGGTGAGATTTATGATGTTAGCAAATATCCGACTTTCCTGAACTATTGTCACTTTGACTATCTATACGATAAGGTTAACCTCTACGACACTCTCGTTGCCATAGAGCGCTATCAGCATTCCGCAGCCCAGCTTACGGGATGCTGGCAGACAGTAGAGGGGATGGGCGATTCAATGCTAAATTTCCTTGAAAACCATGATGAAGTAAGGTTCGGGTCTGCTGAATTTGCCGGAAATCCTGCTAAAGTGGTGCCCTATCTTGTCACGAGCGCAATGATGTCGAAGGGTCCTTTCATGATCTATTATGGTCAGGAATTAGGGGAGTGTGCGAAAGATAACGAAGGGTTTGCCGGGAATAACAACCGATCCACTATCTTCGACTATTGGAGCTACGACACGTTGCGCAGATGGTACAACAATGGAAAAGTTGACGGTAAAAAACTTACCGCCCATGAAAAATGGCTAAGGAATCTATATTCAAAAGTTCTGAATCTTTGCAATTCTTCCGCACCTGTTCGGGAAGGAGCATTTTTCGACCTGATGTATGTGAATCTAAGGAATCCTGAGTTTAATCCTCACCATCTCTATGCCTTTATCCGGTATACAAGGGATGAGGCATTATTATTCTTGATAAACTTCAGTAAAGATGCCATGACTGCATCGATTGAGATACCTGATCTCTGCTACGATATGGCAGACTTGAAGGAGGACCAATATATTGAGAGGGATCTTCTGTGGGGAAAGGAGTATGTTTATCGTCTTGAGAGGGGAGAACGCGTGCATCTTGAAGTAGATGGTAATGACGCCCTAATCCTTCCATTGATGACTAAAACTGAAAAATAATCTCCACATCGATTTGCAATAATGAATGATTATATTTAATTTTGTAGGTAAGTTTACCGAGTCAAAAATTCAACTCTATAATCAACAATGAGCAATTCATTACCGCCGATAAAGGTATTTGCAGGCACCTCCTCTCGTTATCTTGGAGAAAGCATATGCAAAGATCTTGGCATCGAATTAGGCAACATGATCCGCGAGCGTTTCGCCGACGGAGAGTTCGAAGTATCGTTTGAGGAATCTATCCGAGGAAGCGAGGTTTATCTTGTACAATCCACATTCCAGCCCTGTGACAACCTCATGGAGCTATTGCTAATGATAGATGCGGCAAAACGAGCCTCCGCCGCCTCAATCATTGCCGTAGTACCTTACTTT
This sequence comes from Bacteroidales bacterium GP1, assembly GCA_001701105.1. Taxonomy (GTDB): domain Bacteria; phylum Bacteroidota; class Bacteroidia; order Bacteroidales; family Muribaculaceae; genus Lepagella. Next base: position 74,017 of record DAAI01000058.1, read on the forward strand.
GGCTGGGCGCGTCAGGACAGGAAGGACAAGCCAAGAGTATCCATCGCTGCAAAACTCGTGGCAGATCTTCTTAGTGTAGCCGGCATCGACCGTCTGATAACGATGGACCTTCACGCCGATCAGATACAAGGCTTCTTCAATGTGCCGGTAGATCATCTTTACGCATCCTCTATCTTTATACCCTACATCAAGAGTCTCCAACTTGAAGATATGGCAATAGCATCGCCTGATGTCGGTGGCGCAAAGAGAGCCAACAGCTATGCCAAATATTTCGATTGCCCGCTGATACTCTGCCATAAGACGCGTGCGAAAGCTAATGTGGTGGAGAAAATGACAGTAATCGGCGATGTGAAAGATAAGAATGTGATTCTGATAGACGACATAGTTGATACAGCCGGAACGATCACAAAGAGTGCTGATCTGCTATTAAGTTTCGGTGCAAAGTCTGTGAGAGCTTTGTGCAGTCACCCTGTGATGAGTGAGCCTGCTACAGATCGCGTGAAAAATTGTGGTCTTACGGAAATCATCTTCACCGATTCCATCCCCTATGGCAAGGACAACCCGAAGGCTACTATACTACCTGTGGCCAAGTTGTTTGCTGATACAATAAGAAGAATCCACAATAATCAATCCATTTCCTCACAGTATTTGTTTAAATAATACAACCCGAGGTATCGACGGAGTGCCACGGAGCACTCCGTTGATATATCCTTAAGCAACCGAAATAATAATCTTAAAAACCTTAACGACTATGAGTAAACCATATGTTGTAGGAATCGACATAGGAGGCACTAACACGGTGTTCGGTATTGTTGATGCCAGAGGTCATGTTGTGGCCAGCGATTCCATCAAGACGGCGAAGCATGCCAATTTTGATGATTACATTGCCGATCTTCATGAAGCCCTGTCACGTCTGATCAAGATTAACGATCTTGAAGATCAGATTCAGGGAATAGGCATAGGAGCTCCAAACGGTAATTATTATACAGGCGAAATAGTAAATCCGCCTAATTTGCCCTGGGGTCCTGTGATTCCACTTGCCGAGAAAGTAAGCAAGGCTTTCAATGGGATTCCCGTTTCGGTGACGAATGATGCAAATGCGGCCGCTCTCGGTGAAATGACATATGGTGCGGCGCGAGGAATGAAAGATTTCATTATGATCACTCTCGGCACCGGTGTCGGTTCAGGAATCGTAATCAACGGTCAGCTGGTCTACGGTAGTGATGGATTTGCCGGAGAACTCGGTCATGTGATAATGAAGCGTAATAACGGACGTGTCTGTGGTTGTGGTCGTACAGGTTGTCTTGAGGCTTACTGTTCCGCAACGGGAGTGGCCCGTACAGCCCGGGAATTCCTTGAAGTAAGCAAAGAACCCTCACTCCTGCGTAACCTTGACATCGACAATATCACCTCCAAAGATGTTTATGATGCAGCAATGGCAGGCGATAAGATTGCAAAAGAAATATTCAATTATACCGGCGAAATCCTTGGTGAGGCTTTGGCCGATATGGTAGTATTCTCAAGTCCGCAAGCTATAATCATCTTCGGAGGACTCGCTAAGAGTGGCGAACTTCTGATGACTCCCCTGAAAGAGTCATTCAATAAAAATCTGTTCCCGATCTTAAAGGGCAAGACTAAGATTATCGTTTCAGAGCTAAAAGAAGGGGATGCAGCAGTCCTTGGCGCCTCCGCACTAGGCTGGGAAGCAAAATATCACTATGAGATACCTCATACCTCCTCTAACTTAGTCCCTGTGAGTGAAAAAGAAACCGCAGAAAAGAAAGAGTCGGCCAGGGAAAAATCAAAGAAAGACTAAGCGATTGGATAGTCAATTCGTATTAAAAATACTGGGTGGACCTTTTATTGTCCGCCCCGTATTTTTAAATTTACTTTGAGGTGAAAGATGTCGCAAATACCTTAACCAATGAAAATAAACATTATCGGCAGAGGCAACGTAGGAACTCATCTTAAAAAGGCATTATCAGGGAAAGTAACAGTAAGTCTGATAGATTCGCGTACCTTGTCGGGCTTGGATTATGATTCAGATGTATGCCTCTTATGTGTACACGATGCCGCCATTAAGGAAGTTGCAGATAATGTAAGAAATAAAGTTAAGGATATGTGTATCGTTGCGCATACATCCGGCTCAACTCCTATGGGTGTTCTCCATGGGATAAAAAAGAGAATCGGGGTATTCTATCCATTGCAGACTTTCAGCAAACAAACTCTCCTGAAATATGAAGATATTCCCTTTCTGATCGAAGCTAATGATGAAGATGCGAAGCGCGTTCTCATAGAGCTTGCCAAGACAATTAGCTATAAGGTGACCGAAGCGGATTCTTCAATGCGAAAAGCAATCCACATTGCCTCCGTAATGAGCTGCAATTTTGTAAATCATCTTTGGGCATTATCAGCTTTATATCTTAAGGAAAGTAACCTTGATTTTTCATTGCTTTACCCATTGCTCCAAGAAACACTTGGAAAGGCAATGACCAATGACCCTTCGGAAGTGCAGACTGGCCCTGCAGCGCGCAAGGATTACATTACAATAAAGAATCATATAGAATCCCTTAAAGGAAATCCTAAGTTGCAAAATATATATGAAACGCTTAGCTCATCAATAATCGAGAATGGGAGGAATAAGTTATAACCTTGAAAAGCTGAGAGCTGTGGTATTCGACGTTGACGGTGTATTGAGCCCGTCGACAATTCCGATGTCGGCAGATGGAGAGCCCATGCGTATGATGAATATCAAAGATGGCTATGCTTTGCAATTGGCTGTAAAGAAAGGTTTAATCATATGCATTATTTCGGGAGGCAAAGGTGACGCGATAAGGAGGCGATACGAATCATTGGGAATAGAATTCATATATTTAGGAGTGTCAAGAAAAATACAAAAATTGCGGACATGGATGAGCCAGGCGGATATGAGAGCTGATGAGGTGGCTTATGTCGGCGATGATATTCCTGATATAGAATGCTTGAGAGAGGTAGGATTGAGTTGCTGTCCGGCCGATGCCGCTCTTGAGGTCAAAAATATCTGTACCTATATATCTATTAAAAATGGAGGCTATGGATGCTGCCGTGACATTATCGAACAAATAATGAAAGCTAAGGGAAAATGGATGGCAGATGATTCAGCCTTTGGTTGGTAATGAATAATAATATGCTTACGAATCTTAATAAATATCATGTATTGCTGGCAAGTAAATCGCCACGTCGCAGGGAATTACTGGCTCAGCTGAGAGTACCGTTTGATGTCGTGACAATAGGAGGGATTGATGAATCCTACCCGGAATATCTACCCAAAAAAGATGTAGCCGCATATATCTCCCAAAAGAAAGCAGATGCATATGCATCGATGTTGCGAAGTAATCAATTGATAATCACTGCCGATACTATAGTATTGCATGATAACATAGTCTATGGTAAGCCTAAAAGTGCGGATGATGCCATTAAGATGCTTCTGACCTTGTCGGGCAAGATCCACCAGGTGGTAAGCGGAGTTTGCATTATGACAAAAGAGAAACGCACTTCGTTTACAACAGTAACAGATGTTAAATTCGGAGAAATCACACCCGAAGAGGCGGCCTTCTATGTAGAGAATTATCACCCGCTTGATAAAGCCGGAGCATACGGAATTCAAGAATGGATAGGTTGCGTGGCTGTAGAATCCATACATGGAAGTTTCTATAATGTCATGGGTTTGCCTGTCCACCAACTTTACCATGAGCTTAAACTATTCTAAAGCACCTAAGAATCCATGATTCTTGACACTAAAATCAAAATCGTTAAAATTATTACCATAGCAGGGTTATGCGTATTGAGCGTAATCCTGATTATGAAGTTAGCGGGGAGAAAGGTCAGCGACTGGTGGTTTATTGTCAATAGTATCTGTCTGCTGATAGCAGGAGTGATGATAAAGAATTATGAGCAGGCAAAGAAGGAGAGTGATAGATCCGGGGATTGATTATAGGGATATTATTAGTTAAGAATATAACCTCACGGAACCCATTGTATGCCTTAGATTTATCTCAACGCAAGGATGGATTCTCCCATCCTTGAGAATCATCATGTCAATTCCTACCGGCCCATTATAATCCGGAGCTATAATATCATTCAATACATCCGACTGGGCATGGATAAGAGCCGGCTCAAAAAGCAGAGTATGGCATCGGATCATTTCTTGCAAATCAGATTGTGTGCCTTCGAAATTCCGATGATATTTCCCTCTTCCGGAAGCCTCAAAAACGGAGATACCAAGATACTCCGATTTATTTCCGGAAATCATCCACTCCGTCGCAAAATCCAGACTCTTTTCATATATAGGTTCGACAATTACTGATCCCTGCGACCGTATAATGCCCCGAATCCACGGTTCCACATGGAGAGGTAAAAGATCATCAGTGCGCATTACTCCTCTTCCGGAGCTGCTCCATGGAGCCTTTATAAATATATTGGGATGATTGCGGTAATATTCTATTGCTTCTTCACTTGATGTGAATATCACCGGCATTTGTATGGCTTCGGTAAAGCCGGGTGGCAATGATGAAAGAAACCTGATAGTGGATTTACGATGTGCGAGATTCCGTAAAGACTTGATGTAATTTACCGTAGGGATTCCTTTTAGCCCGGGACAATCTTCTGAAAGAATTCTTCTGATCATATCGTTCCATCCCCATGGAGAAGCAGTATAATCCTGCCACACTATCTGATCTTTTACATAAAAAATATCTATGCCCTTGAGTTCAGCCAGTCTTAGCCATTCAGGTGATATTCTCCAGTAATCGTCGGGCATTGCATCGAGCAGGAGGACAGCATCCCCCGAATGTGCGAAATTCACCGGGAACAAGGCCATTCTTCTTCTGATATCCACGATGTTGCGTGGAGGAGTATAAAATGCGGAGTCTGCACCCAATGCCAGTTCAGTCTCCGGGTTGAATATCCAAAGAGTCTTCATATTTAAAATGCCGCAGACCCTCAAGGCCGGCGGCATCGATTTCTTATAATGAGAATATCAGTCGTTCTTCATCTGATCGCGCTCTTTCCGTGGATTCGAGAAATAGAGCTTTTTCTCAAGATATTCCTGAGTAGCTATCAGAGTTGGTTTCGGTAGCTTCTCATAGAACTTTGAGATTTCAATCTGCTCACGATTCTCGGATACTTCCTCCATATTATCTGTGGAAGCGAATTCCTGAAGTTTCTTCTCAAGTTCCCTTTTCAAATCGGCGGAAATCTGATTGGCACGCTTACCAATCACGCATACAGTTTCGTATACGTTTCCGGTTTGTTCCGCCATTGCGATCATGTCACGGGTCACAGTATTGAGCGGGGCATTCGTTTTCTTATAATCCATAACTTTTATTATGATTTACTTAGTATTCCTAAATTAAAGACTCTGGAGTCATTGAATGGCGGCATGTTTCTCGGCGATCTTATATATCGTCTCCGCCTCTTTCAAATGCTTGGATTCCGGATAATTGTTTACAAAGGAGAAATATTCATCAATCACGTCACGGTATCTGTCGGCCATTTTTTCAGCGACGCTTTGGCGTGCCTCCTGATACTTTGATTTGAGTATCAAAAGTTCAAAATCCTCTTTGTATTTTGAAAACGGATAGGTCTTCAAAGCATTTTCAGCCACGATTATTGCAGAGCGATAATTATTGCCCATGAAATTGCCAAGATTGTAATAAAGCTGGGCATTTTGCAATTCTTTCAATGTCAGTTTATCCTGCATCTCGAATATAGCCTCGCGTGCTTCAGCAACTTTCTCGCTGGTAGGAAAAAACTCTAGAAAATCTTTTAATTCCTCAATGGCCTTTATTGTATAAGTCTGATCGAGCTGAGGGTCGGGAGAGTCGAGATAATATCCATAGCCGGAATAAAATCTGCTAAGCTCTGCGAATTTCCCTTTGGGGTATCGGTTGTAATATGTCTTATAATATAGGTTGGAATTTGTGTAATCCTGATTATTATAGTAAGACATTGCCAGCAAGAAAAGAGCCTCCTCGCCGTTGGCTGTTCCACGCAAGGGGGTATAGATGTCTTGAAGCACCTGAGATGCCTGCATATATTTTTTTTGATCGTAGGCACGCTTGGCGTACTCAAATTTATACTCCAGATCATTGCTCTTCATCACTTTCGAGAATTCGGTGCAAGAAGGGAGAATTGCCAGCAAGATCACTGCAAGCAGACTCTTGAGGCATTTATATCGGTTTAGCCTTGGCATAAATCTATTCAAATATTCGCGCAAAGTTAATAATTTTTTCTGAAATATCATCTAAAATATCGTCAGCGACAATAAATTTTTTTAAATATATTAGTGGTTTGCGTTGAAGTTATCCTATTTTTTATTAACTTTGAATTTCCAAAAAAATTATAGATTTGAAACCATCAGAAGAAGATCACAGCTATAGTTGGGGCAGCAGATTCGTTGACCGGCATCCGGTAATGGCAAATCTGCTCATCATCACAATTATATCGATACTCGGATTGTATGCCGCATATCTTACCATAGCCATCTTTACCAAGCATGGACATACGGTGCAGGTGCCAAGTGTGGAAAATATGTCGTATACCGAAGCAATACGTAAACTTCATTCAGGAGGATTAAGGGTGGATATCCGAGATTCTCTTTTCCGCGATGATATGCGTCCGGGTTATGTGATTGAGCAATTTCCAAAGGCCAAGTCAACGGTGAAACCCGGGCGAAAGATATTTCTGTATATCAATTCCGTGCATCCCAAAGAAGTGACAATCGATGACGACAATAATCCAACGGAATATGCCTTGAAAGGGGAGTCTTACCGATCGGCCCATGCGAAACTCGAAGAATTGGGATTCAAGAATATAAGGATGGTAAAGGTATTGGGAACCTGGGATCGTGTTGTGAAAGTAATCGCCAATGGCAAGACGGTGCACAAGATGGAGAAAATCCCTGTAAATGCCTCCATCGTAATAGAAGTATCCGACGGGAGGCTTAATGACCTGCAGGATTCATTACGTAATATAGAATTGATGAACTATTACCGAGAAAATCCGATTAATGAGGCCGTTGACGAACCGGAATCAACCGAAAGCGAAGAAGAAACCTATTCTGTATCACCATCAACAGAACAGGCATCTCCTGTAAACGAAGAGGAAGTCAATAAGCAATATTTCTGATAATCATGGATATTGAAAAATTGTCGGATCCTATGCCTGAAGAACAATATGATAAGAGCTATGAAGCTCTGCTTGTTGATGAGAATGGCAGGGAGCTCTTCGAGCATTTCCGTTTCATAGCCGACAAAGGGCAACAGCTCATCCGGGTGGATAAATTTCTTGTCGACCGGCTTGAGCGCACTTCGCGGAACCGGGTGCAACAAGCAGCCGATGCAGGCTGCGTGATTGTGAATGGTGTCGCCGTAAAATCAAGCTATAAGGTGAAACCCGGAGACGTGGTATCAGTAGTGATGGATCGCCCTCGTTATGACTTTGAGATCGTAGCCGAAGACATACCTCTTGACATTGTATATGAAGACGACTGGGTTATGGTGGTCAACAAGCCAGCGGGCCTCGTGGTGCATCCCGGTCATGGGAATTGGACAGGTACTCTTGTAAATGCATTGGCGTGGCATTTCCGCAATGACAGCAATTATGATGTGAATGATCCACGCCTCGGCCTGGTGCACAGGATAGATAAAGATACATCGGGATTGCTCGTAATTGCAAAAACTCCGGAAGCCAAGACAATATTAGGGAAGCAATTCTATAATAAGACCACGCGACGAGAATATGTGGCGATGATATGGGGTGAAATGCCCGAGAAGGATGGAACAATCGTGGGCAGCATCGCAAGAAATCCGAGAAATGCGCTACAGATGTGTGTCACGAATGATCCGGATAAAGGGAAACACGCGGTGACCCATTACAAAACGATTGAGGAATTTGGCTATGTGAGCATAGTAAAATGCATCCTTGAGACAGGGCGCACACATCAAATTCGCGTACATTTCCAAAATCAGGGTCATCCCTTGTTCAACGATGCGAGATATGGGGGTGATAAAGTTCTTAAAGGAACTCCCACTGCCAAGTATAAGCAATTTATTGACAATTGTTTCGCTGCATGTCCGCGACAAGTGCTTCATGCCCGGACTTTAGGATTCCGCCATCCGCATACAGGTGAAGAAATGGACTTTGAAGCTCCTATCCCTGACGATATGCAGTCGTTGTTTGATAAATGGAGAAATTTTAAGGGCAAATAATTACCTACTTTTCTCCATTTTTGTTATCTTTGTAAATTACTTCAAGAAAGTAGAAATGCTATGAATACAGATCAAGACTTCAGCGAGATTTCCCCATACGATGATTCGGTTTTCGTGGAAAAGATGAACAGCCTGATAAAGGATCCTGGCTTTCTTCATGCCGTGAATTATATCGTGCCGAAAGATGATGTTCCGGCATTGATGGATGAGCTGAAGACCATCGACAATAAATATGATTTCCAGCATCAGATAATGTATCCGTTCCTTGAGATGCTCGCCAAGACCACCACATCCGGCATCACTCTCGGAGGCGTGAAATACTATAATCCAGGCGTAAACTATACTTTCATAACAAATCATAGGGATATAGTATTGGATGCGTCATTTCTAAATCTGGCTTTTCTTCGAAAAAATATGCCCACATCTGAAGTGGCGATAGGCAATAATCTGCTTGTGTTCGACTGGATAAATGACCTTGTCCGTCTTAACAAATCATTTATTGTAAAGCGTAATACCGGGTTAAGGGAAGGCCTTCTCGCCGCCAAACAATTATCGGCATATATCCATCATACCATCCTCGACAAGCATCAGTCAATATGGATCGCCCAGCGCGAAGGCCGGGCAAAGGATAGTTCGGATCACACACAGGAGTCGTTGGTAAAGATGCTCGCGCTTGCCGGCGATGGTAATTTTATGGAGAAACTAAAAGAGATTAATCTCATGCCGGTTTCGATAAGTTATGAATTCGATCCCAACGACTATCTCAAAGCTAAAGAATTTCTGCTGCGCCGGCGCAATCCGGAATTTAAGAAAAGCCAGCGCGACGACCTTTTCAGCATGGAGACAGGATTATTGCAATTCAAAGGACGTGTACACTTCCAGATGACTCCGAGAATAAACACCCGTCTTGATGAAATCGGCCAGTTCAAGGACGCAAATACATCCGCGAAATATGTATGTAGTCTTATCGACCAAGCCATCCATAGAAGCTACGAAATCTTTGAGATAAATTATATAGCTTATGACATGCTCCACGCATCGAACCGTTTTGCCGGGAAATATACCGATGAGATGCGGCGTGAAACTATCAATTATTTCGAGACTCAGCTCGATAAAGTCGACATTCCTGACATCACGCAGCAAGAAAGAGAGTTTATGCTTGAGATGATGCTGGTGATGTATGCGAATCCGTTAAAGAATAAATTGAAAACACTTCTCGGAGGGATGGAATAAAAATCCTCTCCATATAAATCATATCCATAATGCGCTTGCCACTGTTGATGATAATCGCGACCTTCCTTGTAAGTATAGGCATCGATGCATATATTACATGGGATATCTTTACATATAGCCGGCTGAAGAACATCCGTCGAAACACCTCCATTTACATTGTAAGCGTAGTTCTTTGTTACGCTCTGCTTATTGTGGCGATATGCCTGCCACGGAGGTCGGGCGACACCGACATTATCCCGATAATGTGGCTTCTCTTTACATATCTTACCATATATGTGCCCAAACTTGTCTATATCTTCTTCTCGGCGATAGGACGTCTGTTCAGAAGCGGAACAATAAGCCGACCTATTAACTATGGAGCTCCGGTAGGTCTATTCATAGGGCTATTTGTATTCATATCAATATGGTGGGGTGCTATGTTTACTCGGCATGATATAGAAGTAAATGAAGTTAGAATTACATCCGAGACTCTACCCGATGGCTTCGACGGGTATAGAATCGCTCAGTTCAGTGACCTGCATACCGGCACATGGGGAAACGATACATCTTTTGTGGCTAAGATGGTTAAGAACCTGAATGGATTGAATGCCGATATGATAATATTTTCAGGCGATATCGTGAACCGGGAAACAAAAGAACTAAAGCCATTTCTTGAAATTCTCAGCAGATTGACGGCCAAAGACGGAGTCTATGCAGTCCGTGGGAATCATGATTACGGTGATTATATGGACTGGCCTTCCTCATCAGCACATAGTGAAAACAATCTCCTGTTAGGTAAATGGTTAAGACAGATGGGATGGAAAGTTATCGATAATGATCATGATTTCATCACGCGTGGGAGCGATACTATTTCCCTGATTGGAGTGGAAAACTGGGGCGAGCCTCCGTTCAAGCAGTACGGCGATCTGAAAAAATCTTATCCCCGGCAAAACGGCCGTTCACTGAATGATTCGATATTTAAGATATTAATATCTCATAATCCGGAGCATTGGAACCGTGAAGTAAGAAAAATAAGTAATATCGACCTTACACTTGCGGGACATACCCATGCAATGCAAACTATGCTTCAGGTGGGGGATTGGAAATGGTCGCCGGCGGCATGGAGATATCCGCAATGGGGAGGGCTGTATACGGATACTCTTGCAGAAGGCAGGGTGAGTCATCTTTATGTAAATATCGGTAGCGGAGAAGTGGCTCTGCCCTCGAGGATAGGAGCTGTGCCTGAAATAACTCTTTTTACGCTATCAAATAAACCTCATAACTAAGCAAGGGATATGAGCAGCCTGGGAGTAAATTCGAATAAGGCCGTATTATGCATCGGGAGCAACCGGGAGCCTAAAATCAGTAATGTTGAAAAAGGACTTAGGAACATAAGGAGGTTGCTGACCAATGTATCTTCATCGGAGATATATGAGACGCCGGAGATTTATGGAAAGGGAGCGCCATATGCCAATGCGGTGGTAAGTGGAGATACAATCTGCGGATTGGATGAATTAAATCATATCCTGAAGCAACTTGAGCTGAACGCCGGACGCGACGCTGAAGCAAGAAACAAGGGGGAGGTGCCGCTTGACATCGACATAGTAATGTGGAATGGCTCGGTGATACGGGAAAAAGATTTCCGACAATCATTCTTCCAGATAGGATTTAAATTCCTCCGAGAGGAAAATAAAGCCGGCATATTATGGAATACTGAAGTACATTGTTCACTTCATAATAATGAATAGGAAATTACCTGAAAAGAGGCAAAGATGGATATATCTGGTTGTCGATGTTCTGACGACGGGATTGGCATTCTTATGCTTCAATATTTTCAGGTACTACTTCGTAGTTGCCCGGTTTGGTGCAGGAATAAATCTGGAGGAATATCTGAATCTGCCCAAAGTGATGCTTGAGCAATTTATAGTGCCGGTGGCATTGCTAAGCGTCTATTGGCTTTCGGGGTTTTATAATAACCCCTTCGGAAAATCCCGTCTTGAGGAATTTTTCGAAACCCTCGGCTCGGCTATATTCAACGCCGTGCTGATCTATTTCATTATCATGCTGAATGATGTGGGTATGAGACGCAGGGATTATCTGGTCATATTAGTTTTGATCGGAATGCTGTTTGTATTTACATATTTAGGCAGATGCCTCGTTACCTTCATAACAATGAAGCGTATGGAATGGCAAAGATCGGGAAGGAAAACTCTGATAATCGGTGATTCCGGAAAGGCAAGAAAATTAGGCGATGCAATAGCGGCGAGCCGTACGAGAATACCCAATAAGATCGTAGGATATGTCTCTCTCGATAAGCAAGGAAATCCCGCCTTATCCTTAAAGGATATAGAAAAGATTTGCAAAGTGAAAGGAGTCGATCAACTCGTACTGGCTCCGGAGGAAAATACTGATGCGACGATAATGCATTTAGTTGATAAGCTACTGCCCCTCGAATTGCCCCTCAAGATTGCGCCTGATACTCTAAGCTACGTTACCTCTAATATTAATCTTAGAGATATATTAGGAACTCCGATGGTGGATTTGGCTTCTCCGAAAATATCGGAGTTTCAGAAAAACCTGAAACGACTCATCGATATAGTCATATCTTCGCTTGCATTATTGATGCTGAGTCCGGTGTATCTGATAATCGCAATATCCGTAAGGCATTCCTCACCCGGGCCGGTCATCTACAGACAGGAGCGCCTGGGAGTGCATCGGCATCCGTTTTTAATCTACAAATTCCGGACAATGCTGACCGATGCCGAGGCCGATGGCCCGCAATTATCAAAATCGGGTGATAAAAGAATCACAAATGTCGGAGAGTTTCTCAGGAAATACCGGCTTGATGAGCTGNNGACTCAGCATCAATAATGCAAGCGACCACAATTCTGGAATGTGCTCAAAGGAGATATGTCGCTCGTCGGTCCGCGTCCCGAACGCGATTATTTCGTTAAGAAAATAATGAAAGAAGCTCCTTATTATTCATTGATTTATCAGGTGCGCCCCGGAATCACATCATGGGGAATGGTTAAATACGGGTACGCTTCCGATATAGAGGGAATGGTGGAGAGGTCGAGATATGACCTCGTTTATATCAACAATATGTCGTTCAGTACGGATGTCAAAATTTTGATTTACACAGTGCGTACAGTGCTTACAGGTAAAGGAGTATAACGGATGGCCTATAAGGAAACTCACAATAAATTCACGGAGTGGTGGATGCGCGTGGTGATATGGCGCGAACATCATATAAAGGAGAAGACATTTATGATTTTCCTTGCATTGGTGATAGGAATCTTCGGAGGATTCGCGGCGCAATTATTGAAGTTTCTTATTCACATGATTGCCTCTCTGCTCACTTCGCGGTTCTCGGAAACGGAGGCGAATTATCTTTATCTTGTATATCCGGTTGTAGGTATCCTCCTTACCGTCTTATTTGTAAAATATATAGTAAAAGATAACATAAGCCATGGTGTTACTAAGGTATTATATGCCATCTCTCGCAGAAAATCGAGGTTGAAGAAACGAAATTTGTATGCTTCTCTGATTGCATCATCAATCACCATCGGTTTTGGAGGATCGGTTGGAGCTGAAGGCCCGATCGTATATACCGGAGCAGCAATAGGTTCCAATATAGGGCAAGCCTTCAGATTATCGCCTAAAGTGCTGATGATATTGGTTGGATGCGGGGCGGCCGCCGGTATAGCCGGAATCTTCAGGGCTCCGATAGCAGGAATGCTTTTCACTATTGAAGTGCTTATGATCGACCTTACAGGAATGACTGTAATGCCATTGCTCATATCATCGATAGCCGGGGCAACCGTGGCCTACATATTGGAGGGTTATAATTCAGAGTTTTTCTTCTCGCAGTCCGAACCGTTTCTCACAAGCCGAATCCCCTGGACAATCCTCCTTGGAGTGGTATGCGGATTAATGTCATACTATTTTACCAAGGTGATGTTCATGATGGAGTCAATGTTCAAAAAGATCCGTAAGCAATGGCTTAAAATAGTGACCGGAGGAATTATGATAGCGGTAATGGTATTTTTATTTCCGCCGTTATATGGCGAAGGATACGGCGCAATCAATAATCTGCTTGAAGGAAATGTATCAGATGTATTGAATGGCACATTCTTCTATGTAGAACATAAAAATGTCTGGTTCATTACAATCTTTATAGCCTTTACGGCGCTGATGAAAGCCTTCGCCACCTCTGCCACAAATGGAGCCGGGGGAGTAGGAGGCACATTCGCACCCTCATTATTTGTAGGAGCTCTCGTAGGCTTTCTCTTTGCGTACATCCTCAATAACCTTGACCTTGGGTTTGAATTATCGCAAAAGAATTTCACTCTGATGGGAATGGCCGGAGTGATGGCCGGGGTAATGCATGCGCCGTTAATGGCTATCTTCCTTACTGCAGAGATGACCGGAGGATATGATCTTTTTCTCCCATTACTTATAGTATCGGTATTAGCATATCTTACCATTCAGATTTTTACTCCATACAGCATATATACCATGCGTCTCGCTAAGGCGGGCGACCTTATCACCCATCAGAAAGATAAGGCCGTGCTGACATTGATGAAGATTGACAAGCTAATTGAAAAAGATTTTAAGACTGTGAATCCGGAGATGAGTCTTAAAGAGATGGTGGATGTAATCTCACAGTCCAAACGGAATCTTTTTCCAGTAATTGATGCAGAAGGCAATCTCAAAGGCGTAGTACTTCTGGATGACATAAGAAATATAATGTTTCGGACAGACCTGTACCGCAAGATGCATGTTTCACGTTTTATGACTGCCATGCCTGCCACCATCGACATCCATGAAAGTATGGATAAAGTGATGGATATATTTGATAAAACAAATGCATGGAATCTGCCGGTGGTTGATAATGGCAGGTATGTGGGATTCGTTTCAAAATCGAAAATCTTCAATTCGTATCGACAGGTGCTAAAACATTTCACTGACGATTAATCCGCCTGCAACACATAGATTAGGGGATATGACTCGACTGGCCATATCCCCTAATCTATGTGGGCTCTATGTTATTTTCTCTCTGTAGTGACCGGTATCACCGAATCATTCTCATTCCAATCAAGGACATCGACTGAGAATTTCAAAGGTTTACCCAATACCGGATTACCTGGGTTAGGATCATCAGGATCCACATTGCCTCCACCCGTGGTAAAATCGAGTGTATAGACATATTTCTTTCCCTGTTCCCATGTGCCCGACAATGGTATTGAAGCCCATGCGTACTGGCGTTTGTTGCCATTCTTATCCAGCGTATTGTCGGAGGGGAAAGGATAGAATTGAACGCCATCCTTGGTAGTAATGTTCACGAGCACACTTAGATATGCTTCGCGGGCTACGTTGTCAGGGTCATTCAGCGGACTCCATGGAATCAAAGTCTGAGGAATCATCATTGCATTTCCGGCATCACCCATCAACGATACCGGGTCGGCAGTCAGCTCCACGGGAGTGATGGATGTATCATAGACTGCGGTTTCATGCCAGTCATTGAGCGTCCACTCATTGTTGGAGAAGTTGAACGTACCGGTGGTTTGTGCCCGGCCTATTCGGGCTCCGGCTGCCTTGACGATATAAGTCTGATTTTCAGATTTAGCCCTTATCTCAATTTGTGCAAGACGGTGAGAGAAGGTAAGAGGAACTCCTGATTCTTCATTTACCGAGCGTTTGCCGGTCGCACTTGCCGTAATGAAATCGACCTGATCGGCTATCTGCTCCGGCGTTACGAAATCCTCAAGTTGGAGAATATTCTTATCCGATATTGTAATATCTGCACCCAGTGCATCCATAGAAGGAGAATAAGAATAGAAAGAAAGCTGTGTATCATCACCTGGCCAGTCATATTCATTTTCCGACGTATAGAAGCCATCGGCACCTTTGAAGAACTCAACATCCTGGAAGTATTTCTGATTTCCCATGAAAGAGGTGACATATATGGAACCGAGGTTGCTGTTGTTTGTCTCCGTGGCTTTGGTCAGAGAACCCATGGCCGTACGAAATTAATAGTCTCGGAGGCCAAACTTTTCTGTTCATAGGGATCATCCTTTGCGCATGATGAGATGCCTAAAGCACTCATGGCTGCAATTGAAATGATTAAAATCGCGTTTTTCATAATATTCAAATTTGTGTTTTTCATTTTCTATTTATATAATGTATATCTATGGCAATTAGTTCACATTTTCATGTTAATATTTACCGTTATCCATTCGTCGACATCGGGAATTATACCACCCCCTCCACCTATGGGATTGGGGAGATCAAGTCCGCGTACCACTATATGCACATGCCGGGGATCCGAGGCATTCTTTACCTGATTCGTGACGTCCACATTGCAATTCCATTTCTTGCCATCATCGCGTATCATATATATCGACAGATGATGTTCGCCGGAATCGGGGGTCTCTCCGAAGGTTAGGAATTCCGCGTGCAGACTATTGGAGGATTTAACCGGTCGAAGGAGAAATGGATGTGTTACCTTCGTGGAATGGGCAATATCCTTTCCTATCAAATACCCTTCCGACATTCCTGAGAGTGTTCCATCAATTCCGGAAGCGGAATATCGTGAGACATCGCCCGAATCATAAATATCCACAACGTAATGACATATTTTCTCCTGTGGATACATTATTATAGTCTTATTCTCCGTGCCTGCCGGAATCTGAATTGAATTAGTGCGAGCCGCCCATAGAAATCCAGGAGTGGCTGTGATCTTCTCTTCTTCTGATGATTCAGCCCGTGGCACTGCTCTTGTAGAAAAACCTGAAGCAGGAAGAACATTTTCTTCCAAGGTAGTTACTTCATAGTTGTCGATAGCCTCTTTGCGATTTATTACTGCCCAGTCCGTTAGGTCGGCATTCAGGCAGATGGCATCATATTCGGAGGCCGGAACTCGGATCGTCCCTCCGTAATTATTCTGAAATATATATCGTATCGGATTCTCTCCATCAGGGTCGTAGAGATAAAATGCCATGGAAGAAGGATTGGCAGATGGAGCGTTGCGCCAGTCGAACACAACGTTTATATGCCCACTGTCAGGATGATCGTATACCAGATCCTTATGCCTGCATGATGACAATAATAGGGGCGTGACAACGAGGACTAGTGAGAGAGGGGAGAAAAAAGCCCCCTTATCACATTTTTTTATGTTTCTGAATATTTTTTTCATCTGTCAGCTCCTTTCTTGCGATTGTAATTATCACATCCTATTAGCCATACGAGAGAGATTTCTGCTTTTGTAGGACCGAACCAGGTCAAGATTCTTGTCTTTTGATATAGGTACTCATCACCCCGGGGCACATATTCAATGAATTTGCCACCTAAATATCCTAATCCGATGGTAAAATCTATGTTAATTCTTTTGGCCACAGGCAATGAATAGCCATATTCCACACCTGCCATATAATTGCAACGATCCCAGAGGGTGCGCCCGGGCAATCCTCCCATATATCCTTTTCCGCCAAATTCAAAATCATATGTTACGACTCCGGCATAAAGACCGAGGTGATGTCCTGTCAATGGTTTCTCTTCAGCTTTCTTGCCGAACCATCTGCGCACTCCGACATTCCCTCCATAGGCACGCCAGTATCGATGTTTTCTGTCGACGTCCCACCATCCATATGTCCAGTCGGCTATCACGGACCATTTTTTACCAATATAAAATTCCACCCCAATATTCGGGAGTGCAAGAATATCTGATAGCATGTTGGTGCGCAGATCCATATAAAAAGGGTGATGACATTTCGAGGCCACGGGGAATGGTAATCCTAAATCTATAATCCCCGGAACGTCAGCGGTAATAGCGATACCATCATTATCAGGCTTTATTAATCCAAGCCTATTGCGTACTTCAGTATAAGTTACGGATAATCTGGATGCTCTTAATTGAGGAAAAAGCTCTCTTTCCATATATGTGTAGGGAATCCCGTTCCGGAAATTCTTCAATTTCTGGAGGTTGTTTTCATTATCACCTCCATCGGCGATTATCGAAGAATTTATTTCTTCTATCAGGCTGATTACTTCATTCCTATATGGAACATTTGAATCATTCCGTACCAATTCTTTTAGTCCGATCCAATCCCGGCCTATGAAGGTAAAGGAAGTCAATGAATCGGGAAGATATGATCGGGATGAAAAAAATCCAAATATCCTGTCGGCACGTTTCTTGGAAAGTTTCCGGTTAATTTCTACAGATCCTTCGGGAGATGCGGCACCGGTGACACGGACGGCGGCGATTCTTAACGCTGAATCTTGCCGGATATCAGCGTTTATATGATTTATCAACCGATTCAAATTATCGCCATTAGTATTATAAGCAGTATCCAAATCCGCCTTTCCCTGATGAAAATATATTAAGGCGGAATCCCTTAGTTCGCGGGCTTGAGCTGCAATAGAGAGGCACCCGAAAGTCAATATGGAGCAAATAATTGTGTTTTTCATACTATTATGGTGCGACTTTTTAAGCAATAATGGAGTCGCTTTGATATTTA
The DNA here is from genome assembly GCA_001701105.1 of Bacteroidales bacterium GP1. Lineage (GTDB taxonomy): Bacteria > Bacteroidota > Bacteroidia > Bacteroidales > Muribaculaceae > Lepagella. Next base: position 91,997 of record DAAI01000058.1, read on the forward strand.
AACACTTTGCCTCGTTTTAAAGTTTATTCCTGATGAATCTATGATGTAAGCCTTCCTCTGCTACTTTTCCTTATGATGATGATGCCAAAAAAATAATGGGCATGAAAACACGCCCATTACTTTTGAATTATCCGATTGTTAATCGCTATCCGGTAGATATTAGAAATATGTAGTCAATGCATAGTCTATGTTCTCAAGAATAGCATCGATTGTGCTGTCGTCGGGATTCATTGACCTTGCTTTTTCCGCAATATTCTTTGCAGTTTCAAAATATTCAGTCTTGATTTGCTGACGTCCTGCGGCATCATTGCTTTCAAGGGCATTAAGTTTCACTGCACCGACATTGAAAATCTTTCTTGATGCTGATTTCAAGGTTTCAAAGTCGGCATCCGGCAGGCTTGCAGCCTTGCGATAGTCGGCGAGGGCCTTTTCATCGTTGTTGGTACGGTCGTAAACATAAGCGCGAAGACCATAGAGGGCTGCGTTGTCGCCATTCTGATTGATCTGAGTATCCAGAAGATTCAGGGCCTGGTCGAATTTATTATCTTGTACCCATGCGTTGAGGAGGTTACGGATGAATAGAAGTTCTGAAAGTCCGAATTTCTTAAAGCCATCCATTGCTATTTCCTCGATTGCAACCTTTGCCGGCTCTTCCATTGTGGAATCGTTTTGAGCCATATACTGCCAGCATGCTATCTCATATATGTAGTTCTGAACGTTGTCGCTACCATTCTTTCTACCTAATTTGAATGCGGCGGCACTTTGGGTAAGCGCATTGGCCGCATATGCCGACAGGCCGGCATTGAACAGCGACTGATTAATGACACTATCAGGCACTGAAGCTACGAACTTACTTGCGATCGGACTTTTGGGAAGACTTCCATATACAAGGAATGCTTCATAAGCCTCCGGATAATATTTCTTCTCATTATAGAAGGCGATGGCTCCGTTGTAATAATCGTTGTAATGCTCGTTGATGGCTGCAATCATCTTGGATGCAAACTTAGGTTTTACCTGTCCTTTCTCATTCGGGATCGAATCCAGCGGAAGAGCTTTCATGTACATTTTATAGCCATTCATCAACTGTTCGGCCATTTGAACGGGATTGATGCTGGCATCTTGCGGATTGATCATCTGCTTTGTGCGTGCTTTATCGAAGGCATCAAATTCTACTTTGCCTCCGACATAGTACGTGCGTGCTTCATTCTTGGTCTCAGTATTCTCTGCGGCCTGACTGATAAGTGCGCGGGCTTCGGCAATCTTATCGTCCTTACCCGACAATTTTGCGGCCTGATCGACAACGGCCTTCTGAGCATTCATTCCCACCACTGCGCCGAGGCATACTGCCATTGTGAGTAACTTCTTCATAGATTATAATTTTATGGTTTATTATTCATTTTTTATTGTTCCGGAGTTTCAATGTCGGATTCAGTCTCGGCTCGTTCAGCGGGGGTTTCCTCCTCAAGGGCTTCAACTTCGCGGAGAATCTTATCCTGATTGCGTTCCTCCAGGTTTTCTTCATGCTGGTGCTCCACTTCCTTTTCTACTTCTTCTTCAGGATTGGAATCTACTTTGCAAACTGAAGCGATGGTATCGCCACGCTTCCCAAGATCAATCAGTTTGACTCCCTGTGCATAGCGTCCCATTACCCTTACCGAATTCACTGGCAAGCGCAGAGTTACGCCACTTTGGTTGATGATCATAAGATCGTTGGAATCGTTCACATTCTTGATGGCTACAAGTTTGCCTGTCTTTTCTGTGACATTCAGGGTAATTACGCCTTTTCCGCCACGGTTTGTGATACGATAATCGGCCAAAGCTGAACGTTTGCCATATCCATTCTCGGATACTACCATCACGGTTTCATCTTCGGCTCCGGTCATAGTGATCATGCCTACCACCTCATCATCACCCTCCAGACGCATGCCTATAACTCCACTTGAAACCCTTCCGGCTGCTCTTACTTTTGATTCTTCAAACCGGATTGCGTAGCCGCTTCTGTTGGCCAGGATAATCTGGGAATTGCCATCGGTCATTCTTACTCCGATCACTTCATCATCTTCACGGATAATTATTGCATTCACGCCTATGGCACGGGGATGGGAATATGCTGCAAGTGATGTCTTCTTTATTATGCCCTTCTTAGTGGCAAATACAAGATTATGCGTGGTGTTGAATGCCGGGTTGGTCAGGCCTTTAACGCGAATAAAGGCGTTTACGCGGTCGTCCTGATCAAGTTGTAGCAGATTCTGAATGGCTCGGCCTTTTGAATTTTTCGTTCCTTCGGGAATTTCATATACTTTGAGCCAATAGCATCTTCCTTTCTGGGTAAAGAACAGGATATGATTATGATTTGTGGCAGGATATATGTATTCGATGAAATCTTCATCGCGTGTTGAACTTCCGCGTGCTCCCACGCCACCACGATGTTGGGCGCGAAATTCGCTAAGGGGAGTTCGTTTGATATATCCCATATGGGAGATCGTGATAATCATCTTGTCGTCGGAGATGAAGTCTTCTGAATTGAAGTCTCCGAAGAACGGATTGATGGATGTACGGCGTTCATCGCCATATTTGTCACGAACTTCGATAAGTTCTTCCTTTATTACTTCACGCAGGACGTGTTCGTTGCTTAGGATGTCGTTATAACGTGCGATCTTGGCCAAAAGCTCTTCATATTCCCCACGGAGTTTATCCATTTCAAGGCCGGTGAGCTGGCCTATTCTCATAGCTACAATCGCGCGGGTCTGAATATCGTCAAGATCAAAGCGCTCGGCCAGCCGCTGACGCGCTTCATCTATTGTCTTTGAGCCTCGGATAATCTTAATTACTTCATCAATATTATCCGTGGCTATCATTAACCCTTTCAGGATATGAGCGCGTTCTTCTGCCTTACGAAGTTCATAACGGGTGCGACGAAGCACTACTTCACGTCGATGATCCACAAAGGCCTCCAGTATTTCTTTCAGGCTTAGTGTTTTCGGACGACCATTTACCAATGCAACATTATTGACGCTGAAAGATGTCTGTAATGCTGTGAGTTTAAACAGCTTGTTGAGAACAACCTTTGCATTGGCATCACGCTTGATGTCGATTACGATATTAATCTTACCCCGGGCTGATGTATCAGTTACATCAGAGATGCCATCGATTTTCTTTTCATCTACAAGGTCGCATATGCTTTTTACAAGGTCGGCTTTTATCACACCATATGGAATTTCAGAGATGACGATTGTATCATTGTTGTCCGAGCTTTCGATCTCTGCTTTTGCCCTCAGAATGATTCGCCCACGGCCTGTCTCATAGGCATCCCTTACCCCTTGAACCCCGAAAATCTCGCCGCCGGTTGGAAAATCCGGTGCTTTGATATGTTCCATCAGGCCATCGAGATCTATATCAGGATTGTCGATAAGGGCTATAGATGCATTGAGAGATTCAGTAAGGTTATGCGGAGGCATATTTGTGGCCATACCCACCGCGATACCCGAAGCACCGTTTACAAGCAGATTTGGGAAACGGTTAGGAAGCACTGCCGGCTCGAGCAATGTGTTGTCGAAGTTTGGCACGAAATCCACGGTCTCCTTATCAAGATCTCGGAGCATTTCCTCGCCCATGCGAGACAGTTTCACTTCAGTGTAACGCATGGCGGCCGCTGAATCGCCATCGATGGATCCGAAATTACCTTGGCCGAACACCAAAGGGTATCGTAAAGACCATTCTTGTGCTAAGCGCACCATAGTGAGGTAGATGGATGAATCTCCATGCGGATGGTATTTACCCATCACTTCTCCCACTATACGCGCAGACTTTTTGGTATCTCCGGAAAAACCATTGTTAAGTTCGTTCATTCCGAACAGGACTCTACGGTGCACAGGCTTAAAACCATCCCGTACATCCGGCAGAGCTCGAGATACTATCACCGACATTGAGTAGTCGATGTAGGCGCTTTTCATCTCCGATTCAATATTAATCGGAATTATCTTGTCGTCTCCTTGCATTTTTATTAATTTGTGACGCTGCGAAATTGTCTTTCCGCAAGGCGTTATTCCAAATGCCCGGGCAATGCACCCTTTGGGCATTTCTAAGTTACAAAATTACAAAAAAAAATGCTAATTTCAAAACGCGAGCCATAAATGAAAGTTAAATGAAAGTTCCCGGCAGATACGACTTAAGAATGGTAGGCAATTAGGGCCGGGGTTAAGTATATTTTAATTGTAACATATAAACGTTCATACTTTTTGGCACACATTTTGTTTTATAATCAGTCAAAAGGTAATATTTATAAATGAACAGAGACTTTTCAAAACTATTCCGGCCAATGCTGGAGCATGCGTCCGACGAGATGAAGCGCCTCGGCTCGACTGCGATTACTCCTGAACATTTCATGCTTGTTGCGGTCCGCGACAAGGAAGGATATGGATATAGGATATTAAGCCAGTTGCGTGTGCCGCTTGATGAAATTGCGGAGCGTCTCGAGGCTTATTTACGAACCAACACTGATCCCGGAGAGGTAACAACCCTTTTCGAGCAGCAGTATCGCGTCAGTCTTTCTGCCGTGCGGTTATTGCAGCTGGCCACATCAGAGGCTCGTAAGATGAACGGCAGCATTATCGGCAGCGAACATATTATAATGGCTCTTATTCATGACTCTCGCAGTATGGACAGTGAGATTCTGAAGAGAATAAAGCGGGATTACCTGAATTTCGATATCGCGATTCAGGCTATAAATGAAGTGCCCAAAATTCCTGAAGATAAGTTTTCGACAGGCAATGATGATGAAGAAGATGATGAATTGCCCGGCGATAAATCATCCGCGAGTTCAGCTTCTTCAAAATCAGGAAAGAAAGGAAAGAGCGATACTCCGGCCCTTGATAAATTCGGTTACGACATGACAAAAGCCGCAATGGAAGGGCGTCTTGACCCTGTAGTAGGGAGGGAGCGTGAGATAGAACGGCTAGCCCAGATTCTGTCACGCCGCAAGAAAAACAATCCTGTCCTGATAGGTGAACCCGGTGTTGGAAAATCCGCAATTGTCGAGGGGCTTGCTTTACGCATATCGCAGCGGAAAGTATCACGTGTGCTTTTCAACAAGCGTGTCGTGGGTCTTGATATGGCTTCTATGGTAGCCGGTACAAAATATAGAGGCCAATTTGAAGAGCGTATCAAGGCTGTCCTTGATGAGCTGACAAAGAATCCCGACATCATTCTCTTTATCGATGAGATTCATACGATAGTGGGGGCGGGAAGCGCACCGGGCACTATGGATGCGGCGAATATGCTGAAGCCTGCGCTCGCAAGAGGAGAAATCCAATGTATAGGTGCAACCACGCTTGATGAATATCGTCAGAATATTGAAAAAGACGGAGCATTGGAGCGACGCTTCCAAAAAGTGATAGTAGAACCAACAACTCCCGAAGAGACGCTTGAGATTCTTCGTCAGGTGAAGGATAAGTACGAGAAGCATCATAACGTGAAGTATACTGATGAAGCTCTCGAAGCGTGTGTCAGTCTCACTGAAAGATATGTGAGCGACCGCAATTTTCCCGACAAGGCGCTTGATGCGCTTGATGAAGCCGGAAGTCGAGTTCACATCACCAATATTTCTGTTCCTGAGGAAATCGAAGAAATGGAAAAGGATGTTGACAAGCTGAACAGTGAGAAATTCCAGGCGGTGCAGATTCAGGATTATGAAAAGGCTGCCCAATTGCGCGACAGTGTTGTAAAAGCCAAAGAGCGCCTTGAGTCTGCCAAAGAGCAATGGGAAAAAGAACTCGACAGCAATCCTCAGGAAGTAAACGATGAAAAAGTGGCCGAAGTCGTAGCTCTAATGACCGGGGTGCCTACCCAGCGAATAGCACAGGCCGAAGGCTCGCGTCTGCTTAATATGGGGGCAATGCTAAAAGGCTCGGTAATCGGTCAGGATGATGCCGTGGCCAAAGTGGTGAAGGCTATTCAGAGAAATAGAATCGGATTGAAAGATCCGGACAAACCCATTGGAGTATTCATGTTCCTCGGGCCTACTGGCGTGGGTAAGACCCATCTGGCCAAAAAGATAGCGGAATACTTATTCGACAGTCCCGATGCTTTGATCCGCATGGACATGAGTGAATTTATGGAAAAATTCACCGTTTCGCGGCTTGTCGGAGCTCCTCCGGGATATGTGGGATATGAGGAGGGCGGACAGCTAACTGAAAAGGTACGTCGCCGTCCATATTCTGTTGTGCTTCTTGATGAGATTGAGAAAGCGCATCCGGATGTGTTCAATATGTTGCTTCAAGTGATGGATGAAGGACGATTGACAGACTCGCTGGGTCGCAGAATCGACTTCAAGAATACCATCATCATTATGACCAGCAATATCGGCAGCAGACAGCTGAAGGAATTTGGCAGTGGCGTTGGTTTTAACACCGATACAGTTTCCAAAAATCAGGCACATGGAGTCATAACCAAGGCTTTGAACAAGGCTTTCAGTCCCGAATTCCTAAATAGGGTCGACGATATAATAATGTTTGACCAGCTTGATAAGGATGCCATCAATAGCATTATAGATATTGAGCTGCGTGAATTCTATCCGCGTATCGAGAAACTTGGCTTAAAACTAAGACTGAGTGAAGAAGCCAAGAATTTTATCGCCGATAAGGGATATGATAAGAATTTCGGCGCGCGTCCGTTGAAGCGGGCTATTCAAAAATATCTCGAAGATGAATTGGCTGAGATAATACTTCAGTTGAATGCGGAAGGTAGTATCGGGGGGACTATTGAGGTAGGTTTCTCTCCGGATAAAGACAAAGAGAGACTACAACTCTCCTATCATCCGCTGGTTCTTGACAACGAGTCGCCCCATTCCGAGATTGAAATGAAATAATGACCGATAATAAAACCGGGAGAAAGCTGAGTTCTCCCGGCTATTTATATTTGTCCTAAAGAAGACGGAATGGATCGGCATCTTTCCATGCCGGGAACTTCATGCGGAATGAGTCAAGGCGTTCTCGACTTAAAGTGCCATAGATCAATTTAGAATCTTGGGGGATGATTGAAATATCTTTCCCTTTAAAATCGATTATTGCCGACGCCCCATTATAGGAATAGTCCTTGTTGTCGCGGCCGGAACAATCCACTGCGCATACATATGCTTCATTCTCAATAGCCCGGGCCGGAAGGAGTTTATTCCAAGCGTCAACACGGACTTCCGGCCAGTTAGCCACTACGATCAGTGCATCGTACTCATTCAATGTGTTGCGACACCACACCGGGAAGCGGATGTCATAGCATACCACGAGGGCCAGATTCCAGCCACGGAATCTTACTGACATACGGTCGTAACCTCTTGAGAACACTTTGTCCTCTCCGGCCATTGTAAAGAGATGGTGCTTATCGCAGAAAGTTTCATCTCCCGAAGGCTCTATGAAGAAAGCCCGATTATAGATAGAGCCTCCCGAATCAGCTATGAAACTTCCCGTAATGGCCATATTATACTTTTCTGAAAGATCTTTTATGAGATCGATAGTAGCGCCCGTATTCTTCTCTGCCAAAGGGCGCACCTGCTCTTTGTCCAATCCGACAGGAAATCCGGTGGAGAACGTCTCTGGAAGAATAAGAAGGTCGGTTTCGGGATGAACGTATTTAATAATTTCTTGAAGCGTGTTCAGATTGGTTTCCTTGTCGCCCCATTTTATTTCCAAAGGGAGGAGACATACCTTTAAGTCTTTATTCATGGTGATTAAGGCTGGTCAGACTGTAAATTTTTCAGGATAACGGGCTTTCGGGCCGCAATCTGCGTAATATTCCTTCACAAAAGCCATATCTTTATCTATATCGCCGCTCGGAATGAATTGATCTTTGATTATTATTTTTTTTGCGGCATAATCGATGATGCCGAGTTGGATCGGCACGTTTGCACCGTAAGCTATGTAAAGGAAGCCCGTGCGCCATTTTTCCCTCCGGCTACGCGTACCCTCAGGGGTGACTGCAAGGTTGAGATATTCCCGCCTTTCGAACTGGCGTATAATGGATCTTGTCAGTTCCCCTTTGCTTCCTTTGGATGGTACGGGGATTCCTCCGAGATGCCGGAGCAGATATTTTAATGGGAAGAAAAACCAAAATTCTTTCATAAGAAAATTGGCATTTCTTCCCAATGATTTATAGGCGGCCAAACCGATAATAAAATCCCAGTTGGATGTATGGGGAGCTACGCATATCACGCATTTGTCGAGATATGGAGCCGTTATTTCAACACTCCATCCTGACCATTTAAGAATAGATCCCCAAATGTTGGCCATGATTCAATGATTCACGCCTGCTGCTTTTGATGCTTAGGCTTTGGCGGCGGCGATTTTCTTGTTCTCTTCTTTTACTTCTGCGGGGATTGCTTCATTGAATTTCTTGAGGGCAAGGTTGATTTCCTCGCCGAATTCGGTCTCAATTTTATTAAAGAGAGCCTTGAAGAAGGCATCTTTTGCCTTTGCATACTCCTTATGGTCGGCGTACGATTTGGGACCACGATCGAAGAACACATTTGCGTTGTTCTTTGCTTTGCCTATTGCACCAAGGACCATCTCTATTGCTTCCGCAACTTTATCTTTGTCCACACCCTTTACATTGTAGTAGGTCGGAACCATCTCGTCAAGAATAGAGGAGCCGAGTGCATCCACGTATTTCTTAAATTCTCTTTTATTTGCCATGATAATTTTTATTATACTTTATATTTATAACACCTCGGGAGCTGTTTTTATCATATCCGGAGAAAACTTTTTAACAATTCAGCCATGAATCCTCTATTCTTAGTCCATTCTTTCGCGGCGTGAGGCATCGAGGCGCAGCATAATGAAAAGAAGAATTGTAAAGCCCCATAAAGAAGATCCACCATAACTGAGGAAGGGGAGAGGAATCCCTATCACCGGGCATAATCCGATAACCATTCCTACATTGATACACAGATGGAATATCAGAATCGATACCACGCAATAGGCATATACCCGTTCAAATGGAGTGCGTTGGCGTTCCGCGATGTGGATAAGCCGCAATATCAGGGCCAGATATAGAACGAGAACTGTAGTAGTGCCGACAAATCCTTCTTCTTCTCCTATGGTGCAGAAGATAAAGTCAGTATGTTGCTCCGGCACATATTTTAGTTTTGTCTGCGTACCGTTGAGAAGCCCTTTTCCAGTAACCCCTCCGGACCCTATGGCTATTTTCGACTGATTTACATTATAGCCTGCACCCTGCAGATTTTCCTCTATACCCAAGGCCACTTTTATGCGCATCTGCTGATGAGGCTTGAGCATTGAGCCATAGACATAATTCACAGAAAAGAGAAAAAGCACCGAGACTACAACGAAACTTATCGTGATAAGAAATTTGCTTATCCGATGGTGATGGAACATGGCAAGTACCGTATATCCAATGGCTAACCCGAGGATGGAAAGAAAATAAGCGAGCCCGTTAACATTCACTCCTAACAATGCCAATGCCGTTACAATTATTCCGGAGCCTATAAATCCGTAAATCACATTCCTTGCAATAATGATATCTTTGCAGTAGAACAGAAGCATCAGCGCATAGATCAATAAAATGAGGATAAAGACAGTGAATTCTCCTAACGGGAGACCAAGTATGAGCGGTTCGTTTGGAAAATTTGCGACTGCATTGNNATAACTACAAAGAACGAGACCGCGCACAGGATAGAGAAGAGGACCAGGCCACTCATTCCTTCACGGTAGAGTACAAATATCAGGGATATATACACTAATGCAGATCCGGTCTCATTCTGAAGCAGGATTAAGATAACGGGAAGGAATATAATTATAAGCGCTCTGAAATAATTGCTCATCTTAGCGTTAAGAGAGAAATTATAAGAATCAAACAATTTTGCAAGAGCCAATGCAGTCGCAAATTTTCCAAACTCCGCCGGTTGCAGACTAATTGGGCCAAAAACGAGCCATGATCGAGAGCCCTTGATGTCGGGCGCTATAAATATAGTGATAAGGAGTATTAATAACACTACTATATAGATGGGGTAGGCGTAAGTCTTGAAAATACGATAATCCATCAACAGGATAATGGCTCCGAGAATCAATGATAATCCTATCCAAAGAATCTGCTTGCCTGAAAATTCGTTGAGATCGAATAGATTGGCATTGTCAAAATCATAGCTTGCGGCATAAATGCTTACTGCACCAACCGCGACTAATAACAGATATAGTATTATCGTTGGCCAGTCGATACAGCGAAATACTGATGCGCCAGTTTCAATGTTTTTTGACTCCACTGCTGATGATTGTGTTTGCGTTCAACATTCGTTCCTCAATATGCTTTCTGCCGGGAGAAATTTCTCCGTTAAGATATTTCTCCATTATCAGGCTACCGATAGGCACTCCGTAAGTAGCACCGAAACCGGCGTTCTCTATGTATGCACACACAGCTATCTTGGGATTATGATAAGGCGCGAAGCCAATGAATGCAGAATGATCCTTGCCATGCGGATTCTGGGCTGTTCCGGTTTTCCCGCATACCTCTATACCCGGAATACTGGCGCCCCGGCAAGTTCCACCTAATACAGCCATCCGCATACCTTCCGCTATCGCTTCATAATGCTTTATATCGATCGGGGGATGATGTTTCTCCGCATATTTCTTATCGATCGCACTGTCGGCTATTTCTTTCACTACATGCGGGGTGCGGAACCATCCTCTGTTGGCTATCGTGGCACATAAATTTGCAATCTGCAGCGGAGTGGCCAAAATTTCACCTTGTCCGATGGAAATTGAGATTATGGAATTCGCACTCCATTTAGGACCTCTGAAAGATTTGCTATAAAAATCTTTATTAGGTATAAATCCACGACTTTCCGCCGGGAGATCCACACCAAGCCGATATCCATATCCCATGTCCACCATGTAGTTTTTCCATTTGTCGAGTTGATCCGCTGCTTTTGTTCCTCGCTTGTCGATCATATTTTTAAAGCCCCAGCAAAAATAAGCGTTGCACGAGGTCTGCAATGCCGGTTTAAGTGCAATTGGAGAGCCATGACCGTGGCAACCTACTCTCAGGCCGTTGATGTATCCGTGATAACATGGATATTGGGTCTTAAGATCGATAATCCCTTCCTGAAGGAAAATCAGACCTTGAGTCGGCTTGAAAGTTGAGCCGGGAGGATATGCACCTTGAATGGACCGGTCGTACAGTGGTTTCATATGATTCATCCTCAGCGAAGCATAATTCTTACCGCGGTCGCGTCCTACGAGCAGGCTCGGATCGTAATTCGGAGAGGTTACTAAAGCCAGAATCTCACCGGTCTCGGGTTCTATTGCCACAATGGCCCCTATTTTATTAGCCATAAGCCTCTCGCCATATTGCTGCAATTCCATGTCGATGGCCAATTTTAGGTTATGACCGGATATTGGAGCAACATCATAGGCCCCATCTTCATATTTTCCTTTTGTGCGCCCATAGGCGTCCTTCATAAGGATTTCCAATCCTTTCTGACCTCGCAAAGCTGTCTCATAGCTTTTCTCAATACCAAGGTCACCGGTATAATCGCCTCGTCGGTAATAATTGTCATTCTCAATATCCGTGGGTGAGACTTCGCGTATGTTACCGAGAATGTTGGCTCCGCTATGATAGGCATATTCACGCACTGTGCGTTTCTGGACGAAAAAACCGGGAAACAAGTATAGTTTTTCCTGCAGCTTTCCATATTCTTCCTGCGATAGATGCGATATTAATTTTTGTGGGGTGTATGCCGAATAGCCCGGATTCCGACGGGAATCTTTCATTTCCATCCACTTGTTTTGCAGTTCTTCCTTAGTGAAGCCAAGGATTTTGCAAAATTGAGCAGTATCGAAGGCAGTGACATCTTTGGGTATAATCATCACATCATAAGCAGGCTTATTATAGACTACCAGGCGATCATTGCGATCGTATACAAGCCCGCGAGCAGGATATATCACTTTCTTAAGGAATGCGTTGCTATCTGCGCTTTCCTTGTAATGGGCATCTCTAACCTGGAGGTTGAATAATCTGATTATGAAGATTATCACTATCACAGTGACGAACCCCCCGATTACATATTTTCTTTTTTCGAGATTATAGTCTTTTCTCACTTCTTAGGCGATATTAGGCAATCCATGCCAAGGAGCACAAGGAAAGTGGCCGCAGCACTCGACATGGACATTATCAATATCTCTTTAACGTCGTCGAAGTTTAAATATTCTATTGTGAAGACCATTAAGCAATAAATGGCGCACATTGTAAAGAGATATTTGGCAAAAACGCCGAATCCGAGGGTATTGATGGATGGCACCACACTTTTAGTGCGGTCGTCGCGGGGAACATAAGCATATAGTATCGGACGTTTCAGCATTGCAAGAATCGTACACGACAAGGAATTGACACCCGGAGTATCAGAAAATATATCAACTATAAATCCAGCAAGAAAAGCCCATGTCAGCAGAAGGTCGGTTTTCATTCCTATCGGCAGGGTGATGATGACATAGATGAAAATGAAAACCATCGCCACGTTGAAGAGGAATATATGATTGCATATAAGCACCTGCGCCATTATCAGGAGCGCCATAACCAAAATATTTAACCAACTTTTCAGCTCCATATCATACGGGGGTCTTTATATCCATCATGGCCAGAGAATCAATTTCAGCTTTCTGGAAATCTTTAATCACTCTGACGGCATTGATAGCTTTAAAATCGGAGGTGAGCTTTACCTTGAATGTGAAAAAAGAATCATCTTTTCCCCGCACTCTTGAAATCACTACACCTACGGGAATCCCTTCCGGGAAAGCTGTAGAGAATCCGGTAGTCACTATCGTATCTCCTATCTGATATTTGGCATGACGGGGCATTTCGTCGACATAGGCGGTTTCCGGGTCATGGCCTCTCCAATTTAAGCTGCCGGAAAAAGGGGAGTCTTTTAATTTCACGGAGAAGACCTGAGTTTCATTAAGCACTGAAATTACCCGGGATAGGTGTCTACCTACCACGTTTACGATTCCTACCACTCCATTTTGGTCCACTACTCCCATTCCGGGCTCCACGCCATCGGCAGAGCCTTTATTGATGGTGAAGTAATTCCTCGCATGGCGTGTGTTGTTGTTGATTACTCCGGCTGAAACATAATCGAAACGGGCAATGGTTTCGGGACGAAGGGTATCCGCTATGATTGCTTTCAGTTCCTTTACCTCATTTTGTAGATTGAGGACTTCATTTTGAAGATTGGCGTTGCGTTTCTGAAGGCTTTCGTTTACTCCTTTGAGATGAAAATAACCCGTAGTTTCTGACCACGTATCATAAACGGCTCCGGTCAGGACATTGGCTGATGATAGATATACAGATTGCCGGTAGGTGTTATCAACTACCAGCAACACGAGGCTCAGCACCACATAAAATGTGAAAGTGAACCACCGGGAATATTTGAGGATGAAATTAAGGAGATTCCTCACTCTTCAGCCTTAATATTTATTTCGATACCAATGGCAGATACATCGCAGGTCAGCGAATCAAGAACGAGAATTTATTAATGTTCTTGAGTGCTACGCCGGTACCTTTTGCCACAGCATGCAATGGATCATCGGCAACCTTGAACTCAATGCGGATTTTGTCGGTCAGTCGCTTAGCGAGGCCGCGGAGCAATGCGCCTCCTCCTGCAAGATAAATACCATTGCGGACTACATCGGCGTAGAGTTCAGGAGGGGTCTGATCAAGAGCATCCAGGATAGCCGTTTCAATCTTGGATATCGATTTTTCAATACAATGAGATATTTCCTCATGGGTCACAGGGACTGACATTGGCAATGATGTCATTTTATTCGGACCGCACACTACGAAGGGTTCCGGTGGATCCTCGAGAGTGGGAAGCGCAGAGCCTACCTTGATCTTAATCTGCTCGGCCATTGTGGGACCAACTTTCAGATTGTGAACGCGCGCCATGTGTTCCTGGATATCGCTGGTAAAGTCATTTCCGGCAAGACGTATACTCTTGTTGCTTACTATGCCACCGAGCGATATTACAGCGATTTCCGTGCTACCACCGCCTATGTCTACAATCATATTACCGTCGGGAGCCTCCACATCGAGTCCGATGCCCAATGCAGCTGCCATAGGCTCATATATCATATATACATCGCGTCCGCCTGCGTGTTCGCTTGAATCGCGGACAGCGCGAATTTCCACTTCAGTCGAGCCTGAAGGTATACATACTACCATACGAAGGGCCGGAGTGAACCAGCGGCGTTTTGAGCTCACCATCTTTACCAGTCCGCGAATCATCTGCTCGGCCGCGTTGAAGTCGGCGATGACGCCATCTTTCAATGGCCTGATGGTGCGGATACCGGGAGGCTCCTTGCCTTCCATCTGATGCGCTTTTTCACCAACCGCCAATAATTTGTCGGTCTTATTCTCGATTGCAACCACACTGGGCTGATCGACAACTATCTTGTCATTATGAATTATAATGGAATTGGCAGTGCCCAAGTCCATTGCAATTTCTTGTGTGAATGAAAATAGTCCCATTTTATATCAGTTTGATTCCGGGATTGGATTGGATTTTTTATTATCCGTGTGTTTCAATTTGCAAAGTTACGCATTTTTCTTTGCAACACAAAAATATTTTTGGCCCCACATATATTTTCACTTGATTTTCACATTATCGTTTAAGATATTTATGTGTATTCTCTCCTTTGCGGACTATATAAACACCGGGAACATTCATCTCCGATACTCTAATCCCCGATAGAGTATAGATCTCCTGAATCTCATTGCCGTCAAAGCGGTAGGGCTTGTCTGGATTGCCGGATGTAGGAGTCAACAGCAATGTCTCCTTATCGGGATTAAATATTAATGTCATGGCTTCGCAGGTGCCCATTCTGATGTTATGTCCTACCTTTGCCAGCGGAAATTCTTGATCCGGAATCAGTTCCATATCGGTATGCGGCGCTCCATAATCAACAATTACCCAATCTTTGCTGGCAATTTTCAATTCTGTTTCTGAATCCAGATGAAAATCATTTAGAGTCCATGTGCCATTGCTCTGGAGAGTCATGGGATTGTCGGTTGACCATCCATTAAAACCTCCACGCACATATACAAGGGGAGGCAGGCTTATATCGGGAGCCTTATAGCCCCATTGAGTGCCGAGCCATTCAAGGCTCCTCGACAAATGCTCCAATACTTCTTGCATTTTGCCTCTTACGTTTCCGTTCTCATATTGAGGCCATCTTTCGTAATTACATTTCGAAGCAGGTTCAATCTCATTAATGAAAGTCTGAACAAAACCCTGTAGTTCCTTACAATGATTAATGCAGAAATCTTTCCAAATTTCCTTAACTTTCTCTTGAAAGGCAGGAAACTTATATATTTCTCCAATCCATGTCTGATTGAAGCTCGGTTCGGTAAATATGAATTTGTTTTTATTTCCGCGTCGGAAAGCGTTGCCAAAATCCCATACCGGCCCGAAGCACCATCTTGAGGTTTCGCCACGCTCTTTGTAAAGGTAGCATGAACCATGATATGACTCGCAATCGTCCAATATCTCCTGGATGATATAAAATTTAGCAGCTTTTTCAAGATCGAGCATCGCCCAAAGAGCATCGGCATCTTTATCTCCATAGATCCGGATATTGAGTCCGGACATCTCTTTTCTTAAATATTCTTTCTGCTCTAAGGAAAGATTTTCAGGAGTCTTATATGTGAACACTATCTTATGGCCATTTCCTTCGGTGATGCTGATATGAGGATCGTTATCATAATTATCTATTTCTACAAGCCACCCACCGGTTACATCGTCGGTGACGTTGTCTTCCATTTCAAAGATGTTTACCCGCTTTTTATCCACTCTGATTGTTTCGGTGAGAAAATATAGGCCTATATATTCATCATTTAAAATTACCTCTATCGGCTTTCCGGAGGGAGTCCACGGAAGGTCAAGCATTTCGGATAGTTTGAAGCCTATGGCATTTCTTAAAAAAGCTAATTCATCATCTGCATGTGCCAGCAATGCGAAGTGCTTATTCTCATCCATTCCTAAAATAGGGGTCTTTTTTGAAAATTTCAATTTATAAGGTTTTTTATCGAAACCTAACCATGTGTAATTCCCGCGTCCACGGATTTCCAGAGAGAGAGGAGAGTCCTCGCTTCCGAGAGGCTCAGTATCCGTGCCTGCTTCATCAAGCCAGTAAGAAGCCTTGACAAAATTTTCTTTATCGGATACCGGAATATGATTCTCAGTCTGAATATGGAGAATAGGAAGAGTGCCGGAAGGATTCAGAGCCATTGCCACCACCATATCAGCCAGCAATGCGATCAAAGATAGGGTTCTTTTCATATATAAAAATTCTAAATAAATGAAAGCCGGTCGACGTAAGGCCGACCGACTTATATAACTGAATAATACTAAGAATATTATTTATTTACTTGGTATTTATTCCATCCATCCTTCAAATAGGCGATCACTTGCTCTGCAGCGGCAACTCCGGCATTGAAGTTGGCTTCTGCTGTCTGGGCTCCCATCTTTTTGGGGGTAAAGAATACGCGAGATGCAAATTCATTCTCGAAATCTTCGGAAGCATCCGGCTTGATGTCGGAAACATAACGAAGATCCGGGCGTTCCTGGAGAGCACGCTTCAACCCTTCTTCATCGATCACTTCCTTACGAGCAGTGTTAATGAGAACACCACCTTTAGGCATCTTCATAACAAGGTCATATCCAATTGAGTTGCGGGTTTCCGGAGTGGCCGGGATATGGAGAGACACGAAATCATTATTGGCGAAGAGTTCTTCGGGTGAATGCACGGGTCGCACTCCTTCTCCTTCCATTATTGCGTCGGGCACGAATTTGTCGAGGGCTTCGATCTTCATATCAAAACCTTTGGCTATTCTGGCCACATTGCGGCCAACTTGTCCGAATGCATAGATACCCAATGATTTGCCTTTAAGTTCGGAACCTGACTTGCCGTTGTACTGATTGCGGCACATCATGATGATCATGCCGAATACCAACTCTGCAACAGCATTTGAGTTCTGTCCAGGGGTATTCATAACGCAGATACCATGTTTTGTGGCGGCCTCGAGGTCAATATTGTCGTAACCGGCACCTGCGCGCACGATAACTTTTAATTTGGGAGCCGCATCCATGATGTCGGCATCTATCTTATCGCTGCGGACGATAAGGCCTTCGGCATTCTTTACTGCTTCGAGGAGATCGGAACGGGTGCCATATTCCACCAATTCCAATTCATTACCCGAGGCGTTTACTGCATTTTCGATAGCCTTTACAGCAGCAGGAGCGAATGGCTTCTCTGTGAATACGAGTATCTTCATGGCTTGTCGGATTAATGATTGGCTTCAAATTCCTTCATAGCGTTCACCAGAACTTCAACGCTCTCTTTGGGAAGGGCATTGTAGAGAGATGCGCGGAATCCACCTACCGAACGATGTCCCTTGATTCCTACGATGCCTTTTGAAGTGGCATATTCCATGAAGTCTTTCTCCAATTCGGCGTAATCGGGATTCATCACGAAGCATACGTTCATTATCGAGCGATCTTCTTCGGCTACTGTGCCTCTGAACAACTTGTTGCGGTCGATTTCATCATAAAGGATGGCAGCCTTTTCAAGATCACGGCGTTCCATTTCTTTCACGCCTCCCTGCTCTTTGTAATAGCGGAGAGTCATCAGAGCAGAGTAGATGGGAAGCACCGGAGGAGTATTGAACATCGAGCCTTTCTTGATGTGGGTACGATAGTCGAGCATTGTGGGGATCTCACGACTTACCTTACCAAGAAGGTCTTCCTTGACAATTACGATTGTCACGCCGGAAGGAGCAAGGTTCTTCTGCGCGCCGGCATAAATCAGGCCGTATTTGGTAGGATCGAAAACGCGGGAGAAGATGTCGGACGACATATCACATACCACGGGCACCGGGCTATCGAAATCTTTACGGATTTCGGTTCCATAGATGGTGTTGTTGGAAGTGAAGTGGAAGTAATCTACATCTGAAGGAATGGTGAAGTTCTTTGGGATATAGTTGAACTTGGTGTCTTCGGAAGAAGCAAGCACTTCTACCTCACCAAATATCTTTGCTTCTTTGATGGCATTGGTAGCCCATGTGCCGGTATTGATGTAGGCAGCTTTCTTTTCAAGCAGATTGAAAGGCACCATGCAGAATTGCAGACTTGCGCCTCCACCGAGGAAAAGCACATGATAATCGTCCGGAAGCTGGAGCAACTCCTTTGTCAGAGCCTGCGCCTCATCCATTACAGCCTGGAACTGCTTGCTACGGTGGCTGATCTCAAGAATCGAGAGATCCATATCGGCAAAGTTAAGCACTGCATCGGCAGTTTTCTGAATGGTGTAGGGCGTAAGGACGCTCGGACCAGCGTAGAAATTGTGTTTTTTCATGATTTAATCTTAAATCTTTTATAAGGGGGCGAAGCCTCTGCGGAGAAGCCCGCCCCCTCATTTATTGGGTTGTTTAATTTGATTCTCTTATCAGGTGCAAAATTAATTGCAATTATTGAATTATCAAAATAAATTTATGTCGGCACTTGAATTATGAGGAATTCTTACCATATTATCACGCGCTCTTCTGCAGGGCGGAACATTGTATCACCATCCTTCACGTTAAAGGCCTTGATAAACGGCTCGATATTCTTCAAGGTTACGTTTACACGATTTTTACCGAGAGAATGGACATCGCCCAGAGTGAGACGGCGAGCTTCCTCATCGCGGATATTGTTTGCCCAGAGGTTAGCGTAATTCATATAGAATACCTGGATTGGGTCGAAACCGTCGATTTTGGCATCTTGTGATGCGATATCAACCCCTTTCTTCTTTTGGGAATCGAGGAAAGCGGTATAGGCCACCCGTAAGCCACCCTGATCGGCGATATTCTCACCAAGAGTATAGGTGCCATTACATTTCAGATCAGGGAATACATCCACTTCATCAAACTGGGCTACGAGTCCCTTCGTAAGTTCGTCGAACTTAACGGCATCTTCCTCAGTCCACCAATTCACCATATTTCCATCGGCATCGAAATTGCGGCCCTGATCATCGAATCCATGGGTCATCTCATGGCCTATCACCACGCCGATTCCTCCATAGTTTTCTGCGTCGCTGGAAGCTGCATCGAAGAAAGGAGCCTGAAGAATTCCTGCGGGGAATACTATCTCATTGTTCAGAGGATTGTAATAAGCATTGATTGTCTGCGGAGTCATGCCCCATTCAGTACGGTCCACCGGCTTACCCCATTTTTCAAGATAGCGATCTTGTGCCCACATATGGCCGTTATGTACGTTTTCCCAATATGACAGCGTAGGATCTACTTCCAATAGTGAATAGTCTTTCCATTTGTCGGGGTAGCCAATTTTCACCATTATTGAGTTGAGCTTCTTCATGGCCTGCACTTTTGTATCATCGCTCATCCAGGGCAGATTGATGATATGCTTGCCCAATGCGTTGCGCAGATTTTCCACGAGATCCTGCATATATAGTTTGGAAGATTCGGGGAAATATTTTTCCACATACAGTTCGCCGATGCCTTCTCCCATGATTCCTTCGACCACACCGAGCGATCTCTTCCAGCGAGGACGTTGTTGCTGAACGCCGCTCAAAACTTTATTGAATTCAAAGCTGGCATTTGAAAAATCATCGCTAAGGTAAGGCGCCGCAGAGCTTACATAATCCCAGAGATAGAAATCTTTCTTTTCCCGGTCGGTAAGCGATGCCATCAGGTTGTCGGCCTGTTTAACTGTATTAAGCTCGGTAACGATCACGGTTTCCGGTGAAGGGATGTTCATGGTTTCAATGAACATTCTATCCCACGGGAAATGTGGATACAGCTCTTTGAGCTGGGCAAAAGTGCGCACATTATACATGGCCGGAATATTGCGGCTCTGCTCACGCGTCCATGTAGAGTCGGCCATAAGAGTCTCAATCTTCATCACATTCTTGGCAATGCGCTTAGAATCTTTCTTGCTGTAGCCGGCGAGTTGCATCTGCGTCTCAATCATCCGGATGTAGGCTTTGCGGATTTCTTGATTCTTCTTATCGTTGAGGAGATAATAGTCTCTGTCTCCAAGATTCAGCCCTGAGCTGCCAACATACATTGCATAAACCTTACTGTTTGCAAGGTCTTCCTGGGGTCCTACACCAATGAAGGGGGAGCCGTAGTTGCGGTGCATCCAGATAAAGAGGTCGTCCATCTTATCTGCCGGGGTGTTCTCTATCTTGGCAAGATCGGCTTTGATAGGGGAGGCGCCGAGCTGGTTGCGACGTACAGAATCCATCCCCTGCTCATACAGCGTGGCTATCTTATAGGCATTCGTGCCTTTCTGAGGATTTGTCGCGGCCAAGCCTGTGACAATCCTTTTCACGCGATTGTTGCTCGAATCATTGAGGATGTTAAACTGTCCGTAGCGTGAATACTCCGGAGTGAGCTGGTGATCCTCCATCCATTTTGAGTTGACATGGCGATAGAAGTCGTGGGATGCGGCCACTTCATTGTTGAGGCCTTTACCGTCGAGGCTCTTCAGATGTTCCTGAGCAGAGATGCTCATTACGGAAAGACCCAGAACCGTCCATAATAGAACTGTCTTCTTCATAAGGTAGATTTAGGTTATTATTTGATTTATTTTACTGTCATTTTCTTGATGATCCATTATCAGACCATCAAGTATGGTATGCGATTTATTAATAGTTTCTTCCCATTCTTTTTCCGGGATGGAATCTTTCATTATTCCACCCCCGGCATATATGACGATGCGATCTTTCAGAAAGCATCCGCTTCTGAGATTGACATATAAGGCAAAATCATCGTGGCGCAGCGGGCCGCAGAATCCTCCGTAATAACCGCGTTGGAAATCTTCAGAGGTTAATATCGCTAATAATGCCTCATCCTTTGGCGTTCCACATAAAGCGGGAGTAGGGGAGAGGGCCTTTGCCAATAATAAGGCAGTATCCGTATTATCGATGATGGCATTCACTTTCGATTTAAGATGCCAGACGTTGCCGGCTCTTACTGTAGAGGTTTCGCTCCTTTGGGGATTTAGACCAAAACCGTCATACATATCCATTATGTATTGCCCCACCACCTCATGCTCTGTGAGATTCTTTGAGTCCCATTCTTCGCTAATATCTTGTTTTGTTCCGGCGAGCACATCTGAAGTGATCATGTGGCCTTTCTTTTCAATCAGGCACTCCGGCGACGCGCCCATCCAAAGTCCTGAGCCCGGAGTATAGAATATGAATACGAATGCCTCCGGATTCAGTTGGCAAAGGCTTACAAATGAATCTTTCAACCGAACTTTGCCCTTTAATGCGATACATCTTGCAGCCACAGCTTTATCAAGGTTCCCTGACAATTCTTCCGAGATGATCCGGGTCACTCCGGCCATATATCTTTCTTTAGGAGTGGAGGATGATGGAAGGGAAAACAACGTAGGTTCATATTCGGGCAATGCGAGTCTGTCAATGTCGTCAAGTGTAAGCGGATTTTCCGCAGGGATAAGCATTAATTTAGACCCTGGAAGAAAGGGAGAAATGATGAAGCCGTCGTGCGTGGTATTGTCGGATGTCACGGACGCAGCCCCTCCAATTGCGGATGTTATATCTTTTCCCGGCAAGCGGTAGAAATAGAAATTATCCATAATGCTCATACTCGAAAGCCGCTTAATTATTTAATTGTTCGGCAATGAAATCAAAAGGCAATGCTTCGGTGACAACAGCCTCTATGAAATCACCCGGCTGAGCATCTCCGCTCTCGACAGTGTATGATAAATCCACATCGGGGCTATCCCATTGCGATCGGCAAAGCAACCGCCCGTTGTCGGCCTCGTCAACAAGGAGGCGGACCTTGCTTCCTATCATTGTGGAATTTAACTCATCGGATATTTCTTCCTGCAATGCCATCAATCGATCAAGTCGCTCTTGCTTAATATCCGCCGGAACATTGTCTTTAAGATGATTGGCTGCGAAAGTATCTTCTTCCTCAGAATATGCAAAAGCTCCCATTCTATCGAATCGTTGGGTGCGGACGAAGTCCATCAACTCCTCAAAGTCATCCTCTGTCTCTCCGGGAAATCCTACCATCAGGGTGGTGCGAATCTTTATTCCCGGCACTTTCTCCCTAATGGTGTTGAGAAGAGATATAGTTTCTTCTTTTGTGATATGCCGGCGCATAGCTGACAATTGTGAATCGGAGATATGTTGTAAAGCAATATCCAGATATTTGCAGACATTGGTTCTTCTCGCCATCACATCGAGCACATCAAGAGGGAAATCGGCCGGATAAGCATAATGCAAGCGAATCCATTCTATGCCCGGTATTTCCGCCATTGTGTCAATAAGGCGTGCAAGTTCATGTTTACCATAGATGTCAATTCCGTAAGACGACAAATCTTGTGCGATTACATTAAACTCCTTAACGCCTCTCTTAACCAAAGATTCAACTTCCTCGATAATTTCCTCTATCGGCCTCGATTTATAATGGCCCGTGATGAGTGGGATCGCACAGAATGCGCAGAAGCGATTGCACCCTTCAGAAATCTTAAGATACGCGCTATGTGAAGGTGTGGTCAGCGATCTTTCCCAGTTTTTGGGTTTTTTCGGGATATTTATCCTATCGGGTAACTCCTCAACAAAGCCATCCCAGTCAAATTTTCCGTAAAAAAGGTCGATCTCGGGAATTTCATCATCCAATGAGCCACGATACCTTTCTGACAGGCATCCCATCACTACGAGCTTACCGATTTTTCCTTCCTCTTTCAGTTCAGCAAGATTGAGAAGCATCATCACCGATTCCTCTTTTGCATCCCCGATAAAGCCGCATGTATTCACCACTACATATTCTCCGTCGGGTTCTATGGGATTATGAGCCACCTCATACCCTTTTGTTTCGAGTCGCCGTTTAAGCCGTTCTGAATCTATAAGATTCTTGGAACAGCCCATGGAGATGATGTCTATCTTATTGTTTTTATATGAATTCATCTCAAATGGAATCACCAAAGAGCGAGCGTACGAACTCTGAAGGATGGAAGATCTGAAGGTCGTCCATCTTTTCTCCGAGGCCTATATATTTTACGGGAATCTTGAATTGGTCGCTTATCCCGATTACCACACCCCCTTTGGATGTGCCGTCGAGCTTGGTAATCGCCAGGGCATTCACCTCCGTGGCCGCCACGAACTGCTTAGCTTGTTCAAATGCATTCTGACCTGTTGAGCCGTCAAGCACAAGTAAGACTTCTTGTGGAGCCTGAGGAACTTCTTTTTTCATCACATTCTTAACTTTGGTGAGCTCATTCATTAATCCCACCTTGTTATGAAGGCGTCCTGCCGTGTCGATTATCACTACATCTATTCCTTGGGCTTTTGCAGATTTAATTGTGTCAAAAGCCACAGCTGCCGGATCGCTCCCCATTTTTTGCTTTACAATAGGCACTCCTACTTTATCAGCCCATATCGAGAGTTGATCGATGGCCGCGGCTCTGAATGTATCTGCGGCTCCCAGCATCACGGAATATCCTGCTTCTTTATATTGATATGCGAGCTTGCCTATTGTGGTGGTTTTTCCTACACCATTCACTCCTACAACCAAGATTACATAAGGTTTTCCTGCCTCGGCGGGGATGTGGAAATCTTCTGCGCTCTCGTCTCCTTCGGGGGTTTCAAGCATCTTAGAAACCTCTTCCACCAACAGGCATCGCAACTCTTCACTTCCTACATATTTATCCCGGGCTACTCTTTCCTCAAGACGTTGAATGATCTTTATTGTAGTGTCGGTACCTACATCGCTCGTTATGAAAGCCTCCTCTAAATTGTCGAGAACTTCTTCATCCACTTTGCTTTTACCGGCAATTGCCCTCGATATTTTGTTCCAGACTCCATCTTTAGTCTTTTGAAGTCCGGATTCGAGCGTTTCCTTCTCTTTCTTTTTTCTTGAGAAAAAATCTTTGAATCCCATATGATCTATTTTTGCGCTTTCAAAATATCAACAAAATTAGTAAAAAAACGGGGAATCTGCAAATATTCAGACAATTCCCCATTAATTTTACTCAACCATACAAGCCAATCCCATATATCATTCAAGATGGTAATAATCAATGATATGATTGAATAGACAAGATTAAGGATTATAGCGAGATGCCTCCGCCGGAACCTCCTCCCTGTTTGTTGGATGTGCTGACATTGTCATCGTTGGAAATATCGAGTCCCGTCTTCTTTATTGACTCTTTGAGATGTCCGAAGTTCCAGCTTATGCTCAATGCCACATCAGTGTTTCGATTCCTGTATACGCTGTAAGTCTTGATGTCGGCAGTCTCCATTGTTGTGGTCCAGTTAGTATATCTATGCAGGAAGCCGCTGGCGGTGAATGTCACGTTGAGTTTCTTTTTCAAGAAATCGCGTCCGACATAGAGGCCGTAGTAATACCATCCTTTGTGATCACCCTGCAATAAGATATGCCTGATTTGCTGGCCACCATATGCACCCACCTTAATATCATAAGGCGCAGTATAATCCCAATTCACTCCATAAAACCCAAACCATCCATGATGTGAGGCGTTGATAGAAGGAGCCTCCAATACGGCATAGTTGATATTTGCGTTTACTGATAGTTTCATTGTGGAGGATAGATTAGCCGTAAGATAACCTCCTAACCTTAACTGACGCTCATGACCGGCATTGATGTAGGATTCCACCCAGGTCTGACCATCCAGATAGCTATAATTGGTAATTGCATTATCGATCTGCGTGTAAACAAGCTGGACATTTCCTCCCAAAATCCTTGAAAAATTGGTGTAGGTGAGGGAGACGCCGTTGCTTCTTGCACTTGTTAGATCCGGATTACCTCGGTTGGCTGAATATTCATTGAGCTTAAGGCTATAGGGGTTCACCTGTGATATGCCCGGGCGCATTATTCTCATCTGATAGGCAAGGCGCAGATTATTGGCGGGTGCAAAACTCCATGTTAGCGACGCATTAGGCACGACATCGTTAAGATGCTTCGTAAAGTCGAATCCATTCATATTGTCAACCTTCATACCCATAATGGTATGTTCGTATCGCAAGCCGGCTGTTACAGATAATTTCGAGAACGTACCCGTATAGGAAAGATAGCCGGCGTAAATATCGAATTGCTGGAGTGTCGACATGGTATTGGCGGAATCGGTCACCATCTCGATCTGATCTTTGCCCACCAATGTTCGGGAATCGGATGAATTTCGACGTATCACTCCTTTAAAACCTCCATCAAGTCTATGTTTTCCTTCTCCAAATGGATTGGAATAATCCATCTGAATAGTATGTTCGCGTGAGAATTCAGAATTGTCAATTGTCCGGAAAGGAGAATAATAAAAATAATTATCTACATCCGAAATCTCGGTCAGAGCGTTCAGGTTATTTTTCCCGTAATTGAACATATAAGCCGCGATAATCCTATGTGTATTATCATCATTGAAGGAATGGCGGTAGGAAGCGTTGGCATTAGCGCCGAGATTTATAAGTGAGCCGGTATAATTCTCAGTATAGTTCCATTGTTTGGCTCCGGAGCGGGAATACATTGTATTGACGCTGCTCATTTCCTTTATATCAGCATTCACATTATTGATACTTCCCCCTAAATTGAATAGATTCCTGTCATTAGGCTCCCAGCCCATATCAATTCCGCCTCCGAAATAATTGAATCCTATCCTTTGCTTTCCTAAGGTTTCGAGCAGATGATTAATATCTTCCGATTTATAGGTCACATCTATGGATGACAGTTGTTTCTGCTCCCATGCTCCGTTGGTGGCGTACGCGGCATTTGCCGAGATAGTGAATTTGTCAGCTTTGCCAGTGATGTATCCGCCCAGCACTCCCTGCGACAATCCGTAGGAAGCATGTAATGAGCCTGAATATCCATCGTGTTTCTGGCTATGTTCAGTAATCAGATTAAGTATTCCTCCTACACCTTCGGCATCATACTGTGCACCCGGTTCGGTAATAACTTCAATCTTGGAAACGGATTCAGCGGGCATGGCTTTGAAAACCTGCGAGTAATTAGCCTCAAGCATACGGTCTTCCTTACCGTTGACATATATCTTGAAATTAGTACTGCCATTGATTGTAATATTCGACTGTCCGTCGACAGCTACCATTGGTACTTTACGAAGTGCGTCGAGCAGTGACTGGCCTTTCGATGAATCGTCTTCCTGCAAATCGTAAGTGAGTTTAGACCCATCGCTCTTGATCACCTCCTTTTTTGCAGTCACAACGAAGTCGTCAAGATTCTTTTCAAATGCTGATATCGTATCGGCCTCTACGGCAGGAGGGGCGATTACCACGCTATCCGCGGGATTTTGTGCTTGAATATGTGCGAAGCTCATCATCAGCACGATAAGCGATATTTGTTTCGGTAAATTCATTGTTATTCATTCTTTAGGTATTCTTCATATAGTTTCTTCAATGCCTCGGGCGTGATCCCGAAGAGTTTAAGCCTCTGCATAAAATATTTGGCTTCATTGTCGAAGAATTGGCTCCTTCTCATTTCCGTGATAATCTGCGGAGCGTTATCGGTTACAAAATAACCTATTCCTCTTTTCATGGATATCATATCCTGATTCTGCAGCCATGTAAAGGTGCGCATCACGGTATTCGGATTTACGCCCAAATTGGCGGCATAATCCCTAACGGACATCAATCGATCTCCAGGCGACAACTCGTGCTGCTGAATGGAATCCATTATTCCATCGGCTATTTGAAGATATATGGCTTTATTTTCATTAATGCTCATCAATATTATATATTATTGCCGCAATCGATATACTACGGTTGAATGTATCAATCGCCGGTAGGTCAACACTCCGAACAGAAGGATCAGGAAGACACTGACACATATGCTTGCCAATCGATATGTACTCATGTCTAACTTGATGAATAGATGGGCATGATGGATTATGAAGCAACTCGATGATATCATTATAATGGTATAGAGGAGGGCCATTACAGCCAAGGATTTCAGATAACTCATCTTCGGCCACAGGATGCCTCCGAAGAAGAAAAACATCTGACTGGCAAGCAATGAAAGAATCATCACGGTCGCTCCGGCCCCCGACAGGCTTCCTGCATGCCATGGAGAAACCATAGGAATCCATCTACCGGAGATTATAGCCGTCCCAATAATCCTTCCGCATTCAATGGCATAGAATCCAATAAACGACACTATGATAGGGATGGGGATAGTAAGTAATAAGCGTGACCAAAATTTCTGATACGCTGCTGCAGGTTGCATCAGGAAGTTTATTCTTCCCTCTTTGCGTTTCATATCGGAAAACGCTAATGAAGGCATGATGGTGCAGAATATTCCCGCAGTAAAGATGAACATGGCAAACTCACCATCGCCTCCTCCTGATTTCAGCAATCCCATTATCAAGCCGATTACCAGCCAAAATCCGATTCCGGCAGAAAAGGCTATGATAAAATCACGCTTGGTATCGATATAAAGCTTTCGAACGCACTGGAGAAATAAATCCCCGTTATTTGTTAATTTTTTCATCATCTGACGATTATTTATCTGTCAATTTCACCTGCACCGGATTCCGACAAGTTCCAGTTTCCCGCCTTGAGCCTACCGACCTTTATATCTCCTGTCCCTGAAGTCGTTAGATTGGCATTCTTGCATTGGCCCTTTAAGGTGATGTCGCCTGTACCTGTTGATATCGCGGTAATATCTTCTGCAAGGATATCCATTACGGAGATGTCGCCAGTTCCTGATGTCGTGATTACCAGATTTGATCCTTCTACCCCGGAAATCTTTATATCGCCTGTGCCGAATGATTTTAATTCTGCTTCTGTGGAAGTTATTTTTTCAGCTGTTATGTCGCCCGTGCCATAAGTTTGAATCCATACCTTATCTCCGGTCAGATTGGTGGCCACGACGTCTCCGGTTCCCTTAGATGTGATGTTGCTGAGATCGGGGCTTGAGACAGTAAGGAGGGCCCTTACATTAGTGGGTAACATTAGGGATTTATTATCTTTGATCGACATTGACAATATGCCATCCCGGACAGATAAGTTGATGTACTGCATTGCATCCGAAGGCGCGGTGAGTTTTATGCTTACAGGACCGTTGGTGTACTTGACATCTATACTACCGGAAACTTCGAGTCCAGTAATATCTGTTGCTTTTATGGTTTTGGTGACCAATTCACCATTGCATTTTATTGCATTCTTGTCCATAGAACTGATAACTTTTAGAGGGTTTACGTGGCAGCCTGCGCACAAGGTAAGAAGGGCAATGGCTGAAACTGCTATTGATTTGTTGGTTCTCATATTGGTGTG
The DNA here is from genome assembly GCA_001701105.1 of Bacteroidales bacterium GP1. Classification (GTDB taxonomy): domain Bacteria; phylum Bacteroidota; class Bacteroidia; order Bacteroidales; family Muribaculaceae; genus Lepagella. The sequence continues at coordinate 120,319 of DAAI01000058.1, forward strand.
TTTAAAGTGTGTTATTATTATGGTATTAATGGAACAGCCGTTGTATTTCCCCAGGATTGACCTGTGTAAGTTCAAACAGACTCTCCAGATTGACTTCCGTTTCTTCATCCTGCGCCGCGACATATTCGATGATATTGGCTCCTCCGGGTGCGGGGAGGGCAAGGAGTGCGCTATTGATTCGGTGCTGATCGGAGGTGAAACTAAAGGATAGCTTAGAGCTTATATCAGTCATATTTGAATTAAGCAGTATCTTTTGATTTTCGGCTATTACCACGTGATCCAGAATCTTCTCCACATCATATACCTGATGGGTGGAAATAATTATTATCTTCTCATCAGTCATGCAGGATGCGATAGCTTGCCTGAACAATCTTTTTGAGATTATGTCAAGGCCGTTCGTCGGTTCATCGAGCAGTAAAACAGCTGTGTTGCAGGCCATGGCGAAACTAAGAAACACTTTCTTTTTCTGACCCATCGAGAGTTTTCCGATATGGACCGTTGTATCCAGCTCAAACAAGGCAAGATATTTTTCCATATCCTCGTAGCTGAATTTTGGATAAAATGGAGCGTTCTCCCCAATATATTCCGATGTAACAAGATTTGGCAATTCAAATTCTTCCGGTACAAGGAATATATCATTAAGAAACTCTACCTTTCTTTTTGCAGGAATGGCGCCATTGCATTCTATAACACCGGTCTGTGGACGAAGCAATCCTGATATCAGGTAGAGCATAGTCGACTTACCAACTCCGTTGCGTCCTAACAGCCCGCATATGGTGCCATCAGGAATTTCAAGCGAGAGATTGGATATTATGTTTTTCCCGCGTTTGTATCCGTAAGTCACATTGTCAAGAAGTATCATAGTGTATTAGTGTATTAGTACACTGCAAAATTAGAACTAAAAATCCATTCTGCCAAATTTATTTTGAAAAAAATTAATATTATTTTTTATATGACATATAATCAGTGAGTTACAAACTGATTGTTTGCCATTAATTTTGATGTTCAATAAAAAGACACTTGAGATTAGTGGATGGTGACTTGATGTCAAAAAAATTGCGACACATCGGTTATCATTCCGATACATCGCAATTATATGGTTCTTCCAGAAGTTAAATTATTTTCTTATCACTTTGATTAATCCTCCATCGGAAATTTTAATAATATCGGAAGAACGATGCACTTGAGTAGATTCTCGTCCATATTTGACGATATAATCCACATTGGCCAATATCAAAGGATTAATATCGGAAAAAGTGCCGGGTGCGGGCTGACCGCTTCTATTGGCGGAAGTTGAAACAATGGGTTTGCCAAACCTCTGACAGAGCGTACGCGAGAAAGATTCATTCGTAATTCGTATTCCAATTGAGCCATCGGATGCAATCATATTCGATGCAATTCCCTTAGGGTGATCATATATGATTGTAAGCGGGCGAACGGCGGCCTCTATTAAATCCCAAGCAATTTCAGGGATATGGGATACGGCGCTCTGCAATTGCCCTTCAGACCCCACTAAAGCTAACATGGCTTTCGATTCGGCACGTCCCTTGATGCGATAAATTTTTTCCACTGCTTCCGGATTGGAGGCATCACATCCCAGCCCCCAGATGGTATCAGTGGGATATAAAATCACGCCGCCTGTGCGTAATGTTTCAAGGGCCTTTGACATATCTTCGCGGCTATATCGAGGTTGGGAGTGGGGGGATAATTCTTTCATAAGGCATAGATTGCTGCTGCTCCAACAGTGAGAAGCATGGTGAAGGCCGGTATAATTTCAGGTTGAAAACACGTAGTTACAGGTTTACTGTCATTAATCCAGGGAATTGAGGCTGCATATGGCTTCATTGTCATCATTATGCAAGCTATGATGGATCCCGTGATTGCTCCTACAAGAAGATCAGCGGGAAAATGCACTCCTGCGTACATTCTTGTATAACATATAAATACAGCCCAAGCAAGGAGAAGAATCCTGAACCAGTTTCTTGCAAGGTACATTGCCCCTACAGCCAAAGCAAAGCAATTTGCCGCATGGCATGAAGGGAATCCATAGGCTCCTCCTCTTCGACCATTGATTACTGCCACATATTCCGAAAAAGGATTTTCAAGATTCGACGGACGCATGATCTTGAAATACGGCCGGATTACGCTTGCACATATAAAATCCGAAAATCCTACGGCGATTCCAATCAAGGCAACGAAGAATAAGGCTTTTCTATATCCGTATTTGAGCCAGAGCCATGCTCCGCAAGCCACATAGAACGGAATCCACGGCATTGGCCTGGTACACATTCCTATGAAGCTATCCATAAAAGGGGTGTGCCCCTCATTGAAAAATAAGAATATGCTCTGATTAAGGGTAAAATCCATATTTTAGTCAATTAAAGCCTCATCGAGTCTGGAGAGCCATAATCTGGCTGAAGCGTCCGATGGCATTCTCCAATCACCACGTGGGGAAAGACAGATGCTTCCCACCTTTACTCCGTCGGGCATGCACGACCGCTTGAATTGCTGAGAGAAGAAACGACTATAGAATTTTTTAAGCCATTTTAGTATTGTGGCTCGGTCATATTTATTCTTGAATGCCTTTTCTGCAAGAAGCAATATCTTAAGAGGGTCTGTGCCATATCTTAGCATATGATACATAAAGAAATCGTGAAGCACATAAGGCCCTACATTATCCTCCGTAAGTTGAGTTATTTCGTCTTTGTCGTTGGCCGGAAGAAGCTCGGGGCTGATTGGAGTGTCCACGATATCAAGGAGGATGTCATGAAGTTTTGTTTCCGGTGCCTCCAACGCATATCCTCGTACAAGATATTTGACAAGAGTCTTCGGAATGGAGACATTTACGCCGTACATCGACATCTGATCGCCATTGTAAGTACACCATCCTAACGCAAGTTCCGACATATCTCCGGTGCCTATCACAATTCCATTGTACTTATTAGCCAGATCCATAAGAATCTGAGTGCGCTCGCGTGCCTGACTATTTTCATAAGTAATATCCGTGGTAGTGCCGTCATGTCCTATATCCTGCAAGTGGAGTGTTACGGCAGGACAGATCGGAATCTCAAGGTTTGTGATGCCAAGCTCATTCATAAGGAGGAGGGCATTGTTTTTAGTTCGGTGAGTAGTACCAAATCCTGGCATTGTAACTCCTATGATACCTTTCCTATCGAGGCCGAGCATATCGAAAGCCTTTGTTGTGACAAGTAAGGCCAATGTCGAATCGAGTCCTCCGGATATTCCTATAATGGCCTTATGACAATTGATTGCTTTAAGACGTGTTGCCAACCCCCATGCTTGAATCGAAGAAATCTCATTGCATCTTTCGGCAAGGTGCTTTTCATCCGCAGGCACAAAAGGCATGGGATTTACATAGCGATAAGCAAGAGGCGAATGGATCTGATAGTCCGGAATGGCAATGGAAACTATTCTATAAGATGCTTGTTCGGAGAGGGGAGGCGTGAAAGTAGTGGCATGCAACCGGTCGTGCCGGATATGTGTCATGTCGATGTCAGCAATCTCCATGATTGAGTCAAGGACGAATCGTTTTGACCTTGTCACGATAGTTCCGTCTTCAGCTATGATGGCTTTACCCGTGAACGCAAGATCGGTAGAAGATTCTCCAACTCCTGCAGAAGCGTATACATATCCGCAGCGGCACCTTGCCGATTGATTGCGTATTAAATCGAGAAGATAGTTATATTTACCCAATACATCATCCGAAGCCGACATATTAAGAATTATTTCGGCTCCGGCCTTCGCCAGTCGGCCGCTTGGGGGTTCGGGAACCCAAAGATCTTCACAAATCTCAATTCCTATTTTAGTGCCATTGACATCGAAAATCAAATCATTGCCGAAGCCAACTTTTTCACCGTCAATCTCAATATATTCATCCGGCTTAAGTTCAAAGGCCGAAGCAAACCATCGTTCTTCGTAAAATTCATTATAGTTGGGAAGATAGTATTTTGGAACTATGCCTAAAATTGAGCCTCCATGTAACACGGCAGCGCAATTATATAATCTTCCATTATGAGCTATTGGAACTCCCACCACAATTATCGCCTTTAACCCGGCTGTTTGGGTAGCTAATGCCTTTAAAGAATGGCGAGCTTCTGATATAAGGAGAGAATCATGGAAAAGATCTCCACATGTGTAGCCGGTGACACATAACTCCGGAAATAATACAACCGATGCATCTTGTGCAGTTGCCTTAAATGCTAAGCCAATGATTGACTCGCAATTCTCTTTTACCGCTCCCGGACGTATTACCGGCACACAGGCTGCCACTCGGGTCATTTCAAGTATTTCGGATGTCTTTCGATTCATATTCGTGCTATTTGGGGTTTCATTTTGCAAAGATAAAAAACAAAAACGATGAAATCAATGTTTTTAAGATAAACTTAACGCATAATTTAATGAAAGCACAAGAAAACAAAGTTAAAAGGATTCTCGTAATGATAGCCCTTGTAATCGGCATGATATGCCCTATGCAACTTTCGGCTACGGGAAGAGGAGAAAAATCCGTAGGACTGTCGGCCGGATATGCCGGGTATAACTCAAGTGGTTATATAAGTGCTAATTTTCAGTATACCTTTGCCGACCATTTCCGTTTGGCTCCGGAGATTGGCTATGTTTTCTACAATCAGGGAGCCACCGGATTTAAGGTAGATGCCGATATGCACTTTCCATTTCGTGTGGCCAAAGGATTAGGATTATATCCTCTCGCCGGCCTAACTTTCAATAACTGGTCGTTCAGCCGTTCGCCATTACATGAAAATATAATGCGTTTTGGAGTCGATGCCGGAGTAGGACTCGACTTATACCTTACCAATTCTTTGAAACTTAATTTCCAGGCGAAGTATTCGTTGATGAAAAATTGCTCCGGACTATTCACCGGAATCGGAATAGGTTACATATTCTGAAAACAATATCGAATCATAGTTATTGATCGGCAGGCAGTGGATGCTTGCCGATTTTTTTCAAATAATTGAATTCCGCATAGCTCTATATCCCGAAAATTTCGTAATTTTGTCAATGAACCCAAACCAATATCAATTTTCAACATTATGAAAAAATATTTAGCAATTCTTATCTCCGCATTCATATTAAGTAATGCCGCCCATGCCACGGATGCCAGATACATATTTTACTTCATCGGCGATGGGATGGGGATGGGTCATGTCAATGCTACGGAAACATATCTGCGGGACGTGCGCAAAAGCGATCAATCGCTTTTGATGATGACCTTCCCTGTGGCCTCTCAAGTCAGAACATATTCAGCAAACAATAAAGTGACTGATTCGGCCGCCGCAGGTACGGCTCTGTCCACCGGGAATAAGACCAACAACGGAATGGTTGGTATGAATCCAGAAGGGGATGAGGTATTCAGTATTTCTAAGGATTTCCTGAAAGCGGGCTATGAAATTGGAGTGGCCACAACAGTAGCCGGGGATGATGCAACTCCGGCCGCTTTCTATGCGCACTCAGCAGATCGTGGAAGTAACGACATAATAGCTCCAATGGCTGCAGAGAGCGGATTCCGTTTTCTTGGCGCAGGCAAATTCCGGGGCATGACGGGAAAAGACGGTAATCCTACTACCTGGGAGGATGATATGCGGAGTGCCGGATATACCATAATCAAGGGCTATAAGGAATATGAAAAGATAACGAACTATGATAATAAGATTCTTCTCTTGAGTTCAAATCCTCAAGGCGATCAGGTAGGTTATACTATTGATTCGATTCCCGGAGCTCTGACAGCGGCTCAAATCACGCGGGCTTGTCTCAATTCGATGGAGGCCGGAATGAAGAATCCGGATTCAAAAGGATTCTTCATGATGATGGAAGGAGGAAATATCGATTGGGCAGCCCATGCCAATGACGGGGGAGCGGTTATAAAGGAAGTGCTGAATTTTCAACAAGCCATTGACATTGCATATCAATTCTACCTTCAACATCCGGAGGAAACTCTTATTGTAGTCACAGCCGATCATGATACGGGAGGAATGGCAATGGGTCGGGAAGATAACAGGAATGATATTCAGCTCGGATTGTTCGATTTCCAAAAAATATCTAAGGATCGGTTTTCGGACTACTGTAAGGCAGAGTATAAACACGGATCTAAGGCAGGATGGAATGAAATGGAGAGTTTTTTGAAAGATAATTTCGGCTTTTGGAGCCATGTACCTTTAACCGAAGATGAAACCGCTGATCTTAAAAAAGCTTTCGATAAGACTTTCGTTACCCGCGAGGCAAAAGATCAGAAGACATGGTACCAGGATTTCAATCACTTCACCGTAAAAGTGTACGACATCCTCAATCGCCATGCCGGAATCGGATGGACAACATCGAGCCACACAGGAAACTTTGTACCCCTCTATGCAATAGGAGCCGGCTCTGAATTGTTTAAGAGGAATCTGAATAATACGGAAGTACCGAGCATGATTCTAAAAGCCGCAGGACTAAAAGATAGATAATTTATATTCCTGCATTGTCACTTTTCGGTTTTGAGATATGTCATTACTATAAACAATCTCAAAACCGAATTTTTTAATCATAAACAAGAATGAAATGACAGCTATGTTAGTTCCCATCTTCATCTGTTGCATCCTGCCTTTAGGAATAGTACTGATAATCTTCGGCACAAAGGCATACTGCAATAAAAAGCAATCAGAAATCCTTATCAAGGCTATCGATAATGGAATAGATACCGATAAGCTATTAGAATCGTTGGCCAATCCAAAGAAAACCCCACTTGAAATCTTGAATAAGCGGCTTCAGAGAGGGTGTGTGTATTCAATGCTCGGGGTAGCCTGCCTGATATTGGGAATAATCATCAATTATTCCAAGATACTTCCAATGACAGCTGTCGATGAAAGGTTGGTGTTTACAATGATTTTCATTGTATTTGGAGGAATATTTATGGCGATAGGAATTTCTTTCCTCATCACCTGGGCAAGCACCCGCAAACAAGTTAAGAATATTCAAAAAAATAAATGACCCGACAGGAGTTCATCCGGCATGTGGAGCTTAGTCAGAAAGCGTTACGTCGCTTTCTGACAGCCCTATGTTGCGGGGATTCCCAATTGGCTGACGACATTGCCCAGGAATCTTATATCAAGGCTTATCTCTCGCTTAATACGATAACCAGCAATGATAAGTTTAATGCATGGATTTTCAGGATAGCCTATAATACATTTCTAAATTCAAGAAGAAGCATTCGGCCTACTGCCAACCTTTCCTCTGCGCTTGATATAAATTCTGAAGCAAGAACCGACTGCTCTTTTGAATATCAGGCACTATACAAGGCATTGGAACTTTTACCATCCAAAGAACGCAGTGCGATACTCCTGTTCTATATGCAAGGATATCCGGTAAAAGAAATAGCCCGCATCATTGATGCTTCTGAGGATGCAGTGAAACAATATCTCTCAAGAGGTAGAAAACATTTGAAATATATTTTGAAATCCCCTGATAATTGTTGATTATGGAAGATAAAGACCTCCGTGATTTTTTTGAGTCATTCGAACCGCCCATAAGTGAAGATTATAAATTCATGACCAGGCTGGAACGTAACCTCGATGCTGTAGAAATAGTCAACCGGAATAATAAAGAATATATGAGAAGGAATCGGTTGGCTATGATTATATCTTTAATTATTGCCTTTAGTGCCGGATTCTGCTGCGCATTATTGATGCCAACCATCCAAAAATTACTAATCCCTATCTTATCAAATATTCATATCACATCTATTACATTATCGTCATGGGAATGTTCGGTAATACTGATTTGGAGTATCACAACCTTGATAATCATATTGCTTTCATGGAGTGCATATTCTATTTCATTGGCGTTGATTCCCATTAGAAAAAGGGGTTAACATTTTTTGTAAGATATAGGTAATATTTAACTCGGCGTTACAGATAAAAATCATTAATTTTGCAAGCGTATGGACCGATTCTTTTATATAACCCCGGCTCATACTTTGTTTTGGTTCGTATATTACTCCTGATACTGATAGTCTCCATCTCCGCTTCCGAGGCATTTTCCGGAAGGGTAACATCCGTAATTGTGGATGCTGAAACAGGCGAGCCCCTTGCAATGGCAACTATTTTTAATGCAAAAGGGAATGTTATTGGCTTTACCGATGATAAGGGTTGTCTCCCTTCTTTAATGGATGAACAATATCCATTGACAATCCGATATATGGGCTATGAATCGGCAATCATAAAGAAACCAACAACCCAAGCAATAAGACTTAAAGCGAAATCATACCAGCTTCCGGACATTAAGATAGAAAGTACATCAAATAAAGTAACACATCTTCTTGGGTATGTTCGGGAATATTCCACCATGATTTCCTGTTATGACACCATCACATTATTCCGGGAAAAAACCGTTGATTTCATGATTCCCAATAAGAATGTCAAAAGATACAAAGGATGGTTGAGTCCACGAATCCTTTCCACAAAATCGTATTATCATTTTTCAGATGCATATGGATTGGATAGTGTAAGCGATTATTTCCGCGAACATTTCTCTTGGTCGGACTGGGTGGGTATCATCGATAGGTTGAACATTCCCCGCAAGGTGCTTGAGGATATAGAAATTACATATACTGTCGCCGGGGAGTATTCTCCTGCTGCGATATGGAAAAGGAATGGAGAAAATCTTCATCTGGATCTGGATATACTTGCGGACTCGATAAATTACAAATGGATTCCCCGATTATCCTCATTCATCCGATTCAACCGTCAGAATCCGGAGTTTACGAAGCTATATGTCAGATATGATTTCTCCAACGTCACGGGTTCCACTGTATACGCCGACAACATTGGCAGAATCTCATTCAATATAGAGACCAATGGCCGTGGACGAAAATTATTCAGGGTTTTCGGTAAGGATGAGCCATATAAGGTTAATACCTATGCGGAAGTGTATATAACGGATAAGGAATATCTGAGTGTTAGTGCTGCAAAAAAGTGGGAGAAGAGACATATTTCATCGGAAGAAACAGGCATAATTGCTCCGTCGGACGCTCCCGAGCTTCATGCTTCAATAAAAGAGCTGATAGCGCGCGTTGACGATATAGATAAAGAGGGAATAAGAATAAATCAGGAAATAGATTCCCGGATTGGTAATCAAAAAACCATTCTTGCTAAACCTAAAAATGTGTTTGAAAAGATTCTACGGGTAATCAAACATTGAGATTAGATGTATAGTTCATTTGGAAGTTGCTTCATTAATATCGATCAAACCATTAATGATAGCGAAAATTGTCAGGCCGGCAGGAGAATGGATTTCAAGTTTGGCGGCAATATTACGCCGGTAGGTAGTGACGGTATGCACCGAGATATATAATTTTGCGGCAATCTCCTTATTAGATAGCCCTTTAGCCACATATCCTATGATCTCTTTCTCTCTCTCCGTGAGACTTTTGATATTATTGTTGTCGCCCTCATTCTTTTTCTCCGACTCTTGCTTGTCGATTTCTTTAATCTTCAGCTTCTTTTCCAAGCGTTCCACTGCCGGGGTAAAAAGCATATTTTCCACTTCGCAATGTTGGCGCAATGCTTTCCCGCAATTGATAATGCCGGTTAATGCGGATGTTATCAACTCATTCCCCTTTACATGGTAATGTCGGATAAAAACGTCTTTTAAGGCATTTAATTTATCTGTCAGACTGTCATGGATAGCAGAGTATTCAGAGATTCGGAAATCCGACGGAATGTTTCCGGATTGCAAGTCATCCACATATCTGAACACGATATTGTTCTCGTATGTCATGTGGCGTCTTACTTCCTCAACATAGTCATCAAAAAAACGCAGGAGCAAAAAAGTCACATCATTAATATCTTCCTTACTTATGGCCTCGATAAGAGTAAGCCTTATTGAAGGAAGCACATAATCAAGGAAATGAACATGAGCGTTGCGGAGATATTTCATTAAGGATGATAGGGATATAGCATATGAAGAAAACTCGTTTCCTGATATGAGATTGCAGACTGCAAGAAAAGAAGAAGTATCAACATTATCCTCCCGGCATACATCCGCAACATTCTTATCTCCAAAACCATAGGAGATACCGAATCGGGTGAGTGTATCCAATAATTCCGGATTGTCTTCTATGACAGATCTTAGTTTCCATTCCGGCGAATAATACGAAGTTCCCATATTCCTTAAATAAAATTACTCTCTGTGTTATCCTTTGCAAAATTAGATATTATAATCATTTTCTACAATACCCGGATATGAGTATTCCGATGTATTATACCAGTTTATTTATCTCATATTTGAGTATTTTAATTATCATTCCGCTGCATGAAGGAATTCTATTAATCTTTAATCCCGGGTTATTTCGATGTATTATATTCTCTGCAAATCTCAATAAATTGTCATAGCATTATGCAATTGTTTCATATTTTCATTAATTTTGTGAGATAATCATAATCAACATTAAATCGACTTTATTATGAAAATCAAAACGATTTCCCTGCTAATGCTAACTATATGCGCCATACTATCTTATGGTGCGGAATATGACAATCAGAGAACAATAACGGTAGATGGTCGTCAACGTACGTATATTCTCTATGTCCCCGATAATCATTCCGGGCAAGCACCATTGGTGATTTCATTGCATGGCGCGAGTGGGCATGCAACCGATAGAAGCCCGTTCAGGATGTCGGTTGCCGATTCAGAAGGATGTATCGTGGCTTATCCTCAAGGAGAGAATCAGAATTTCGGGCCTTTTGGCACGGTTCCGGGATGGGATGCCACCGGAGAGGAGAACATCGACATCCGGTTCTTCAAAGCTATAATTGAAGACATTGCTGCATTTAAGAGTATCGACCGGAATAGAATATATCTATGTGGATTTTCAAATGGAGGCATGATGACTTATGCAGCCGCTCAAGTCGCACCGGATGTTTTTGCCGCTTTTGCGTCTATCAGTGGTTTCCCCCTTAATGAGTTCCATCATCGGCATACCGGTGCGCGACCTGTGCCGTTTCTACATATCCATGGCAAGAGTGATGATTTCGTGAAATATTCACTGATGCCGATAATCCGTGACAATATGGTGTCACGGAATGCAGCCAGTCCTGTACCAGTGAAAAGCGGTATCGCAGGAACATACGACCGCTCGGATTATCCTGCACTTGATGATAGAGAGGGCTTTCCATATGTATTTATTGAAGTTTACGGAATGTGGCACGCGGATTATACCGATCGCACGGCAGAAGGAAGTTCGGCACAGACAATGTGGAATTTTATGAAGCAATTTACGCTGGACTCTCCATGCGATCGTACGTTGAAATGGAAATTAAACCTCGACACCGATGGTTTTGATCCGTCGCTTCATGGCTGGAAAGTGGATGCGGATAAGAAACGTTTCGACTATGGCACGGCCAAATTACCTAATAATGCAGATAATAATGTGTATGGCACCCTGCAGTTTGAAAAAGGTAATTATTCATTAAGGATGCGGGCTGAAGGATCGGAAAATCGCCGCATATATGTTAAGATTGAAAAGATGGATGGTACTCCTATATTTTGTAAAGCCTCACTTCTCACTAAAGATGTTGTAATGCCCTTTACTATTGATGATTATTCCGAATGCAGGATGATTATTGTTAAAGACAATGCAGATGATAAATTCAGATATATGTCTATCCACTCGGAAGAGGGAATAGTGCCGGAAGCCAATTGCTATGATTCTTTGCTACCGGGAGAAGGGGGTGTGAATGTCATCTCTACTGATCAATCCTCAAAAGGAGCATTGGTATATGATTTGACCGGACAACAAGTAAATTTTTGCACTAAGGCCGGAATTTATATATCCAACGGACGTAAATTCATTCAAAATAATCGGCATTAATGCAGTCCGGTAATAATTTGATAAGCCATATAGGCAATATAACATAGGAACAGGACGGCACCTTCCCAGCGTTGGATTATTCTATTTCCGAATTTCCATCCGAAAATCCAGAATAGTATAGGAGCAATCGTCATTACAAGGAGGTCGGTCAATGTAATGCCATTAAAGGGGAGGGGAGTGACGGATGCTGTGAGGCCAAGCACAAGCAAGATATTGAAGATATTGCTGCCAATCACATTACCGACGGCTATTCCCGGCTTCCCCTTTATGGCGGCCACGATAGATGTGGCAAGTTCAGGAAGCGAGGTCCCGGCGGCAACGATTGTGAGTCCAATCAGAGCCTCGCTCATTCCTAAAGCCGCCGCAATCCCGGAGGCTCCTGCAACAAATCTATCGCCTCCATATATCAAGGCTCCAAGTCCAATCAATACGAGTAATGATGCTTTCCAGATCTTCATCTTTGGCTTTGAGGCCGCTTCTTCAGCAATGGGATCTTTGTTTGTCCCCTCCGTCATTGCCCTTTCAAAAGTATGTCTCATAAAGATGATGAAGAATAATAACAATAAAATGCCATCGGGCCGGCTTACAATTCGCTCCATTCCCGATCCGAGTTCAGGACCCAGTCCAATTGCGAGTAACGCTACGGATGATAAAATTACGAGTGGCAATTCCGTTGACATTATTGAATTTTCAATATGAATAGGCCTGATCATTGCCACAATACCTATAATCACAAGAACGTTGAATATGTTGCTGCCCACTACGTTGCCGATAGCGAGACCCGCAGATCCTTGAAAGGCAGAGATCAGGCTTATGCTTAATTCCGGTGCCGATGTACCAAACGCCACGACCGTAAGACCGATTATAAGGTCGCTTACTCCCCATTTGGACGCAATCGCCGATGCTCCGTCAGTAAGCCAATTGGCACCACCTAATATCAATACGAGGCCTAACAATAGCCAAAAAATATTCATTATCATAGGCTTGCGTATTCCAATAAAAGTAATCAGTCCAAATGTAATAATTTGCGGAAAATGCTTACAGTTTCCGGATTGCCCGTATATTTACCTTTGTCTTCTGATAATTTACAGGTAGGGCAATAGAAAGGCCATGATTCTGTGATTTTGACAGCCAGCAGCTTTACTACGATATTCATTGGCTTGATACCGGGAAAATCGTTAGTGAAATGGGTGCCAATTCCGAACGAGGGGATGCACTTACCTTGTGCGTATCTATTGATTTTAATAGCCTCATCCACATTCAGGCCATTGCTGAAGATAATCTGCTTTGCGGTTGGATCGATATTAAGCGATCTATATTTCTCAATAATCTTATCAAGTTGCTCATAATTATCGCCGCTATCTATACGAAGCCCTTTAAACAAATTGGCATAATCTTCCGAAAAGTTGAGGCTGAATATTCTCCAGCCGTAGGTGTCGTAGAGGAATGTTCCGAGTGCCCCCCGATATGTATTTGCCCAGACTTTCATGGCAAGGTAATTCGCCATCTGAGGCCCGTAAATTCCGGCAATGGCACAAATAAGTTCGTGAGCCATGGTGCCGATGGGTGTCAGGTCGTACTTCATTGCGAAGTACACATTGCTCGTGCCCACGAATCTTCCATGCCCCGTAGTATTGTTCTGACAATCGCTCATTGCCCTGATTGCAGTATCTTGAGCTTTAAACGAGGCACGGCGGCGCGTACCGAAGTCGCTGAAGGTGCAGTCGTTCTCTATCAACCTTGAGGCTTTGTGATAAGATCGTTCATAATATTTGTCATAATCCAGCTTGGCTGATTCGCCGGTCATCATATAATATAATTCTGAAATTATGGCCAACACTTTTACTTCAAGCATGATCGTGTCGCTCCAATATCCTTCGAATTCTACATCCAGATGCCCTTCCTCGTCCTGGAAGACAGTAACCCATCGGCTATCGTATCGGAATCCTTGCAGATATTTGCAGAACCAAGCCGGGATATAACTGCATTTACGACGGAAGAAATCTATTTCCTCATCAGAAATAACGATACTCTCAAGAGCTTTCACCTGATGTCGCAATTCCTCGGCGAAGCCGGGGGGATAGATGGTATTATTTCGGTCGTTGAACTTATATTTCACCTGCGTGCGTGGATAATTGTCAATAACTGCGCAGCACATTGTGAATTTATATAAATCGTCGTCGGTGAAATGTGTTATTATCTGATTCATGGCATTGGGTCTTTATTGCAAAACGTCTCATATCGATAATATGTTTAAAAAATCTTAATATCTTCTGCATATTCTGTCCGCACAAAAAGTGATTTGAGATGTTAATAATATGAAGGGCTATCAAAGGCCCATATAAACCGATTCTACTATGAAAGCACAACAGATAAAAAGAGACATAGTTACATTGGATTTCAAACCGGTAAAGGATGAAGATATACCGCTATTGGTAAGACGTCTGCGTGATTTTAAATCCCGTAGCTGTGATTATTCTGTAGGTGGCATCCTTCTATGGAGCCGAATGTTTAATTACACATATACAATACATGAAAATTCATTATTATTGAAGGGGGAAGATCCGGCAACAGGTGCATTGCTTTATTATAAGCCTGTGGGAAATATGCCACTCCAGACTGCTATCTATCTATTCAGGCAGGATGCGAATGGGCGGGAAGCATATCTTGTGGATTATACCGAAGATTTAGAGATAGAAGATAAAGAGCAAGTGGAGGGAGTGCGTCAGTCACCGGCACTCAGACGTCGAGATTGGGATGAATACCTTTATGACGCCTCGAAGTTTCTCGGGTTTCCGGGTAAAAAGATGGAAAAAAAGAGAAACCATCTAAATTATTTCAAAAATCATTATGACGATAAGGAAATAATTGAGATTACTTCCGAAAATGCAGGAGAAATTGCAGCGTTCTCAAAATCGCTCGATGAATTGCATCCCGACGACAATGGATTCGAGCATGAAAATTCCGAGTGTATCCGGATGCTTGGCCATATAGAAGAAACTCCGATGTTTGGAGTAGCCGTGAGAATAGGGGGAAAGATAGTAGGCTACGCTTTTGGAGAAGTTATCGGCGATACCTTGTTTGAACACGCAGAAAAGGGAGATTACTCCATACGCGGAATATATCAATTCCTTGCATCTGAAATGGCGGCCAGGGCTGCATTAAGAGGAGCCTCATATATTAATAGAGAAGACGACATGGGTTCCGAAGATCTGAGGAAAAGCAAATTGTCGTATCATCCTTCAATGATGATAAAGAAAACTCTTTATCCGATATGATCTTGATGATAATAAGACGTCAAAATGGCTTGAATTTACTTTGCGGTAAAATGGCAATTAGCGAAGAAGTTTTTTCATAAACTCCATTTTTATCATTGAAATTCAAACTTTATTTTGTAAATTTGCATCGCTATAACCACCTTATTAACTGCCATGCCCTATGAGCGATGCATTGGTAATAATACCCACTTATAATGAGATAGAGAATATCTCCAATATAATTGATGCCGTTGTCCAAAAGGATGATGGCTTCGATATATTAGTAATTGATGATGCTTCGCCTGATGGTACTCAGGATGCAGTGAAGGAAAAAATCAAGCAGTATCCAGGGAGAGTATATCTTGAGACACGTAGTGGTAAATTAGGACTTGGCACAGCTTATATACATGGTTTTAAATGGGCTCTGTCGCGAGGATATGACTATGTGATAGAAATGGATGCCGATTTCTCTCATAATCCGGATGATCTCCCGCGTATTTACCATGACTGCAAGGATAATGGCGCAGACGTGAGTATAGGATCCCGGTATATATCCGGAGTAAATGTAGTCAATTGGCCGATGGGTCGGGTATTGATGTCGTATTTTGCGTCAATGTATGTCAGACTTATCACCGGAATGAAATTACGTGATTCCACGGCCGGATTTGTATGCTATCGGCGTAAAGTGCTGGAGACACTCGATCTTGACAATATCCAATTTAAAGGTTATGCCTTCCAGATTGAAATGAAATTCAAGGCCCATCTCAATGGATTTAAGATAAATGAGGTTCCCATAATATTTGTAAACCGACAGCTTGGAACTTCAAAAATGAATTCGTCTATCTTCGGAGAGGCTGTATTCGGAGTTATATCCTTAAAAATTAAATCTATCTTCAGAAGAAAAAAGAAATCAGGGAAGGAGTAAAAGGCAATAAGTATTAGCAGAGAGTCTCGACTCGTTAATATTATATTCCCGAGCTTATCCTTGACTCATATCGCTTAATGGTCTTTGCCTTATTATCGATATGAAATTTTGATAATTTTGTTTTAGGGAGTAATTGATTTTAGAATTCAACTGTCTTTTATATAAAAGACTCGAGAATGCAGTATTCCACAAAAGAGTTTGAGACACTCTACTCCATATGCTTCCCTCCCTCCATGAGGTTGGCCATGAGCCTTCTTCATGAAGAAGATGAGGCCAGAGATATTGTGCAGGGAGTATTTCTCCGGCTCTGGGAATCTGAAAATGTTGTTGATAACCCCAAGGCATTTATAATTCGGTCTGTAAGAAATGCTTGCCTTAACCGGATTAATATGCTTGATACGCGCGAGAAGATAAAGAAATCATTGGTTCTGAATCCTCCGCCGGATGAAGAGGATTATGATGATAGAAACGAGTTGGTCAGAACAGCAGTCGGACGTCTTCTATCATCGCGGGAACAACAGATTATCGATTATATATATACGGAAGGAATGAGCTATAAGGAAGCCGCCACCAATCTGGGTCTTTCGATAGCCACAGTGAATAAAAGCCTTGTAACGGCCTTGAAAAAATTAAGGAACCATTTCAAAACCGGCAAATCATGAAAGATGCACAGAAAGACATACTGATAGCTAAAATGCTTGAAGCTCCCTCCTCTTTGTCGGATGAGGAAGTGGATATGATTGTTCAGGACGACGAACTTCGGGATATATACGAAATGAATGCTCTTGTAGCCGGAGCCTACATTTCTCAGCCTGAGTTCGATGTTAGGGAAGAATGGAATAAATTCCGCCCCTCCATCCTACAACGGCCTAAGAATTTCAGGAAAATCCTGCGTATCGCCGCTATATTCGTCGGATTGGTAATTTCAGTGGCAATTGCGTTTTCATTATTAAATAGACCTATGGAGCAAAGTGGGACGCTTATGACAAAGGCAGAGGAAAACCCACCCGTAGATAACATCATATCAGTTGTTGTGTCATCCCTTGATAGCGCAATAATAAGAGAATGTATTGAATCTCCGGTAAGAAATAATGTGAAATCCAGCCCTAAGCTCATTGCTAAAGCAGCTATCAATGAGTCGGTGGATTCTCTCCCGATTATTGATATCGATCTTGAGGAATATGCTCGTATAGAGCAAGCAAAAATTGATAATGACATCGCTATGAGTCTAGCAAATATATATATGGCTGAATATGATATGACAGGAGTGATTTTGCCTGAGGATGATAACAATGAGATGATCTTAAGAAGAATAAGAATGATAACGTTACAATAATATTTATAAAATGAAGAGATTAATATTCAGTATTTTAAGCATAGCTATTTCATTCTCACCGATTATCGTGAGTGCGCAATCCAATGTTAAGTCTGCATTTTATGCTTTGATAAAGAGTCGTGATGTGAAAATCACCGAAAATCATCAGTTGGAAAAAAATCCATCCACCTTAGAAAAGGTTGGCCAAATAGATGAATACCTCTTCGTGCTTCCGGTTTCAAAAAAGAATCTTATTACAAATATTATCGCGGCATTCGATAAGGATAGTGATAAGGCCTATGGCTTATATGGAGGTAAAACAGATATTAAAGACCAGACCAGATATGTTGTGGCAGCAGGAGATGGCACGGGAAAAGGAGTCCAGATTAGCGAACCGGGCCACGACTATATGTACGCCCTGTTCCTTGCTCCTAAATCAGAAGATCCGGAGGGGATCTATAGATATGCATATGCGATCCACTATAAGGAAAACGATGGCGAAATAGTAGGCAAACTGGTAGTTACTTATGCCACGACTTTGCAATACCGTCAACAATTGGCACAAGAGAAGGAAAATGCATTGTTGTCGAGAAAAGCATTTTCAAGTAAGGTCGACACCCCTGCTGGATCTTCTTGGTTCAATAAGGTTATGATCTATCTGCAAGGACTTCCCTCCAGTCCCAAAAACACGCGAATGGCTCTTGCGTCAAAAGCCTATTCCATAATATTGGATACATCTCATTATAAGGATGTGAAAAATTCAGAGAAACGCACTGTCATGGAAATTATAAAGGCCTTGATGTCCGATCCCGATTATTCCGACCCATTGGTGGATACGATTCTTAATCAATGCTTGATAGAGTTATCGAAATAATTAGGCTATAATGAATAGATAATTTCTAAAATTGCATATATGAATAAGTTAACATTATTAGTGATAATGATGTCATGCCCGGTGTATGCCTTTTCCAACGAGCCGGAAGACTCTATCACATCCACAGATCTTAAGGAAATTGTAGTTGAGGGGAGAACACAGTCGCTCGGTTCGGAGGTATCGACCTATATCCCTACGTCGCGTCAAAAGAATGCCTCTCAGACCGCCACCGACCTCCTCGACAGAATGGCTATTCCACAATTACGAATCTCGCCCAAAGGAGAAATTTCTGATCTTGCCGGAAAAAATGTGGATATTTTCATAGATTTTATTCCGGCCAATAAAGATGACCTTGAAGGAATGAGAATAGCGGATGTGAAGAAAGTAGAGTATTACGATTACCCGGCCGATCCCCGTTTTCAGGGTAAGGCGCATATTGTGAATTTTATTATGCAGAAGTATGAGTATGGAGGATACATCAAGGGATTTGGATGGGGAGTCACAGATAATGCCGGTCAGTTGAGCCTTTTCGCGAAATTGCAATATAAAAAGATGACTT
Source organism: Bacteroidales bacterium GP1 (assembly GCA_001701105.1). Lineage (GTDB taxonomy): Bacteria > Bacteroidota > Bacteroidia > Bacteroidales > Muribaculaceae > Lepagella. Next base: position 139,130 of record DAAI01000058.1, read on the forward strand.
TTGATATAGCAGCAGGAGGATTCTGGATAAATCACACGCATGACGGAGAAAATACATATGAGACATTCCGAATTCCCCAAAGCGACGGGTCAATGAAAATATTTGAACGCAATTCCATTCAGACAAAGGCCACTATGCGTGAGAATACATATTGGCCCACTTTCAAGGCCCGATATGCTACGGACAAGATTATCATACAAAATACGATAGGAGCCTTTTGGAATTTCGAACCTAAAAAAAATCAATCAGGATATGTGACCTACACTCCCGAAATCGTATCAACAGCAGATTACTTTAGTACCGAATCAAATCGTCAGAATTCTTTATCATATTCAGGATACTGGAACTTTATCCTTAATGATAAAAACTCCATAACCTTTTCTCCGAGATATGCCTATTCTCATACCAATATAAAAAGCCTCTATGTCGGAGAAGGGGCAGGAGAATATTATAATGCTGCCACTGATAATGCCCATGAATATAAATCAGACCTCACATATTCTCATTCGTTTGGTAAATGGGGTAAACTCAATGCCTTGTTACAGACGATGTTCGCAACAAATAAAACGCAGTATTCCGGAACGGCCAATATTAACGACAATTCCAGTTCATTAAGGATTGGCCCTGGAATCCAATATAGCGTCAGTATCGGCAAGGTATATGGATTATTGGGATTAGGTTTGCTTTGGGATAGACAGGAGTATATGAAAATCAGAGATAATTCAGCAGCCCCATGGTTTGACATATCCCTTCAGTACGCTCCTACCAATAGGCATTCCATTAGATGTGAAACCCATTATATGAAATCCAATCCATTCTCATCATCTCGCTCCAATGCCATTATTCAGATCAATCCTTTGATGAGCTATACCGGGAATCCCAATATAAAGTCGTTCGATAGCTATGACCTATCGCTCAACTATTCATTTATTCCGAACAACAAATTCTCCCTTTCAGCATTCGGCCATATGTGGATAACAAAGAATAGATATGTCTATGACTACAGGCCAACTTCCACAGGCATAATAAGGACGATATTGCAGCCGGGTGGCCCTTATGAGCAATGGACATGCGGAACTTATGCCTCAGTACGTTTATTCGAACGCAAGCTCCAGTTATCAGCACAGGTTATAGTCAGGTCCGTCCACAATGGAGCTCCATATAATCTTAATAAGACAAATGTGGGATATTCTCTGCAGGCCAATTATTACGCAGGAAATTGGAATTTCTCGGGAGTATATTCCGGTCCGCAAGGGTATCCCGACGGGTGTATGATAGGAACATGGATGAAAACAAAGTCATTTTATATGCTTCAGGCAGGATGGTCGAATTCTTCATGGAATATCCGTCTCCAAGTCATGGACTTTGCAAAATGGAACTGGGAAAGCGACAAGGGAGTAATGCATAGCGAATTTTACGATATAATAGAGCAAAAATTTTCAATCAATGATCATGCGTCCGCTCGATTGTCGGTGACTTATACCTTCGGATTTGGAAAGAAGGTGAGTCAGGATGATGAAGCGGGACAGCAAAGAGGAGCTTCATCCGGGATTCTTAGATAATCTTAGAAGGATAATATCGGCCTCCGGTCATAAATCTTTAGTGATAAATGCCACGGTTTTACCAGTTGCGAATCTTGAAAAGTATACACTATGGCCGGAGCCCTCTTTTATTTTATATTTTTTTCTTATTTGGTCAGCTGGCAAATGGTATCCCGAAGAAACTACCCTTAGCTTGGCATTGATTAATTTGTTTTTCAATTCTTTCCCATCCAACAACCGCTGTTGGATTATCGATATCCTCCCGGGAAAATTAGTATAGAGAATCTTTGATACAAACAGAAAGGAATTTTTAATTAACGATTTTAGTCCGCAATATCTTGACTGGATTAAAGAACTGCAATTAAGTTTTCTCATTCCGGCTCCCAATTCATAGACATACATTCCTTCTTCCGGCCAATCTTCATCTGAATATTCTATTTCTTTATCTCCAAGTTCTGAATATAGGCAAGAAAAATCATATGTCACATCCTGTGCTTCGAGTTTATACTCCTCAGTCGGTGCGATATCGATTATCTTAATTATGGGATCTTGCCGTTCATCATTTTTGGTAATGTGGATCAATGTTTCCTTGCATTCACCTTTAAAACTGACAATATGAATCGCTTTCACATTAGTAAAATCGGAAATAGTCTTTGACACATCCAGCAGAGGGGAGGCTTTTATTAAAATATTGTCGGCATGGTCTCTTATCAGCTGTTGGGAGGTTACCACATCGGGAGAAGAATCTTTAAGTAGAAACGACCGGTTATCATCCATATCCCTTCTGGCCGGATCTATAAAAATCCAGTCGAAATGTTTATCCGGATTCCAAATCATCCACTCTATAGAATCGGCATTAATTACCTTGAAATTATTAAGATGAAGTATATTGGCATTTGTTGCCAATATCACGCTTCTATAAGCATCCTTTTCAAATGCTGTCACAATGTTATCATTTAAGGATAACGTGAAGGCATCGATACCGAGACCGGCCGTAAGATCGGCCACACTTTGATTCCTACCCACCAATGAAGCATGATATAGAGATATGAATTGATTAGATGCCTGTTCGGCTACGGATTTGTCGGGGAAAATAAAATCTTCAATGTTTATGAAAAAGGGAAATTTTACAAAGTTTTTTTTACGTACCTCTATCTGCGTTATAGCGAAATCCACATCAAATCCAAGATTCTTGCCATAATAAGCCAGCCGAAGTTTATCAGGATGATCATTTCTATGCGCCTTTATGAATTCCTTGGTTTTAAAATCCATCATATTTTCATCCATAATCCTTTTCATTATTAAAAAGATGGAGACCGCTTAAAGCGGTCTCCGTGACAACATTTAAAACGAGGTTCTCACAATTAAAGTGAGTGATGGGGGTATGTAATTGATTAAATTATCTGTAGTCCTGTAATTGCTCACGGAGCTGTTTGCGTGCGAAGAAGATACGGCTCTTAACAGTGCCGAGGGGAAGATTCAGCTTTTCGGCAATCTCATTGTATTTATAGCCTGCCACAAACATGTTGAACGGAACTCTGTACTCCTCGTTGAAAGAATTAAGGGCAGCGGAGATTTCCTTTACCGCATATGAACCTTCGGGGGTCTCGAGACCGGAATCTTGAGAAATGTTGAGGTGATAGAGATCTTCTGTCTGGTCGATTACGGTAGCCTTGCGTACAGTCTGACGATAGTTGTTGATGAAGATGTTGCGCATGATNNGTAATGTATGTCTTTCTGTCAGGTCTGGTAAATATCTTTCACTATATGTATATTGTTATCAACATGTATCTTATGTTATTCTGGCTGCTAAAAACTTACTTACCTGTAGTCTGCGAAACGGGTCTGGAGCTCCTGGCGCGCGAAGAAGATGCGGCTCTTGATTGTACCCAGGGGAAGACCCATCTCATCAGCGATTTCATTGTACTTGTAGCCTGCAACGTGCATTGTGAAGGGAACGCGGTACTTTTCGGGGAACTCGTTGATTGCAGCGGTGATTTCTGCTGCGGTGTAGCTTCCTTCCGGTGAATCGATGCCGCTGTCCTGGCTCAGGTTGAGGTGGTAAAGGTCCTCTGTCTGGTCGATGACTGTTGCGCTGCGTGCAATGCGGCGGTAGTTGTTGATGAAGATGTTGCGCATGATGGTGAAAATCCATCCTTTGAAATTCACATTGTCAACATACTTATCTTCGTTATCAAGAGCTTTTAACGTAGTGTCTTGGAGAAGGTCTTCAGCTTGTTCGCGGTTTGTTGTCAGCTGATAGGCGAAGTTCAGAAGGTTTCCTTGAAGCCCTAAGAGGCGACTTTGGAATGATTGTGACTTTTTCATTTTTTTGTGTTGTTTTAAATGTTGTTCATCATATTAACATCATGTCGAGAAAAAATGTTTCGGAAAAAGATAAATTTTTTTGAAAAATTTTTATTTATTTTTATAAATAACAGATATACAACAATATAAGGTATGATAAAATTTTAGAAATATTGTGTGTTTGTCAAAACAACCGGATTTTATTAATTTTGTAACATGAGATTTGACGAATTGCTCTCCAATGATGATGTACTCGATGGATTATGGGATATGCACTTTGATGAGTGCACTCCGATCCAAGAGCAGACCATTCCGGCAGTGCTGTCAGGGCGCGATGTATTAGCATGCGCTCAGACCGGCACAGGCAAAACGGCTGCCTATCTGTTGCCGGTAATCGATATGCTTGCTGATGGTAACTACCCGGTAAATGCTGTAAATTGCGTTATAATGGCGCCGACACGCGAGCTTGCGCAGCAAATCGACCGGCAAATGCAGGGATTTGCATATTTTATGCCGGTAAGCAGCATTGCCGTTTATGGGGGAACTGATGGAGTCACCTACGAACAGCAGCGAAAATCACTCAAAATGGGGGCCGATGTCGTTATAGCCACTCCCGGAAGGCTTCTTGCTCATCTAAGCATGGGATATGTGAATTTATCTGAAGTATCATTCTTCGTCCTTGATGAGGCCGACCGTATGCTCGATATGGGTTTTTACGATGATATTATGCAGATCTTTTCCCATCTCCCAAAAACGGTACAAGTGCTGATGTTTTCAGCAACAATGCCTGCAAAGATTCAGCATATGGCCAAGAAAATATTAAAAGACCCTGTAGAGATTAAACTTGCAGTGTCAAAGCCGGCGGAAAAGATTAGGCAATCCGCCTACATATGTTATGAGGCTCAGAAAATGGGAATCCTTAAACATTTATTCTCCCTTCAGCCTCCTCGGCGTGTCATCATTTTCTCCGGATCTAAGATTAAGGTTAAGAACCTTGCGAGGGAGTTCCGTAAAGCCCCATTCAAGGTGGCGGAAATGCATAGTGATCTCGACCAGAACGAGCGCGATAATGTTATGCTTGATTTCAAAGCGGGAAATACAAATGTTATTATTGCTACTGACATACTCTCAAGGGGCATTGACATAGACGACATTGAAATGGTAATCAATTTCGATGTTCCCGGCGAACCGGAAGATTACGTGCATAGAATCGGCCGAACAGCAAGGGCTGACCGTGACGGGAGAGCCGTGACTTTTATCGCGCCTGAAGAAATGTTTCGTTTGCATCGAATAGAGCGACTTCTCGAAAAACAAGTGCCAAGAGAAGCCGTGCCTTCCGAACTGGGGGAGCCTCCAGTTGAAAAGACCGCAAATCCCGCAAAAAAGGGGAGGGGTAGAGGCTCTCGGCATTCCCGGNNATCGAAATTGATTACCATTTCAATGCGGCATTCCCGTAGAGGAAATGCAAAGACTAAAAACCCCATAGCGTCAGGAAAGCAAAAAGAAGTCACCTCAATGCCTGATCAGCCCATAACAGAGAGGCCGGACGCTTCCGGAGAGAAGAAATCTGTGAAAAGGCGTTACCACAGAAAGCGTAATCATGCGCCTTCCGGCAATAAGGCAAAGTCCAATACTTCGGAAACTGAATCCACAAAATGAAACTCCAAGCCTTCAAGATATGAAGGTTTGATCTCCTCAATATCCTTCTTATTACGCGCACTCAGGATTATATACTTGATTCCGGCGCGTTTTGCGGCAAGGATTTTTTCTTTAATGCCTCCTACAGGAAGTACTCTGCCGCGCAGGGTGATTTCACCCGTCATTGCAAGTTTCTCCTTAACTAATCTCCCGGTGAATGCAGATGTGATAGCCGTAAGCATGGTAATTCCGGCTGAAGGACCATCTTTGGGAACGGCACCTTCCGGAACGTGTATATGAATCTGCTTCCCTTCAAAATCAGCCGGTTTTAGACCATATGAAGCAGCGTGAGTCTTAAGATACTGCAGGGCAGTTACAGCTGATTCTTTCATTACATCTCCAAGATTTCCTGTAAGAGTTAATTTAGATTCTTTACCTTCAGCCACGGCAACTTCTATAAATAAGATTTCGCCACCGCTTTTTGTCCATGCAAGGCCTGTAACAACGCCGGGAATCTCGTTGGTCTCATATTGATCCGGAAATACCGATTGCCTTCCGAGCAGGCTTCTGACTTTCTGATCATCAATCACTGCATCTATCGGCTTGTCGGAGGCCTTGAGCCTCGCTTCCTTTCGGAGACATTCAGCAATGCGTTTCTCAAGTTGTCGGACTCCGCTTTCACGGGTATAGAATCGAATAATTTCTTTCAACGCAGCATCCGTAAAAGAGATTTCATCATCTTTAAACCCATGATTCACGAGATTTCGGGGTATCAGATGAAGCCGTGCAATATGTAGCTTTTCATCTTCCACATATCCTTCAATATCAATGACCTCCATCCGGTCGAGCAATGGCTGGCAGATATTATCCAGCGAATTGGCCGTAGCTATGAAAAGCACATGCGATAAGTCATAATCGTGATCGATAAAGTTATCATGGAATCTTGAGTTCTGTTCTGGGTCAAGCACTTCAAGAAGGGCGGTCTGCGGGTCGCCCTTATAGTCAGCTCCGAGTTTGTCGATTTCATCCAGAACCATCACGGGGTCGGACGTGCCACACTTCTCAAGGGCCGAAATTATCCTCCCCGGCATTGAGCCGAGATATGTGCGCCGATGCCCTCTGATTTCTGCTTCATCGTGCACTCCCCCTAATGCTATCCTGACATACTTGCGTCCGAGAGCTTCAGCTATTGATTTGCCAAGGGATGTTTTTCCTACTCCCGGAGGCCCTACCAGACAAAGGATCGGAGCTTTCATATCTTTTCGGAGCTTTATCACAGCCATTTGCTCTATGATTCTCTCCTTCACTTTCTCCAAGGCAAAATGATCCCGATTTAGTATTTTTTCTACAAATTCAAGAGAAAAATCTGAGTTGTCCATATGTAGCCAGGGTAGATTCAGAAAGGTATCGAGATAAGAATACTGCATCGCATATTCCGGTGAATTTGGGGCATACCGGGTCAGTTTTCGCAATTCTTTCTCATAAGCCGCTTTAGTTTCATTGCTCCAATGCTTAGTTGATGCCCTTAAATCCAGCTCTTCAAAATCTGAATCTTCTGTTTCCCCTCCGAGTTCGGATTGAAGGGTTTTTATCTGAGCACGCAGAAATTCCGACCTTTGTTGCTGATTGAGATTCTCCATAGTCTGTCGGCTTAACTCCTCGCGCAGTGAGAGCTTATGGATTTCGGATGATAAAAATTTCATGAAGGCTGTTCTCCGCTTGGAGAGATCCAATTCTTCAATAAATGCTAAGGTCTGCTCTCTGGTAGCCGGTGAGTTATGAATCATGAAGCTGAGACGTTCAATCGTTCCGTCAGGGATTGAATTCAATTTTTCATTGAGCTGGAGACGATGCTCATTAGACAAAAATTGAGTGAGTGCATCAAATCTTTGATTGAGCAATTCTTGCAGTTCTGCCTCTGTTTCATTATAATCAATCAGTTTCTCATGCAAGCGTATGACATTTGATACGGCAAATGCTTCTCCAACCCACCCTGCAGTGGAGATTCGACACTGGAATCCCGTCTGGATAATCCCTTCGTATTTATTTTTATCGGATGTTTCGGAAAAAATGACCGGCCATGCAACAATTCCTGTACAATCCTTGAATTTAGATGCTTGTACAGTTTCGCCTGTCATCTTGGAGATGTATTCCTTTTCCGGAACCATTACCATTGGCGATTTGGATGCATTCGCCTCCTTCAGCACCGCTCTCTGATATTCGGTCACGGCCGTAATTGACATCTGCTGATAAGGTAAGACTATTTCATCCAACATAGGATACACTAAAAGTGAAGATGCTCTTGTTACAGGAGTTGCACCCTGCTGATCGGCATATAAAGAATGAATAGAATTAATATCTTGTAAGATTATCTGATCTGTCTTTCTTAGATTCATGTCCAAAAGATTGTATGATTATTACAGTAAGGATAAAATTTTCCAAACGGATACAAAATTACAAAAAAATCCGCATATTTTCTAAGGTATTTTCTATTGATGCCTGATGTCAAACTAAATTACCATGAGGAAATATTAATCCTGCCGATACGTTGAGATTAATATGGGTAAGGAAAATTCAGGTGTTTTCCGTTTCAAGCAATTTGAATGCAGGCATTCCCGCAGCTCGATGAAAATAAGTGCGGATGCCGTATTGCTTGGAGCGTGGAGTAGCGCGACTGAAGGTAATATTCTTGATGTTGGCACCGGGTGTGGCGTTATAGCCCTTATGTGTGCGCAAAAAAATCCTTGTGCGTCAATATATGCGCTTGATATTGATGCTGATTCACTCTCCGATGCCTTCGAAAATTTTTCCCACTCGCCATGGGGAGATAGAATATTCACAATTCTTGAGGATTTTAACGCTCCTGTCTTGAGCGATTTGCCCCAATTCCATAGGATTCTCCCTTCCTTTGATCTGATAATATCAAACCCTCCGTATTTTGATTCTGGGGTTAATGTTACTGATTCCCCACGCCTGCGTGCACGTCATGATTGCGCTTTGCCTTTGTCGGTATTACTCCGAAATGCAAAATCGTTATTGACACCCCGTGGAAAAATTGAATTGATCCTACCTTATGGAAGATTGAAGCAATTATTGAAAATCATAAAAGAAATTGGGTTGGAAGTTGACCGGTTAGTAAATATTAAAGGACACCCGGGCGCATCTGTAAAACGAATATTGGTAGGCCTAACTTCTATTGGGAATATTACCGAAGAATCCAGTGCAGAAGATAAGCCCCTCGTCTTGCAATTCTCTCCGGGAGTGCCTTCTGAAGAATACCGGGAGCTTTGCAGCCCCTTCTATCTATCATTCTAATAAAAATGGATTGTATCGACAGTTGTGATACAATCCATTTTTATTTTGATAGTCGTATGGGTTACATCATGCCGCCCATGCCACCCATTCCGGGAGCACCGCCTGCCGGCATTGCCGGAACATCTTCCTTCTTGTCTGCGATAACGCATTCAGTGGTTAGGAACATTCCTGCGATGCTTGCTGCATTTTCGAGGGCTACACGAGTTACTTTTGCAGGATCGATAACGCCGGATGCAAAGAAGTTCTCAAATGTATCGGTGCGGGCATTGTAACCGTAGTCGCCGGTACCTTCTTTTACCTTTTGAAGAATTACCGCTCCTTCAACTCCTGCATTGTCTACTATCTGACGCAGCGGCTCCTCAATAGCGCGGCGGATAATCTGAATACCTGTGTTTTCATCATCGTTAGAACCTTTAAGTTCATCGAGTGCGGGAAGGCAGCGAATATATGCTACGCCACCGCCGGGAACGATTCCTTCGGCTATCGCTGCACGGGTGGCCGACAGAGCATCGTCTACTCGGTCTTTCTTTTCCTTCATCTCTACTTCTGATGGTGCGCCAATATAGAGAACGGCAACGCCGCCTGCCAACTTGGCGAGACGTTCCTGCAACTTCTCTTTGTCATAGTTGGAGGTAGTGGTCTCAATCTGTGCTTTTATTTGTGCGACGCGATTAGCAATCGCCTCTTTGGAGCCGGCTCCATTGACGATAATGGTATTGTCTTTATTAACTGTAACTTTCTCGGCTGTACCAAGGTCATGGACGGTTGCCTGTGCAAGCTGCATACCTTTGACTTCGCTTATGACAGTGCCACCGGTCAGAATGGCGATATCCTCAAGCATTTCTTTGCGGCGGTCGCCGAAACCGGGAGCTTTCACCGCACATATCTTCAATGAGCCGCGAAGACGGTTTACTACCAATGTGGCGAGAGCCTCATTGTCTACATCCTCAGCTATAATGAGCAACGGACGTCCTGACTGGGCTACTGCTTCAAGAATGGGAAGCATATCTTTAAGATTGGATATTTTCTTGTCGTATAAAAGGATATACGGAGAATCCATCTCGCATTCCATCTTTTCGCTATTTGTCACGAAGTAAGGGGATATATAACCGCGGTCGAACTGCATACCTTCAACTACATCGACGGAGGTTTCTGTGCCTTTTGCTTCTTCTACGGTTATTACGCCCTCAGTCTTAACTTTCTCCATTGCTTCGGCGATAAGGCGACCGATCTCTTCATCATTATTTGCAGAGATGCGGGCAACATTCTCGATCTTTTCCATATCGTTGTCAACCGCCTGACTTTGAGCCTTGATCTGCTCGACTACAGTTGAGACAGCTTTGTCGATACCGCGCTTCAAATCCATAGGATTAGCCCCGGCTGCCACATTTTTAAGACCCACATTCACGATAGCCTGAGCAAGCACAGTGGCTGTTGTGGTGCCGTCGCCTGCCTGATCGCCTGTTTTGGAAGCTACTTCCTTAACAAGCTGGGCTCCCATGTTCTGGAAGGGATCTTCCAGTTCGATTTCACGAGCTACGGTTACACCGTCTTTAGTGATATGAGGAGCGCCGAATTTCTTTTCGATGATAACATTGCGACCCTTCGGGCCGAGGGTTACCTTTACGGCATCGGCGAGTGCGTCGACACCATTTTTAAGCTCTTCACGAGCCTTTATGTTGAATTTTATTTCTTTTGCCATGATTAAGTTGATTTTTATAGTTTGTTTACTCAACTACGGCCAGAACATCACTCTGCCGCATCATAAGATACTTTACACCTTCGATTTCTATTTCCGTGCCGGCGTATTTTCCAAACAGTACGGTATCTCCTTTCTTAAGTACCATCGGATCATCTTTAGTCCCGTCGCCAATAGCAAGGACTGTGCCTTTAAGGGGCTTTTCTTTTGCGGAATCTGGAATGATAATGCCTCCCAGTGTAGTCTCTTCTGCTGCCGTCGGTTCAATAAGAACCCTGTCGGCCAATGGTTTGATGTTCATAATCAATTTATATTTCTTTTTAACTTTTCTACATTTGAATCCTGTGGAGCATAGAAACTTCTCGGATTTCATTTATAGTAATACAAATTTCATGCCAAAAGGGTTCAAAAAAGAATGGGGCATTTATAAAGAAGATGCGAAGACATTTTCATCTCCGCATCCTTAAAACTCCGTATCAGATTTCTTATTTTTTCATAAGGATATATGATCGCTCCGGCGCAAGCAGACCGATCAGATTACCTTTTTTTACTTTAAATTCTTTGCCATAGACAACATCCTTATAAGTCCCGTCGGGCAAGCCGGTAGGGAGATTGACAGAGTTGGCAAATGTGCCGATGTTGACAACAGCCGCTCCTTTGTTTCCTCTGTTTACAAGAAGCACCTGCCCATTTTCATTAATCCGCACATCTTCCTTCTGATTTTTCATTTCCTTGCGGAAATTATTCACTGCCACCACTTCGGGATGCTTGAATTCATCGTTTCCTCTTGCTCCGAGAATGTTGTTGCCATAATAGTTCTTTCGTGTCGAACCGGCCGGACGCGAAAAGAATAGGGGAGTCCCGTTCTGACGAGCCGTAAGAAATACCCAGCCATTGCGGATTTGCGCATCAGTAAGATGAGCAGATTCATGAGCATTGGCATAAGTATCGTGGCTTTCTACCCATGTCGTGAGAAATTCCGGAGCTGCCTGATGATGGAAATTGATGATATCCTTGCCATTGGCAGAGTGTTGTTCAAGTACTTCTCTAAGAACATGGCCATAGCTTGATGCTGTCTGATTCATATAATCGGCATATTCGGATTCGGGTACATTCTTATCTTGAAGAATTTCACCGTATACGAATAAAGAGTCATAGGGGAGAGCCAGCTTTATACCTTTAACTGCTTTTCTTCCTGTGGCCACATCCCAGAAATCATTTTCCTTAACTCCGGACGCTGTGTCGACAGGATCGGAGTGTACGCCTATATGTTTGGCTGTATCGTACCTGAATCCCCTTACACCCATTGACAACAATTCGTTTACGAATTTCATGTAATATTTCTGGAAGTCGGGATTCTCAGTGTTTACATCTGGAAGGCCTCCTGTACCTTCTAAAGTGCATTGCTCACGGATATTATAGTCTCTTATCGGAGTCAGACCATTGGAATGGAACATTTTATCTCTCCCTCCGACGGCTTCATAAAAACTATCTTCCACTGCATCAATGTCGAAGGCTGTATGATTAGGGAGCACATCGACAATTACGCGAACATTATATTTGGCGGCAGAGTCCATCATTGCCTGCATTTCTGCTTTCGAACCCAGAATCTTATTCCCAATCGACCAATTGGTGGGTTGATAGTAGTAATACCAGTTTCCTTCAGTTACATCCGGGTCGAATATCATTTTGCCTGCACCCTCCGGATAATAGCATGCCTGCACGGGAGAAGTCTGGATCATTGTAAACCCGGCATCAGCGATTTCCTTCATGCTACGCGCCATTTCTGAGAAATTCCAGCTCCAGGCGTGCATGATTGTTTCTTCATTCGTGGCCTCTGGATTAACCGTAATACGGTCTTTTGCCCTAACCGGAATCACTATGGTCGGGCACAATAACAGCAGTAACAGTGTCTTTTTCATTATAAAGAGATTGTATGTTGGTGTCAGATGCAAAGCTATTAGGTAATATTAGACGTTATTATCGAGATAATAAGATCTGTTACGATTCTATTCCCGACATTTATATAAATAACATAAAATAAAAGTGAAAGTTTAATGGGGAGAATTTTTTTGCACATCAAGAGGGAATGTGTGCCGTTTGTAAAAATAATTTAATTATTTGATAATAAGGTCAGTTATATTTGGAAGTTAAAGAGAATTTTATTAATTTTGTGATGTAATAATCGGAGTATGGTCACGATAGAGCCATAACTCATTGGAACTGACAGACATTATGAATATCAGAAGCATAGTAAGCGGATTAGCCATATTAGTATTTGGAATTACCATGACTGCGGAGACAAAGGCTCCGGCCTCGACCTCCACCCGCGTCGCCGCTCATCGACAAGCACATTCACGCCAGATGGCTAATGTCAATTCAAAGCTCGACATGAGCGTCATCAACAACATGATGAAAGGCGAGATTGAAAAGCGTGAAGCCGCCTCTGCTGTGAAAGATGAAACCAAAATTCTTCTCGGCGACCTTCTCAAAGAGGCTCGCAAGCATATCGGAAAGCCATATCGCCACGGAATGAAGGGCCCGAAGGCATTCGACTGCTCAGGCTTCTCAAGCTATGTATACCGCCAGTTTGGTTATTCTATAAGCCCTTGTTCGCGCACTCAATATACCGAAGGAAAGAAGATTGATAGGAAAAATCTTCGTGAAGGCGATCTCGTTTTCTTTACCAGCAGAAGCAGTGGCAAGAATGTCGGTCATGTTGGGATCGTAGTATCAGCCAACAATGCAACCGGCGATTTTACTTTCATCCATGCAAGTATCAAAGGTGTTAAGATTGATGATTGCAAAGGGTATTACGAAGGAAGATATGTCGGAGCAAAACGCATTATAGAATAATTTATAGTAAAGATTTTTAGCTAATCAAGACATGAAGAAGGGATAGGTCGTATCGACTTATCCTTTTGTTATGATAGAATTAACCATGCTTGTATGCGCAACGATTTTTGATGCCGCTTATTTGGACTCACCGGATTATCGACTCTTTATTGTCTATTTATTGATAATTAAATATTCTTCTACTTTATTGGCATATTAATTGTTGATATAGTATCCGTATTATTGAATTTATAAAAATGGAAGAAAATAAGATTCTAACTACTGACAGTGTCGACGTATATGGCGCTCGGGTTCACAATCTGAAAAACATCGATGTCACGATTCCGCATAATAAGCTGTGCGTTGTGACCGGATTGAGTGGAAGTGGAAAATCATCCTTGGCTTTCGATACTATTTTTGCAGAAGGCCAAAGACGATATATTGAGACCTTTTCCTCGTATGCCCGAAATATGCTGGGTAATCTGGAGCGTCCGGATGTGGACAAAATCACAGGATTAAGTCCCGTGATCAGCATAGAACAGAAGACTGTAAATAAAAACCCTCGCAGCACAATAGGTACCACAACTGAGATATATGATTTTTTCCGTCTTCTTTTTGCCAGAATGGGTGAGGCAAGAAGTTATTTGACAGGTATGCCGATGGTGAAATATACTAAGGATCAGATTTTTGATATGATCCGTCAGAAATATAATGGTAAAAAAATATATGTGCTTGCCCCAATTGTGAAAAACCGAAAAGGTCATTACAAAGAGTTGTTTGATAATTTGCGTAAGAAGGGCTATCTATATGTAAGGGTTGATGGAGAATTGAAAGATCTTGAATATGGAATGAAAGTGAACCGCTATCAGAATCATTCGATAGAGCTGGTAGTCGATAGATTGCGTGTTAATCCGGATGATCCGAAACGCCTTCAAGATTCCGTGGAAACTGCTCTAAGACAGGGCGGTAAATTAATGATGGTGCAAGATATGGAGAATGGTGATATAGCTCATTTCAGCCAATTACTCATGGATGCAGAAACCGGGCTATCATATCCTGAACCTGCTCCGCACAATTTTTCATTCAATTCGCCACAAGGTGCGTGTCCACGATGCAAAGGCCTCGGAATGGTGAATCTCGTGGATATGGATAAGTTAATTCCTAACCGTGAGAAATCTATCTATGATGGAGCAATTGAAGCAATAGGTAAATATAAAAATTCTCTAATTTTTTGGCAGATAGAGGCTATATGTGAACTACACGGCACGTCTATCAAGACTCCGGTAAAAGATCTTGCTCCAGAGGTGATAGATGATGTCCTAAATGGAACCAGAGTTAAGCTGAATATAAAGAATTCAATGGGGCTTGCTAACTATTCTCCGGGATACGAAGGATTGGTGAAATATATAGAAATGCAGCAGTCGGAAGACGCAGGTGCTGAAGCCAACAAATGGAGTGATAAGTTCTTTTCTCAGGCTACATGTCCAGAATGTGGAGGAGCTCGCCTCAATAAAGAGGCATTGCATTTTTTCATAGATGGGAAAAATATTGCAGATGTAGCCGCAATGGATATAGGGGAACTCTATGAATGGACTCAAGGTCTGGAAGACAGACTTGATCCAAGAAAACGCCTCGTAGCCGAAGAAATTTTAAAAGAGATAAGAAGTCGCTTGAAGTTCCTGCTCGATGTGGGATTGGAATATCTTTCAATGAATCGGAGCAGTTCAAGTTTAAGTGGTGGTGAAAGTCAGCGGATTCGGCTCGCCACCCAGATAGGATCTCAGTTGGTAAACGTGCTTTACATCCTTGACGAACCCTCGATAGGATTGCACCAACGTGATAATATAAGGCTAATCAATAGCCTTAAGCAATTGCGTGATAATGGCAATTCTATTATTGTCGTGGAACATGACCGCGACATTATGGAGCAGGCAGATTATATTATCGATATCGGTCCCGGGGCCGGGAAAAAAGGGGGAGAGGTAGTTTTTCAAGGGACTCCTGATAAAATGAAAGGTATTAGGACGCTCACTTCTGATTATTTGAGCGGGAAACGAGAGATAAAGGTGCCTGATGAAAGACGATCGGGAAATGGAAAGACAATGACTCTTTCGGGGGCTAAGGGTCATAATCTGAAGAATGTTACCCTTAATTTGCCTTTAGGAAAATTTATATGTATCACCGGTGTTAGCGGAAGTGGTAAATCATCACTTATTAATGGTACATTGCAGCCCATTCTAAGCAAACATCTGTACAGAAGTCTGCAAGAGCCTTTACCTTATAAGGAGATTGCAGGAATAGAATATATAGATAAAGTAGTGACTGTAGATCAATCTCCCTTGGGACGATCACCACGCTCTAATCCTGCTACATATACCGGAGTGTTTGCGGACATCAGAAAGCTCTTTGTCGAACTCCCGGATTCAAAAATTCGCGGATATAAACCGGGCAGATTTTCATTTAATGTATCAGGAGGTCGTTGCGAAGTATGCAAAGGTAACGGGTATCGGACTATAGAGATGAATTTCCTGCCTGATGTGCTTGTGCCTTGCGAGGAATGTCAAGGCAAACGATATAATCGTGAGACATTGGAAGTTAGATATAAAGGGAAATCAATATCAGATGTCCTTGAAATGACAGTTAATCAAGCTGTTGAATTTTTTGAGAATGTCCCGGTGATCCTTAAGAAGATTAAAGTGCTCCAGGAAATTGGATTGGGCTATCTTAAACTCGGCCAACCTTCGAGCACCCTGAGCGGGGGAGAGAATCAACGTGTGAAATTAGCAACGGAACTCGCAAAGCGCGACACAGGAAAAACCCTATTTATTCTTGATGAGCCGACAACCGGATTGCATTTTGAAGACATCCGGGTGTTGCTGAACGTGATTAATAAACTGGTAGATAAAGGAAACACGATGGTTGTTATCGAGCATAATATGGATGTGATAAAATGTGCTGACCATATTATCGATCTTGGGCCCGATGGCGGACGAGATGGTGGAATAATTGTTGCTGAAGGTACACCCGAAGAAATATGTAAAATTGATACTCCTACCACACGCTTTCTGCAAAAGGAACTTAAATGAAGGTAATCTATAATTTCTAAGTTGAGTGAGTGATTCAGGATGTATGAGTTCATATTCTGTTGAAAGAGCTCTAATTTATTATTGGGTTAAGAATTACAATTGTGCATACAGAAAGGGTAATCCGTTAATAATAATGATATTCTAAGGGTGGATTAATAATATAGAAATACAAGAATCCGGATTTTCCTATCTAAATTTAGTAATGAGGTAAATAATGGATAAGGACGAGAATTCAGAAAAATGTATATAATCACTATTATGTTAAATAGAAGGGTTAAGAACTATTACCTCTCAATCCCTCATGGAATATGAAATACGTATATCCAATTGATATTCAGATTAGGTATAATCTTATATATTAGGTATTAATCTTATATATTAGGTATTAATCTTATTGATTCCGCCTTCAGCGTTATATTATAAATCGTCGATATTGATAATCAGAAGCTTTAATTATTATTACGTCTATTTGAGTGGTTTTTTAGATTAATAACTTTACTATCCACCACCCTTATCTATATTTTAAAAATATCATACCGGAAGCATTATTTTATGCTTGTGCTGATGTATGAGCGCTTATATGTAACTCCTCTAAAAAGTACTCACTCAAGGCTCGTGAGTCTACACACCAGACTAATTCTATAGCTCGGAGACCTGAGACAAGCACTTTCGCAACCGACCCATAAACGGCGAATAATAGCTTCTAAGAGCATTAATCACCTTAAATTCTTAATTACCCAATTCAAATAATATCAATATGATTACCGGAATACGAACCAAGTGTCTCCTCTATAATAAAGAATATTTTTCTAATTTTAGGTTGACTATAAGGTGCCGAAAAATGTAAGGATGTACGGCTCATAGCGTACTCCAAAAAATCATTAAAGTAAGTATCAAATATAATACTCTGACATAGAAATCGTATGGTTGGAATCAGTCACAAAACTTAGTGCCTTTTATCAGAGCGATTCCTGCGGCTCCATATGGACATAGATAATTGTGTCGTCTCCCAAATCTTCTTTTAAAGTCTTTTCGACTTCTTGAGTTATGGCATGTCCTAACCTTACTGTAATATCGGGATCTACATGGATGTTTACGTCAATTATGCAGGTATGGCCGTTTTTACGACCACGTAAGTTATGAACTCTCATTACACCGGAAACTCCTTTTATTTTTGCCCGGATACGTTCAATCTCATCAGCGGGGAGAGATATTTCCAAAAGCTCGTTGACGGAAGGTTTTGCAATCTGGATGGCTGAGATACCTATCAATACTGCAATGATAACAGATGCGATTGGATCAAGGATTCTCCATTCCTCTCCCAATGCAAATGATAGAGAAACTCCGATGAGCGTAGCTATGGATGATACGGCATCAGTGCGATGATGCCAAGCATTGGCTTTTAGGGCTGATGAACCGAATCTATTGGCATATCTCATAGTATATCTATAACACCATTCTTTTGAAAGAATGGATACGGCAGCCACCACTATAGTCCATACATCGGGTCGCGGAATCTGCAATCCTTTCATGGAATTTACTATCGTATCCACTCCTCCCCAGCCAATACCGATCGCAACTATGAGAAGGATAGCGGCTATCATCACAGAAGCCACTGTCTCAAATTTGCCATGGCCATATGGATGTTCTCTATCAGCCTTCTTGTAGGATATGCCTACGAAGTAGAGTACCATAAAATCTGTCAGGAAATCACTCAATGAGTGATAACCATCGGCTACCAATGCATCGGAATTACCCCAGTATCCAAAGAACAGTTTTATTATTACCAAAGCGGCATTGATCCAGAACCCTACCAGAGTTACATGCCTAATCATTTTTAGTTCTTCTTCCGGAGATATAATGATATTGGGTGTCATGTAGATATACATTAAAAGTCTCAAGAGATTGTCTTGAGACTTATTTTTGTTGCCTTGGAAAGACTCGAACTCTCA
>DAAI01000058.1:157525-168776 GCA_001701105.1 Bacteroidales bacterium GP1
GGTGTGCTACCATTACACCACAAGGCAATCTGTTTTGTCATCGCTCTGCGATAGGATTGTTGTCCTTTTGACACTGCAAAATTACTACTTTTATTTTAAACTACCAAATTATTAACGCAAATTTTGGTTTTTTTTCTCAAAGATGAATATTACCGGTTGATAGTGAGAGATCTTTTATATCTGAGAATCAAAATATTATCCTTCCTTTCTTTGCCTGGTCCGCCATTTTCTTACCTGGCACGAGATAAATTTCAAGCCGTCGGTTCTTGTCGCGATTGCTCATTGAATTATTTTCTACAAGCGGCATTTCATCCCCGTAAGCATAGGGGAAGAGATAAGAGGTATCCACCCCCTGGCTAACAAACCAGTCGAATACGGCCGACGATCGTTCTTCTGTCAGATGATCCCTATATGCTTCCGAGCCTGTGTTGTCCGTGTGCATCACTATAAGGACTCGATACATATCCGGTTCTTTCAGATATCTTTTTATTGGGGAGAGATAGGCGGATGCATCCGGCCGTAGTTCAACCTCATTAGGCATGAAAAGTTTTGAGGCAGGAATCGTAATCAAGAGCACTTCCTTATTCCTGAACGTTTCTACAAGGCAGCCGTTCTTACTGTTGTAGTAACGGCTATGCAGTGGATTCCTCCCCTCTTTATCTTGAAATTTCTTGACTAAATCGGAGCTTTTCTTATCCAATTCTACGGAATTGATCATCTCAATGAACGACATATCATCCAATTGCGCATTTCTTCCCCCTGTAGCCGGAGATGACTGGCCGGATGCACTTACGAGAGCCCCCATAATGAGGACCGAAATAAGGGTGAAACGGATATTATACAATATCATCGATAGATTCCTCATATTGTACCTCCCCTCTTACTATGAGTTCCAGATCCTGAGGATCCATTACAAATTCCTTATCTTTCTGCATTTGTGATTTCACATAGGCCGTAAGCCTTGGAAGATCATGCTCCTCTTCCTCCGTTACATCGGAATCAAGGCTTAGATAGCCATTTTTCTCATACCACTCCCATATTATGTCAATTACATATAGAATCTCGTCATCGCTATATCTTATATTTACATTTTCCGGGAGAGTGTTGCGGATGAACTGTATCGCTGCATCCTCGTCATAAACACCTTCGTTACTCATTATCTTTCTTGTTAATATTAATTGAAAGTAATTCTTCCGGCACGGAAGTTATTATCTCTCTGTTTTCATCATCTATCCTGTCAATGAATTCCTCATTAAAAGGAATGTATATCTCTCCATACGCTCCGCCGTCAATAATCATAAGCGTATTTATAGTCGTATCATCAATCCTTACCAACGTTCCCAGAGATCCAATTTCTGAATCGATCACTTCATAACCCTCAAGTTCATTTGGCAAGGCCACATCCTCATCATCGGCATCGAAATATTCGAGCATATCATTCCGGAGACCATATATCGCTTTATTAACGAATTTTGAAGCTTCCTCTATCGAGTCAACACCCTGAAGTTTTATAAGATAACTCGTGCTTCCCTTCGGCCTTACAGATTCTGCATAGAAGGGAACGAATATGCCATCCATATCCACGATTACTGGGTTATCTTCGGTGAGATAATCTTCGCAAATATCAAGAACTGCGTTCAGTTCCCCTTTAAGGGCATGAGTTTTCTGAAACTTTCCTATCTCAATTATATCATCTTCCTTTATCATAGGATTATGCTTCTATTCTAATGATTTTTGCGCCCAATTTGTTGAGGCGCCCATCGATATTTTCATAGCCCCGGTCAATCTGATTTATGTTCTGGATCTTGCTTGTGCCTTTTGCACCTAATGCAGCTATCAGCATTGCGATTCCGGCGCGGATGTCAGGAGAAACCATTTCCGTGGCACGCAGGCAATGAAATTTTCCTAACCCGATCACCACGGCTCGGTGAGGATCGCATAGGATTATCTTGGCTCCCATGTCAAGGAGTTTATCCACAAAGAATAGCCGGCTCTCAAACATCTTCTGATGAATCAGAACGCTTCCTTTTGCCTGTGTGGCGACAACGAGCAAGATGCTTATCAGATCGGGTGATAATCCCGGCCATGGCGCATCGGCTATCGTCATTATGGAGCCATCAAGATATTGATCTATCTCATAAATTTCTTCTTGATTCACCCGGATATTATCACCTTCTATTTTCATACTCACGCCGAATCGAGAGAATGCGTAAGGGAGCATGCCAAGGTCGTTGATACCGACATCCCGAAGCAGCAGATTGGAGCCGGTCATGGCCGCCATGCCGATGAAACTCCCAACTTCAATCATATCTGGAAGGAGTCTATGTGTCGTGCCATGAAGTTTTTCAACCCCTTCTATTTCAAGCAGATTGGATCCAATCCCTGTTATTTTAGCTCCCATTGAATTCAACATACGGCATAGTTGCTGTATATAGGGCTCGCAGGCAGCATTATAAATAGTTGTTTTACCCGTGGCCAATACGGCGGCCATAATAATATTGGCCGTACCGGTTACGGATGCTTCATCAAGCAGCATGTATGTGCCACGCAATCCGTCCGGACTGCTTACGGAATAATTGTGTGTCTCTGTGTTATAATCAATCTTAGCCCCCAACTTCTGAAAGCCGATTATATGCGTATCAAGACGCCTCCGTCCTATCTTGTCGCCTCCCGGCATCGGAAGTAAAGCATATCCGAAGCGTGCCAGAAGCGGTCCCAGAATCATTACTGAGCCCCGAAGTGATTGAGCTTTCTTCCGGAAATTATCCGAGCTGAGATATTCAAGGTCGACATTATCGGCTTGAAATTCGCATTCAGATGGGGTAATGTAACTTACTTTTACTCCTAAATCCGAAAGCAGATTAATGAGATTTCTAACATCGGAAATTTTCGGAAGATTTGATATGGTTACTTTCTCTTCCGTCAATAATGCAGCACAAATCACCTGCAATGCCTCGTTCTTTGCACCGCTTATTTTTATCTCGCCATGTAAGGGATGGCCTCCCTCTACAATAAAGCTGCTCATCACAGAGAGTTAATTTTTCTTTTTCTTTTTCTTTGCCTGTTTCGACGCAGGAGCCTCCATGAAGTCATGAAGCATATAGTCTTCAGCATTAAGATCGATCTTTCCGTTCGAGTACATTGCGAGGTCTCTGAGAATGCGGCTGTCGTCCACCCAGTCCTTATCTTGAAACATAAGCAATTTTTTCATATGATGGGCCACCATTGAGATGAGCTCATCTTTTTCTTCGCCATCTGGCATATCGGCGATTACGGGAATCATTTCTTGAATGTATTTACCGTAATGACGCAAATTTATCTTTGTGATATCACGCGGAATAGGGTGTGGAGCTGGCTTAAATCCTTCCTGTGTGATCACCTCGCATGGAAAATCAACATCAAGTTTGAATTGCGACATTATCATCATCTGGTCCCAGATCTTCGACATATCATTGTTTTCCCCTTTAAGTTCGGGAAATAGATTGGCCATAACGTTCGCAATGGAATAGGCACAATCGTTGCGCTCCTCTCTGTCCGGAAGGGATACACAGTAATCTATCAGGGATTGGACCGTCCTACCAAACTCGGGAAGACGGATGGGTTCGTAATCTGTATTATATGGTATCATCGGCAATATGTATGCAACTAATGTAAAACCCGGTATGGGCTATGAGCAGCTGCGTTATTTTGCAAATTTAATAAATTTTACCGAGTTATGGAATTTTTCTGATTTATATGTGGAATTGTCAACTGATTATTTTCAATATCCGGATTAATCAGCATACATTAGTATCCAATAGATGTTTTAACGGGTTCTCCCCTATTATGGCATTATAATCTTTAATATAAAGAGGCCCTGCGTAAGCCTTGTCAATAAACTTTTCTTCTCTGAAGGCTTTTTCCGATAAGGCGATCATATCGGAAGCAACGGGGACCATACCATCTATCCATTGAGCATCCGGATGCCGGATCACATCTTTTGTCTTCATGGCTCCATCTCCCATAAACCAAACAGGCCTTCCTTCCGGTAATGAGTTGAAGGAGTCTGATTTTACTACCATGGCTTGTGGCTCCATCAGCGGATGCAGGAAAAAGTCATAGGCGGCTGTATAGACTTCCATCCGGCGTGCATCAATCATGGGCACAAGGATTTCTTCTCCTGTCCAGTCCATGCGTTGGAACATAGCTTTAACTGCTATAATCTCAAGAGTTGAGACGCCTATAAGGGGAACATCCATACTATATGCCAATCCTTTGGCGAGCGACATCCCAATTCTTAGTCCAGTATATGATCCGGGCCCCTGACTCACGGCGATGGCATCTAATTTCAATCCTTTACGTGTGACCTCTTCCAAGGCTTTTGAAGTAAACGGAGCAAGTAATGTGGCTTGCTTCATGGGAGTGCGCTCATCAATATTAAATTCCAAATTTAAATCGACGCCTAATGCTACACTGCATGCCGACCCAGATGATTCTATATTGAGTATTACTGCCATTCTTGGTTTATGATTTATTTTTCAAACTTTCAGCCAGGGATTTTGCACACCTCATGCCATCGATGGCCGCTGACACAATCCCACCGGCATAACCGGCTCCTTCGCCGGCCGGATATAGATTGGATAACATAGGAGAAGCCATGGATTCCGGATCGCGTAGCATCCTCACTGGAGAAGAAGTTCTCGATTCTAATCCTATCATTATTGCCTCCGGAGTCATAAAGCCGGGTGCTTTCCTGTCGAATTCCTTAAAACCCTCTGCCAATCTCCGGGAAATGAATTCCGGTAGCAATTTATTGAAGTCAAGACTTTTAATCCCGGGGACATATGATGTTGGCGGCAAGGTTGAGGATTTTTTACTCTTTATGAAATCGGTCATTCTTTGAGCCGGAGCAACGATTGAATTGCCGGAGGCCTCATAAAATTGTTTCTCCAGACTTTCCTGTACTCTTAGCATGGATAATTCATCGTCATTAACTTCACTTTGGATGTCTCCTGGGTGTAGCTCTACCACCATGCCGGAATTTGCCCATTTGCCGGATCTGGCCGATGCCGACATTCCGTTGACTACCATTTCTCCTTCCGCACTGGCCGCCGGTACAACCACTCCTCCCGGACACATACAAAAGCTATACACTCCCCTGCCATCTACTTGAGTTACGAAACTGTATTCGGCCGCAGGAAGCCATTTCCCTCTCCCTTCCGAACTATGATATTGGATTCTGTCGATTATTTTTTGTGGATGTTCAAGACGCACTCCTATTGCTATTCCTTTGGATTCCATTGGCAATTTAAGCCTGTGAAGGACTTTGACTGTATCATGGGCAGAATGACCTATTGCCAATATTACGCCTTTGCAAGGGATGTCACCTTTATCAGTTAATACTGAAACCACCAACGAATCTTTAATCTCCAGTCCGGTCATCTTGGTTTCAAATCTTACTTCTCCCCCATTTGCAATGATGGTTTCCCGAATATTCTTGATCACATGGGGCAACCTATCGCTCCCTATATGTGGATGCGATTCTATCAGAATATCCGGAGAAGCTCCGTTCTGTACCAGAATCTGGAGCACTTCTTCAATATTGCCTCTTTTCTTGCTGCGGGTAAATAGTTTGCCATCACTATATGCCCCGGCTCCACCTTCTCCGAAACAATAATTGGAATCAGGATTCACCTTTTTATCGCGACTGATGGTTGCCAGATCGATTCTTCTTGAATCCACATCTTTCCCTCGTTCAATCACGATTGGCCTTATTCCAAGACGTAATGATTCCAGAGCTGCGAAGAGGCCCGCAGGGCCCGCTCCTACAATCACTATCTCCGGAGAATCCTTATCTACTATCTGAAATTTGATGGGTTGCTCTATTGGGTCAACGGTGATCGTATCGCCGGTGGCGACCCTTACAGTTAGATTAATCATTACCGGGCGTTTGCGTGCGTCTACCGAGCGCCGGATTATCCTGTAATCATTTATCTTTCCTTTTCGAACTTTTCCGGACAATACCTTGTACAGTTCATCTGAACTGGCGGCTTTATCCGGTGGTAATCGTAACTGAATATCTTCTGTCATGGTTAATGAATTCGCTTTTGATATTCCACCGGCATTCCCTCTTTTATCGATTTGCCCACATCGATGAGACGTTGATTACTTGATCCTCGGAATAATAAATCTTTATCCTTCATTGATTCCATAAATCTTCCGTCGACAATCACGTCTACATCCTTTATCGCATTGAGAAGAATATCATTTATTACGATTTCTTCCCATGTAAAGCCGGTGTATGCCCATACGGTGTGGCCGATACTTTTTGCGTACGTTACAAGTTCGCTTAGTATCTCCGGTTGATATAACGGATCGCCTCCGCTGAATGTTACATCAAAATCTTCTTCCAGGATAATATCTTTTATTTCCTCGATGCTGATCTCACGGCCTGAATTGAAATCCCATGATTGAGGATTATGACATCCGGGGCACGCATGTCGACATCCTGAAAAGTAGATGGAAGTGCGCAATCCGGGACCATCGACCGTGGTCCCTCGCACCACATTCATTATCCTTATTTTCCCATTCATCCCGCATTATTTATGCACAATGCGATCATGCAATTCAGCCAGTTTCCCGGAATTCCATCTGTCGGTGGTGCCTACGAGATAACCCGTGATTCTTTGTATCGTTTCAAATCTTGCACCACATTTCGGACAATGGGACTGCTCTTTCTCCGCATTTTCATATCCGCAAACTGGACAATGATTACGATTATGATTCACCGAACCATACCCTATATTATACTTATCCATAAGATCCACTATCTGCATAATGGATTCTTCATTGTGAGTAGCATCTCCATCGATTTCTACATAGAAGATATGTCCACCCCCGGTTAGTTCATGATAGGGTGCTTCAATTTTTGCTTTGTGTCTTGGAGAACAATGATAATATACGGGTATGTGATTGGAATTGGTATAATAATCTTTATCCGTAATTCCCGGAATCTCTCCAAAGGTTTCGCGGTCGCGTTTTGTGAAACGTCCGGCCAAACCTTCCGCTGGAGTTGCCAATATGGAATAATTATGGCGATATCGTTCAGAGAATTCATTGGCCCGGCTACGCATGTGGCGTATTATTCGAAGTCCTAATGCCTGAGCCTCATCACTTTCTCCATGATGCTTCCCTACGAGTGCTATTAGTGTCTCTGCGAGCCCTATGAATCCTATCCCTAAAGTGCCTTGATTAATGACACTCTCTATCGTATCATTAGATCGCAATCCTTCGGACCCGTTCCAGAGAACGCTCATCACAAGCGGAAACTGCTTTGCATAGGCTGTTTTTTGAAACTGGAACCGCTCATCAAGCTGTCGGGCTGTGAGTTCAAGGATTTCATCTAAGCGCTCGAAGAATCTATCAATGCGGCTTTCTGAATCCCTGATACCTGACTGCTCAAGAGCTATGCGTACCAAGTTGATGGTGGTAAACGACAGATTTCCTCTCCCTATGGATGTCTTTGGTCCAAATCGGTTTTCATAAACTCTCGTTCTGCATCCCATGGTTGCCACTTCATGGAGGTATCGCTTCGGATCATCTTCTTTCCAGGCATCATCTTGATTGAATGTTGCATCAAGATTAAGAAAATTCGGGAAGAAGCGCCTGGCTGTTACTTTGCAGGCCAGTTCATATAGATCATAGTTCCTATCGCCGGGAAGATAGCTTACTCCTCTTTTTTTCTTCCATATCTGAATCGGGAATATGGCCGTGGCGCCATTGCCCACTCCTTCATATGTGGAATTGAGAATCTCACGGATAATGCACCTCCCTTCGGCTGAGGTGTCTGTGCCATAATTAATCGAAGAAAATACTACCTGGTTGCCCCCTCTGGAATGGATGGTGTTCATATTATGGATAAAGGCCTCCATCGACTGATGAACACGATCTACCGTCTTATTGATTGCGTGTTGTAGAAGGCGATCTTCTTCCTCTAATCCATCAAGAGGCTGTTTTATATAATCCTTTATTTCATATTCATAAAGGTTATTTAGTTCTTTCCCGGTAAGAGCTTCCAATGTCTTTATTTCCTCAATATAGGATTTTTTCACAAACGGAGCGAGATAAAAGTCGAAAGCGGGAATGGCTTGTCCTCCGTGCATTTCATTCTGCGCAGTCTCAAGCGAGATACAGGCTATCACGGATGCAGTCTCGATCCTTTTTGCCGGCCTTGATTCCCCGTGTCCGGCTATAAAGCCTTTTTCTAAAATGCGGTCGAGCGGATGCTGCACGCAAGTTAAACTTTTTGTAGGATAATAATCCTTGTCATGGATATGAATCAGATTGTTCTTAACGGCATTCTTAACATCCGGCGTGAGAAGATAATCATCCACAAAGGGCTTAGTACTTTCCGATGCGAATTTCATCATCATCCCTGCCGGAGAGTCGGTATTCATATTGGCATTTTCCCGGGTGATGTCATTGTTTTTGGCCTCGATGATTTCCAAAAACATATCCCTTGTCTTTGCACGCCGGGCTATGGAACGCTTATCACGATAAGCGATATATTTCTTGGCCACATCCTTCCGCGCCGATTTCATCAATTCTATTTCGACTCGGTCTTGGATTTCCTCCACCGTCATTCGCTCGTTTCCGGTCACTCCGATTCGATCGGTGATCTTTTGAATCAGAGATTCATCCTCTCCTTCATCGGTAGTAAGCATCGCCTTCCGGATCGCCGCCTTTATTTTTTCTTCATTATAACCGACTACCCGGCCATCTCTCTTCTCTACGAGCTGAATCATATATTCTTATTATTAATTATCGAACCACTGGGATTATGGATCTCATTTGTTCACCCAAAATTTCGATACAAAGTTAATTAATTTATCTCTTTTCGGCAATAGTCAAAAAGATATTTAGCATGATTGTTTCCGAAAATGGACAACTTTATATAAAGTTATATTTTGCAAGTATCATACAATAAGCAATATATAAATATTTTTAGACAACAATCAGAAGCTGTGCATTTTATTTTTGAACATAATCGTGATTTTAATTTAATTGTCGCTTATCTTTATAGAAAAGTGTTGATGAACCTTCGAGGTTGCGAAGCGTTTTATAGGTGTAACGCATAGTGCATTACACGACTTATAAAAATGAAGAATTATGATTAGTACAGAGTATAAATTCGGAGAAGTTCATGTACTCTCCGATCAGATCCAGACAGCTTCAGATAAAGTGCATTTTCAGAATATATTAAACAATGCAAACGGAGGCGTGGCCCTTGTCGCGTTTAAAGCCGGTCAAAAGCTTGATGAACATGTAGCTCCGGCCGAACTGATGATTCAAGTACTGGAAGGAGAAATCGAATTTACGGTAGTCGATCGTCCACATATACTTAAAGCAGGCGAATTCATGCTTGTCGGACAGGATGTGCGGCATAGCGTAGTGGCAAAGACCGATTCTAAGATGATGCTTATCAAAATCAAAGCCTAATTCTCAATCAAGAATAACTAATTTACACTTGAAAAAATACCATCTATCAAGAAAAGGGATATTCCAAAATGGAAATTTAGTCCTACATTAATCTATAACTTTCACTGAATTTACGTCATACATTTGGTGGTTGGCAGATTTATTCTGTCAATCGCCTGATTTTTATACCCATATATTTGGTGATACGGATTATTTGCCGTATATTTGCATTACGTTAACACGTAATATATATTGACTATGGCAAAACCATCCCCACACCCCGAATGGGCAACAAAATACCGCCGTCCCGGCACTGAACTGCGCTGCATCAATGGTAGATACTGCCTGTATGAATGCCACTGCATTTATGACAAGGAGAAAAAGCGCAATCGCAAAATAACTGGAAAGTATCTCGGATCGATTACCGAGGAAGGAGGGTTCAAGCCGTCCAGAAAAAGGCAGCTTGAACTCGAAGTTGAACAACTTAAGAAAGGGGAAAAGCTGGTCGTTTCTCAACCTGCGATAGGGCAAGTCAAGGAATATGGATTGTCATGGCTGATCTCCAACAAGATGGGCGCTGTTACCGAACGTCTGAAGAAGGATTTTCCAAGCGATTACAGTTGTATCCTGTCCCTTGCTTATTGCAGATTACATTATCAGTCGCCCATGAGGGACGTGCAGTCTGACTTCTCCGCCAGCTATCTCTCGACCGAACTCGGCACCGCGGGATTGGCAGCAAGCCAATTGAGTGGATTTCTGTTTGACATCGGGAGCAGGCGTGAGGAGATAGTCAAGTATATGGATTATTTCTGCAGTGGTTCGTCAAACATTATATTTGATGGGACCGACATGCTTAGTGCCTCGCGCCTGATGTGTCTTCCGCAGCTTACGAAAACAAAAACCGGGGCATTTGAGAAGGCCGTCAACCTGATGATGGTATTCTCATTGGACTACATGCTGCCGGCCTACTTCCGTTTGTTGCCCGGCAATGTAAAGGATGTCAAGGCATTCCGGCTTTGCATGGAGGAATCGGGAGCCGCCAATGCCGTGGCTATAATTGACAAGACCTTCCCATCCAAATCCAACCTTGAGTTCCTTGAAGAAGCCAAAATAAAGTACATCGCATCGCTGCGTCGCTCTACGTCCGGACTCGACTACTCAGCGTTTCATAACCGCAGCAATCGCGGGGCGGACGGCCATTTCAGATATCAAGGCCGGACAATATGGCACAAGGAGCAGAAACTGGATGGAAGGCGGGTAGTGATTTTCTTTGATGAGGAGCATCGTATTGAGGAAGACCGCGATTACCTGGACCGCGTTGACAGTGGTAAATTCGACAACTATACATTGGAGGGCTATCATGCAAAAACAGAAGTATTTGGAACTATTGCGCTAATTACCAATACTGATAAAACGGCGCAGCAACTTTACGAGGCTTATAAGACCAGATGTGAGGTTGAGCAGGCTATAGATGTATTCAAGACAAACCTCGACGCTGACTCGACTTATATGCAAAGTGCCCAATCTCTGGAGGCATATACATTCATTAATTTCATTGCAATGCAAATGTTCTATATAATCAGAGAAAACCTGCGCGGTCGTGATAAACTGTCAAAATATTCACCGGCGCAGATGATCAAGAAGCTCAGCCGTGTCCGTACCGTCTATGCTTCCGGTAAATGGAACAGGGCTGAGATGACAAAAAAAGAAACCGACCTCATGGCTGAGATCGGATGGCATATTACGTAACTTCGATGAAAGTTATAGTTTAACTTCTCTGTTCGGAATGGATCTC
>DAAI01000019.1 GCA_001701105.1 Bacteroidales bacterium GP1
TAATTAATTGCAGAGCGGTATTAATGTCATTTTTCTCTAAGTTGATTTTAGCCAAATATGTGTCTTCAATTGCTATTAATTTATCATCATATAATTCTTCCGCTAGTTTTCTGCTTTTATTAATAAACCATTCAGCACTATCGTATTCTTCTAGATGAATATAATTTGCTCCTATAAGTTGCATAGTGTATAATTCATACAAAGAGTCTTTATTAAATTTATCATACTTTAGGCATTTTTTTAAATAAGGAATTGCTTCTTGGTGCATCCTTAAGGTGTTCAGTATATCTGCTATTTGATAATTAATATTAGATCGGATTTTAGTAACCTGATTATTGTTCGGCAAAACTTCCAATGCTTTTCTATAGTATGATAAAGCGCTTGGTAAATCGCCTTTTTGAGCAAATCTACGACCACCGTAATAAAGACTTTCTGCAAATAAATCTTTATAATCGGTATTCTTAAAATAATCTATGAGATTTAATATTAAACTATCAGATTCATTATATATTCCAGCCTTGTCGTGCACTTTTATGTTGATGAGTTGATAATACTTCTTGTTGAATTTATTTAGAGAGTTCTGATCAATAGATAGAAGTTTCTCCATTGCTTTCTGGGGATCTTGTGACGATAGCTCCGAGATGGACTTAAGTCGGGGATCCGGAACGTTGGAAGTATCGCACGCGTTCAGCAGCAGAAGCTGAAGGGCTAACAAAAGAAAAACACCTATTTTTTTCACTATCGTAATAAGGATAAAAGAGAGATTGCAATTAACTTTCATCATTGTTGAATGCGGTTTTTTATCTCTACAAAGTTAATCAATTAATTCGGATTAGAAAAATTCTATTTTTAGTTTATAATAAGCGTATAATACCTATTTTTATAACCTGCTGAATATCCAAGAGATAAACAAACGTTTTGTGCGGAAATTAGTGCGTAAATTTTCCGCACTAATTTCCGCACTAAATTATTTGGAATTTATTATCAATCAACATAACTTTGTTGCGACAAAAACAATCATCGTGAAAACAAAAACATTAAATCTTATCATCGTAATAATTCTATTGGGAAGTGCTATTTCGATGAATGCGTACAGCGACGGGATACAGATAACATGGCTAGAATGTAATGAAACCAATTCTGTTGATGATATTCCAAATTTACATAGAGTACCACCCATATGTTGCGAGATAAGCCTTAAGGACGGAGTCAAGGATGCGAACACTGGTTGTGCGCTTGAGCAGACGGTGGGATATATCCTCAAGTATGAGATATGCGACCTTTCCGGCGAGATCCTCGAATCATTCAGCGATGAGTATTCATTCCTTACCACGCTGTTCAGCCTGCCCGAAGGAAGCTATATCGTGCGCTTCACAACCCAGGATTATGTCCTTACCGGTAGCGTAGACCTATAGTAGAAAGAGATAAAACAACATAATAACAACCTGGGCCTTAATCGGCCACATAAAACCTAAAAAGATGAAGAAAGCATTATTACTGCTGTGTGCAGTCATGGCGATGCTGTTGACGGCATGCAGCAATGCCCTCACTCCGGAAGGTCCGGAAGCCAACAACGAGCAGATTCCCTCGCGCTTTACCCGCGGAGAGCAGAACGCCATTGACTATGCCAACAAGGTAATCAATACTGTAATATATTCAGATCTCATGTATCTAGAGGGTGTTGACGTTCCATGAAAATAACAGCTACTCCTAAATAATAATCAAGCCTAACAACACACAATACGAACCTTTAACATTGAAAAAATGAAAATGAGCAAGACGAAATTTTCCTTCATGCTGGCAGGGATTCTCCTATGCGCAGTTTCTTGTTCAAAAAGCGAGCCGGATGCCGCCTACAGGCCGATTAGCCTCACACCCGAACAGACCCGCGTAGCCAATGAGAACAATAATTTTGCCTTCAGGTTGCTGCAGGCCACCGCTCCCGCTGAAAGCAACATAACTGAATGCCCTGTCGGCACCGCCATCGTACTCTCGATGCTCGCTAATGGCGCGGAGGGCGAGACGCGTTCGCAGATCCTCGACGTATTGGGGATGAATGATATTGAAGATACAAATTCATTCTATCGCATCATCTCCTCGAGGCTTCCCAAGGCCGATAACAGGGTGCAGCTCTCATTGGCAAATTCCCTATGGCTCGACAACTCTTATACAGTCAAGGAGTCGTATTCTTCGATAATGAAGAAGGAGTTCAACGCCGGGATATATACTGACAATCTCAATACCGATAAGGCCAAGGACCGAATCAATAGATGGTGTGCGGATGCCACAAACGCCAATATCAATGATTTTCTGAAAGAGCCAATACGTGTTATATTCGCCGCATTCAATGCAACGTATTTCAATGGACAATGGAAGGAGCCATTCAAGCGGGAGAACACAGTAAAAAAGATCTTCCATAATCAAGACGGCAGTGAAGTGAAAGCCGACATGATGTGCCGCACGGAAAATATGTTCTATAATAGTGCTGAACATTGGGAAAGCATCAAGATCCCCTATGGCAACGGCACATTCTTGATGGAAGTGATAATGGCAAAGAATGGATATGAGATAGATGATGCGCTTGAGGCACTTGTCAACGGCGAGGCGGCGCTCGAGGAGGAGTCAGGAATCAGTAAGATAATCCTGTCGTTGCCAAAATTCAGGATCAGTGGAGACCTGGACCTTATCCCGGCCCTTAATTCGCTTGGAATGAGCATTGCCTTTGAACGAGATCTGGCAAATTTCAGCAATATATCCAATGATCCGCTTTTCCTCGGACTATTCCAGCAGAACGTAATGATAGATGTCAACGAGGAGGGCACGGAAGCCGCCGCCGTTACAATGGGTGCGGGATATGATGCTTCGGCTGCATTGCCGCCAAGCGTGACCTTTACGGTCGACCGCCCGTTTATATATGCCATACGTGAATGCAGTACGCATACAATCCTTTTCACCGGAATGATACGCACGCTGAAATAATCTTATTGCCGCCGATAATCGTTCTAATCCTTACAGGCTTTAGTAGAGAGATGAGGAGGGATAAGGTAAATCCGGATAGCCTTTATGGGATGGAGCCTGTGCAATAAACTATAAAGAGTTATAAGGATATAGTAATCAAAAGATAAAATGATGATGAAAGCAGCAATTACAATGATTCTCGCAGTGGCTGTCGGGGTAATGCTGACGGGTTGCGACAAGACGGGTCCGGAAGAAGGCAAGATCGACCACAACACCATCGAGCGACTCTCACGCAGTGCCGACAATATAGAGTACACTCAGACTGAAGGAATGGAGTGGTACCTGAAGGATCCGAGGCGGGGAAATAAATGGCAAGCTGCAAAACTTTTCCGACTGGATTGGAGTCTCAGCTCCCCTCGATAAGGCTCTTATATTCATAGATGGCGCGGTGAGGACAGAGGTACCCATGTTTATAAATCGTCCACTTCCACCTGCAGAATTGTGGCAGTTGCTCTGCAGGGAGAGAGGAGAAAAGAGGAAACTATATGCCGGATATAAATTTGCGCGAAAAAGTAAGGACGCACGAGCCGTGTGTCCCTACATTTTCGGGCGATTTTCCGGCGGACGCACGGCTTGTGCCTCAGCTTATAATCACATATTCTATCCGATAGAGGTTATCTGTTAAAGAAATATAATTGTTTGCCACATATCAATTGTAAAGTTAAATAAATTTAAAATGGAGAAATTTTTATATGTTATATAACATAGTTATAAAAATTATTTGTAATTTTGCATTGAGTTTTTCATGGTATTAGATTTTTAAGGTTAACGCAAGATTGGTTGTCGTGAGACAATCAATTTTTTTATCATAGCGCAATGAAAGTCTTTACCCAAAACTCCCAGGCAATGGATTGACCCGAAACGCAACAAATTGAAGGGTTGAAGGGAGGGGGAAGAAATGAAATTGGAGACTCTCGAAGTGAGAGTCTCCAATTCAGTACCCGGAGCCGGGGTCGAACCGGCACGGATTGCTCCACTGGTGTTTGAGACCAGCGCGTCTACCGATTCCGCCATCCGGGCCTCTGTGCTATTGCAGTGCAAAGTTAACGATTATTTCTGAATTGGCCAAATTAATGTGGCAAGCTGTGAATAAAGCCGTGAATAAAGCGACTGAAGGGCAAGGAGCGCGGGAGGGTTCGGCTGCAGAAAGATTTCCTCATCAATCTTTGGCTATCTGGCGGATAGATGCGGCGGCTATTGCAGCTTCATTACCTTCAGGCGGTTACCGGCTCGAAGTTTTATTATCAATATTCCAGGGGGCACAGTCATGGTAAATTCTGCAGCGTCCGGAGCACCGGAATAAACGATAATGCCATTGAGCGTGGAGATGATGAGATAGTCTATCGGAGTGGTGGCGGAGAGGTGGATTCTGTTGTCGGTGCGATTGACGGTTACATCGGAATCTACGGGATTGACTATCCCCGACTGGCTTACTTTCCGGATATTAAATCTGCTCCACTCCGGATCTTCACGCCATATGTCAATATAATCATCATCCACATAGAGGATTATGTCGTATTTGTTGGATTCGTTTTCGAGTCCGGCGAAGGCATTGTGATCCAATGCGGGAAGCGTGCTGCCCAGTTGGGAGACATACACAGTGGTAATTCTGCTGTCGTTACGGAATGCGTCACGGCGGATTTCGCGGACTGCCGGGCCTAACATTATTACCGATGCCACGGTATTATTGGCAAACGCTCCTTCCTCAATTATTTCCGTATCGATAGTCTTCGATAGCCGTGCGGCGGATGAGGCACCAAAGAGGGGAGGGATGTTGGCTTTCCATTGGGGAAGGTCGGCGATTACGGGGTTGCCATAGAAAGCGCCGGTTCCATATATCGTACTGGCATCGGCGGCCACGGTCACTGATGTTAAAGCAGGCATCTCGGCGAATGCAAAATCGCCAACCTCCGCGGCCTCCGATAAATCGACCGATTGCAATCCTGATTTCGTGAAGCATCGGGGGCCATACGCTGCAGCCCCGGGAGCGGGATTCTGCGTCAAAGAAGCGCACCCCTCGAAGGTCGACTCCGGGATAGACCCGAGCGCGCCATCTATGTTGACAGTGGCAAGCGATATGCAATTCCTGAACATTCCTTTTCCTTGAAATGCGGTGGAGGGCACTGTGGCCTTCGATAGGGATGTTACCCCGGAAAAGAGATAATCGCCGGTCGATGTCACAGCTGCCGGGATAGTGATTTCCTTCAGCCTTGAGCCGGCGAAAGCGGCATCGCCGATGGAGGTCAGGCTCGCCGGGAGGATAATATTCTCCACGGATGTCGACATGAACAGGGCGCCGGGGAGCTCGTTGGCTTTAAATTCACGCCTCCCCATGTAGCCACCTTCGGGATAGCTGTAGGCTTCGATATGGAGATTGCTCAGGTCGAGCGTGCGAGTAGTCTCCGGGAGTTTCTTAAGCAGTGAAAGATCGCGCACATCCGCCTTCCCCTTGATCACGAGCAGGGCATCGCTGTTACCCCGGATTTCATCGATGCGATATTGCAATGTTCCGGGGGTAATGGATATTTCGCGTGCCTGCATTTGCGAGATGGCGAGGCAGATGCCGCAAAATAATGGCAGAAGCGTGAGTCTTTTCATGCACCGGGATTAATCTACGATCAGGATTTTGGTAACCTTGGCAAAGGAATTATCATCGGGCCCGTTCGTGGCGAGGATATAATAGATTCCGGCCGGCACGCGGCGATTGTAGAGATTCGTGATGTCCCATGTTATCTCGTTGCTGGAGGCCACTCCTAATTCTTTTATCATATTTCCTGCCGAGTCGGTCACCTTTACGGCAGCGTTATCGGGAAGCCCGTCGATGGTTACGAGCCCCGCATATCCGGGACGTACCGGATTCGGATATGCCCTCACGTTATAATCATCGCCGCTGTCGGAAGCTCCGCTCGATAGGAAATACTCGCAAAGGCCCTCCTCTGTGGAGATCATCATCGAATTATTTGCCGGATTATAGGCAAGCCCATGGACATTATCATGGGGCAATTCCGAATTGGAAGAATTGAGAGTTCGGACCACCTCCTTACCATCGGCCGAAGTCACCACGATGCCTGCTCCGAGGGTGGAAAACCATTTCTTTCCCGAAGGGTCGGCCACTATATGAGTCACCCATGCTCCGTCCAGCAGATAATCCGCCAGTCCGGTGCCGTCGTTTCGGGCCACTTTCACGCGGCGCACTCCGGTATTGCCTTTCACCACTTCCGACGGATCGAAATAAAATACGCCTTCCCTTCCGCCAATCCATACCTTCCCCGTGGCCGGATCCTCATAAATAATCTCGATATTATGATTGGTAAAGGTCATGCCATCCTGATCCACATATGTCGGTAGGGGATATACGCGGTCGTCTTTGCGCTCGGTGGGAGTGCCGTCCGTATCGATTATGTAAAGCGATTCATCATATGTGCCGCCGTCGGCTACCAGAAGATTCTTGTTTGCGGCATGAACGAGGGGAATGATTTTGGCCGTCGCCTGCATCTTGATGTCATACTCCAGTTCATTCATCTTATGGTAATTGCTTTTGCCGGTGGTGGCGAGGCGGTCGGCCGGAGTCCATACGCGGGCATTGAATCGGGCGGGATCGTCAGGATTAAAATAGACGGTCCATAGATTCCCTTCACTATCGAATTTGGGAGATGCGAAATTACACATCTTCGACCATGCCTTTGGCGGGTCGGCCACGGTGATGAAATTATGATTGTCGACGCCGGCGGCGTTGCTACGCGAGAGATGGATTGATTTTTCAGGGGCCGAAAGGTCAATACGCAGCAGGCCGTCCTGCATTGACCCGCAATAGATATGATTGGAATTTTTAGGGTCAATGGCAAGGCCGTTCGGATTCCCCAGGGCTAAGGCGGCAGGAGGCGACGGCATCAGATAATTCAGGGCGAGCGGAGTCCATTCTCCATCCTTCAAGCTGCTCAACCGGTCGCTAAGGTAGAGAAAAATGCCCCCAAATCCTTGTTCTCCGCCGTGTCCGCGGACCAACATTCCGTAGTCCGGATGATAAGCCATCTCAACGCATTTGAAAGCTCGGGAAGAATTGGGGAAGAATTGATCCATAGTCAGGGTCCATTCTCCGCCATTTCTTGGAGCTGTAAACCGGGAGAACCCCTTGCGTCCGAGTGTGAACCATACTTCCTTGCCGTCGGCCGAAGCGGCTATCGAGCTTGTGGAGTTCTCGACAGAAGCCGGTTTGGAATTAGTTGCCGTTGCGTAATCTTTTGCGTCGATCCAGCTCAGGCCGCGAGATTCCCATATCAGAAGGCCGTCTTTGCCGGGTTCGGCGCTGTAGACATTTTCACCGCTGCACGGGGTAAGGCTGAACCCATCGCCGCTCTTCGATACATACCACATCCTCCGCGGCTTGGCATCGCCGCTGCATACATAGAGGCGGTTATCCCCGAGGGGGATGAGGCGCAGTACTTTCTCCATGCTCCCGAGGCGTTGCAACGCCTCGAAATTGCCCGTGCGAAGGTCGCCGTAATAAAGTCCCTCCGGAGTGCCGACAAATAATTTATCTCCGAATGAGGCCACGCAATTAATCTCGCGCTTGAAATTCCGGCTCGTCACCACTTCTCCTTTCGCCGGGTCGATGGTGAGGTAGCCGGTGGCCGTGGCAATCCAGATCTGTGAGGAAGCCGGGTCGGCGGTCATCGAGCGTACATCTTTCGACATATCTCCGCCCGACAGCATGAGACCCGGAATGTTGGTCTTGCCCTTTTCCGAGATAACGTCGATATTGCCGTTGCGGTAAGAGACGCACAGGAGTTTCCGGCCGTAATCATAGATGGCATCAGAAACGATATTCTCTGAAAGGCCGGTGGAGCGGTCGAGCCATTTCCATTCATCATTATCCTTGTCGTAACGCAGCAATGAGCCGTACCTTACTGTGCCCGCAGGGTTTGCAGGTTCGTACTGCTGTTTAAGCGTTACGAAATAAGTATTCTCCTGCGTGTCGATCACGCGCAATATATCGCCGTCGTACGACGGGTGGGATCTCCATTGCGAAGCGNNCGGCCGATATCGCCGGAATCAGGAGGCCGATCATTATGACGAGCGTATTCAGCCAGTCGCGGAAAGCCCTGAGGGCGCGTCCACGGTGAGAGATGGCGTTCTTTTCCTCTCCATCCATTTCCGCAAAAGTGCGCCCGGTCTCATCCGCGCGGAACACCGGGTCGTAGCCAAACCCATTTTCTCCGTGGGGAGCGTGGGTTATCGTGCCGTGTACTGAGCCTTCAAAAGTATGCTCCCCGTCGGAGGTGACGAGGGCAATCACGGTGGAGAAATGCGCCTTGCGGTTTTCCTTCTGCTGAAGTTCGGCAAGGAGTTTGCGCATATTGGCTGCCGAATCATGGCCGGAAGTGGCATATCGCGCGGAATGCGCTCCCGGCGCGCCGTCAAGAGAGTCTACCATCAGCCCTGTATCATCGGCTATGCAGTCGACGCCGTATTTTTCGTGGATATAACGCGCCTTCTGAAGGGCATTCCCCTCCAGGGTGGGCGATGTCTCGGGTATATCATCGTGGCAACCTATATCGGCCAGCGACATCAGTTCCATATCGGAGCCGAGGATAGCGCGGGCTTCTTCAAGTTTATGGCCGTTGTTGGTTGCGAAAATAAGTCTTTCAATTCGTTTCATCTCTTTATTAACGCATTCCGGCCCGTAATATTGCCGTCTGCGGGGAGAAGGAGATGGCGGCTCGCCTACAATATGAAAAGAGGGCCTATCAAAGAAATCATTGACACGCCCATTTGAAAAATCTTGAGATTGAATATTGTTAGTCCCCGTTTAAAGTGCCGCAGGAATCCGGATGCGGTAAGCTTTTATTTGATTGCGATTTTCTTGCCGTTGT
>DAAI01000036.1 GCA_001701105.1 Bacteroidales bacterium GP1
CCTCGCCGGCTTCGACAATCGGCACCCACATCGGGCAGCCGGTTTCGGTGAGGACGATTCCGGGGTGGATTTTGTCGATCTCAAGGGCGTATGAGTGGCTGTTGACGGTGCCGGGAGTGGCGAGGAGGCCTACATGGCCTGAAGATGTGAATCGGGCCACGGCTTCCACCGTGGGGCGGATCACGCCGAGCACCCTTCGTCCGGGATAATTGTGGGGGAGCACGGTCTGCTGGATCGACCGCAGGGCTTTGGCGGAGGCGGTGTTACAGGCTAAGATTACGAGGTGGCATCCTCTTGCGAACAATGCCTCGACGGCTTGGCGGGTGAAGTCGAACACGATGTCGAAACTGCGTGTGCCGTATGGGGCTCGCGCATTGTCGCCGAGGTAGAGGAAATCGTATTCCGGCAGCCGGCGACGAAATTCATTGAGGATGGTAAGGCCTCCGTATCCGGAGTCGAATACACCGATGGCGGGCATAATGGGGATGGTGTTCCTGTGTTCTTATTTCTTATGAAATTCGGAAAAGAGGCCGCGCCAAAAAAATTGCCGCAGCCTCCATTACTATCTTGCCATTCTTGGGAATTGCCTTTTCATCGCCCGGGATGGATTGGCTTCCGGGGTGAAAAGGGAATGAATCCGTTGGATTATTTTATGCCGAGTTTGGCTTTTACTGCCGGGGTCACGTCCTCCACGGGAGATGCGTGGTAGTATGTGAGTTGGGGGTTAAGGTCTTGGATAAGGCTATATCCGCCTTCTTTTCCTACAGCTTCGATGGCCGTCTTGATCTTCACGACGATCGGGCCCATTAGCTCTTGCTGCATTTTGGCGAGATCGTTCTGCGCGTTCTGCTCAAAAGCCTGCATTTTCTGCTGGAAGTCGTTGAGCTCGCGGGTCTTGCGATCCTTGATTGCCTGAAGTTCATCTTGCTTCATGGCCTGATAGTCGTCGAGGAGTCGCTTCATTTCTTCGCCGAGGCGCTGATATTCGGCTTCATATTTTTTTGAGGCGTCGGCGAGCTTTGTCTCTGCTTCGGCACGCTCGGGCATAACCTGGATAATGGAGTTAATGTCCACGAGGCCGATCTTCACGCTCTGGGCATTGGCCCCCATGAAAGGAATCATGAGAGCGAGGGCAAATAAGATTTTCTTGAACATATTTTTGGTATAATTTATTTTCCGGTGCAAAGTTACTGAAATTATTTGGAATATCCCAATGATAAAGCATCAGGGGATAGGAAAGGGGTATTATTTGGAATATCCGAGCTTGGCGAGCACTTCATTGCTTACATCAATTCGGGGGGAAGCGAATACGATGCTCTGCGAGGAGGCACGGTCGAAGATTGTCTGATAGCCTTTTTCCTCGGCCACGGCCTTGACGGCATTGTAGACATCTTCCTGAATGGGCTTCATGAGGCTCTGGCGTTTTTTGAAAAGTTCGCCCTCCGGGCCGAAGTATTTGTAGCGCAGTTCTTTGGCCTCATTTTCTTTTGTCACTATTTCCTCTTCGCGTTTCTTCTTCTGGTCGTCGGTGAGGAATACCATGTCGGCTTCATAGTTTTTGTACATAGTCTGGGCTTCTTTTGAAAGTTCGTCGACTTCCTTTTCCCATCGTTGCGACACTTGATTCAGCTGTTCGTTGGCCATTTCATAGGCGGGCACGTTGCGTAGGATATACTGCATATCGACGAGCGCGAATTTCTGGGCCGATGCCCAGGCGCAACCTGCCAACAAGAGGCAGAGGACGATAAGTGGCTTTTTCATATGCTCAGTAATTTTTGATGTTGTAACTTCTTGGATTTGCCGGAGAGCGTAGGGTTTAAAGGATTGGATGTTAAGATATGTTACCGGGATCAGAATTCCTGGCCGAGGACGAAGTGAAGTTGGGAGCCTCCACGCTTGCCCCATACCTTGTCGAAACCGTATGCCCAGTCGATGCCAAGGAATCCGAGCACGGAGAGGTAGATTCTGGCGCCTACTCCGGCGGAGCGTTTAAGGTCGAATGGAGAGAAATCCTTGACAGTGGTCCAGGCGTTACCGGCCTCGGCGAATGCTATGGCATAGATGGTGGTGGCGGGTTGCAGTAGGAACGGGAAGTGAAGCTCGAAGGTGAATTTGGCATAGGCATAGCCTTCGTTACGGAATGGCGTGAACTGGCCGTTTTCGTATCCGCGCATCGCTATGGTCTCCGTGGCGTAGGTATAGGAGCCCGACATTCCGTCGCCTCCGAAGTAGAAAGTCTCGAAAGGCGTGCGGCAGTATTTGTTCCATCCTCCGAGCAATCCGAAATCGGCGCGGCTCATGAATACGAGAGTCCATTTGCCGTTGGGGTCCGTGAGCGGCGTGAATGTTTTTGAGCGGAAGCGAATCTTCCAATAGTCAATCCAGCGGTAGAGCTGGGCTGTGGCTTTCTGCACCTGCTGGTCGTTGGCGCTTCCCGAGATGAGCTCGGACAGGGCCTTCCAGTTTTTATGGCCAAATAAGTCGGCCGGAGGAGTGCAGGTGAAATCAAGGGAGAAGGATGAGCCGCGGCGCGTATAGATAGGATTGTCGATACTGGTGCGGCTCAGGTTGAGGCCGAGCGTAAGGGAGTTCGACACGCCGTTACGGAAATAATAGTTCAGATAATCCCAGTCCTTGAGTGAGTACCATCTGTAAGACAGCATTGCCTGGAACTGGAAATAATCGTCGGGCCAAGTGAGGCGCGTGCCGAAGCTCGCGCTAATACCGGCCGTCTGGAGGATCTTATTCGGGTCGTAGGCATTCTGGTAGGCGTACTGCGAGTAGTTGCTGTAGTTGTAATTATACTGTGTATAATATGCGTTCTGGTAGGCGTTGCTCCAGGTGCTGTTATAGAATGCGCTGTTGATACCGGTCTGTCGGGAATAGTCGGCCGAGAGGGATAGGGAGTTAGGCCGGTTGCCTCCAATCCAGGGGTCGAAGAATGATATTGAGTAGCTTTGGTAATACTTGGCGTTGGTTTGCGCCGAGATGGAGAATGTCTGTCCATCGCCGCGCGGGATAATCCCTTTATAAGCGGAGGGGTTAAAGAGATTTTTCATCGAGAAGTTGGAGAACGACAGGGCTAATTGTCCGGTGAGACCGGTCTGACCCCAGCCGAAAGAAACCTGCACTTTGTCGTTGGCCTTGGATTCGAGATTGAATACAATGTCGACCGTTCCGTCGTCGGCATTAGGTTCGGGGCGGATGTCGAGGTTTTCAGGGTTGAAATGGCCACCGGCGGCAATTTCGCGCGCCGAGCGCATGAGATCGCTCTTTGAGAAAAGTTCGCCCGGACGCACCCGGAGTTCGCGGCGGATCACTTTTTCGTACAATTGGTCGTTGCCGTTTATCACGACGCGGTTGATAGTGGCCTGCGGGCCCTCGATAACGCGCATCTCAAGGTCGATGGAGTCTCCGTGGATGCGTTGTTCGATAGGCACAAGCTGGAAGAAGAGGTAGCCGTTATCGGTGTATAGGCTGGCTACTGCGTCCTCATCCTCATTTGTGCGCTTGTTAAGGATCTTCTGGTTGTAGACGTCGCCGGGGTACATTCCCAGGACTGCGTTGAGCGTTTCGGTGGGCCAGACTGTATTTCCAACCCATTGGATGTCGGAGATATAGTACTTCTTCCCCTCATCGATGGTGAGAAACACATCAAGGCTCTTGTCGTCGTATCTTGCCACGCTGTCTTTTACGATCCGGGCATCGCGGTAGCCCAGCTCGTTGTATTTGTCGATGATGCGCTGGCGGTCGTCGGTGAAGTCTTGCTCTACAAATTTTTTCTGGCTGAAAATCTTGAGAATGTCGTTTTTCTCATTGGTTTTCTTCATGGTGCGCTTTATCTTGCGGTCGGAGAGCACTTCATTTCCGTCGATATAAATCTTATGGACGCCGACTTTTGTATTTCGGTCGACGCTGACCTGCACCACAGCTTGATTTTCTTTTGAAAGGTCGGGCACCATCATCACCTTTACATCCGCGTTCTTAAAGCCTTTCTTGGCATAATAATCTTCGATTATCTGCTTAGTGCGGTTGATGATATTTGGGGTAAGTTGCTGGCCCGGCACCATTCCGAGTCGCTCCGTGAGGTCTTTTTTCTCACCTCCTTTAGTGCCGGTAAATTTCAGTTCCGACATCCGGGGCTGTTGTTTGAGATTAATCTCGAGCCAGACTTTGTCGCCGGCCATTTTGTCGACATTAATCTCCACCTTGGAGTATAAACCCTGCCTCCAGAATCGCTTCACGGCATCCGTGATTTCCTGACCAGGTATTTCCACTCGGTCGCCGACGGAAAGGCCGGAATATCCGATGATGACATAATCTTCGGTGCCGGAGACTCCGGACACTTTGATACCGGCAATTTCATACGTCTTGGGGAGCGGTGAGTAAATCACCTCGGGCTCGATAATCGTATCCACCGGGGCAGATTCCTGAATCGGCAAGTCGATGAATCCGGACTGCTGCGCACGCGAAGAGAGGGCGCAGACAAGAGTGAATACTACCGCGAGGAGACGTGATATGGAGGATGTCGTTTTCATTTTCGGTTTTACCATCATTATTTGGAGTTCACCTGATCGGATGTCTTTCCGAATCTGCGTTCCCGGTTTTGAAAATCGGCGATAGCCTCGGCGAAAGCCGTTTCGTCGAAATCGGGCCAAAGAAGAGGTGTGAAATAAAGTTCAGAATAAGCAATCTGCCAGAGCAGGAAATTTGAAATCCGTTGTTCGCCGCCGGTGCGGATAAGCAGATCGGGATCCGGAATATCAGCTGTAGCGAGGGCGGATTTGATCGAATCTTCGGAGATGTCGGAGGGGTCGAGTTCCCCCTCTTTTACTTTGGTGGCCAGGCGTCGCATGGCTTCGGTAAGCTCCCACCTGGAGGAGTATGAAAGGCATAGATTGAGATTGAGGCCTGTGCAACCGGCGCAGAGGTCGCGTCCTTCCTCAAGGTTTCGCCTCACATCGGCCGGAAGCCTGTCGATGTCGCCGAGCAGGCGGATATGCACATTGTTGGCGAGCAATTCCGGTGCTTCCTTCAGGATTGTCCAGCCTATGAGGTGCATCAGGGTGTCGACCTCCTCGGAGGGACGGTTCCAGTTTTCAGTTGAGAAGGCATATAAAGTAAGGTCCTTTATACCAATGTCGGAGGCATAACGGGTGATACGGTTCACGGAGTTCACACCTTCGGCATGTCCTTCGGTGCGTTGTTTAAGTTGGCGGCGTGCCCATCGGCCATTGCCGTCCATTATGATGGCTACATGAGCCGGAAGAAGGTCAGGGTCGATTATTCCTTGTAATGGCATACTGCGCAACGTTTACTGAATTCATAACTCACGGAGAATGTAAGGGTCGAATACCAGTCGGTATTTTTCATAAATCCGCTTGCAATTCCGCGGGGGTCGTCAAGGCCGTCGAGGCGGTCGGTGAAAGTCTTTTTCATCAGGAGTTCGAGGCCAAGATTCCATCTCAAAGATGGCTTGAATTTGAATCCGACACCGAAAGGAATAGCGGCCGAGACTCCGGCTTTCTTATCGACGCTCCATGCCAGCAGGCTAACCCCGGCTACGATATAGGGGGTCCAGCGACGCAGCCGGCGGTAGGTCTCGCCTATTCCGTAATTGAAGAAATGAAATTCTACTGTCTCTCCCAATTCATAGAAGTTGGTGGAGAATTTATAGGTTTCATGCGAGGGTAAGATATCCTGCAATCCCGATGAATTTCCCCGCAGAAGGCCTGTATAGAAATTTGT
Organism: Bacteroidales bacterium GP1; assembly: GCA_001701105.1. Classification (GTDB taxonomy): domain Bacteria; phylum Bacteroidota; class Bacteroidia; order Bacteroidales; family Muribaculaceae; genus Lepagella. Next base: position 5,749 of record DAAI01000036.1, read on the forward strand.
CTTGAAGTTAATGCGGGGGTTGAGGATGTACCTGAAAAGAATCTCTGCATCGAAGCCGGGGTTCTTTACGGGGTTTGATGGATTCACATCTCCCAGGTATCCGGCCATGCCTATTCCGGCTCCAATATCGAAGCGGTAATCCTCCTGTCCGCGTGCCGAAATGGCAACGCAGAGGATAAGGGCCAGGATGGATGTGCGGAAAGGCATTTTATTAGAAACGGGTTAATATGTTAAGACGATGAACTCCATTCGCATAGCTCACATTATCTGTGCCATTGTCAGAACACGGGCACAAATGTAAGGCGTGTCAGGACGCCGCGCCAGATGGTGTTGTAAAGCCGATCGTCGTATGAATATCCTCCGATCAGGTAGATGTACGGACATTGCCAAGAGATGGTGGTGCCGTCGATGGTATATCCGGATCTTGTGGCCTGACCCGTATATGCGCGGGTCCAGTTGTCGGCGATATCTGCTTTCTTGGGAATATTCACCACGATGTTATCGCATCCCGACATTGCCGGGATAACCTGGGGGAGCTGCATCTGGGAGGATGCCTTTATCCAGTTGACGCCATTGTCGTAGCTAATATATACAATCCTGTTGGCAAGGCCGTTGATGTCGCGTCCTCCTATCAGCATCCATACATTGTACTCCACGAGTTCGGACGTCGATGTGTTTCGGCGGAAATAATAGTAAGGCACGATTGAAGATCCGCGCAATGCCGGGAGATTGCTTTTGTTGAGGCATACCCATTCGGCGCCGTCGAAAGCCCATGTTGCGGATGAGAAACTTCCGTCGGCAGTGATGCCCCCGGTGAGAAAGGCCACCGGCGAGAGCGTCCATTTGTTTTGCAGGGTTACGAAATTCGATGTTCCGGTCACCGGGAAGTCATCGGGAATTTGGCAGGGGTTGAATGAATCGCCGGCTTCGGGCGCGGGATATTTGTCGAAGTAATAATTACCGCCGTCGGCTCTTAATCCTACTACTGAATTTATATATCCTCCTATTAAAGTGTGCCATACTACTCCCGTAGGCTCCCATGACGTAGCGAGGGTGCGATGGAAAAGATTGCCGGCGTCATCAAGGATATATAGGGTGTCGTCGACTGCGGTGAGCGATGATACTTCCGGTACGAAAGGAAGGTTCTCCTGAGATTTCGTCCACGCGGTGTAATATAGGTCGGAAGTGGTGGCCACTGTGTATGAGCCATCGCTTTCAAGCAGCAGGCATACGGATGTTGAATCGGAAAGGAGCACAGTTTTCTGCCGGAGGGGGTCGGGGAGACGTGAAGGGAGCTCCATCCGGTCGGCCTCGTTCCAGACTAGGGAGTCGGCATATTCCTTATGGACATTTACCTTTATTAGGTAGGAAATTGATTTGTCGCCTTGAGTGAGGGTGAAAGTCACTTTGCCGGTGAAATCGATAGAATCAGTAGGGTTAGTCTTATAGTTCACCTCGCCGGTGCGTTTCGAGCCCCCCTCCATAATGATGGTGGCCTTATCGACTCCTCCGCTGTAGGTGATTACCGGAATTAGCCCTGTAATGTCGGTATCGGGCCTTAGGGAGTCGGCATTATATATCACTCTGCGGTTTAGGTCGATGGCGAAATATACCGAGTCGAGGCCGACGTTATTCGCATCGCGTTTCAACGAGAATGCTGAAACGGCCAATGTGCCCGTATCTTTCAGTTCGGTTGTCTCCGATTTTTTATTACAAGCTGAAAAAAACAAGATTACGGCCATAAGCGCGACGGCCATGGCAGTGTTGATATTGAGTTGTTTTAAATGTTTCACTTCTGAAGAGTTGTGTTTCAACTTGCAAATTTAACAATTTAAAGTGTAAAAACCCATAGAAAATCCGCGAAAATGAAATTTTAAGTTTTTTTATAACGTTTTATCATGCTATCCTCGCCCCTCAATCCTCCGGTGCCGCGGGAATATCATCCCCGGGTTCGGGAGTAGTGGCCTGGATCGATGTGATATGGCCGTCGGCCATATAGACGGTGCGGTCGGCGATGGATGAGAGGGTCGGATCGTGGGTCACTATCACGAAAGTCTGGCCTAATTCTTCGCGTAGTTTGGCAAACAATGCCTGAATTTCGTCACGGTTACGCGAATCGAGGCTGCCTGTCGGTTCATCGGCAAAAACGACCTTAGGGTTATTTACCAAAGCTCTCGCCACGGCCACCCGCTGTCGTTCCCCTCCCGACATCTGTGCCGGCTTATGGCTCAATCTGTCGGTGAGTCCGAGTAATTCCAGTAGCTCGGAGGCTCGCTCCATGGCCTTGCGTTTCGACATCCCGCCTATCATGGCGGGGAGCGCGACATTTTCGCACGCATTGAATTCGGCTAAGAGCTGATGAAATTGGAACACGAAGCCGATGTTGCTGTTGCGGAAGGCCGACAGCTGTTTATCTTTCATTCCCGTTACGGGCATTGCATCGTAAAGGACTTCGCCACGGTCGGGTTTTTCGAGCGTGCCGGCCACTTGCAGCAGCGTGGTCTTTCCCGCCCCGCTTGGGCCAAGAATCGTGACAATTTCTCTTGTTCCGATTTCAAGGCTTACTCCCTTCAGCACTTCCGTATCGCCGAATGATTTGTAAATGTTATTGATAGCAAGCATTATAAATTATTTCTATATGTTTGTGGCATTCCTATTGGCGCAATCCGGTGAGATGAAGGATTATATGATTGGCAAGATAAATGCCGAAAATCGCAGGGATTGTGGCGAGCGTGCCGAAACTCGAGCGTTTGTTGGGTTCATCGAGGGGAATCACTGATCTGCGGCAAGGGCGCTCTGTACTCGCCACTACGGTAAGACCGTGGTTGATACCGTCCTTTCTCAGTCTCTGCCTCACCACTCTTGCAAGTCCATCCTCGGTGGTGGCTGAGATGTCGAAATAGCCTATCTTGGCCGGATTCAACCGGCCTCCGGCTCCCATTGAGCTGATAATCTTTATCTTATTCTTTATACAATATTCAATCAGCGCTATTTTCGGAGCAACCGTGTCGATAGCGTCAATCACTGCGTCATAGCCACAGGAGAGGAGACTTTCAATGTTATCAGGCGTTATAAAGGTCTGAATCGCCGTTATTTCGATGTCGGGATTGATAGCCTTAAAACGGCGTGCGAACAATTCCACTTTAGGCTTCCCCAACGTTTCCATGTCGGCGATAAGCTGGCGGTTGATATTTGTCAGAGAGACGCAATCGGCATCAACTATTGCAATATGACCCACTCCGGATCTTGCCAACATTTCCGCGGCATATCCTCCTACACCTCCGACGCCGGCAATGAGCACACGGGCATCGCGGAGACTTTGCATAGCCTCCGCCCCCAATAGCCTTTCCGTGCGGGAATCCCGGCTTTCAGCGCAGCTCATCAAGAGCCCGCCGGCCTTAGCCAAGAACCTTCAAAGCCGGTTTCGGCAAGTGTTTTCTCCACTTCGGCGGCAGTTTCGGCATTTTCCGGAATTCCATGAACCTCAAGCACTTTGTCAGCCTTTTCGAGATCCAGACTCCATTCTGCATTCGGGAATTTCTCGTTCATCTTATCGAGGATGGCTGCCTTGCAACCGCCACATCTTGCATTTGTCTTAAATTTCATATCTTTATCTTGTTTAATCTTAATGAATTAGTAACGACACATATCGACGACAATGCCATGGCCGCCGAGGCAAACATCGGATTGAGCATCCATCCCAACGGATAGAGCACTCCGGCGGCCAAAGGGATTCCGAGGGTGTTGTAAATGAAAGCCCAGAATAGATTCTCATGAATCACCCTTATGGTCTTTGTCGAAAGCGTTATGGCCTTGGTTATGGCTTTCATGTCGCCCCCGGCGAGTGTGAGTTGCGCTGTTTCGATAGCGATGTCACTTCCTCCCGACAAATTGCGTCCGGATGCCGCNNGGCGGCCGCCAGAGCCTCGGCATCGTTGATGCCATCGCCCACCATTGCGACAACTTTCCCTTCATCCTTATAACGCTTCACAACCCTTAATTTATCTCCTGGCAGCGATTCTGCGAAATATTCTTTTATCCCTACCGAATGTGCCACTTTCGCAGCGGCAGTGGCGCGGTCGCCTGTCAGCAGCACCGGAGTAATCCCCATTTGCTTCAGTCTATCAATCATATTTGCGGCATCCGGACGCAATTTGTCGGCAATCCCGAAGGCGGCCGCCGGCTTATCCTCACGGATGACTACGACGATGCTATATCCTTCCCTTTCCATATCCGCGATGTTCATTCGGAATGCAATGTCGGTAGAGTTCTCTGCAAGAGCCGGCGAGCCTATCTCATAACGGATATGATCCACCACGGTGGTGATTCCTTTCCCGGGTTCATATTCATAGCGTTCCGGCTCCGTGGCCCCGGTGCCGAGATAGTTGATCAGAGCCTCGCCCAAAGGGTGGGTGCTTTTCATCTCCGCGCCTATGACAGCCTTCTTCAAGGCCTCGGTCTCGGACTCTGAGAGCTCCCGGTTATAATACGCGGCCTCCACCATAGGGTGGCCCGAAGTAAGCGTGCCGGTCTTGTCGAATATCATTACATTAATCTTCGAGAGCAATTCGAGCGAAGCCGCATCCTTTATGAGCAAACCATTTTTCGCGCCGCGCCCTATGGCCACCATGATAGCCGTGGGAGTGGCAAGGCCCAGAGCGCACGGGCAAGCTATCACCAGCACGGATACGGCTGCCACCATGGCCTGGGGAAGATACTTCCCTCCCAGAAGCAACCAGATCATAAACGTGATTATGGAAATCACCATTACTGTCGGCACGAAAATGCCGCTTATCCGGTCGACGGCTTTCTGTACCGGAGCTTTTGACGATTGCGCCCTCCTTACGCTTGCAATAATGCGCGCCAATTCTGTAGCAGCTCCGACTTGCCTTACCTTAACCGAGAGGCCCCCCTTCTTGAGAAGAGTGCCGGCTGTTACCTTATCCTTCTTCTCTTTCTCTATCGGCACAGGCTCCCCGGTAAGCATACTTTCATCCACAGTGGCCCTGCCATCGATTACCTCCCCGTCTACCGGAATCCTCTCCCCGTCGCGGACTATAATCTCATCTCCGGGTCGCAATGAAGATATCGGAACGGTTGCCGTTTTGCCGTCGGGCATAATTTTCAAAGCCTCCGACGGCTGCAACCCTATCAATGCACGCAATGCGTCTCCCGTATGCCGCCGGCTGCGCGCCTCCAGCCATTTCCCGGTCAGGACAAAGGCCACAATCATCGCCGCCCCTTCATAATATACGTCGGCGCTCATTCCCCGGCTTTCAAGGACGTCAGGAAAAGCGGTATTGAACAATGAGAAAAGATAGCTGATAAGGGTCGATACGGCTACAAGAGTATCCATCGAGGGGGCGTTCGACATCATTGCCCTGAACCCGCGTTTATAGAAACCGCCTCCGCACCAGGCAAGCACAACTGCTGTAACCGCGGCAAGCACCCAGTTTAATCCCGGAAAATGGATGTGAGTCATGCATACGACGGCAATCGGCACTGTCAATACCCATGCAAGTATCATCTTTGTCCGCAACGCGCGATAGCTCTTTGCCTCCTCGAGCCTTACTTTTTCCTCCGCCTTCACTTCATCGTTCTCGGTAATCAGGACATATCCGGCGGTATTAAGGGTTCGTGCCATCTCGGCTGAATCCGTGATCTGCGGATCCCATGTCACATTCAGGGTGCCGGCTGCGAAATTTACATCAGCAGCCTCAACACCGGCCAGTCGCCGCACGGTCTTGGCCACGGTTTCCGCGCAAACTGCGCACATCATCCCCATCACGGGAAACACAGCTTTCTGCATTATAGGTTTCTTATTCGCCATTCTTTCGGATATAAGTTATTTGCACGGCTGCCGATGTTCTTTACTTTCCCAAGCGGGAATCCCTGAAAAGTCACGGTCACTGTTCCCAACGGTGAATCAGGGGGCAATATTATGGATTCATGCCGCAGATATTTCAAGGCAGTCTCGAGATCAATGTCTACCCGCGGATAGTCAGAATCCGCGATGCCGTCGACAAGCACCCTGCATTTATTGGAAATCTGTTTCTTTATCTTTTCCCGGTTTTTAGGGGATGGGTTTCCCGGTTTAGTTAGCACGGCCACGAAGAGGCCCTCGCTCTTGGTAAGATGAGGCAAGAACCGCAAGGCCGGATTCTCCCCGGCAATCCGGGACGGTATGTGAAGATTGTCGTCAATAGGAGGCGTCACGGCCCCGAGTCCGAATTCATCAATAAGCCACTTCAGATTGTCTTCGTTTTCAAGCTGATTGAATGTACAGGTGGAGTAAATAAGGAATCCACCTGGCATCAGGGCTTCGACAGCATCGGTAAGAATACGTCGCTGCAGGGCCGCGCATTGCGCCACAAGCCCTTCGCTCCATTGCGTGCGGGCCATCGGCTCCTTCCTCATCATCCCTTCTCCGGAGCATGGAGCATCCACGCCCACAAGCGCGAAGGCTTCGCCCACAGAGGCATAGGCAGAAGTCGGGGAATTAGTGACCATCACATGAGGATATCCCCATTTCTGAATATTCTCCGCGAGGATATTGGCTCTCTTGGGATCAAATTCATTCGCCACCACCATCCTCCCCGTGTCGATTGCATTGATTATGGAAGTGGTTTTCCCACCTGGCGCGGCGCATAAATCAAGAACGGGGCCTTCGGGAAGCAGCGGCATCAATCCTCTCACGATGGGTTCATATATCATCGAAGCCGCTTCCTGAACATAGAATACTCCGGCATGAAGCAGTGGGTTAAGGGTAAACTTGGGACGTTGGGATATATAAAAACCGCTGTCGCACCATTCCACCGGCTCCAAGTGGCCATATCCGAGAGCATCCACCATCCCGGGGCTGATTTTCCTGCGGTTGATTTTCAGACTTGTCACCGGCTCCTCTTCCAGACTCCTTAAAAGCATATCGGGCTCAGGCAGCCGGCTATCCATCACCAGCTCCCTGAACCGAAGGGGTAAATCTTTTGTTGACTTGCCTGAATTATTATCCTTGCTTTTTTTCTTCATATTTCCATGCCGGAAACTCAATTCTGCCGCTCCTGCTCAAGAGCGCGCTTATACCGGTCGGCATGATATTTATATCTGATGGCATAATATGCGGCTACGCCAACGACTACAAGCACAGCCAGCACCGTTGCTACGGTCATGATCGCTTGTATCGCCACTTTCATCACCGAGAGTATCACGCATACGATAGTTCCTATTATCATCAGGGCCAGAAACCATAGGAGGGCTTTTACTCCGAGTCCCGACATCCTCGACTTGGCCTCTTCTTTCCTTATTTGCAACTCAGAGTTTTCCATAATTCAGGATTTAAAATAATTAATTATTTCACGACTCAATGGGTATAGAGGAATCTTTTTATCGACCGTTTAGGAGTCTTCTCAAACTCATTGGGCATCAGGATTATTTTGGCTATCCTCTCATATGGAGCCACGAGTTCGTTCAATTCCTTGCGGATATTCTCCATTGTGCTGTCCATATCGGATACGGAAACATCGAATCTGTCGAGAGCCTCATAATCAGGATAAACGAGAGCGGCGAGCTTGCCGTTTCTTTCCACCACAAGGCTTTCGGCCACGAAAGGCATATTATTCAGCTTGGCCTCTATCTCCTCGGGATAGATATTCTGGCCGGATGCGGAGAGAATCATGGTCTTTGACCGGCCGCGGAGGTAGAGTGTGCCGTCGGGTGTGCGTGTACCCATATCGCCGGTCTTAAGCCATCCGTCGGCAGTCATTACAGCTGAAGTGGCCTCCGGATTCTTGTAATATCCTTTCATCACGTTTGCTCCGCGTACGCAGATCTCACCGGGAATTCTTTCCGGATCATCACTCAGGATCATGGCTTCCATGTCGGGCAACGTCCGCCCCGATGAACCCACTTTAAATTTCCTCCAGGGAGAGTAGCTTATCAGCGGCCCGCATTCAGTCATGCCGTAACCTACGGTGAACGGGAATTTTATCTTATGTAGGAATTCTTCCACTTCATGATTGAGCGGGGCTCCTCCTACAATCACTTCTTCAAATTCACCTCCGAATGCGTCGATGAGCTTACGGCGAATCTTGCTGTAGATATATTGGTCGAGCAACGGAACAGCCAGAGTCCATCGCATGGTTCCTTTGGAAATCATGGGGAGAATCTGATTCTTATAGATCTTCTCCAGAATAAGGGGCACGCAGATCACGAGGTTTGGCTTTACTTCCGCCAGAGCCTTCAATAGCACACGCGGAGAAGGGGTTTTGCCAAGCAGCGTGACATGGGAGCCGACAGCCAGGGGGGTAAGCATATCAAACGCACATCCATAGGCGTGGGCCAGTGGCAGGAATGCCAAGGCGCGCGAACTGCGGAAATGAAGCATTGTCTCCATTCCGAAACAAACATTCCCGGCCAGATTCTGCCCTGTGAGCATGACGCCTTTGGAGAATCCGGTGGTGCCCGATGTATAATTTATTTCAGTCACCTCCGAATTATCGCGTGAGATGTAACTTACGTTCTCTGACGTGAATCCCTTCGGGTAAGCGCGGCGGAAGCGGCGGGTGAGCTGACGGAGGCTTGAAATCATCTCCTCGCCGTTGCGCTCGTATAGCACCGTAATATTGTCGATGCGTATCACGCCGCGCACATTCAGGAGTTTATCAGGCTCCATTGGCTCCCATACGGCTTCGGAGACGAAAAGCATCTTGGCTTCCGAATGGTTTACGATATGGGTGACATCCACGGGATTGAATTCTGCGAGAATAGGCACGATTACCGCGCCATAAGTCACTGTGGCCATGTAAATCAGAACCCAATTCACGCTGTCTTTGCCGCATAGGGCAATCTTATCGCCGGGCTTTATGCCTATCGTCTCGTAGAAGAGATGAAGTTTGGCTATCGACGTGGCGAGATCGGAGTAGGGCATAGTCTTGCCGGTGACATAGTCGGTGAGAGCCGGCAAATCCCAGTTTTCTATGAAGCTCTTCTCATAGATTTTTATAAAATTTCTGATTTCCATAACCTTGCAGTATTATTACATCAAATTATCCCTCGAGAGCCAGCTTATATATTTCTTTACAATCGTCCATAGAGAGAGGTACATAAGCTCCGAGGGTGTCGCCCATGTTCCTATGCAGGGATGCCACCATCGTATCGATGTCCGGCTCGCATCCGCAGAGTTCGCGTAGATTTGTGGTAAGGCCGAGGTCGTGATAAAAATCCTTCAGTACCTTGATTCCTTCGGCGATAATATCCGAAGTGTCGCGTCCGGAAGGATTCACCGACATCACGTTGATTGCGAAACGCCATAGCTTGTCGGGATTCCGCGAGGCGCAGAATTGCATCCATGCAGGAATCATCACGGCCAATCCGGCTCCGTGAGCCACATCATAAAACGCTGAAATCTCGTGCTCCAGCCTGTGCGACGACCAGTCCTCCACTTTTCCTACCCCACAGAGTCCGTTATGAGCGAGCGTGCCGGCCCACATCACGTCGGCCCGGGCATCATAGTTGTCTCCATCGAATTTTAGGGTTATCGCCTGATCCATTATATCCCGCAATATGGCTTCTGAATAGCCGTCGACGAGCTGGGTGCCGGGAGTAGGAGAGAAATATCTCTCGAAGATATGAGCCATCATGTCGACAATGCCGCAGGCCGTCTGGAACCACGGCAGGCTCATGGTAAGCACCGGATCCATCACCGCGAAACGCGGGCGCAGCAAATCGGGGTAGCGGACTGATATTTTCTGATGAGTCTTTTCATTAGTAATCACAGAATTTCCACTTCCCTCGCTTCCGGCTGCCGGAATGGTGAGCACCACTCCTACGGGCAATGCTTTTTGCGGAATGCGGCTGCCGTTGTAAAAATCCCAGAAATCGCCATCGTCGAGCGCGCCAATAGCAATTCCTTTGGCTGCATCGATCGGGGAGCCGCCACCCACGGGGAGCAGAAAGTCGATACCCTCTTTCACAGCCATCGCAATACCGTTGTAAACGCTTTCGGCAGTAGGGTTGGGCTGGATGCCCCCATATTCTACATATTTAATGTTTTCGGCATCAAGGGAGTCGGTGATGTTTTGCAGAAGCCCGTTCTGCCGGATGCGCTCGCTTCCATATACGATCATCACTTTCTTGGCGCCGTAACGTGCAAGGGCTTTGCCGGTTTCCTTCACTGTATCACGGCCGAATATAAACTCGGTGGGGGAACAAAATCTGAAATTATTCATATTGGGTTATGTTAGAATCGGCTCCTCCCTTATCTATTGGCAGGAGACCCGCTATTATCGTAACGAAAAATCAATGGGTTTTGTTGCAGGCGGAGGGGTTGTGTATATAAAGGAGGACGCCCCGGGATTACCCCGGGACGCCTCGGAACCCATTATGAAAATATTGTCAATGTAGGAGGGCCGGTGAGCCCCGGTACGGGATTCTATCCTTTCAGCGCTTCCCTTACCTCGGTCGCAAGGGCTTCCATCTTTTCCGGCTCTGGATTCTCAACCTTATGCTTGAAATCCATGTCGCCTTCCTTGTTGATGGGAATCAGGTGGATATGAGCGTGAGGCACCTCAAGACCAAGCACTGCCATACCCACTTTCTTGCATGGCACTACCCTCTTAAGCCCCCCGGCCACTTTCTTTGCAAAAACGGCCATCCCTGCGATAGTGTCGTCGGAGAGATCGAAAATATAATCTGTCTCTCGCTTAGGCACCACCAAAGTATGACCCCATGTCACGGGATTGATGTCGAGGAAGGCGAAATAATTATCGTCTTCAGCGATTTTATAGCACGGTATCTCTCCCGCGATAATCTTGGAAAATATGGTCATGGCGGTTTAAATCTCGATTTTAACTATCTTGAAGTCGACGATGCCGGCCGGGACATTCACTTTCACTTCATCGCCTACATGATGACCCATCAGCGCCTGTGCGATGGGAGTATTTGAAGCGAGCTTGAATTCGCGGAGATTAGCCTCGTTCTCAGTAACGATAGTATAAGTCATCTCCGCCCCGGTCTTGATATTGCGGATCGTCACTTTATTCAGAAGTTGCACCTCTTCTGTATTGAGCTTGGAATCATCTATGATACGGGCGTTGGCTACAAGCTCCTTGAGCTTTGCAATCTTCATTTCGAGCATTCCCTGCGCCTCTTTGGCGGCATCATACTCGGCGTTTTCCGAAAGGTCGCCCTTGTCACGCGCCTCGGCTATTGCCTGCTTGATGAGGGGACGCTGGGCCTCAAGAGCCGACAGCTCCTCCATTTTCTTATCGTAACCTTCTTTGGTAAGATATGTTGCCATACTTTATCCTTTTAATAGTGTAAAAGAATCCCCCGGAACGAACCTCTTTCAAGGTCTCCAGGAGACAATATCATAGGAGCAGTAAGCTCCTTGTCATTTCCTCTACAAAATTACAAATAATTTCTCACGCTTGCAAATTATTTTGCTATAATTCTGATTATAAATTATATGTAGTTGTCATTTTACGATTATTTTCTTACTCTGATTACCGCATCTCCAGATATATATGCCAGCTTTCAGTCCGGCCCGGTCACTGAAGGATGCCCCCTCTCTTACCCTGATTCCGTTAAGGGTGTAAAAATCACCTTTCAAGGAAGCAGGCTCCGGATATTCCGAAATCAGTCCCGAAATATCATATCCTTCCGGGAACAGGGGTAAAGAAGGGAACCAATAATTCATTATCATTTCGTAATCCCGGATTCTTTCTCCCGTTGGCGAGAAGCGGCGTGTAATATAGGTCGGTGTTCCGAATTCGTGATACAAGGCCATATATATTTCATCAGTCACGGGATGGACCCCTATCGCGCAACCATATAGTTTCCAATTTGCGCCCTCTTCCTCAAGGTCAATGAACAATGACTGTTGCATCGTGTCGCAATCATATTTATAGATTTTCGTTCCTGTAAACCAACGGTTGGGCCCTCCTTTCCAATAAAGGCAGTTTTGGACGCTTGAAGCCACAAAAGCATCGGGAGTCCATGCATACCATGAATTTGAAGGTGGAAACATTCCCTCCTCAATCGGAATCACTTCATAATCCAATGTCGCAGGATCCAATTTCACGATATAATTGAGGAACGCGCCGGTGCCCTGAAGGTTTTTCGCTACAGAAAGCCAGAGGAATCCATCTTTTGATTTAACGATAGAGCCGATGCCCGCACCTTCCTGAACAATATCCATGGATATTGTCTGCACGACTTTATCGAGGAGCGGGTCAACTATCAACAGTCCATATTGTTGATGGGCTACAAACACCTTCCCTGCTGCCGACACCATCATTCCTGATTGGCCGTGGTATAACGCACCGGTCGGGTCGGTGTTCGGTTTGTCACCATCTCCTCCGGCATTCGGATTGGCCGAACCCTCCACTTGTCCTTCTATTGAATAAGTATCGAGATTGAAAATCCATACGCCGTTGCTCGAGGACACATATCCTTTATGGTCGTCAACCCCAAGAAATCCACGGCCATCGCATTGCGCTCCGGAAGGGTCGATCAATGATTGCTGATGCAATACTTTCATTGTTCTTGCATCCGCCACAGTAATGCGGCCGCCCGTGATGGATGCACCGGGATCCTTGTCTTGCTTTGCGATCAGATAAATCCGGTCGCCCCAGATGGCACCGTATTGATTCGTGCATCCGAGTTCTATACCCGGATTCTCGGTCTGGATAATCCGGTAGTGCCAGTAATTACCGTCCGGGTCATCGGGGAGCAGGTAATTCACAGTGGAATTCTGATGGCCATACCAATCCTCGTTCACCCATATAATTCCGCGGGTGTAATCCGCCTCTTGAGCGGCAATGGCCGAAGCCATTGTCGTCAAGAGTGCGGAAACGACAAACAACAGTGTGCGTTTCATTTGATCATTACTTTTGCGCTGACACTATTGTCAGATACAATAATAAATATTCCGGTATGACAACCGAAATCCAATATATAGTGGTCGGTATCGGCGATAAAAGATGTTACGGCTATACCCTTATCGTTGAAGACAGTGAATTCTTTGCCCATGAAGCCATCTATCACAACTCTATGTCCATCGCAGATAATGCTTCCATTCGGCGCCTCGACATCATAGATGCCGTTCTGAATATCTTTGACATTTACAAGGATATTCTTGCTTATCTCGCGTCCGTTGGACTGCGCTTTAAGCGTGAAGCTTTGACTTCCTGCCGATACGGGTGTAACGGTCAGAGTCTTCCCCTCGAGAGTCACTCCTGCCACAGGGGTGGTATTGGCTCTTGCAGGAATGTCGGAAGAGTTGTCGGGGAGCGACAGACGGATATTTGAATCGATATTGTCAGGATCAGATACCAGCTCAGTGAGATCCACTACCACCGGCTCATCTTCAAGCTCCATGTCGATGCGGTCAAGATTGATATTCACATCGTATTTATCAGGGAATATGGCAAAGGCCTGGAACCAGTAATATGGCCTCAATGCGATAGTCTTTTCAATTTCCCCGGTTTTCGGATTCACGAAGTGCGTCCAGTTGTAGCGGTAATGACCGGAGGCGGAGTCTTCCGTAGTCATCACAATAAGCTTACCTGAGCGTTCGTCATAACGCAGGGTGCCATAAGTCTTTTGACGGACTCGAGAATTTGAACCTACGAGATTGGCAGCGCCCATATCAAAGGCCGGCTGCATGGTGGAGGGGTCGGAGCCGACATTCCAGCCATAGTATTTATCGGAAGCTCCACCGCCGGCGATACCGCCACCCGCGGAGAACCAGATAGTATTAGTCTTGGCGCTGCCCACAAAAGGAGTGTTACGCCATGCGCCCCAGGAGCATGTGGGATAAGGGATATTAGATGGCAATGTCACACTCATATCTTCCACTTCATCGAGAGTCTCGGGATCAATGCATATGAACCGCCCACATCCATTTGAAACAGTTGCAAGCCAGACGTGGCCGTCTGCCGTCTGAGTCACGCCTTGAACGGTCTGATAAGGATAGTTTTTAACCACTTGATCGGTTTCGGTGTCGATTGCGAAGCCTCCGGTATTCTGCTTTATGCCGAAGACATATTTACCGGCGTGCACCATATCGCCTATCTGCCCTGAATATAAGTCGGCTCCGGCAGAACCGCTTTCATCAAATGCGGTTATTTTGCCTGTCACTTTGATTTCATTAATATCTACGATATAAATGCCGTTCGAAGTGCCCACATATACTTTGGTCGGGGTTGCGCCTACAACAGCACGGCCGTCGGCACTCTTCGTCTCATCGCCGAACATCAGATTGTCGATTGAGCCCTTGCGTTTTAAAGTTTTGGCATCGGCCACCACAACACGGCCACCACCGGGCAGAGGATCGCCAGCGTCAACTGCCTGCTTGGAAATGGCGATGAGATTATCTGCCCAGATGGTAGCATACTGAGAGGTGCATCCGAACGACATTCCCGGATTCTCACGCTCATATACCTGATACATCATCTCTCCCTCCGGAGTGATATAGTTCATGCCCCCGTTGGTATGGCCGAACCATTCCTCGTTAATAATGAGAGTACCGTCGACATATCCATTCTCGAGCGGAGTGCGGTCGGGATCCTCCACCTTCACGGTGTAGGTCTTTGTGATTTCGCTGCCGTCGGTAGAGATCAGGGTCAGGGTGCATTCTCCAAGACGATGGCCGCTCAATTCATAGAATTGGATGCGGGTATTGTTCTCATCCCAGTAGTTCACCTTATACATCGTTGCGATGAAATCATCTTTGTTAGTGCCGTTGCCTGAAATCGTAACATTATAGTCGGGGATGTCGGCATCAGCCGGGACAACATCGGCTATCACACCAATCATCTGCTTGGGGTTCAGATGGATTGTATCCCCTTCGACGCCCTGAATATTAAAATCCGTAACCGGATGACGAAGGGCCGAGACTACATCAAAAGATGCCTTAACGTCTTGATTCCACTTTGAAGATATAGTTACAGTCGCACTGCCGGGAGTCTTGGTAGTCTTGATTATTCCCGTTGATGTAGCAGTAACCACTTTTGTGTCGCTCGAGGTGTAAGTAAGGGCTGTATAGGTGGCGTTATCAGGCGTGATTGTTATAGAGTTTTCTATCTGCGTATTGAGAGGAGCATCAATACTTGTATGCTCTACAGCGATGCTTTCAATCGGAATTACCGGGGGTAAAAGGGTGAAATGGCATCGATTGCTGAATGAATAGGTAGCGCCTTTACCGGTTCTCACCCTGACATGGATATAAAGATCACCCGCCTTATTACCGGCATATGTGAGTTGGCCGAAGGAGGCAGCAGCCGTCGAGATGGTGGTAACTATATCAGAAGAATTGCTCGATGTAACTTGCTGATCATCCGTGCGGCGATACCATGAATAGTTGATTGCATCGTAAGCCTCTTCCCTCTGCACGAAAACAGGAATGTAGTTTTTCTCGTCCGACAGTGCGAATGTCATTTCTTCCGGCACAACAGCGCAAGCGTTGCCCGTGGCCGGGAGGTAGAGTACATATTCCGGAGTCGCCGGCTCGCAGGAAAGCACGAGGCAGTCCTCGTATTCGGTAAGCATCCAATTTCCGGAACAATTTGTATCGCTTCCGGCACTGTTGAATATTCCATCGCCGTCGGCGTCGATATTCAGGGTATTTCCCTCGTAGGAGAAAGCCGGGTCTGCATTAAGGAGGGTTAGCACCGTATTCACGCCGGGGAGCTCTGAATTGAAATTTAGTCGCAAAGCCACGTTGTCGATTTTTTCTTTGTGCCCGAATTTCACTATTAGGGGAATCGACAGGGTTCCTTCGCCGATGTTTCGCACACACTTTGCCAGATCAACGCCATTCTCAGTAGCCCTGGGAGGAATATATATGATATTCCCATTCTCGCATGGAGCGATACCTTCTCCCATGCCGCCGACCATCGCACTTTCAAATTGCGTAAAACTCCAGCCGTCGACAGCCCCGTCGACGAGCATTCTCCCCGTAAAGCCGGAGCCGGAATACATCCAGTCTTGTTTCTGGGAGTTTGCGCACCAGTAGCTCCAATATCCTTCATACCATGCCGAAAGCCATTTAGGCTCGGTAGCGGCGGGGCCTCCGAGATTGTCGGTGGCATCATCGATATCCCAGCAATCATAGTCGTAAGCGGGATAGCCGTAGGTGGCATAATCAAAAGGGTGCTGGATGCAATGTGTGCCGGCAATTGCAGCATCGATCGCAGCCTGCGCTATTGCCGGGGCATTATCGCCCGGTGCTGTGGTCTGACCCATGAAGTCGTTAGCCTCATAGTAATCAAAGTTTATGAATTCAAAGGTCTTTGCTTTCTCGAAGTTGAAGAAAACCTTATTGAGCACACTTTGATTCAGGCTGTAGCCCACTCCGCACAGGGTGCTTCCCATTGAGCCGGTGAATTGAGTAAGCATCGACAGGCGTGACGAATTAGCACAAATAGCTTTCATCATGCTTTCTCCGTTAGGCGATTCTCCGTCGGCCCATCGATACCCCCACACATATGCGTCGGAGCCGTATTTGTCGCCGTTGAATTGAATCACCAGAGCAGCCTTGTTAGGACCGTTTCCCGTCCAGTGCCGGATGCGGTCGAACTGGATCGGATGGGCCAGTCCTGACAAGGCTGCGCACCCGATCATTAAGGACAATAATTTAGTTCTCATAGTCATATTATTTGTTAAATGTTGGTGTTTATTCAAGATGTCGGATTATTATTCCGGAAGCGTCGGAGGCGTGATATGCAGATCCTGCGCCCGGCTTAATTCAGTGGAAGTCTCACCGAGCCAGCCGCAATATTGATTCAGGCCGGTATAGACCCGGACGAAATCAATACCAGGTAGATTTACGGGCTTTCCTTCCGAATCCACTGCCCATGATATGTCGAAAGAATTAAGGTCGGCATATTCGTTGGGATGATTGTCAACATATCCCCACGGATAGCTGTAAAGGACATAGTATGTACCCGTTCCGCTTATATCTTCTGCATTGTCTGCAAGAAGCGACCCCTCAAAACTAATGCTGTCGTCGGCTATCCATGCCGGGAAATAATCCTGGCTGTGAAACAGGTTTTTATGGAGGAATCCTGACCCGCCGTCATTATCGGTCCAGCGGATATAGTAGTAATCATCAATGCTGTTGTCATCGTCGGCCACAATCTCTCTATCAGCATCGGGTCGATAATATGTGATTTTATGCCCGTGACGGGTCTTCGGTGAATAATATTCGCTTCCTGCAAGTTCATACCACTCATCGTCGGGCAATCCGTTGCAATTGACATCGTAACTGACCATTACGATTCCGGGTTCCGCGGATCCTCCTTTTTTCTCCGGTTGAAGCAATTCATAGAAGCAATTCCCCCAGATTCGGAAATCTTTCTCTCCGGGTAGATTGATCACCGTATGATCGAATCCGAATGTCACATATCCTCCATATCCTCCTAATGTTATCATCACATCGTTAGTGCCCGATATGCTTTCCTCGGCTTTCTGAAGGATGGAAGCGTATGTGTCGCCTTCTTCATAGCGTGGCATCTCATTTACAAACTGTCCGGGTGCCGGACTATATTCATATACTCGGGAAATGTAGGGACTATACTCTATATCTTCGTGTACAACCTCAATCTTAAAAGCATGCTCATAAGGCGATAAGGAGTCGATGATGTTGAATTCCACGTCATAGGAGCCCTCTTCGGCAGTAAGGAATATATACTCCCTCTCATTGCTCATCACTTTTCCATTCACTTTCCATTCATATGCAGTGCCTGTGAAAGCGGGGGAGAGACTGAGCTTTTGCATCCGAGGGATATAATACACATCATCAATACCGAGACTTACTACCGGAATCTCGTTGCCACATCCTGCTAAAAGCGTAAGCATTGCAAGATGTATAATCGGAATAATATATCTGATATTCATTTGGTCAAGAATGTTATATGTGCGGGTATGTCGCCGGTTCGTACACTCCATTTTTTATACCCATCGGGAGAGAAGCAATAGAGGGTGCCGGATGAAACATAGTTTTTGGCATCTGTCACAAAAATATCTCCCGTCTCGGGATTTACGGCTATTCCGTAAGGTATCTGAATCTCCTTCTCCGTACCGTCCTTTATAAAGTTATGTGATATGACTTCTTTAGTACGGACATCGATCATGCCATAGCTGATTGTATTGGATTGAGTATAATTATTCCATTCAGTGGCATAGAAGTACATCTTATCATCAAAGAAAGCCATATTGGAACAGGCGATAGGGATGGTGTCGGTGACAATCATCTGATTGAAGCCCGGCTTCTTCTGCATCACGAATAGGCGGGAGGGTCTCGACTGGTAATCTCCTCTCGACGTAATCCATAGTTTATCATACCGGTCTTTCTTCAGCCGATGCAGATTTATGCCTACCGGAATCTGCTGCACCTGCTTGAAATCGATCATCTGAATCACAGAAACGGTGTTATCATAATTAGGCACACGATATCCTCCGGAATTTGCTACATACAGATAATCGTCCACTATCTCCATTTCTTCAGGCTGATAACCGACCGAAACCTTTCGGGTGATATTGAGCGAAAGGGTGTCGATTTCATAAACGGCTCCTTTGGGAGCATCCGGATCAATCAGGACGGGGCCGACATATGAGCTTACATATGCTTTGCCTCGGTGGAACCTGATATATCGGCAGTTGGGGATGTCGATCTGCCCGATGCGGATGCCGCTTCTTGCATTCAATACCTCCACTTTGTGGGAGCAATTCACTACGACATAAAGTTTGCCCCCGTATATGCCTACATCATTGCCGACATCGCCCAATTCTTTGATGACATCAGGATTTTTCTCGGCGTAGAAATTTCTGGCATATAGCCCCGTCAGATAATCGTAGTAATCGATGGTACATTTATTAGACCCCATGTTGCCCTCATTTACAAGATAGAACCCACGGATTGAACCGTCATGCTTTTCTTCTCCAATGATTTCATACTCCGTAGGCACCACAAGCTCGTCCTCACGACAGCTTGTGGCGCTTGTCAGGAGTAGCGAAATATTTATGATGATAAAGAAAATTTGTTTCATATTTCGATGGATAAGGAGATTCGATAATTAATTTTTGGCATCGGGTAATTG
Source organism: Bacteroidales bacterium GP1 (assembly GCA_001701105.1). Classification (GTDB taxonomy): domain Bacteria; phylum Bacteroidota; class Bacteroidia; order Bacteroidales; family Muribaculaceae; genus Lepagella. Next base: position 24,846 of record DAAI01000036.1, read on the forward strand.
AGAATCACATCATAATCCTGACTCAACAGATTGTTGACTTCCGCTAATATGCGGGCTTTTATCTTGTCAATCTTGAAGTCGTAATTTACCGAGAGATCGGACGTGTACCATGGTTGGGTGTAGTTGTAGCGGATATTCTCCTGTTGGTTATATCTCGCACCAACATAAATAAAGCTATAGTTCAGCCCGAAGCCATGCCAGGTGGCGTTCACCACAGCCGCCCCGGAATGATGAGGGATGTAGGGAATCTGATGCCGGTAATAATTGTCGGAAGGATTGGTAATGTCGATAGCTTTCTGGTACGTGTATTGGATTCGTCCTGTTATGAATAATCCGTTCGCAGGATTGAATGTCAAAAGGCCGGTGATGTCCAAACCGCGGATGTCGACGACTCCGAGATTCAACATGGTCCATCTGAATTGCTGTCCCTTCGGGTAAGCCACGATCTTATCGTGAACTTTATTATAGTAAACATCGCCACTGAACCTCATCTGCGATACAATCCCGGAAGTGGCCTTATCGAATAATATGCCGGCATTATATTGCTCCACACGCTCCGGATTCAATTTGGAATTACCCATGTCGGCATAATATAGGTCGTTGAAGGTCGGCATCCTGAAAGAGCGTTTGTAAAACACGCGGAGCGAAAGGGTCTTGGCTCGCAAAGGAAAAAGCGAGCAGTAGATGGCCGGAGTGAACACCAGCTTATCGGCAGGGGATTCCTGACCTTTGAGTCGGTCGTGGACATATGTCAGGAGTCCGCTGGCCGTTAGAGCGACCCTGTCAAAATCAAGGGCGGTAGCAACACTTAAAAGGTGAGTGGATCGGTCGGGTTTGGCAAATCCATATACATCGGCATCCAGAGTATTGAAGATATAGTCATAACTTGCTGATGCCCTCCACCAGCGCAGGATATTGAATACATTAGCCGTGGATATAAATAATTCGCGTTGCTTATATAGATTGTCAATCTTTATCTGCTTGTCGTCATTGTTTACATAATGAGTTCTGTAGAAAGCATATTTAACATTCTCCATCGTTGTCCAGCAGCCCTTGCTGAATGTCACGGAGCCTTGTGCGAAGGAATTGGTATCCCAGATTCTTTCCCCACGCCTCCATACATTATTGACAATCGCACCGGGCACACCCCGCTCTGAATTATAATTATAGACTTTGAAATGCCAGCTGCCTTCGTTAATGATTCCATTCAGGTTCATTTCAAGGCGCGTGGCGTTGATGTCGCCGTTCTGACGCACGGCAGTGGTGTCGTATGCAAGCTCTCCGGCCGGATTCACCCGCCGGTAACGAAATTTATATTTACCGCTTGAATTGAGCCACTCCGCACTAAGTGACGCCTTGACCTTATCGGAGATTTTTAATTCCACTAATGCCGACGGATTTAAAAGATCGAACGAGCCGAAACGCATCGTGGCTCTTACATGAAATGTCTCTCCGTTTTCAAAATGAGGTACCCGGGTACGTAAATACACTGTGCCTGCATTCCCGAAATCGCGTGCCGGTTGCAGAAGTGCGCTTTTTTGCCCATTATGCAATGAAAGAGACTCTATATTATCAAGGGAAAACTGGCCGAGATCTATCTGTCCGTTCTGTGCGTTGCCCAGTTGGACTCCATCGTATACGACTCCCGTATGGTTCGTGCCCATTGACCGTATATTCACCGTCTTGATGCCCCCGACGCCTCCGTAGTCCTTCACCTGCACACCGGCAAAGAATCGGAGGGCATCAGCAACGCTGTTGCTGTTCAAGCGCGATAACTCATCTCCGGACAAGGTCTGTACCGGAATCGTCTCCTTCTGGGGAGGTGTAGCCGTGACTATTATTTCATGTAATTGCCGCGCTTCGACTGTGTCTGCCGTTTCTTCGCGTTGCACCGCGCTGCAATGGCATGAAAGAGTAATGGCTCCTATCAGGATAAATAATCTGCAATTATCTTTCATCTTTCAGTTTTTCAGATACAAAAAACACTCCCGTTTGCACTGAATCTACGTGCTTACGGGAGTGATGGCGTATTTTTCAAATCATATTCCGGATTCTTTGATAAGAGGCGGATTAGATTGATAAAGCAGAATATTTATCAGACAGTTGCCCATGATCCCGCAGGCAGTTTCATATAGCGAAAATGGCAGGTCTTCTGACTTATCCCAGTTTATTCGCGCCTTCCCGGTAAGCAAACCAGTGGCAGGTTGCGAAAAACGACTGCTTGATGAAAAATTCAACAAGCGGAATTTACAGCAGCGGGTACTGTTGAGGAATTTCACCTCATTCCCTTTTGATGCTCCTTAATGTCTCCACTCTTGGACGACGGAACAACCATTTCACCGACAAAATTACAAATTATTTCTCACGCTTGCAAATTATTCTGCTATGATTTTGATTATGATTTTGATTATGATTTTGATTATAATTTTGATTATAAATTATATATTAATTGTCATTTTACGATTATTATCCTACACTAATTACCGCATCTCAAGATGTATATGCCAGCTTCAAGTCCGACCCCATCCCTGAAAGATGCCTGAAGAATCCCATTAACCCAATTAGCCTCATTATTCCCTTGCCTTCGCCCTACCGAAGGCAATCAGTCTACAGAAGGCATATTATCGCGCAGTTAACCGCGCGATACATCAA
>DAAI01000027.1 GCA_001701105.1 Bacteroidales bacterium GP1
TTACCGATACCGATACCTGCACCGATTGCTGCCAGACTTGCTCCAAGAGCTGCGCCGAGGGCGGCGATAGGTTGTAGATTCATCACTGCCTCTGCGGCTGCCATGATGGCTCCAAAAATCATTGATAACATAGCTGTACTGTTTAAGTGTTATTTTATTTTTTGTTTTTCTTATTCATTTGGCATCTATAGCCACTGCCTCTTTATGAAGCAGACGGGCCTCTTCAGCGGCTTCCTTCCTGTCGGCAGCCTCCTTGGCCGGATCGCCGGCATCATGTTTCTCAGCCTCGTGCGTTCCCTCTTCCTGGGCCATAGCTATGAACAAGGCCGATAGAAGCGTAAACACATAAGCCTGGATAAAGCTCACAAGCACGTCGAGAAGCAACATGAAGATGGAGAATAGCACTGATACCACCACTGCCCCTCCGGCCACGGCTGCGCCGAACCCGGCGAAGATGAATATCAGGAGGGTAAGAGTGATCACAATCATGTGGCCTCCCATCATGTTGGCAAATAGACGCACACACAATGCAGCAGGCTTGGTGAAGATACCGAATACTTCGATAAGCTGCATTATGGGGAGCGGAAATTTCAGGAACAATGGTACATCCGGCCAGAAAATATCCTTCCAGTAATGCTTAGAGCCAAGCACATTAGTAAGGATGAACGTGCATACCGCCAACACAAGCGTTATGGCGATGTTGCCTGTAAGGTTGGCTCCGCCGGGGAATATTACGATCAATCCTACAAGGTTCATCGTCAAGATGAAGAAGAAGGCTGTAAGAAGATAGGGGGCGAACTTCGGAGTCTTGTTGCCGAGGGTTGCCTTGATTGTATCGTAATAGATAAATCCTACGAGCATTTCGAAAAAGCCCATCCCTTTGCGGGGCGCGCGCAGGCCTTTACGGCGGTAATAGCTCACGAGACCCATCACCATGGCAGTCACGAGAATTGCTGCTATGAATAAGGCAAGCACGTTCTTTGTGATTGAAATGTCGAACGGACGATATTCGCGGAAATATTTTCCATCTGTATATACATAGCCGTCGATCACTGGCATTCCATCGGCCGTCGCGCCAGTCGACTTCGCATCAGCTAAAGCCTTGTCGACTTCTTTCTGCTGCTCGGGAGTAAGATCGAATATTTCGACCACTTTGTCCTTATGCGAGCTGACATGGGCTATTACGAATCGATAAGTCTTGCCATCGCGTTCAATAGCCTTAATCACCGGATGCACCGATTCATGCTCCTTGCCGGTAGCCTCATCACGGGTAACTACGACCTCAGTGAGATCTCCGGATGAAAAGCAGAACCATTTACCATCTTCAGCACGGACGATTACGGGCAACGGTATCCTGTAGACATGGCTGAAAGGCACTTCCCAGCCGTAGCCGTCGCCAAGATGCTCGAAGATGATTTCCTTCACATCCATGTCTTTTTCTTCGGCATGGCCGGCAGGATTCTCTACCTTTACGCTATCTTGCGTCGGCGCTGACTGCGTTTCGGCAAATGCCACCGTCGATATTCCCCAGCTCAGGAGGAATACAAGGGTTAATACTATGACGGATATTCTTTTTAACATAAATGATGTCATGTTCCCGGGGTCAATAGGCCAACACCGAGATTTTGTTATCGTTGACGTCGGCCAAGCCGCCATTTACCTCAATTTCATGACTCTCCTCGTCGGGCGTGACATAACGCACATTACCCTTGACAAGCACCGATATGAGCGGGGCATGATTACGGAGCACCGTGAATGAGCCCAGCTTGCCGGGCAGTGTCACCGACACTACCTCTCCGGTGAATGTGATTTCATGGGCCGATATTATTTCAAGGGTCATAGTTTCGTTGGATTTGGTTATTTCACTTCATCGAGCAGCTTCTGCCCCTTAGCTATAGCATCGTCGATCGTACCGACGTTAAGGAACGCTTGCTCGGGGAGATGATCAAGTTCGCCACTAAGAATCATCTTAAAGCCACGGATTGTCTCAGCCAAGGGCACCATCACGCCGGGAAGGCCGGTAAATTGTTCGGCCACAAAGAAAGGCTGAGAGAGGAAACGTTGGGCACGGCGGGCACGGGCCACTACTTGCTTATCCTCATCAGAAAGCTCATCTACGCCAAGAATGGCTATGATGTCCTGAAGTTCGTTGTATTTCTGCAGGAGCTGCTTTACGGCCTGGGCTGTGTTATAATGATCTTCGCCGACAATGTTCGGGTCAAGGATACGTGATGTGGAATCCAGCGGGTCGACAGCCGGATAGATACCGAGCTCTGAAATCTTACGATTGAGCACGGTAGTGGCGTCAAGGAAGCTGAAAGTGGTGGCAGGAGCCGGGTCAGTAAGGTCATCGGCCGGCACATAGATAGCCTGAACCGATGTGATCGAACCTTGCTTAGTGGATGTGATTCGTTCCTGAAGTGCACCCATTTCGGACGACAATGTAGGCTGATAACCCACGGCCGACGGCATACGTCCGAGAAGTGCCGATACTTCCGAACCCGCCTGGGTGAAACGGAAGATGTTGTCGATGAAGAGTAGAATATCTTTCGAGCCTCCGTCGGAATCGCGGAACTGCTCTGCAACGGTAAGACCTGAAAGGGCCACACGCAGACGCGCGCCCGGCGGCTCATTCATCTGACCGAACACCAGAGTGGATTGGGAGTTGGCAAGCTCCTTGTGATCGACATCATCAAGGTTCCATTCCCCTTTCTCCATTCCTTCCTCGAATTTCTTGCCATATTTGATAACGCCACTCTCGATCATCTCGCGGAGGAGGTCGTTACCCTCACGGGTACGCTCGCCTACACCGGTGAACACAGAGAAGCCGTTATGTCCCTTGGCAATATTGTTGATGAGCTCCATGATAAGCACGGTCTTGCCCACACCGGCACCACCGAACAAACCAATCTTACCTCCCTTTGAATAAGGCTCGAGAAGGTCGATCACCTTGATACCGGTGAACAGGACCTCCTGGGAGATTGCCAGATCATCGAATGCGGGAGCCGGCTGGTGGATGCTGCGGAGATTGTCACGGTTCAGCTCGCCCAGCATATCGATCGTATCGCCAACTACATTAAGAAGGCGACCTTTCACCTGATTGCCGGTCGGCACTGCTATGGGTCGGCCGAGGTTCTGCACCTTCACGCCACGGCGTACGCCATCGGTGCTTTCCATAGCCACGCAACGTGCAATGTCTTCGCCGATATGCTGCTCAACTTCAAGAATCAACTCCTCTCCGTTGTCGCGCAACACTTTGAGTGCATTGTAGATAGGGGGCATCTGCTCCTTGCCGCCCTCGAAAGAAACGTCGATCACAGGACCTATCACCTGTACTACCGTACCTAAATTCTCGCTCATATCTTTGTTTTTCTTTTTTTCTTTTGAATTATTGCATCATTCTTGCGGAATCATCAGAAATGCCATCCGAATGCCACGAACACTGTCATCAGCAATAGATTGGCAAGGGCAATCGGCATCAGGTACTTCCACTCGAACGCAAGCATCTGGTCGATACGCACGCGGGGGAAAGTCCATTTGAACCATATTATGACAAATGAGATAAAGAATGCTTTTCCAAGGAACCACACCACCGAAGGAATCCAGTCCATCACCATATTGAAGCCGTCCCAACCTGGCACATGCAATGGCATCCAGCCGCCGAGAAACATCAAGGAAGCTATCCCCGATACGATGAAAAGGTTGAGATATTCCGCCAGATAGAAAAATCCGAAATGGATGCCGGAATATTCCGTGTGATAACCGGCCGTAAGCTCATGTTCTGCTTCAGGAAGGTCGAATGGGCCACGGTTGGTTTCTGCTGTAGCAGCCACTACATATATCAGAAAGGCTATGATCGCAGGGATATGGCCGCGGAAAATAAACCATGCCGATTCTTGTTCTGCCACAAGAGTGGATATATCCATTGTCCCGGCAAAAACGCATATCGTGATTATCGCGAGTCCAAGTGAGATTTCATAGCTTATCATCTGTGCACCGCTGCGCATTGCGCCTATCAGGGTATATTTACTGTTCGACGCCCAGCCGGCCAACAGGATTCCCAACACGCCCACGGATGAAACGGCAAGGACGAAGAAGATACCGATATTCCAGTCGATCACCTGAAGGCCATTACCCCAAGGCAGGCAGGCAAGCATAATCACCGATGATGTGATCACAAGATAGGGAGCCAGCTTGAAGAGGAACCGGTCGGTGCCTTTCAGACTGATAAGCTCCTTTATAAGGATTTTGAACATATCGGCGAACACCTGCAGGAGTCCCCATTTGCCGACGCGCATCGGGCCCAGTCGGCACTGGAACCACGCGCAGAGTTTACGCTCATAAAGAATATAGAAAAGTGCGAGGACTGTATATGCGCCGAGAAGAAGCACCCCTATAATGACACATTCTATAAGAATGGCAAGCCAGTCGGCCATTCCTGTGCCGAGGAGCCATTCATTAAATCCTGACGTCCATTTTCCGAAGTCAAACATATCGTGTCGTTGTTGTTGTTGTTCTGATTATTGTCTAAATTATCTGTCGATGTCGGGAATCACAAAATCAAGCGCTGCGCCGATGGTGATCAAGTCGGCAATCATATTACCCCGGCATGTAAGATCCATCACTCCTACAAGGTTGAAGCATGGACTTTGGAAATGCAGACGGTAAGGAGTCTTCTCGCCATTTGATTCTATGTAGACTCCAAATGTTCCGCGCGAGGCCTCCACTTGCTGATACCATCGCCCTACAGGCAGCTTGATGATCTTCGGCACTTGGGCCCGTATGTCGCCTTCCGGAATATTATCCACAAGCTGGGCAAGAATTTTACAACTCTGCTCAATCTCTTTCATGCGCACCATGTATCGACTGAATGAATCGCAACCATCCATAAGGACTTCCTCGAAATCAAGTTCCGGATATATGGAATACGGATGTTTCTTGCGACAGTCGCAACTCCAGTTGGAGCCGCGTCCGCTCGGGCCGGTAATATCATAATTTATTGCATCCTCCTTAGGCAAGATTCCTACTCCCACCATGCGGTTACGCGCTATAATATTGTCGGAGAATACTTTATGATATTCTTTAAGGCGACTTGGCATTATCTCAATCAGAGCCTTCACATCTTTCTGGAAGTCAGGATGGAGGTCGGCTATTACACCGCCAATCACATTATAGTTCATCGACATCCGGGCGCCGCAAGTCTTGTCGAAAATATCAAGTACCATCTCGCGTTCACGGAAGCCGTAGAAGAAAGCTGTGGTAGCACCTTGATCCATCGCCGTGCAGCCGAAAGCCAGAAGATGAGAAGATATGCGCATAAGCTCATCCATCATCACGCGAATCACCTGTGCCCGGCGTGGAACTTCAATCCCGAGCGCCTTCTCGATGCACATACAGAGGCAGTGACGGTTCTGATGAGCCGACATATAATCCATACGATCCGTGAAATGTAAAGTCTGCGGATATGTGAGACTCTCGGATAGTTTTTCTATTCCACGATGGATATAGCCGGAGACTACATCCACTTTCTTTACCGTCTCTCCATCAAGAGAGGTGCGGAAGCGCATCACGCCGTGTGTGGAAGGATGCTGCGGACCTACATTCACCACATATTCTTCTTCCTCGAACACTTTCCCTGGAACTTCCTTTACCTTGCCTTGCTCATCCAATACGAATGTTCGGGTATCATCTTCATTCTTTTCATCATCCATCCGGATTGGATTAAGCTCCGGGTTGGCGTCATAATCCTTGCGGAGAGGATGACCCACCCAATCGTTGCGCAAGAAGAAGCGACGCATATCCGGGTGCCCGATAAATTTGATGCCCAAAAGGTCGTATACCTCTCGTTCCTGGAAGTTGGCTACTTTCCAGAGGTCGCTTACCGTGTGCACATAGGCGTTATCCCTGTCGCCGGCAGCCTCTACCTTTACCGAAAGCATCTCCCAATCGTGGGAAGTGGAGGTGAGATAATAAATCACCCCGAGCTTATCCTTCCAATCCATGCCGACGATTGCCGACATAACGTCGAATTGGAGCTTCGGGGAGTTCTTGAGCTTCTCGGCAAAATCACGCCAATCCTGCTCTGCTACATTCACCAGCAGGCATTCACCGTCTTCAAAGGTGGCCGCCGGGTATATCTTGAGTATATTTTCTTTCAGTTCGCTCATAGTGTGATTTCGATGGGAGGGTTCAGCCTATCTGTCCTTTTTCTTCAGGATGCTCTGCGAAGAATTCTTCTATTTTCTCTTTCCTGTTGGTACCACCGAAGAACTTCTGCACCCTTATCTTACGCTGCAGCTGCATCAGGCCATAGAACATTGCCTCCGGACGCGGCGGACAGCCGGGAATATATACATCTACCGGTAGAATCTTATCGACGCCGGGAAGTACACAGTAAGAATTTTTGAACGGACCTCCCGATACGGCGCATCCTCCGCAGGCGATTACATATTTTGGCTCTGCAAGCTGTTCGTATAGACGGCGTAACACGGGCGCCATACGATGCACGATAGTGCCCTGAACCATAATGTAATCCGCTTGGCGTGGTGAATTTCGCGCCACTTCGAATCCGAAGCGAGCCATGTCGTAACGGGCAGCTCCAAGACTCATAAATTCAATGGCGCAGCAACTCGTACCGAAGCATAATGGCCATAACGAATTGGAGATACCCCAGTTTATAAGATCATCAAATTTGCCAACCATAACGTTGGCTCCGGTGGCGTTCAACTCTTCAACGAGTTTGTCGATGTACTCGTTATTCTTGAAGTCTTCGCGCGTCATGCTTTTGATATGGTCTACTCCCATTTCAGAGCTCCTTTCTTCCATGCATAGGCGAGGCCCATGATAAGTACGAACATAAAGATACCGATACAGAGGATTCCTTGCGGACCGAGGCCGCGCATCACTACCGACCACGGATAAAGAAACACTACCTCAACGTCGAATAGCAGGAAAAGGATGGCGAAAATATAATATCCCGCCTTGAACTGAATCATCGACGCGCCCCGCGTCGGGATACCGCACTCATATGGCTCCGCTTTCTTTACCGAATATGAGCGGGGTGAAATCAGTTTCGCTATAAGCAACGCCGCAAACACTAATGCCATGCCTGTTACGGCGGCGGTGATGCTCAACGCACCATTGCTTATCTCGCACAATAGACTCATATTGTGTTCGTGTTTAGTTAGTTATTTTAAGTATCCCATCCGTTTGGCCGGATGTTGTCACACTTCTTCCTGCAAAGTTACCCATTTTTTCTCACATTGCAAAACTTTGTGCAATATTATGATTGCCCTTATCATAGAAATCAGTTGCAAAAATCTGGCCCCGAAGAAACGAAGGCGATGTCTTTCGCGACATCGCCTTCCTCTTAATCCCGATATAGGGATTTTTAATAAATTAATGTTATTCTGACTTTATTTTGAACTGCTCAAGATTGAGCGTCCTGTAACCTGGCCCGAAAATACGCCTGCCACACGGAATGCCGCTTGCATGGCACGCATTTTGTCTGTTGACTGGAGATCGAACGAGTTGAATACATATTTTGTATTCTCCGTATTTTCCCCAAGCATCACCGGATTGACATTTGTTGCCGAGATCACATATCCCTCGGAGGTGAACGTCATCGGAAGGTTCTTAAGCACAATGTTGATTGTCTGCTTCATCTCGGGAGCAAACTTGGCATTGTAGATATATACGTCTGCTGTGTATTTGCTTGAATCCTTCAGATTCATCGACACCCGATAGATGATACTGTTGATGGGCTCGGGCATGGAGGTCATTCCGGGATAGGAAGTAAACGTATTTGCACTGAAAATCAGGTCGGGCCAGAAAGTATTGACCGTGTTTTCACCGTATTTGAACGATAGCACGGAGTATGTATTATTCATCGGCATATACAATGGCTCCAGATTGAAGTATTCCTTATTTATCTTGCCGAGAATGGAATCGTTGTTCATTACGGCCGCCGTAGTGTATTCGCCCGAAAAATCTGTTATTTTCACACCATCCTTGCCGGTAACATCCTGGCCGGCGAATAGATACACTACCGGGTAACCATAGCTCGGAAGCTCAAGACGCCCTGCGCCATATGGCATTTCTGAGGTCGTAAACGAGGCCTCTGTACCCCCTCCTATATTGAGTTCCGAAACACCTACTTTTACGGTTCCAGCCATCTGCTTGAACGCATAAGTGTATTTTGCACCACTAACATAGGTTTCCCCTGAAGGAGTGCTCACGAGCGAATAACATCCTGTGCTGATAGTCGAGGATGTCTCCCCTACATTTTTATCGCAGGAACTCATTCCGAGAACCATAGCTACTCCGCATAAAGCGATAATTGTTTTCTTCATTTCCTTAATTGCTTATTGATATTGGTTGGCGGCTTTTCGACCGGTTATCATTTGCTTACACATATTTACTATATCCTCAGCCCGAGCTTCAAAGTCGCTTAATAACTAACGTAGGACATCGGCCCGGTAGTATATATCTGAAATCTTTAATTACAAATTTATCCTAAGAGTCACGCCTCCCTGTATCGGACGCCCTCGCTGGAGAAATTCATTACCCATCGACATAAAATAGAATGTATGATATTTGGTGTCCGTGAGATTCTTGCCCCATATCTGGAGGCTCCAGCGCTTCCCTTCGAGCGTAATCCCGGCTCCGAGCAGGGCATAGAACGGTTGGATGCGCGTATTATCCTCATTCCAGTATATCAGTCCGGTTCCCCGCAAATTTATGTCGGTCACTATTCTCTTTACAAATTTCCCCGATGCCACATACTGCCATATGCCTTGAAGGAACAGGGTATTTCTGGGAGCATATGGTATGAATTTACCGGCATAATCGTTGATTCCGTCATTGAATTTCACGAATCTTGCATCGGTTAGTCCATAAGACGCTGTGATGTCGAGAGTCCGGATCGGCTGCCAGATTACCGAGAGCTCCGCACCCATGCTTCGGGTTTTTCCCGCATTGGCCATGATGCGGCCGGTTGTATTGCCGTCCGGAAACATCGTAAGTTGTTGGTCGCGGCAATCAATATAGAAGGCCGACACATCTAACCCTATTTTCCCATCGGCAAAGGATAGATGACTTCCTATTTCATAATTCCAACTATACTCCGGTTTATAACCGACGATGTCATTAACATCATACAGCATCCCGATTCCCATTTTGCTCATCAATCGCTGCTGCAGCACTTCGCTGAACATCTGGGTATTAAATCCTCCGGCCTTCCACCCTTTCGATATATTGACATATGCGTTGCTGCGCTTATCTTCCATGAAATCATAAAGCACGGTGAGTTTCGGCATCCAGTTGAGATAGGTCCGTCGGATTTTGCCATGCTCGTTTATCACGATGTCATTCCGCGAATAGGGTAAAAGTTTATTATCTTCATTGTGATAAATCTCGTATCCGGTATCGCAATTGCTGTGATAATCCAGCATCGCGCTCTCCACATCTATTCTTATCGCCTCGGAAAAATGCCAGTTGCCAATATCGTATTTCAATTGCTGATATATGGCACACCCCCATGTAGGGATTGTGAAATCACTGTTAAGCGCAAAGGATGAAGTATCCCATTCGATGGGATATTCCGGATTTGCTTCATTCCGGTGCTTCACTATCAGTTCCGCTATCCCTTTCTCTTTGAAAGTTACGGGTGCCGACATATCAAGATGTTTGTAAAAACCGAAGGCTCCTGCAAGCCAGTGCAATTTATCATTGATTATATCGCCACGGAAAAGGATGTCTTCCGTCAGGCCCCATTCACGCTGCTTCTGCGTGAGGGTGAAATAGGGATCCGGAAGGAAGTCCTGATCAAGCGTCATATTATCGTCAAGATATTGAACGGCAGAGACCGAAGTCATGGAAAATTTATCCGTCTGCCATCTTAATGTCAATCCGTCGTTAAGGCAGAAGCGTTTGTAGAAGCAAGGATCATTATAACTTATCTCTCCCCGCTCCACCGATTCATATGGATAGCCTCCTTGATCAAGCATAGATAGGGAAAAGGCGTTTCGCAGAAAGAAATTGCTATTGATATTCTTATTAAATTTCAGCCTTACCGACCCCGACAATTCATGGTCGAGTTTACGCCCGTCGTAACTATTCTTGAAGAAACCTTGCAACCACGACATTGATGCGGAGGCAGCAAATGCCGTTCTATTGTCAAATTTATGATACCATCCTGCTGAGCCTTTCCAGTCATTGCCGATGGCGCCCTGTACCATTATTTTCCAACCTTGCCAGCGGGATGGGGAGAGGGTGGTGATGTTGATTAATCCTCCCATGGTGTTACGTCCGAACAAAGTGCTTTGCGGGCCACGTAACATTTCTACCGATGCTATGTCCGCCAGATCAAAATCAAAGGCATTTTTATTGAGATATGGCACATTATCCACCGTTAGCCCAACGGCCGGCTGATCCATTCGCGCCCCTATTCCCCGTACATATATGGTGGAGGTGATGCGCGAGCCATAATCAGGGATGTAGAGATTAGGCACTGCATCAGATATACCTTTCACCGAAACAGCATTCATCTGCTCGAGGCTTCCCTCTCCGAGCACGGTGGCCGACAGAGCTTCGCCGCGCAGACGCTCCTCCTGCTTCACAGCCACTACATTCAGATCATCCAACATTGCAACCGAATCGGCCGGTTCATCCTTGGCAAAGACATCTGAGATTGCAAAGACCGAAAGACTAATTAATGTCCATTTAATGCATTTCACATTACAAAATTAATGATTTCCTCCGAATCCTCCAACCCCTGATATTCCAATTCTCCTATATGTCGAGGCTCATCGGATTGAGTAAAAAATCAAACAACCCCGACACCAGAATGCCATCTACTGTGTATCACGGATTGATATTGTCGCTCACGATGATGATTTTCTTGAACACATCGCCAATCTTGCGCAGGGAATTGCTCTCCTGATTTAGTTAATTCTTATAGGGAATGGCGAAAGCCGGCTGAATATAATATCTCTTATAGCCAAGATTGGCAACAAAATCTATTCAAAGTCCCGTGACAATCTTAATCAAGTCATTTCCTTGACCGGAAATTTATTGGGCAAGAGATGCAAGACAGGGAATTTTGATATTCATTTATTATTTTTGCCAATATTGGCAGTATTTGTAAATTAGGTCTTATATATAACTGATTTCATGGAGGTTAATTACCTTAAAGCTTGCCTCCTTGCATTTTCCTGAGGGGGATTGACAATTTTAGGGTGTTATGTTTGTTACAATAATGAAGCTATTGATATTATGAATACGTTTAATGTACATACTTTAGGATGCGGGTCGGCAAAACCGAGCACCCGGCACAATCCGGCTTGCACTGTGGTGGATCATCGAGGCACATTATATATGATCGATTGCGGAGAGGGCGCACAGAAGCAATTTCAGGTTCAACATCTTAAGTTTTCACGATTGCGCCACATATTTCTAACCCATCTGCATGGTGATCATGTTTTAGGCCTTCCCGGCCTTATTGCCACAATGGGGCTGGGGGGTACCGGGGGCAAAGTCACAATCCATACATTTCAGGAGGGTAAGGATCTGCTTCTGCCTTTATTTAAATTCTTCTCTCCGCAACTTAGCTTCGAGCTTGAATTCAATATCATCAAGCCGGAAGATGCCTTAATTCTCGATACACCCTCCCTTACGGTCAGCACCGTGGGTTTAAAACATCGTGTACCGGCCGTAGGATTTGTATTCAGAGAAAAATCATCATTGCGGCATTTACGCAGGGATATTTGTGATTATCATGGAATCCCCATGTTCAGATTTAATGAAATAAAGGCCGGTGCCGATTATGCAAAGCCGGATGGGACGATCATTCCCAATTCTCTCCTCACCACACCGGCAACGCCGCCCCGGAGTTATGCACATATCTCCGATACGCTCTATCTCCCTGACCTTGCTCCGAAAATCAGTAATGTCGATCTGCTGTATCACGAAACGACCTATCTTGATGATTGCTCTGAGGATGCACGCTCCCGCTTCCATTCCACGGCACGTCAGGCTGCAATTGTAGCCCGTGATGCCGGCGCGGGCCGACTCCTCACGGGCCACTACTCTTCTCGCTATAACGATGAATCAGCTTTTCTCGATGAAGCTAAGGAGATTTTTCCTAATGCACTGCTGAATCACGAAGGGCTTGTCACTTCTGTGCGACCTTAAGCAATAATCCTGCGGAGTGAGCTGCGATAACAGGGGCATACTGCGATTGTGCCGACGCTATTCCTGCCGCATATTCCCCGGCTCGATCAACGTAGCATTCGTAATTCACCACATGTGAGCCTTTTCCTATGAATGGTATAAACAGATTGGTACCTTCATTCGTCGTCTCTTGGTAATACCATAGTCCGTCGCTCGAGGTATAACCGGATAACTGCTCTGCCGGTTCGAGGCAGGCCGATCGGCTATCCACTACCGCAACATACTCCAGATCCCTGTCACATGTGATTGTTAGGGTAATTCTTACCTTATCACCTACCTTTAGATTTTCTGCATCGCCAGATACATCGCCGGCGGGAGAAATTGCAAATATCTCTTTACGAATTGAAAGCTGCGGAATAGCATCCGCCTCTACATCCAGTATCGGGACTACATATTGACTCACCACTCCGCCCCATGATGGGCCAGCGGAGAATTTTTCGATGCTGATATTCCCCTGCTTTAGCTGAGCCCGGGTTAGATTGATTGTGAAACTATCAGTAAGTTTGGCGCGTTTTGGCACTTCTACCTCTCTTCCTTTTACTTTCACCTTGGCTTCTGTTCCGGGTGTTGTCCAGTCGGAGCCGGAGGTCAGGAGGGCGTTGATAACTTCGACTGTGGCGTTCATGTCGCCCCAGCTCTGAGTCTGTTTCGACATCAGGAGCCATTGACGTAGCTGATTTACGGCCGGATCTTCCGGACGTACCTCATTATATGCTTCGAGGACCTGTGCGGTTATAATCAACGGATTCCAGCCTGACCATACTCCGCGTAGATTATCAAACCACATTCCTTTTTCCTCACTTACTGAAGCATACTGCCGTAAAGATTCAAGAATTTCTCCGGCAATTCTTTCATTCCCGCTGCGCCACTCGAGCGTTACGGCAGTGGCTTTGTCGTATATAGAGAACTTACCCCAATCTCCGGCAATGGCTTTCATGGCCTCGGCGCGCAATGAATCGAAACCGGACTCATCTTTAAACTCAGGGAAGAAGCTCTTGATGTACAAATAATTAAGCAGCAGATTTACGCTGAAAGTACGCGGATTGTTTCGTTTCCAGTTGTCAACTAACTCCTTATCCATGAATCTGAAGGCTTTTTCAGCTAATTTCTCAGCTCCCTGAGGAAGATACCCCATTCCGTTGAGCATGGCTAAATGCAGGAGTACCCTACCGGTAATGAATGTTGACGATGGCATTCCTTCGCACCAACTCCATCCTCCATCCATATTCTGACGGTCGACAAGCACTTTCATTGTTTCCGTTATTGATTTTTCCGCTTCCTCCCGGTTAAGATATTTCACAAGAGCCTGCATTCTGGCGGTCTCGTCGGCTGCGTCATTAACCCAGGGTGTATTATTTAACGACCTTAGCTTCACATCTTCATTTTTCTGGAGATTGGAGACTAATGTTGAGTCGGCGGCATTCTCAGGAGCTGCAAATAAGGAGATAGCCTCCTGCAATGCCGGATATTTGCGCATCAATCCATCTGCTATCGATGTACCATACAAAGCGTTAATCCGGGCGAGAATATTATTCGAGTTCGTGGTAATGATGGCTGGCAGGGCTGTGACGCACTCCCATATCGGATTTCCGCAATATTGCAAAGTCACATTCGCTTCTTCACCCTTAGCAGGCATTGTCACTTTTATAGTCTGTTTTCCCGGACCGGCGTAGAACGCCCTGCTCTCCAATACAGGCGTACTGCTCGGAAGCACGGCTATTTCAGCCTGCTCCCCATCAGTGTGACTATTGCCATATGCGTAAGCGCGGATTTTTACGAAAGAGAGATCCGATGGCACGTCGTATGTCACGGAAATGACTTCCGATCCTCCTGCGGGCACGGAGCGTGGTGACGGATTAACTGATGTCAGTATCTTACCATTTACCGGGTTGATAATCTCAATTTTTCCTGACATCTCGACAATCTCTCCGCTATTGTTGAAAAGAGTGGCCGAAATTTCTGCCTTATCGCCGGTCCGGAGGAAGCGGGGAGCATTCATCTGCACCATTACTTGTTTTGAAGCAACAGCGTCGAATGTAGCTACCGCTCCACGCAATTTTTCATCATATCCGGCTATCTGGAATTGCCAAGTCCCTATAAATTGAGGTACTTCAAAATTCACGTCGACCACACCGGCCTCGTCGGTGATCAAGTCGGGCATAAAGAAGGCCAGGGGCATCTCTATAGGCCGCAACCGGATATTATCTTCCGATTGCGCGCCCTCTTCTTCCATATCCTCGGAAACCCCGCTTGCTCTCGATCCTCTTATCATAATCTCACTTTCCTCCAAAACCGCGGAATCCATGACCATATCTTCGCTTAACGCCATTTTCCGTGATTTCAGATTGCTCGCGGTAGGCATCATGGAATACATCATCTGATTATAAATCCTCGTATGGCCTATAAGCGAGTGGCCATAAAAATTCCATGCCGGAACCATTAACGGAGTCGAAGAAGACCCTTTAACTATTTTATATTTTGTAAATGTATCGCTCTCCCTATATAAGTCTCGCATCGATACATGGAATTGATTATACCACGATAATGAGCCATATGGATTAAAACTCCATTGGAACGGAGATAGGGCATTCAGGGCTTTGTTGCTCATTACAGCCATTATCGGACGAATGCTCAATGGCTCACCCTCAATGTCAAACCGGAATTTCCATTGTTCCCTGTCGCCGGGTGTCAGCCGGTCGCGGAAACTTTCAGATTTTATATTTATCTTTTTAGTCTGCGCCGCGGGAATGAGAGTGATGACTTCGTGCTTGCGGTCTAAATCATGCATCCCCACAAATGTCACGAATATTCTCTCATCAGCCTCGGGAGCATTGATCTCTATCTTCTGATTAACTCCGTTTGCCTTTATCCATTTCTGCTCTATTATTTTCCGTGTATCGGATACGATCATGAACAGATAAGAATCATCGAAAGCAGTACCGACCGTTATCATCGCCTTCTTCTCTCCTTCAGGAGTTATTATTCGATTTTCCGGCACCCATAAAGGTGTGCTTACCGGCGGACGAATATCACTCTTTCTCCAGATTATCACATCCGTTTTGCTATTGGAAGAATCATCAGCGGGGATAGAATCATTAAGCGAGAATATCACATTATAGCTCCCGGAAGGCTGCTCTAAAAGCATTTTTATGAAAGATTCTTTTTCATATAGGCCGGCAGCTATTCTATCTTCACCATTATTGATGGCAAAATACACCGGCTTATCAACCGGCGTTCCGGTCATATCATTCACAGTCACAGATATATTCACGTTCTTATCCTCTGCATTTATCCGTGCCGGAACAGAGGCATTAATTGTATAAGCCCTTCCTATCGAGAATACTATAGGTTCGGCTTCCTGAGTCTCTCCTGCTCCATTGGTCACAGCAGCCGACAAGATAAAGATTCCTTCCTCATACGGTGTGCCGCCAAGATTGGCGGTGGGGAGCTCGATCAAGAAATTGCCTTCTCCATCTGTGGTGACGGTGCCTCCGCATTCTGCGGAAGATATTCCTCCGTACCACCAATGCCTCCACTGGCGGTAATTTATCGTGAATTTCACCTCTCCTCCTGCGACGGGCATTCCCGAATATGTTTCTGCCTGTCCTTTCAGACGGATGGTATCGCCAATCTTATATTCTCCTTCTGAACCCTTTAACTCCACAAGGAAGGTGGGTGATTTATATTCAGCGACATTTACCCACGCCTGGCCGGCATCATATTTTCCGGCCATAACGCGAACCTGATAATTACCAAGCAGTCCCGAATCGGGAATAATGAAACTGCCATTGTATCGGCCGAATTTATCAGTGGTGAGTTCTAATGTGTCTACCTTTTGATAATTGGCGTCTTGCAACGTTGCAGTCACCTTCATTTCGCCTACTTCTTGTATGGAATGTCCATTCGTTTTCCATACCACACCCGTGAACTGCAATTTCTGACCGGGTTTGTAGATTGAGAGATCCGTCAGCACATTTCCTCTATATGAATAGTCGGATTGTGATGAATTATTTGAATAGGTGTAATAATCCCCTTCTATACAGTCATTTTTTACTGATATCCGAAGTTTAGCGTTACCTGAAGGGAGCAGCACTTTGCCATCGCCATCTGTTTTGTATGTAGTCGTTTTGGGAGGCTTGTTATACACCCGCTCCGTTCTTATCACCTTAGCTCCATCTACCGGCTCTTGCGTCTTGGCCTTAGTGACATATAGATAGCATCCTCCTTCCGGAGCATCCGTAAGGAAGTAGCTAAGATTGCTTACGCGGAACACGCTTATATATGGATCACTATCATTAGCTATAATAGTCTTGGGAGTGCCGTTAGAAGTGGGGAAAGCTACATATAGCCCCGGGGCAAGAGCAGGCAGCTGCACTGTCGTTTGAACTGTTTCGGGTGTGGTTCCCGTTAATGACACTTCCGTATTGGCCGCAAGTTTCCCACCTGACAGGATTTTGCTCAGTTCTATTGATCTGTCTTTATATAAATCATCGTTAAGACGATACACCAGTAATCGGAATTTATATATTCCTTGAGCTTCAATTTCGCACTTCCATGGCTCATCCGCGATTATTTGATTTGAATGATTGATGGTGATAGTAGGCTTCTCAAGGGCTGCTGCCATGCGTTTCAAGTCTGTTATGCCTTCGGCTCCCGGAAATCTTTTGATGTAAGAATTGGCAAGATCAAGAGCATTCTTCCTTGATTCATTTGGCGATTGAGTATAGTCAATATCCCTAAGCAGTTTCTCAATCTTCTCTGATATTGTCCATGCTCCATACGGAGTGTCGGAATAGGCCTCAATGCAATCTGTCAGCCATCTCCGGGAGGCGGGGCTTTCAGGCATTCTGTCGTATTTCATTTTGCTGAACCAAGAGGCCAACCGGATATTACCGACGGCAGTATTACGGCTGATTCCCTCATCAAGTAAGCGCATAGCCATCACTCCGCATTGCTCTGCCGGTGACAAGGCTCCAGCAATATCTCCGAATCGTAACGGAATCATTGAAGCATCGGTCAACTCGCTCAGCATCTGTGAACTTCCCGCAGCTACGAAATCCGCTACATTCATTCCTGCCTGCTCCGCCTTTTTGTAGTCTGCCGATTCTATTAAACCCTTCAAGGCAGTGAGTTTATATCCGGATAAGGAATGAAGGTCGTTAGTGGCCAGACTCAAGAGCGAGTCTATTTTTGCAGCAAACATATCTTTGCTCCATTCCTCAATATTTTCCGGATATACGCCGACCGGCAATTTCCTTCTGGAATATTGATATGGATTAACATGATATAAAGACAGATATTCCTGCGCCTCAAGCATGAGGGCTATTTTATTATAGGGAGCGTCAAGCCGGCTCGACAGCATAGAGAATCTCCCGATACTTTCCTTTATATTCGATGAAGAAATGAGGCCTTTGGCAATGCTGATTTTTATCGCCTCCTGAAGTGCTTTCAAACCATTGCCGTTACTGACATACGCCTCGTATGCTGTCTCTGCCTTATCGGCTACATTCTGCGGATAATTGAAATTCGGTTTCACAGATGAATTTGCTGTTTGGGATTTTCGATTTTTTTCGGCGGATGAAGCCGGTTCTATTCCTATATACCAAATACAAATAAAGGTCAATAGTATGACCTTTATTATTTTGTGAGCTACTATCGATCTTTTCATCTTTGACTTTATTTCTTATTTTTCTTCCCGTGACGCATCCTTAGCATTCTGCCGCGGAACTCCTCTTCTGCCTTCTTTAGTTTAAAAAGTTGCTTATCGGTAAGAAACCTGGAGAATTCTGCATCATATCTCTTTTCCAATTCAAACTCACTGTCGCGCAACCGATTGAGAGACTTGAGCGCATTTTCATAATCTTCTTCGCTTGCCGATCGTGATTGATTTATTTTTTTTTCAAGCTGACGGCGCTCGTGGAATAATTTATGCCTTTCCCCCTCGAGTCTCGTATATAATTCGCTGAACTTTAAATTCTGGTCTCCGTTCAGCTCCATTTCTTGGGTAAGATACTTTATTTTGAAGGAACACATTTCCTTACGCATCTCCTCCTTTGCCATCTTATCCTTATGCATCGGTTGCGCCATCATAGGCAACGTGAGAAGCAATACGCCCAAAATTAATAGTAGTTTCTTCATCTGTTGCTGAGTTTATTCTCTTTGGTTAGCTTATCAGTCGGCGGCTGCATAGAACGCCTTTTTAAATTCATCCATGCTGGAATAGGATGAAAATACCTCATTCTCTATCTCTATATCCGACATAGGGCCGCTTTCTGTATTGATTATATCTTTGCCATATGGAGATTCCATTATCATTGCTATCTGATCAGGAACCTTATCAAGATTTATACGGCTGCTTTCAGACACATTATGGAACACTTGCATCATCAGCCATATGCCGGCGAACATTGCCGCCAGATAGGTGTATGGCTTTATTCTTTGCCAGAAAGTCATTACGGGTGCTACCGGCTCCTCAGGGTAGGCGGGTAATTTAGTGAGCACTTCAGCATAGACTCGGTCGAAATAGCCTTCCGGCACTTTCCACCCTCCCTCTTTGCCGTACCGGCTTTCCAGTTGTTTTTCCTCTGTATATATTTTCTCCCTCATTTTCCTAACGTTATGATTAGTGGATCAGTTTGGTTGCACGTCTTTCCGCATCGAAGTTTCCTCCTCTTGCAATCAGTTTAATTACCCGGCCGGTTTACATCATGCCGGATATTTTACTGAAAAACACCATGAAAGTAATTGACTGCATTTTTCCTCCTATCTCACTTAATTTATTGACATTTTAACAGCCGGTAGGTTTAAATTGACCTCTATAAAAAATACCACGCTTCAAATCTTTATTAAAATTTGTAGGCCGGCGAACTTTTCAGAATTGGTAATGTTATTAAGATATAAGAAATCGTTTCATGATGTTAGGTTAGTTCGAAAATTATTATGGAAAACACTTGAAAGCGGCTGGTTGTGAAACCGGCCGCTTTCGTTTTCCCCTAACAGAGCTTAACAATTCCGGCGCGTGAGGGGCATTTTCAATATATTTATTAAGAATTTAGTTGAACTTTGAAATTGTTAATTTTAGTTATTGATACGGAAAGATAAAGATTCTTTCAGATTTTTTCATTAACTTTACCTCGAAATGCAGATCCAATCGACCTGAATTAATGGCATACAGAACCCCGATAGATGAGCGGCAACTGGTGGCCGATCTTCGGAAACCGGAGACGGCTTCCGCGGCTTTCGATACCCTTATGAAGGTCTATGGAGAGAAGATTTATTGGGTGATCCGAAAAATGGTCGGCAGCCATGAGGATGCCAACGACCTCTTGCAATCCTCTTTTCTTAAAGTTTGGACCAATCTTAATAACTTCCGGGGTGATGCCAAGTTATCTACCTGGCTTCATAAGATAGCGGTCAACGAATCTATCAACTTCCTTAATAAGGAAAGGCTGCGTAATAATATCATGGGCGATAACGATTCTGAATATATCATGTCGACCCTCGAGAGCGACCCCTATTTTGACGGCGATGAATTGCAGTTGGCATTTCAGAAGGCCATTGCCGCGCTGCCGGAAAAGCAGCGTATAGTATTTAATATGCGTTATTACGATGATATGAAATACGAGGATATTTCCGAAATCCTCGGCACCTCCGTAGGAGCATTAAAAGCTTCATATCATCATGCTTTAAAAAAGGTGACGGCCGCAATTGAGGCCAATGAAATTACATAAGTTTTCTTCAATATTACGCATCTATAATTCTTGAAAAAACGAAAAAAAGCTCCGTTTTTTCATATTCTTTTCATACTTTCTCCCCTACTCAACCTTGTTCGCATATTGTTTGTTTTACAGATAAGCAAGACCTACACCAATCCTTGCTGCTATAAACTATGAAAACGCACAAATTATTGATTTCCTTGTTGCTTTCCGCAACACCAGTTTTATCGGCTTCTGCCCAATATTCCGACATCGCTAACGGAATTGCTAATGTGTTGATGCCGGCCTTGTCCCAGTCTCAAGCCTATAAAGGATTTGTAGAAACCGATTATACGCAGGGATTTGGAAAATACCGTACAAACTTTGCAACCGTATCCACTACTCAAGGATACCAGTTTTCCGAACTTTTCTATATGGGCGCCGGGCTCGGTGTCGATCTATTCTGGAGCACTGTTGATCAAGGATGGGGTAACTCGTGGCAACCTCAGAGACCTGAGACTATCGATAATTCATATACCTCATCAGCAGTAATGATTCCTATTTTCACCGATTTCCGCCTCACTCTCGGCGACAGATCGAAGGCATCATTCTTTGCTGATTTGAAAGTAGGAGCCGCTTTTCTATGCACCGACAGCTATGTGAAGATTCGTGACGGCTATCTTACTAATACAAATTATTTCTACCTCCAGCCTTCAGTCGGCGTGCGCGTTCCGGTCAATAAAACTCATCCACGCCAGGCAATCAACATAGGCGTTCACTATCGTCTGATCACATCCGATTATTGGTCGGGTTATCAGGCCACTGTACCATTGAACGGTGCCGGTCTTAATGCCTCATTCGAATGGTAATCCATCACTCCCTGCCATAATTAAGGCGCCCCGATTGGAGGCGCCTTAATTATTGGTATTTCTATTTTATCCTTCGCGGTTTTCCTTGTTGAAGATATGCCGCAGACGGGAGAAGATCCTCTGGGATGTTGTCTTGCTGGGCACGATGTTCGGTGCATCCTTCAAACTTTCGATGGCGGCTTTCTCCGTATCCGTAAGATTCTCCGGAATATAGACCATTACATTTACCAGAAGGTCGCCGACAACAGAGCTATTCATCTTCGGAAGGCCCTTTCCACGTAGACGTAGCACTTTACCCGGCTGAGTTCCCGGGGCAATCTTCAGGCGCGCGCGTCCGTCGATGGTAGGCACTTCGGCTGTTCCGCCAAGTGCGGCTGTCGGGAAATCAAGCATCAGATTATAAATCAGGTCATCGCCATCGCGGATAAGTTCAGGATCTTTCTCCTCCTGAATCTTGATGAGAAGATCGCCGTTCACGCCGCCGCCACGCGGAGCATTTCCTTTTCCTCGCAAGGTCAACACCATATCATTCTCAACGCCGGCCGGGATATGGAAGCTGACTATTTCATCACGCTTCTCGACACCGGTGCCGTTGCAATAGGAGCATCGCTCGGTTATTATCTTTCCTTCTCCGTTACATTCCGGACATACCGATTGGCTCTTCATCGGGCCAAGCATGGTCTGCTGCACAGTTGTGACGTAACCCGAACCGTGGCAACGCGGACACGTATGGAACGCTGTGCCGTCTTTAGCTCCCGTGCCATGGCAGTGTTCACACGCCACAAGCATCGGAATCTTCAGCTTTTTGTCGACGCCGTCTTTGATATCTTTCAAGGTTACCTTTACAGTAATCCGGAGGTCGGTCCCCTTATTCACATGTTTGCGCGGACGTGCTCCACTCGTAGCACCTCCAAAGCCTTCGCCACTGAAATGACCCCCGAAAATATCTCCGAAATGAGCGAAGATATCCTCCATCGACATTCCGCCTCCGAAGCCGCCATAACCGCCGCCGAAACCACCTTCGCCACCGAAGCCCTGAGGACCCATCGAATGGCCGAACTTATCATACTTGGCGCGTTTCTCAGCATCGCTGAGTACATCATATGCCTCGGCAGCCTCCTTAAATTTTTCTTCGGCCTCCTTATCATCCGGATTGCGGTCGGGATGATATTTGATGGCCAGTTTGCGATAGGCTTTCTTTATTTCATCGTCCGACGCGCCTTTCGACACGCCAAGAACATCATAGTAATCTCTTTTCTCTGCCATGACTAATGTCAATTTTTAGTAGGCCAACAACTTGTTTAGTTCAACTACAAAATCCGGATTTCTCCGGACTATGTATCACTGCCCCACAACTACCTTCGCGTGACGGAGCACTTTATCGTTTATAGTATATCCTTTCTCAATCGTGTCAAGAATCTTGCCTTTTGCTTCCTCGTCGGGAACCGGAACAGCTGAAATGGCTTCATGGCGGTCGGCATCAAAATCTCTGTCGGAAGGATCCATCTCTTTTACGCCATTTTGCTCCATGTATTTTTTCAGTTTCTTATAAATCAATTCCATCCCTTCCTTAAGTGAAGACGCGTCATCTGTGTTTTCGCTCGCCTTCATCGCCCGCTCAATGTCGTCGACCACGGGCAAGAGCCCTTTGAAGGCAGATTCCGCACCATTCTTGATCAGTTCGGATTTCTCCTTTAAGGTACGCTTACGGAAGTTATCAAACTCTGCCATAAGGAACATATATTCTTTCTTCTCCTTCTCTACCTGAGCCTTCAATGTCTCCACTTCCTTCTGAAGCCTATCTTCCGCAGAAGCGGCCTCAGTTGCGCCTTCTGCAACTTCACCCTCGGCTATCTGATCCTCAGCCGGAGTGGTGTTGACTTCATCTATTACTACTGCATCATCAGGCTCGACGCCTTCCTGACCGTTATTCTTAATTTTCTCTTCCATATTTTTAGTGTCTTTCCGGAAAGATCCGGACTGCGCTCCTCTATAAAAGCGGTGCTTTTTCTTTCCCATAGTATTACAAATTTTATGCCAATTAATGTTAAAAAGAGCTCCCGGCATTAGCCGAAAGCCCGTTTATTCTTCCCCTGGTATTCCTGTTACATTGGATATGGAATAAGGGCTTTCACATTTTTAACAAATATACGCCCTCTATGGTTGCCTCTTTTTGCAGTCTTACCTTCGCTTTATGTGCGATTTCTTCACTCTGGAATATGCCGTAGATGGCCGACCCGCTCCCACTCATCGAGCAATATAAAGCACCTGCTCCCCGTATCATTTCTTTTATCTTATGCAATTCGGGATATTTGGGAAACACACTTTCCTCAAAATCATTCCTGATGACTCCTTGCCATTCCTCAATCGGTAGTACCGATATTTTGCGCAAATCGAAATCACCGGGTT
This sequence comes from Bacteroidales bacterium GP1, assembly GCA_001701105.1. GTDB lineage: Bacteria > Bacteroidota > Bacteroidia > Bacteroidales > Muribaculaceae > Lepagella. The sequence goes on from DAAI01000027.1 coordinate 23,204, forward strand.
TAGGACTTACTCCTGAGAAGGCTTCTTTAGTCGAAATGAATATCCGGGGCTTGGCTATAAGGCACCAGAAACCCGTAAGATCCAGTTGTACTTCTTCAAACTTCTCCCCTATTCCTTCTGCATAAAGAGGACGATTGTAAATAAAGAACGGGCAATCAGCTCCGAGTTCTTTGGCCATGGCGGCAAGAGTGGCTTGATTGGGCAGCCCGGAGCATCCGGATAATAGCCGTTCGGTTTCATTCAACGCAAGTAGCGTGAACGACGCATCGGCGCTTCCTCCACCGAGCCCCGCTCCTGAGGGCAGGTGTTTCTCCAATATGATGTCGGCCCCTTTCAATGTACGGGCATGATCATGGAAGTATTTCTGCGCCGCTTTCCATACGAGGTTATGCTCCGGAGCGCATCCACAGTCTCGCCCTGTAAAGCTCAATCGCACGCCTTGCTCATCGCGAGGGGTGACTTCCAGAATATCGCAGAATGATTCCGGATTTTCCACTCCTCCGGCATAAAGACCAACCGGATAAAACAGCGTCGACAGTTCGTGATAGCCGTCTTCACGGCGTCGAGTGATCTGCAGCCCGATGTTGATCTTTGCGTTTACGAAGATTACCATCCGAATTCCTGACCTTTACGAATCATTGGAACGCCCTCCTTCATCCATCTTGGCATCGGCTCCCCTTTCAGATAATGGTCGAAGAACTGCTGAAGACGCCGGGTGATATCCTTACGGTTTTTCCTTGCCTTGATATTGTGGGATTCTCCGTTATATTGAAGCATCCATACGGGCTTATGCAAGCGTCGCAAAGCCATGAAGTATTCTATACCTTGATACCATGGCACTGCCTCGTCCTGATCATTATGCATGATCAGAAGCGGTGTCTCAACTTTATTCGCAAAGAATACGGGAGAATTGGCAATATAGGCTTCTTTCTTATCCCATAGATTTCCGCCGATTCGGCTTTGACCCTGCTCATATTGAGCCTGGCGGGATGAGCCTGTTCCCCATCTTATCCCCCCATATGCGGAGGTCATGTTGGCAACAGGAGCGCCCGAGCCGGCACAGGCAAACATATTGGTGCGGGTGATCAGATATGCTGTCTGGTAACCTCCCCAGCTTTGGCCATCAATCCCTATGCGTTCTTTATCTATCCATGGATTTTGACGGCACATCTCTTCAGCTCCCGAGCATACATAGTTATAGGCGTCTTCACCGGGACGACCGGAGGTATAATGAATATCCGGCACGAATATCACATAGCCCCGGCTTACATAGAACGGATAGTTAACCCAGCTCCATGAGGGCTCCATCCGGTAATGACGGTAGAGGTCCTCGCTCCCGGTCTCATAGAACACGCATAGCATCGGATATTGCTTTGCAGTATCCAGATCGTCCGGAACGTACAATACTCCTTCGGCCGGCTTACCGTCGTAGGTGTGCCAACGCACGAGCCGTGCGGTGCCCCATTTGAAATCTTTCAATTGATCATTGACATTGGTCAGGCACTCTGCTTTAACAAAATCAGTACTCTTGCTTAGGAATATTTCCGGAATTTCAGAGAAATTGCCACGCTGCCATGTAAACACAGGGGCATCCTTGGCTTTGCGCACACGCTGATAGCTATGGCCATCCAGTACGGATAAATGCGGCTGGCTGTCACGTCCGTACTTCATCCAGCCGAGTCCGTTATATTTATCCTTATAGTCAAAGAGACTAAATAACATCAGATCCCCTTCACTTATGAACCGGCTTTCCGGATCGGTGTTAACATATCTGATTTGCAGATCTTTGTTTTTGCCTTCACCTCGGGTAAGATTTATCGAGGCATCTACTCCTTTTGGATCAAGGCTCCAGATATCATGGCGGTCGTAGACTAAAAATCGTCGGTCGCCTGCGGTCCATCCCGCCGAACCCCATGCCATCGACGGTGACGGATGCTCATCGTCCGTATTCCAAAGCTCAGTCGGCACATCTTTCCCGACTTCTGCGACATTACCTGTGGTCACATCATAGACATTCCATTTTCTATCAGCGAACCATGCCACATATTTCCCTTCCGGAGAAATCCTGACCCCTTCCTCGCGCATGAATTTTCCGGGTATTTCCCGCCGCTCTCCGGTAGTCAGGCTTACCATCCACATCTTTGTAGGTGCGAAATAATCCCATTGCTCATCTATATAGTTTTCCGTAGGATCTATCACAAGGGCCCAATCCGAATCCCATCTGTTGCCTTCCTTAATATCCTCATAGGGATTGTCGGATAAAAGGACTGCTTTATCATTGGAAAGAGTTACAGCCACGGGAAGCGAGAGATGTTTTATCTCTTTCAAAAGACTTTTCTCGCGAGGGGGAATCAATGGGGCATCCCAACGCCATATATCCAGCTTGCCTTGCTCGAAATCGTAGATAGTTGTATCGTCGGGGGCGATTACCGGTGCCACTCCGGCTATCAGACGCTTGCCGTTGTGGGAAAATGTCAGTTTTGTATATTGATTGGGTAACAAATCCTTACCTTCACCATCTTTAAAGGCTAAAGACAACTTTCGCCCGCTTTTCATCGGATGTCGCAAATCGCTGACATACACATCCGCCTTCTTTGTGCCGCTTTCGAGAGTGTCGGTCGAGCAAGTAAAGGCCAGTTGATTTCCTTCCGAATCAAATACCGGGACTCCGTAAAATGGCTTGTCACGATCTACTACCACATAACTCGTGTCGGGGAAAAAGATCACGCCTACGCTATTTGTACTAAGGGTATCCCCTTTCTCTTTCGATATTGTCAACGCCAATTTTTTCCCATCCTTCGAGAAAGTCCAGTTGTCAACATTTTTCACCACCTTCCTTACGCCCGTGGGAAGATTATGCACCACTAATGGACGGCATATCTTATTATCAGCCAGTTTCTTTGGCTTTATATAAGCCGTGTCGCAACTTTTCCACGCCACCCATTCGCCGCCCTCTTTGGCTATCTTATATTCCGTAACATCCCCTATCCGCTTCACTTCAGATGTCTTTAGATTCAGAATCGCAATCGAATCCTGAGGCATCTGATGATCTTTCTTTTTAGCTATCTTTGCCTTTCTGGTCTTTTCATACTCCGGCTTAATCATTACCACAGCCCAATTCCCGTCGGCGAGGAATGCCGGTTTATATCCGCGTGGAATATCAATTGTCTTTCCCGTCTTGATATTCCGGAAAGTCAGAACTCCATCACCTGCCTGGGGATTTACCGAATAGCAGCACCATTCACCCTTACGGCTTATTTCATGATTTTCCACACCCTTCCATCCGTCAAGATCCTCATGGCTCAATGCGCGTTTTTCTGCATTGCATACATTGATGCTAAGGATGGCGGTTATCAATGCTCCGTAGATCGCTTTCATTTTCATACGTTATGCAGATTATGACCCATACGCGCTTTCTTGGTTGCCATATAGCTCCTGTTATATTCATTAGGTTCAACCTCAATAGGCATGATCCCGGTTATCTGGACTCCATACCCCTCAAGGCCGATGCGTTTCACCGGATTATTGGTCATCAGCTTCATTTTCCTGATGCCGAGGGAATGGAGTATATTGGCGCCGACACCATAATCCCGTTCATCTGCTTTATGGCCTAAATGAAGGTTGGCATCCACTGTATCCATACCGTTCTCCTGCAGCTTATAGGCCCGGATCTTATCCATAAGGCCAATTCCTCTTCCCTCTTGATTCAGATAGATCACAGCTCCTCTTCCTTCTTTTTCGATATGACGCAATGCAAGGTGCAATTGCTCGCCACACTCGCATCTGAGGCTGCCGAAAATATCTCCTGTCGCGCATGATGAATGCACTCTGACAAGTACCGGTTCGTCGGTGGTGACATCTCCTTTTATTATGGCGATATGCTCCAGGCCGTTATCTTTCTGACGGAACGGAATAAGCCTGAAATGCCCGTAAGCCGTGGGAAGGTCGACTTCTTCTCCACGTTCCACGAGTGAATCATTCTGAAGTCGATATGCAATCAAGTCGCGGATGGAAATGAGTTTTAACCCCCATTCATCAGCTCTCCTGCGTAACTCCGGCAGCCGTGCCATACTCCCGTCATCACTCATTATTTCCATCAGCACTCCGGCTGGCTCCAGGCCCGCAAGGCGAGCGAGATCGACTGCCGCCTCAGTATGCCCGGCACGCTGCAATACGCCTCTGTCCTGTGCATAAAGGGGGTTTATATGCCCCGGACGGCCGAAGGTTTCTGACGTGGATGTAGGATCTGCCAACGCTCGTAATGTGGCGGCCCGGTCTGAAGTTGAGACCCCTGTGGAGCACCCTTCTATTTTATCCACAGTAACCGTGAATGGAGTGCCGAGCACCGATGTATTCTCCTCAACCTGCTTGTCAAGACCAAGTTCCCGGCAGCGTGCATTCGTGATCGGGGCGCATAACACTCCCCGCGCATTCTTGAGCATGAAATTCACATCCTCCGGGGTTATCTTTTCGGCTGCCATAATAAGGTCGCCTTCATTCTCACGATCCTCATCGTCAACTACTATAACCATCTTTCCGGCACGAAAGTCCTCAATGGCATCCTCTATTCTATCGAGCTTGATATTATCGTACATTTTATTGTGTATTTGCTATGGTATTATTGCCTACTCTGAAAAAGCTGAAGTTCACGCTTCCATAAGTCCGTTTTTCTTCAAATCCCGGGAGGCCGGAGAAATCATGTTTGCCACTATGCTCTACTATCAGAAGGCCACCGGGTCGTACAATTCGGGCGTCCAATATAAGCTCCGGAATCTCGGCGAACCGGGGATGGTCGTATGGAGGGTCGGCGAAGACAACATCATATTCTCCCTTAGGCCGTTTAAGTAAGGAGAACACATCTCCCTTTACCAGATGAAGCACATCGTCTCCCAATATTCCTTTCACTGCATTGATGAAGCGTGCTTGCACAGGAGCCTGCTCCACTGCCGTAACACTTTTCGCGCCACGCGACACAAACTCCCAGCTTATTGCGCCGGTGCCCGCAAATAAGTCGAGTATATCCTTACCTTCTATCTCTCCGCGATTCTCAAGGACATTAAATAGGTTTTCACGGGCAAAATCCGTGGTAGGACGGGCTGTTATATTTTTGGGTACATCGAACCGCCGACGTCCGTATTTTCCTCGTATTATTCTCATGTCTATTTTCTCATTAATAGAGCTGCCGGCAGCGACATTTCCGACCGACTCGCTATGCCCGGAACCATTGTCATCATCACGTAGGCTACTTCTTTGCGCAATTGGGCTGTAAGATCACGCTTCTCATCCCTCGGTCCCGATAAGGATATATGCACGTGTCTCTTGTCGAGACCGTATACATCCATCAAATTGTAAAGATGATACTGTATATCTTCCAGCGTACGCCATTCATGCGTAACAGCCATGAGAAGGTTGCTATCGCTGTCGAATGCGACGAAATCTGCTGCATCACGCCTGATATCGATATAGATTCTCGGAAGATCCGCACTCCTTTCCCCGAAACGCTCCACAAGAATTGTCTGCTGGTTGCGAATCCTCGCGCCGGGAAAAGTACGCCCTAAAAATGATTTCAATCCCCTTGCAAGAGTGTAGAGACACACCTTGTCGCCTGCATAGTCTTTCATAATATCTTCGGCATCGGTGTCGTAGACGCTGTTGAAATAACCGTCGCCCATATCATCCCACTCTTCAATCACTGAGGCCGGAACCCAGAGAGTGCGTTCCGTTACTATCGCTATATCCACTGAATAATCATCAAGCAATCTGGAATTGTCGTAAACTGCATTCTCTATTGTTGCCAAAAGATTGTCGCTTGATTCCCATTTTTCGTGTACCAAAGTCACAACTTCGGCCGTAGGATCTTCAAGATTCCGTAGATATGCTTCCATGCCGCCGGCTGATATCACGCAGATAAGCCGCCAGTCGGAGGGGTCGCCTATTCGGATAGGACGGTGAATGTTTGGGGTTGCTTCCATATGTAATATATTATGGAGTGCGGGTGGCCTCCACAATCTATTGCAAATTTACGAATTTTCTTTTACTTATAAAATAATTACAAGCCAACCAAAGCCCTCTCACAATCAAATAGGATTCAAAAGCAAGCCATAATATGTTGTTATTATGGGTAGGATGCCCTGTATTACAACTGATTGCGAAGAAGGTTATAGCCCCGAGGAGCGTAGCGTAAAGCATCCTGCGGGTGTCGGTCAATCCGATGTAAATCCCATCGAAGATGAAGGCCAGCACCGTTAGCGGGGGCAAGATCAGAATCCATATCCTCATGGCCCTAACTCCGGCACGCACTTCCGGCAGATTGGTCAATAATGAGGTAATACCATCCGACAGGACGGCATAAAGGAGCAAAAATAATACCGACATCCCTATCCCCCATTTTAGCAATTGTCGCACACTCCCCTTTATATCCTTCGCTGAGCCCATGCCACGGTATCGGCCCACAAGCGCTTCCCCCGCAAAGGCAAAGCCATCCATGAAATAGGAAAAGAAAAGAAAATATTGCATCATAACTGCATTTACTCCTAAAGCAAGGTCGCCCATCTTTGCTCCGAACGCAGTCATGGCCATTGATACAACTAACAAAAATGCCGAGCGCAGGAATAAGTCGCCGTTTACTTTGAAAAATTCGCTTATTCTCACTATTTCTTTCTTACCGTGAGTATCATTAAGGGCTTCCGCCATTGTTTTGCCTATAGGCCCTTTATTCCCTTTTATCCATATCATCGCGACCAAACCGGTTGTCAAGGCTGAAAGCCAGTTGGAAATCAATGTTCCACACGCAATTCCTTTTATCCCAAAGCCGAATGTTATGGCAAGCAAAAAACTTATCGCCATATTTATAACATTCACTCCAATGGCGATAGCCATCGGCACCATCGTATTCTGCAATCCTATTATCCATCCGGTCAGCGACATGAGCAACAATTGAGCCGGAATTCCCCACACCGTTATATTGAAATAGTCTATTGCCGCCTGACGCACTTCGGAAGCCGGGTTTAGGATAGTCATTAATAAGTGACGTAAGGGAAGTTGAAGACATATTACCATAAGCCCTATCGCGCCGGCTAATCCCAGAGAAAGGTAGAGGACGCGTATGCACCCTTCACGGCTCCGAGAGCCGTACATTCCTGCTGTCAGACCCGTCGAGCCCATTCGTAGAAAGCCCATTAGCCATAACACCGTGTTGAGCATCAGCGTGCCTATCGCTATTCCTCCTATTGCGCTCACTTTACCGAGGTGTCCGGAAATGGCCGTATCGCATAAGCCAATCAGCGGCACCGTGATATTGCTCAATATCGCCGGTGTCGCTAATTTCAATATTTCTCTGTTATATCCCAAGTGTAAATTGGCTGTAGGGAGTCAGTCTCTCTGCCTATGGATGCATCTCGCCTACAAGAGAGGTCTCCATCATGCGTTTTACTTCTTCTGTGTCGTAACCTTGACCGAACAGGAACATCAGTTTGGTAATCGCAGCCTCTGACGTAAGATCACGCCCGGAGATGACTCCGGCCCGCTTTAAGGCGGTGCCTGTTTCATAACGCAATGGATCTACCATGCCGTTATTACATTGCGTTACATTTACTATTACCATCCCTCGCTCCACTGCTTCGCGTATGGTATTCACAAACCATGGAGCCGTCGGGGCATTCCCGGCTCCAAAAGTTTTCATCACTACCCCTTTCAAGCCGGGAGCCTTGAGCATATAGCGTAATGTCTGCTCATTTAGCCCTGGGAATAAACTTAGATAAACAACTCCCGTGTACATCCCGCGATGCACTGTCAGGGGTGCCGTGGAAGTAGGACGCCATAATACATCCTTTCTGAATGCTATTCCGAGTCCTATCTTTGCAAGACGTGGGAAGTTATTGCTTTTGAATGCGTTAAAATTATCGGCTGAATATTTTGTTGCTCGATTGCCCCGCCATAGATAGTTCTCGAACATTATGCACACCTCCTGCACCATCGGGCTGCCGTCGTCATCAAGCGCGGCCGCTACCTGAAGAGCAGTGATGAGATTTTCTTCCCCGTCTGTGCGGACATCCCCTATCGGCAGCTGACTCCCTGTAATTACAACCGGCTTCCTGAGATTTTCCAGCATATAACTCAAGGCAGATGCCGTATAGGCCATTGTATCTGTGCCATGTAGCACAACGAAGCCGTCGTAATTTTCGTAATTATCTTCTATTACATCGGCAATCTCTTCCCAATGCGATGGGGTGATGGCGGCCGAATCCAAGGGGGTCTTGAACGTGAAATGATCTAAGTTGTAGCCCAGACGTTTTAGTTTCGGCACATTTTCTACAAGATAATCAAAATTATATGGCTCCAAGGCTCCGGTTGTCGGATTCTGGGTCATCCCGATTGTGCCTCCCGTGTATATTATCAGGATTTTGGGCCTTCGCATGGTTTGCGAATCGCCTGCCACTCGCGATAGGATACCTACGCCACTGCCGCCGGCCCGCTCTTTGGTTGATAGGTTAGATAGCTCTCGGATTTTGTCAGTATTCTCCATGGGATGTAGATCTAAGGAGTGGTCATTGATCGGTCGTGCACCTGAGATGTTTGCCGGGCTCGCCCACCAATTTTGTTGCCACTCGAGTTAGGTCGTATATATTGTTTTCAAATCGCAAATATATACAAAATTCCAATAAATGTCAATAGTATCCGCTTATTTTTTACCATACAAAGTAAACAAATGATATTTCTCCTCCTATCTATTCCTATAATTAAGGGGACACGCATTGAGCGCATCCCCTCTTGAAATTAATTTATGTCGGATTTTAGCGAACCATCATTTTCGTGCTTTTACCATTCTTTACCACAATGTAGATGCCCTTTTCAGGATTGGAAACGCGTACACCCTGCAGATTATAGTAAGTTGCTACACCATCCTCGGCCTCAATGTCGGCAACTCCGGTTGTAATGTTAAACTTCACGTTTTTAACCTCCCATGTGTCGGCACATTCTGAAGTAGATACATAATGGAAACCTACCTGAACCTTCTTGCCTACATATGATGTAAGATCAATCTCTCCGGAATTTGCCCATGTCCAGGCGCCGGCTTCCGGCCATGTCGGGATCGTTAGTGCCGTCCATTCTGTGGCTCCCTCCTCGCGGATTACGAATTGACAGTCTTGACGAAGATTTGTCTGGAATTTTGCGCAATGGTCAAAACATACATTGGCCTCGCTCGCATTCGTAAGGTCGACTACCGGTGAATAAGCATACACACTTGTAGCGTATCTCTCGCCTCCGACATATGCGGATGCGTTCAGATAATATTTCCCGCTGTATGATTTCCACGACCATACATAATCAAGGCCTTCGGGAAGAGTGCCATTATCTAAGGTGAAGTCGCATTCTGCGGAATCTTCATTGAGGAACATCAGTCCATCATCTTCTCCCGGATTGCCACCCTCTCCCAGAGTCACAATGTATTTTGCGGCACGCACGGAAGCTGTAGCCGTATAGGAGAATGTATTTACTCCCTCGCCTGAATAGATTACTGTCCCTGAATCATCTGTCGATTTAGCGGCAGCCACNNCAGCCACTACCTTGGAGAACACCACTCCCTCCGGAGCCGTGAAAGTCATTGTATTGCCTTTGTAAATTCGTATCGTCTTGTCGCCATCCGGATTAGTGCTCATCGGATAATAGTAAGCCGGAGCTGTCTGTTCGTTGGTACCCTGATTGAAAGTCATGGTATAACCGTTGATTCTCAGCGACTCCAACGGCTGAATGTGGCGTCCCACGCCATTGCTGGTATCTGTAGCGGGAACTTCAGGAACGTCAGTACCCACTATATCGGAAGCCTCGGCTGTGAGGAGAACTACCTCTTCCGAATAGGCCATTGTGCTAAACAAGGCAACAGTTGCAACACTAAGTAGAAATTTCTTCATAAGCTAATTTATTTTTGATTATCATTCTGTATTCTAATCTCTTCCCTTTAAATTTCACATTCTGCACCATCATGTGTTTTTAGCTAATTTTTCCACCGTGATGATACTTTCTGCGAGAGTGCAAAATTAATCATTTTTTTTTATATGGCAAATGATTCAGCTGATTAAAAATTGATTAACATTTCCTAAGAAAATATGAAGATATTTGTGCACACCATCG
>DAAI01000044.1 GCA_001701105.1 Bacteroidales bacterium GP1
GTGATCCGGATGCGACTCGAACGCATGACCGTCTGCTTAGAAGGCAGATGCTCTATCCAGCTGAGCTACCGGACCCCTTTTCGGCCGCAAAGGTAGCCATTTTTGATTAATTACACAAAACTTTTTCCACAAACCTTGAATTTTTACCGCCGGGGAGAGTTCACCAAAGATTAAACGTTGAAGGAATGATGACTTTTTAGAGAATTATGCTTTATAATATCGGTCGGAATTGCATGCGTAATCAAAAAAAACTTTAACTTTGCAGGTGGGCGCGCAACCTTATGCGCCCCGCGATTTTAACCGAAGAATTACATAATCAAATTTCAATAACCATTATGGAAAATAACGACAACAAACAGCTTCTTGACACAGTGGTGGCCAAAGCCAACACATGGCTCTCAGATGCTTATGACGAAGAAACCCGTGCCGAGGTTAAACGCATGCTCGACAATGAAGACAAGACCGAGCTTATAGATGCCTTCTATAAGGATCTTGAATTTGGCACCGGCGGTCTGCGCGGTGTGATGGGTGCCGGTTCAAACCGCATGAATATCTATACCGTAGGCTCTGCTACCCAGGGTCTTGCCAACTATCTCAAGGAGGCTTTCAGCGATCTGCCTCAGATTTCGGTTGTGGTTGGTCACGACGTGCGCAACAACTCTCGCCGCTTTGCCGAAATAGTTGCCGATATTTTCTCGGCCAACGGCATTAAGGTTTATCTTTTTGACTCTTTCCGTCCCACCCCCGAGCTATCGTTTGCCATCCGTGAACTGGGTTGCCAAAGCGGTGTTAACATCACAGCCTCCCACAATCCCAAAGAATATAACGGCTACAAAGCATATTGGGCCGACGGCGCTCAGGTGATCGCTCCCCACGACGTTAATATCATTAAGAATGTGGAAGCCATCAAGGGCGTTGAAGAAATTAAGTTTGCCGGCAATAAGGATCTCATCGAGATTATCGGTGAGGAGATCGACAACAAATTCCTTGCCGCCATCAAGCAACTCTCGCTCAGCCCCGACGCCATTGCCCGCCACAAAGACCTCAAGATTGTCTATACCCCCATCCACGGCACCGGCGTGAAGATCATTCCCGACTCGCTGCGCAACTACGGCTTCACCAACATTATCCATGTGCCCGAACAGGATATCGCCTCGGGTGACTTCCCCACCGTAGCCTCCCCCAACCCCGAAGTTCCCTCGGCTATGGCAATGGCTATCGCCAAGGCTAAAGAAGTTAACGCCGATCTTGTTATGGCCTCCGATCCCGATGCCGACCGTATCGGTTGTGTGATCCGCGACGCCTCAGGCGAATATGTGCTGCTCAACGGCAACCAGATCGTGATGATACTCCTCAACTATATCATCACCCGCAATGTGGAACTCGGCCGCCTCAAAGACACCGATTATATCGTTAAGACTATCGTAACCACCGAAACCATCAAGAGCATTGCCGACAAAAACAATGTGAAGATGTATGACTGCTATACCGGCTTCAAGTGGATCGCAGCCATAATCCGCGAGCAGGAAGGTGTGGCACGCTATCTCGGCGGTGGTGAAGAAAGCTATGGCTTCCTTGCCGAAGACTTCTGCCGCGACAAAGACTCTGTCAGCGCCATCTCGCTTATGGCCGAAATCGCCGCATGGGCCAAAGACAAGAATATGGACTTCCTCGCCATGCTTCAGGACATCTACATGAAATATGGCTTCAGCCATGAGTGTGGAGTGAGCGTGGTACGCAAGGGCAAAACCGGCGCTGAGGAGATTCAGGCAATGATGAAAGCATTTAGAGCCAATCCTCCCAAATCGCTCGGCGGCAGCAAGGTCGTGCTTGTAAAAGACTATGACACTCTTAACGCCACAGAGACTGCAACAGGCACAGTGACCAAGCTCGACTTCCCCTGCACCAGCAACGTGCTGCAATTCTTCACCGAAGACGGCACCAAGGTGTCGATCCGTCCTTCAGGCACAGAACCCAAAATCAAATTCTATATCGAAGTCAAGGGCCATCTTGATTCAGCCGCCGACTATGCCCGCGCTAACGCCGACGCAGAAAAGAAAGTCGAAGCTGTTAAGGCCGACCTCGGTATCTGATAAAAACACTCCGCCCGAAGCGGTTTTAACCCCGGCGACTTGCAGGTTAGAAAAAATGTCACTACCTTTGTGGCGGTGGATAAATTTGGCTGCTTGCAACCACCCGAAAAAATGCTAAAACTGCACGCTTGCCTTGGTAAGGCAGGCTTTCAATTAGCGACGGGCGTCTGCATAAAGCCATGCAGCCGCCTATTGTTTTTATTGTAAAAAGAATTGCTATGAGCACCCAAAAAGAGAAAACGGCTCCCGTGCTTAAAAACGGGAATTATCTATTTACATCGGAATCCGTGTCGGAAGGACATCCCGACAAGGTGGCCGATCAGATCAGCGATACGATACTCGATGAGTTTCTTGCCCGCGACAAAGGGAGTCATGTTGCGGTAGAGACAATGGTTACAACCGGCCAGGTGATCATCTCGGGAGAAGTCTCATCCGATGCTTATGTTGATGTTCCGGCCGTGACTCGCCAGCTTATAAACGAAATAGGCTATAATAGGGGAGCCTACCGCTTTGATGGCGATTCATGCGGCATATTTACCTCCATCCATGAGCAAAGTTGTGACATCGACAGGGGAGTGTCGCGGACCGGCGATGAAGAATCCGAAGATCTCCAGGGGGCCGGCGACCAGGGCATGATGTTCGGCTACGCTGTGAATGAGACGGAAGATTACATCCCTCTCACCCTCAGCCTGTCGCATATGTTGCTAAGCGAACTTGCCGAAATCCGCAGGGAGGGGAAAGAGATGATATATTACCGCAAAGGAAAGCGCGTGACATATCTGCGTCCGGATGCAAAGAGTCAGGTTACGGTGGAATATGGCCCCGACCGCAAACCCCGCAGGATCCATACGATCGTGATATCTACGCAGCATGATGATTTCGTGCTGCCACTTGAGGCTTCGGATGCGGCTCGTAGGAAAGCAGATGAAGAAATGCTTGCCACGATTGAGAAAGATGTGACAGAAGTGCTGATTCCACGCGTACTATCCAAATTGCCTGCAGAAATAAGTGCGCTTTATGACAAGGATACGCGCGTGTACGTGAATCCGACCGGGAAATTTGTGCTCGGCGGCCCACATGCGGATACGGGCCTGACCGGACGAAAGATAATAGTGGATACCTACGGCGGACGCGGAGCGCACGGCGGAGGAGCGTTCTCAGGCAAAGATCCGTCGAAAGTCGACCGCTCTGCAGCCTATGCCTGCCGGCATATCGCAAAAAATCTCGTGGCCGCAGGAGTTGCCGACGAAATAACCGTTCAAGTAAGCTATGCAATAGGCAAGGCCGATCCAATCAATATTTACGTCGATACCCATGGTACTTCGCATATACCGATTTCCGATGTCGAGATAGCCGAGAAAGTCGACGAACTGTTCGATATGCGTCCCATGGCCATCGAAAAGCGTCTGAAACTGCGCGAGCCGATCTACCGGGAAACGGCTGCCTACGGCCACATGGGACGTCGACCGCAGATCGTAAAGAAGGAATTTACCTCGCGCTATGACACCAAGCCATTGAGCCGCGAGGTGGAACTCTTCACATGGGAGAAGCTCGATATGGTGCCGAAGATAAAGAATGCATTCGGAATCAGCTAAATTCCCCGGAATGCCTATATTAAGGATAATCGAATGGATATAAGCTAAATAATTATCAGGGTTAAAGAGCGGGAATGAAATAATATTTGGTATTTCGGCCTAAAAGTGTTATCTTTGCGCGTTTAATGGCGTAATCTCCCCCAAAAGAGGAGAAAAAGGCCGGAATCTAACCGAAACGAAGAAAACAATAGACAGCTACATAGAATGGCAACATTAGAGAAAATCAGATCCAAATCGGTGTTTCTAATCATCGTGATTGGCGTGGCCTTGCTGGCCTTTATCGTCGGGGACGCCCTGACCAACAGCCGCAACTTATTTGGCGATCATACCATGGTTGCGAAGCTCGGTAATGTAAAGATAGATTATACAGAATACCAGCGTAAGCGCGAAGAGCTCAACAATCAATATGAGCAGGCCCGTCGCCAGAACCCGGCGCAGTTTGCGAATTTCGACACGCAGTTGCTACCACAGATGGCTCTCGATCAGCTCATCCAGGAAACTCTTGTAAACAACGCCGCAGAAAAGGCCGGGATCATCCCGACAGCCAATCTATTGCGCCATTATATGTTTGAGAATCCTCAGAATCAAGAAGTGGGGATGTTGCTTCAGCAGCTTCAGGGCGCAGGAATCAGCGCACAGACCCCGCAACAGGCGTACGACATTATTTTCAATCCTAAACGCAACGGTCTTACAGAAGCGCAGGTAGAGCCTCTGCAGCGTGCATGGCTGGCGGCAGAGAAACGCACGGAGAAAATGATAGCCGCGCAGATTTATCAAAGTCTGCTCGCCGGGACCGTGCAGCCAAACGAGCTCGACCGCAAAGCCCTCTATGATGATTATGTGAATACCACGAATGTGGAGCTTGCCTATCATCCCTATGGACAACTGTCGGAAAAGGATTATCCGGTAAGCGATAGTGAGCTGAAGGCTCTTTATGATAAGGAGAAAGAACGCTTTGCCGTTGACCAGGCCACTAAGAACATCGCCTTCATCGGTGTGAGCATCATGCCCAGCAAAGCCGACATCGAGGCCTGCAACAAGCTCGCCGAGAATACCACCGAATATATGAAGTCTCATGCCGGCGCGCTTAGCAAGGAGATAAAGAAAGAGGGCGTAAACCTTGTGCACAACAGTCTCCGTGCTTCCGACATCCCCGCCGGGGCACTCAAGGAATTCATCACGACCCAATCAGCCGATACAGTGCGCATGATCGCAACGGGCAATACCGGCTTTACCATCGCTCGCAAATCGCGTACTATCAGCCGTGTGGATTCGGTACAGGTGAATGTTATTTCCACAGCTACGGATGATCTCGGCACCCGGCTGATGGCGCGCCTGAATGCCGGTTACAATCCTGATTCAATCAGCAGCAACTATTCGCTTGACAGCGTCAGCGTGCAACTCGACCAATGGATTCCTCTATTCACTGCTGAGGGTGCGACAAACGCTCTCCCGGAATCGACTCTCGATTCGCTGCGCGCTGCTTCCGGCAAATATATTGCCCTCCAGCAGGGCCCGCAGGGTGCGCTTATCGCAAAGCTCGTGAAGCAGACAGCTCCTGTTACGGTATATGAATACGATGAAGCCTCCTATGTGCTCGGCCCAAGCTCAAAGACGCTTAATGATGAGCGCGACAAACTTGAGAAATTCCTTGCCGATAATAATAATGCAGCCAAGTTCGTGGAAAATGCAGGCAAATCCGGCTATAACCTTCAGGAATTTGTAGTCACCGAGTCGAATGCGGCCATCCCGCGTTTCCAAGGGATGAATCAATATTACCCCGACTCTCGTCAGGTGGTGCGCTGGGTGATGATCGATGGAAAGAAGGATCATGTAAGTCATATCTATGAATCAAAAGATCCGGTGCATCCCAATCTTTACGCCGCCGCTGTAATAGAGGCTTATGACACATACGAGCCCCTCACGAGTAAAGACGTGAAAGACTATCTCACCCGCAAGGTGCGCAATGCGAAGGCCGGAGAAAAACTCGCCGCCGAGTACTCCAAGAAAGCCCAGAGCCTCCAGAGTGCAGCTCAGGCCATGGGTGCCGTTCCGCGTAACATATCCGATTTCCGTTTCGGTCAGAATCCCGGAATCAATGACCCCGGTATCGTGGGAATGATCGCCGGCGGTAAAGCTGACAAGAAAGTGGTTGTGGCACCCGGTCTCGATGGTATCTATGTATTCCAGATTTCGGGACGCAACACGGAGAATTTCCCCTTCAACGAGCAGATGTACAACCAGCAGTATTACCAGATGGTGAATCCCGACATGGCTTCCATGCTGAAGGGCAACGCCAAGTTTAAGAATAATATCTACAAATTCGAGGCCGGCGATTAATCAAGGCCTGATGTAAAAAAAGACTGGGGAGGGCCGGGAAAACCCTCCCTAATTTTTTTAATACTACGGAATCGTCGCCTCCAAGCTATATGTCAATAATGGAAAAGACGCCATTGATAGGGATGACTCTCGCTGAGCTACAGGATGTAGCCATCAAGGGAAAGATGCCTAAATTTGTGGGAAAGCAGTTGGCCGAATGGCTTTATTGCAAAGGCGTGACCTCTTTCGACGAGATGATAAATATCTCAAAACGCAATAGGGCATGGCTTGCGGAAAACTATATCGTGGGGCGGGAAAAGCCGGTCAAGGCTGCAGCTTCGACCGACGGAACGGTAAAATATCTTTTCTCGGTAGGCGACGGGCGCACAATCGAGTCCGTCTACATCCCCGACCGCGACAGAGCTACCCTCTGCGTGTCGAGTCAGGTAGGATGCAAGATGAACTGCTATTTTTGTGCAACAGGAAAAATGGGGTTTCGCAAGCAGCTTACGGCAGCTCAGATAATGAACCAGATATTGTCGATTCCCCCGGCTCCGGAACCCGGACGCGCACCGATGACTCCACTCTCCAATATAGTGTTTATGGGCATGGGAGAGCCACTCGACAATTTCAGTGAACTATATAAGGTGCTTCAGATTCTCACCGAGCCGTGGGGAATGGCCTGGAGTCCGAAGCGCATAACGGTCTCTACTGTCGGAAAACTCCCGGAACTAAAAGAACTCCTCGACAAGACCCAGGTCCACGTGGCTATCAGTGTGCATACAGCCGACATACGCGAGCGCGAATCGATGATGCCGGCGCAGAAGGCGTTCCCGATTTCTGCCGTTATGAAACTCCTTTCGGCCTATGATTTCAGCCATCAACGTCGCCTGTCGCTGGAATATATAATGTGGCGTGGAGTTAACGATGATATAGCCCATGCCGAGATGCTTGTAAAGCTAATCGGCGACCTTGATTGCAGAGTGAACCTTATACGTTTCCACAAGGTCCCGGGCATCGACCTTCATCCTGCTTCGGAAGATAGAATGCTGATGTTCCGCAATTATCTGAACTCAAAAGGGATCACGGCTACCATCCGGGCTTCCCGGGGCGAGGATATCGCAGCAGCTTGTGGCCAGCTCGCCACAGGCTCCTTGTCAAGTTGTTAATATAAATCCGAATTATTGTGACACGATTGTTAAAGGTGGGAATCACCCACGGTGATTATAACGGCATAGGCTATGAAGTGACCCTCAAGGCATTGGCAGATGATCGGATCCCGGAGCTTTTTACTCCCGTATTTTTTGCAATTCCCGAATTAGTTGCAGAGGCTGCGAGCCGTTTTGAACTGGAATTACCTAAAATTAATATAATTGCGGACGCATCGGAAGCCCAGCCTGGCATTCTCAATGTGGTGGATATCAAGGTCGGCAATGTAAAATTGCAACCGGGTATCGGCACTCCCGAATCGGGGGCCGCGGCAGTCAAAGCTCTTGAAATGGGAGTAGCCTCAGCGCTTGAAGGCACTGTGGATTGTCTTGTCACCGCGCCGATTTCCAAAGAGGCTGTTCAGAGCAATTCCTTTAATTTCACTGGGCATACGGAATTTCTTGCCGAGCGAGCAGAGGCAAAGACTCAGATGATTCTTTTCGACGATTCGTTGCGCGTGGCTTTGCTATCCACTCACAAAGCTATATCGGAGATTCCGGCTACGGTCACATTAGAGGGGATAGTGGAGGCGTTGCATCTGTTCAATAATTCCCTGAGCCTCGATTTTGGCTATGAAAAGCCCAATATCGCCGTATTGTCGCTAAATCCGCACTGCGGCGACGGAGGATTGCTCGGACGTGAGGAGATAGAAGTCATCAAGCCTGCGCTGGAGTCATTGGAGCCATCGATGTATGTATTCGGTCCATACGCCGCCGATGGTTTCTTTGCTTCCGGAAATTGGAAGAAATTTGATGGAGTGCTGGCAATGTACCATGATCAGGGTCTGGCTCCATTCAAGGCATTGGCTGGTCAGCGGGGTGTGAACTTCACGTCGGGACTACCGTTTGTACGCACCTCTCCCGATCATGGCACCGGCTTCGACATCGCCTGGGCCGGAGTGGCTGATCCGACTTCGATGAGAGAAGCGCTCTACAAGGCCATCGACCTCACGCGCACCCGCCGCCGCAATCTGGCTGCCGCGGCGAATCCATTGAAGGTCCAGCCCCCGGAGAAACAGGACAAGAAAGAGCATAAGAACGAAAAACCGGCAGTGCAATGAATTTTGGAATTATAGCGGCCGGCGAAGGCAGTCGGTTGGCCGGCGAAGGAGTAAGTCTCCCTAAGCCTCTCGTGGAAATCAACGGAGAGCCGATGATCGGACGCCTTCTGCGCATATTTGCCGGATTGGGAGCGGAGGAAGTGGCGATAGTGACAAATGCCACCCGCCCGGAGACGGCCGAGTATCTGCGGAGCATAGAGGCGACGCTCCCCTTCAGGCTATCGGTGAAGGAAGCGGTGACCCCTTCGTCGATGCATACTTTTGCGATAATGGGAGAAATGCTTAAGGGGAAAGGACGATTTGTGGCGACGACTGTTGATACGGTGTTCAATGAAGATGCATTTGCGGGATACGTGAAAGCATTTTCAGAAGCTCCCGCGGATGTGGATGGAATGATGGCAGTCACCACCTTTGTCGATGATGAGAAGCCCCTCTATGTGGCCACTGATGATTCAATGAACATAACGGCTTTCACCGATACTCCCGCTCCGGCCACAAGGCACATTTCTGCGGGCGTTTACGGACTCGACAGCCGCGCACTCGGCATCCTGGACGACTGCATAGCCTCCGGAACCTTGAGGATGCGCAATTTCCAGCGTGAATTGGTGGCGGCCGGCCAGCATCTGAAGGCTTACGACATAGGGAAAGCCGTGGATGTGGATCATGCCGGCGATGTGAAGACTGCCGAAACGATAGCATGAGGGTTACAAAGAGATGAAATAACTTACAGGATATGGCAAATTACAAGATAGCCGGAGTGATGCGGGCCGGGGCTTATTCGCCCAACCATATAGGCAACGATGCCGCAATATTCAATGTCGTGGCCGACCATCTCCGCAAGCGCGGCTGCGAGGTGACTGTATATAGCGAGGAGCAATTCCAAAACACGGAGATCGAGGAGCCGGTGATAATGAATATGTGTCGCGAACAGGCCTCTATTCTTAAACTGCAGGCCCTTGAGGATGCAGGCGGTAAACTCGTAATCAATTCAGGTCACGGAATCGAGAACTGTACGAGGGAGCGCATGACCCGCCTTTTGCTTAGAGAAGGCATTCCTTATCCTGATTCATTGATAGTCAACACCAATGAGGATGTGCGGCCCGAGCTTGAAAGGGCAGGCTTCACCTCCTGTTGGATAAAACGGGGCGATTTTCACGCCATGCACAAGGAAGATGTATCGTACTGCCGGCATATTGAGGAAGCTCAGGATGTGCTGCACGAATATTACTACCGAGGCATCCGGAGAGCGGTAATCAACCGGCACCTCGTGGGTGATCTGGTAAAATTCTATGGCGTGCAGGGTGATCCGTTCTTCTATTGGTTCTATCCTTTCGACGAGGGTCACAGCAAATACGGCTATGAAGCAGTCAATGGCAAGAGCCATGGTTTCCCGTTTGATGAGTCGAGGCTGCATGAGATTTGCGAGCAAGCGTCGGTGGTGACGGATGTAATGGTCTATGGTGGCGACTGCATAATTGATAGCGAGGGAGGAATGCAGATAATCGATTTTAACGACTGGCCGAGTTTCGCCCCCTGCCGGACGGAAGCTGCGCCTGCAATAGCCAAGAGTATCCTCCGGGCAATTAAGAAACATATCCGTTAATCTGATGAGCCATGTCACATAAGATTGATAGTTCTGAATATAAGGCATCGCTGAAATCGTACGATACGGAAGAATGGTTCGATCTTCATTTCTATCGTCCGATAGGGTATATGTGGGCCTGTCTGGCCCGACGTCTCGGCATCACTCCCAATGTAATAACGATTGCCTCGATTTTCCTGGGTCTCGGAGCGGGCTTTTGCTTTTACTTCGACAATATATGGTGGAATCTCTTAGGAGTGGTGTTGCTGGTATGGGCTGATTCGTTTGATTCAGCCGACGGTCAGCTTGCGCGTCTCACAGGACAGTATTCACGACTTGGCCGCATCCTCGATGGCTTGAGCGGCGATATATGGTTTGCAGCCATATATGTTGCGATATGCCTCCGTGAGAATGTAACGTCGGCATTCTTCGGGGCTCATCATTGGGTGATATGGGTAATGGCCGTAACAACCGGCATTTGCCACGGATTGCAGGCTGCCATGGCCGACTATTACCGTCAGTTTCACTTATGGATTGTAAAAGGCCCCGACGGCACGGAGCTGGAATCGTCGTCCAATCTGCGTGACAAATACCATAACCTCTCATGGAGCAGAAATTTCTTCTCCAAGCTCGTGATGACCTTCTATCTTAACTATACGGTGGGTCAAGAAAAGCGCACTCCCCGCTTGCAGCGGCTGCGTCGGCTGCTGGCCTCACGTTATGGAGGCCACCTTCCGGAAGAACTGCGTGCTAAGATGCGTAAGATGTCGCTGCCATTGATGAAATATACAAATATCCTGTCGTTCAACGTGCGCACATGGGCTCTTTTCGCGGCAATCCTAATTTTTCAGATGCCTTGGCTATATTTTGCTTTCGAATTGGTCGTTTTGAACGTTATATTGATATACATGGTGGTCCGCCACGAGCGGATGTGCAGGCTTATAACAGCTGAACTTGAAAAATCAAACAACTAATGAGATATGGATGCATCGAAAGTAAAAGGGCTCATATTTGATTACGGCGGCACTCTTGATACGGGCGGACGCCACTGGAGCAATGTGATTTACGACGGCTATCAGAAAGCGGGAGTGGCTGTCGACAATGCGGAATTCCGTGAGGCTTATGTCTATGCAGAACGCCAGCTGGCGAAGGAGCGGCATATTCTTCCGAGTCATGATTTTCATGACATGCTCCTGATAAAGATAAAGATAGAGCTGGAATGGCTCGTGACGCAGGGTCATTTCGCTCCGCAGGATGTGGAACCCAAGGCAAAGGAGATAGCCGATTATTGTTATGCGTGTGCCAAAAGCAATGTGGATGCGGCCAAACCTGTGCTTGAAGGGCTGGCAAAGAAATATCCCCTGGTGCTCGTGTCGAATTTTTATGGCAATATAGAAACCGTCCTTACAGACTTTGGCATCCGTGATTATTTCAAGGCCATAATAGAGAGTGCAGTGGTGGGTGTCCGCAAACCTGACCCGCGTATCTTTGAGAAGGGCGTCGAATCGCTTGGCCTGAAGCCGGAGGAGGTTCTGGTGATCGGTGATTCCTATAGTAAGGATATATTACCGGCTGAGAAGGCCGGTTGTCAGGTGCTATGGCTAAAAGGGGAGTCATGGACAGCCGAGGAAAGCGCGGCCTATCATCCGGACACCATCCTGCGCCTTGAGGATGCGCTTACGATTTTAAGTGAATAGAACGGAACACATTTCTGAGGTGTGAGATTTCGATAGCTTAATTTTGATAAATTAACAGAATTGCCCGATTTGTCTTAAATATTAAGATAAATTGGGCAAAAACGTATTTTGTTAACATAGTTTAAGAATAGGGGTATAATTATTTTAATAAAAACACTTGGCTGTTTGGAAAATTGGTGATAATTTTACACCCAATAATCACCGGCTCGAGCAGTCGGCGTGCGCAACGGTCAGAGAGATGATGATTTCATGCGCATTAACCCGGAATTGAACACATAAATCACACAATTAAACTATGTCATCAAAAAAAGCAGAAGCACCCAAAGGGAAGCTCGGAGTCATGGTGGTAGGACTCGGCGCCGTCAGCTCCACTTTCATCACGGGCGTTCTTATGACCCGCAAGGGCCTCGCAAAGCCGGTAGGATCCATGACCCAATACGATAAAATCCGTGTGGGCCGTGGCGAAGATAAGAAATATCTCCATTATAAAGACATCGTGCCGCTGGCCGACCTCAACGATATTGAGTTTGCCGCATGGGATGTTTATCCCGCCAATGCGTATGAAAGCGCAATCAACTGCGAAGTGCTCAAGGAGAAAGATATAGAGCCTGTGCGCGAAGAACTTGAGAAAATCAAGCCACTCAAGGCAGCTTTCGACCACAATTATGCCAAGCGTCTCGACGGCGACAATGTGAAGCAGGTGAAAGATCGCTGGGATATGGTTGAACAGATCCGCGAGGACATACGCAATTTCAAGAAAGAGACGGGTGTTGACCGCGTGGTTGTGCTTTGGGCAGCTTCTACGGAAGTATATGTTCCGGTAGATGAGAAAATCCACGGCACGCTCGAGGCTCTTGAGGCAGCGATGAAGGCCGACGACAAGGAGCATATCGCTCCCTCGATGTGCTATGCCTATGCAGCCCTCGCCGAGGGTGCCCCCTTCATAATGGGCGCTCCGAACACCACAGTCGACATCCCGGCCATGTGGGAGCTCGCTGAAAAGACCGGAATGCCGATAGCCGGAAAAGACTTCAAGACAGGACAAACGCTCGTGAAGAGCGGATTCGCCCCAATCATCGGCACCCGTTGCCTCGGCCTTAACGGCTGGTTCTCGACAAATATCCTCGGAAACCGCGACGGCCTTGTGCTTGACGAGCCCGCCAATTTCCGCACAAAAGAGGTTTCCAAGCTCTCTACGCTTGAATCCATTCTCGTGCCCGAAGATCAGCCCGACCTCTATGGCCACGGCAACGATGAGGATACGCAGTACTATCATAAAGTACGCATCAACTATTATCCTCCGCGCAACGATAACAAGGAGGGCTGGGACAATATCGACATCTTCGGCTGGATGGGCTATCCGATGCAGATAAAGATCAACTTCCTCTGCCGTGATTCAATCCTTGCCGCTCCTCTTTGCCTTGACCTCGTGCTCCTCTCCGACCTCGCTATGCGCGCAGGCCGCAGCGGCATCCAGCGATTCCTCAGCTTCTTCCTCAAGAGCCCGATGCACGACTACACGAAGGATGAAGTACCCGTAAACCACCTCTTCCAGCAGTACACCATGTTGAAGAACGCCATCCGCGAGATGGGCGGTTATGAGGCCGACGAGGAAATCGATTGATTCCTATTGATGAGAATAGACATTCTAACAGTAGTGCCGGAGATGATTGAGCCGTTTGTCGACTGCTCGATTCTCCGGCGCCGCCAGTCGACCCCTTTGTAGTGGNNCCGGCGCGCTCGTGATAAGGGACTCGCGGAGATTGTGATTCACAATCTCCGTGACTATACCACATCGCGCCATAGAAAAGTAGATGATTACCCTTTCGGCGGGGAAGCAGGGATGGTGATGCAGATTCAGCCCATCGATGCGTGTATATCCAGGCTAAAAGAAGAACGGCATTATGATGAAGTGATATTTACTTCCCCCGATGGCGAGAGATTTGACCAACCGATGGCCAATTCACTGTCGCTATTGGAGAATATCATAATTCTTTGCGGCCACTACAAAGGGGTCGACTGGCGGGTGCGTGAGCATCTGATTACTAAAGAAATTTCTGTCGGCGATTATGTCCTTACAGGCGGAGAACTTCCTGCCGCCATCATTGCCGATGCCGTGGTGAGGATTTTGCCGGGCGTGATTGGTGATGAGCAGTCGGCTCTTTCCGACTCGTTTCAGGACGGTTTGCTGGCTCCTCCGGTATATTCACGTCCTGCGGACTACAAAGGGTGGCGTGTGCCGGATATATTGTTGTCGGGGCATGAGGCCAAGATAGCGGAATGGCGCTATGAGCAGGCGTTGGAGCGTACGCGCCGGCTGCGTCCCGATCTTCTCTCCCCCCTCGATTCCAAATAACCCCCCGCTCCTCTTCCCGGCGGAGTTATGGCATTCACTTATCGCCGGAATCCTTCAGAATAGGAAATAGTGTTCTTTGCGTTTACTCTCCAGCCTCTTTTCTTCCCTTCGGGCCTTGAAATATAATTCTTGGCGGATAGGGAGGTTATCTGCTTCTGAATGGCCGAGCGGTTTATGCCGAGTGTGGCGGCCATAGTGTCGAGAGTAATATTGGGGTCAGCCTGAAGCAACGACAGGATTTTCCCCGGTGTGTCGGTCGAGAATTTCACCATTTCTCCTTCATACCACCATGCCAGATCTCTGTCGGTGAAAACAAAGGAGATGTATGTGGAAACGTCGCTCAACATCACCTTCTTCATATGCTCTATGAATGGCCGTATCTCATCAAACCCCGCATGGGCGCCATCAGAAGGAACAGGCCCTACATTGGCATCAGCCATTGCAAGTGCAGAGAGATACGAAGACTTATTTTTGGTCCTTACCACCATCATCGGCCAATCATGGCTTTTAAGGATATAGTTAACCATCAATCGGGCAATGCGGCCGTTGCCGTCCTCAAAAGGATGGATCCGGATATACCGGTAATGAAATATAGAAGCGAGTTCTATAGGATCGTATTTATTTGAAGAAGATTCTTCATTGTACCATCCTACAAGATCCGACATCAAGGCAGGAGTTTCTTCAGGAGTGGCATAATAAAATTTAGTGCCGGAGGGCGTAATTACAGAATTTGGGCGAGTTTTATAGATTCCTGCATGGACTGTATAACTTGTCATAATGCCGGAGGGTGATTTTACCGGCACTTCGTAATCCTCCCGCAGCATAATCTTATGTAATTGCCGGATGAATGCCTCTGTAAGTGGTGCGCCGCTTTTTGCCTGATTAATCATAAGATTAAGGCATAGATTATGCGCCTTCATCTCCTCAAAATCTTTCATGGGAGCATTGCCAATCACCCGACCGAAAAGGAGTAGTACCTCAGTCTGGCCATAAGTCAGCGTATTCCCTTCCAAATGATTGCTGTTGTAATTAAAATCCAGCATAAATTTGTTCTGCAACCTTAGGGTATCAATTTCAGATAACGGTTGCAAAGCGTGCCATTGCTCTATTTTATTCTTTAGATCCATAGGGGGTAAATAATAATTCGGTATATAACAATTAAAAAGGTAGATATAAGACGCATTTTACTCCTGCAAAAATACAAAATTTACCACCATGTTCCAAATTTACCACCGCAGAAGTGGTAAAAATGCCTTTGGCCCACGGAATCCTTTACCATTAATGAATTTACCACCATATAGCAAATTTACCACCTCGGGGGTGGTAAATTCAAAGTGATATTCCGCGTTATGTGGCGCCGACCAATTGTCAGGATTCTTCCTCAAGTTAGGATTAATTGCCAGATTCAATCATTAATTAAGGCGCTTCTCCTGCCTCAATTTATTGATTAGTTTTCGCTCTCGCCTTATAAGGGAGTTCATTATCTTTATGGAGATAGCATTTAATAATATGTTACCTCATGGATACTGATCTTAATTGCATTCTTTGCTCCTTTGTTTTCTCAATCTTTTGCGTTCATGTCTAAAGACCCATCGCATCCATAGCCTTTCGATCCAATTTAGGATGGTACCGAGGATATAAACTATTCCCAAATATATCAGACACGCCGCTATGACTCCCGGCCACGATACCTCATTCATAATAAATTGTGTTAATTCCCGATTTTATTATTTCCCCTGTTTTTTATTGGAACATTTAAACCAGCTGGTAAAAATATCCCAAACTCTGAAGAATCTTTTGTCAGTTTCCAGGCTATCTCTGGTCACAAAAGGTAACACTATGACATACTCCCAGATAAAGGCGACCCATCCTTTCAGTCCCTCAGGAGGCCAAATACAAACATACTGTAAGATATCTTTTAGCGTATCGTCCATAACGCATTAATTTATAATATCATCTTTTATATATCTTCTTAATGATAGGATCGAGAGTATTATAATAGCCCAAAAGTGCCACTGGAAATACCTCCTCTTAAAGCACTCCAACCAACATCTTCCCAGTTGATGTCATCTCCATCATTTGCCGTTTTTATGATATGTGCAATTCCATGTATAATTGCTCCTTTAATGTCTCTTTTAATAAGATACCTTGCAATAGCTCCTACAATCCGCTGAGGACCATTATTGGATTCATTGTTGATCTGATTACAATGCTGAATCCACCATTCACATGAATACAATGCTATTTGAAGTGATGCACCGGATATTACATGGGAATCTCCAAGGCTTGCTGAATTCTCAGATCCATATTCTTCGCGCCAGTCTTGTAAGACCCCTAACAATTCAAGTTGCATTTCCTCCGCAGTATTATTAACTGAATCAGTCGGTAAGACATTCCATATTTCTCGTAAAAGATTTATTTCTTCTTCCCTTACTAATTCCGTATCTTCTAAAAGAGATATGTAATCCAGCTCAACTGGTGCATTATTGTCATTTTTGTCTAATAATGGAGTTATTTGCCACAGCTCCTCTTGGCCACTATAAAGATCGAACTAATCATTCATTCCGTTCGCTATTATACTTCCATAGGGAGCCAATGTCGTAGAAGCGGCAGCAAGTGGAAGAAGACTTTTCACATAATTGTGCATTGCCCATAATTCAGTGTTCTCATCTCCTTCGACATACTTTACATCTGGGTGCGTACTTATATATTCATATGCTGCACTCAGTGCAAGATTATGCAACACTCCGAAATCTGCATAGCTTATAGTTGTAGGTTGCTCTGAACGACTGGTGAGCAGACTTGGATCTGCGTTTTTCGAGCATGAGGCAAATATTATTGCCATTACTGCTGATAGTAGATAAATTGATTTTTTCATGATTGTTTGAGGAGTTGTTTACGAGTGCAAAGTTAGCGGGAAGCGGGAATAGATGCAAATTTTGAGAGGCTAAATAATCTATCATTTAATAATTTCGTCACTTGCAATATAAAGAAAATCAGCGTAATACAAACACAGCTATTTTTAACATCCTATCCTGCGGGTGTCGAGCTTAAAATTCGCTTGCCATGTTACAATTATGAATCACTTTGCGACGATATGCAGACATCAAAATTGGGTCTGCGTCAACGGGCGTTGAGGATATCGGTGTAGGGTTCTGCTTCTGGTCCGAGCGCTTTTGTCAATTTACGGCGCAAACGCGATTTGCGATTATAAAGAGCTTCGAGCTTATCCTCATCAATAATCAGCGCGATGGCTGCATTAGAGAAGCCTGCCGCATGGTAAGCAAACAGTGCGTAATCCGTAGGCCTAATAGCCGGATAATCCCGGCGCAATCGGGAGATGCGCCCGTCGTGGATCTTATCACCCACGCTCACTATATCGTTAAGGAAATCGGGCGTTCGCAATTCCTCCACAAGGGCTTCAATCTCGCGTGAGATCTTCCCCCGGATTCCGGGAATGGCCTGCGATTCATAGTACGCGCGGCACATTGAATGTTCTCCCGGGAAATAAGAGAACGNNTGAATTTACCGCCGAAAGTCGGCGGGAGAGACTACTCTGAAAGCGGAGTTCCAGCTCCGCATATTTTGAATCCTTAGCAGAGAGATCCTTCTCAAGGGCAGCCACCATATTGATTTTAGAATCCAGTTGATGGCGGAGATGCCTGCGGTATCGTAGAATCCAGCAGACGGCCACTCCTATGGCCACAACCGAGAGGCAGATAATAAAGATTATCAGCAGTTGCGAATCCTTCAATTTTTCATCGCGTTCTCTTATTTCCCGGGAGAACATCGACCGCATGGAATCCTCCAATCCGGATTGTCGCGCCGTCCAGACCTCGGGATCCTCAAGCTCCTCTTTATTGCGTTGGCGTTTCTCTACAGCTTTGCGATGATCCTCCAATGCCGGTGTGCCGGTGGCGGCTTCAAGTTGCCCCAGCGTCTCGACATAGGCGGAATCATTGGAGATGTCGGAGGGATCCCATGCAAGAAGCATTTGACGAAGAATCTCGACCTCCTCGTTCTCATCATCAGTCATAAAATCCTCGTGAGTAAGCCCGAGGTCATTCAGCACATACTCAAAGCTATCCCTCATTCCTAACTTGCCGTAAACGGCCAAGAGCATTATGCGGGACATAAATCCGGCTTTCAGAATACTCCGGGTGTCTGCTATATCTTTCGATTTATGAATCAGGCTCAGAGCTTTCTTATAATCTCCACGCCCGAGGGAGATGGTTCCAATTTCCAAGTATGATTTAGAGATAAGCTCCTGATCGCCGGATTTTTGGAAATGATCAAGCGCCCTTTCCGTAAATTGCAATCCTTCTGAATAATGGCCGCAGCGGTCGTACGCCCTTCCGATTTCCAGGGCGGTGGTGCCCATCATGCGGTGGTCGTTGAAATGGGCAGCCATGTTATAGGCTTTCCGATAATTGAGTATGGCATCCGTTAACCGACCACTCCATTTTCTTTCCTCACCCCTGAAATAAAAACACCACATCAATTCGCGGCTGAGGCCCTTATCCATATAATAGTCTTCTGCCATGCGAATCAGGGAATCTTCCTTGGCTCCGAATCTGGAGTCGATGCGTTCGGAGAGTTCGCGCAGGGCATTGTCGGCATCTTCTTGCCGTCGTGTGTCGGCTGAATCGCAGCCAAAGGCCAGGAGGAGGAACAGGATAAATATTGAATGAAGGTGTCTGGATGGGATCATTATCTTCCGGAGATATAAATTACAATACTAAATTACTCAAAATCCGGCAATCTTCAAAAACAATCTCCCCCTGCAAGACGTGATGCAAGGGGAGAATGTTAATTCGGATTGGGGCTCAGCCTACGGATGAGCCGGGTTTTACTTCGGCCGATGGGGCGCAGAGGGTGAGGCTGCCATCGGGGTTAACGGCAGAGAGAATCATTCCTTGCGATTCATGTCCCATCATTGTGCGGGGTGCGAAATTGGCGATAAACAGCACTTCGGTTCCCACCAGTTTCTCCGGGTCGGGATAGCTGGCAGCTATGCCACTGAGGATTGTGCGGCCGCCCATTCCGTCGTCGATCTTGAATTTTAGCAGTTTCTTCGATTTTTTCACCTTCTCGCATTCCAGCACTTTGCCCACCCGGATATCCACTTTTTCGAAATCCTCGAAAGAACATTCGGCCTTAAGCGGGGAGGGTTGCCATCCGGCCATCAGATTGGCTTTCTTAATATCGTCGAGGCGCTTCACCTGAGCCTGGATGGTCTCATCCTCGATTTTCTCAAAGAGGAGTTCAGGCTTGGCAAGCTGAGTGCCGCTTGCCACGATATTATCTTTTCCGAGGTCGCTCCATTTGAGGTCGTGCAAGCCGAGCATATTCTTCAGTTTGTCGGCAGCGAATGGGAGGAACGGCTCCATTGCAATGGCCAGATTGGCGCAAATCTGCAAGGCCACATAGAGAATTGTAGTAGTGCGAGCCGGATCGGTCTTGTAGGTTTTCCACGGCTCGGTTTCCTGGAGGTAGCGGTTGCCGATTCGGGCAATCTCCATCATCTGGCGCGAACCCTCACGGAAGTGGAAATTCTCAAGGGATTGAGTCAGCTCCTTTACTGCCGCGTCTATTTCAGCGAAAGCGGCCTTGTCGATGTCAAGCAATTGCTCGGGAGCGGGTACTATCCCGTCGTAATATTTATGAGTAAGCACCATCGCGCGGTTAACGAAGTTGCCGAGGATTGCCACAAGCTCATTGTTGTTGCGGGCTTGGAAATCGCTCCATGTGAAATCGTTGTCTCTCGTTTCGGGAGCATTGGCGGTGAGAACGTAACGCAGCACATCCTGCTTGCCCGGGAAATCGCGAAGATATTCATGAAGCCAAACGGCCCAGTTGCGCGATGTTGAGATTTTGTCGCCCTCGAGGTTGAGGAATTCATTTGCCGGCACATTATCGGGGAGGTTGAATGTGCCGTCGGCCATTAGCATCGATGGGAAAACGATGCAATGGAACACGATATTATCCTTGCCTATGAAATGGAGCATACGGGTTTCAGGATCCTTCCACCATTTCTCATAATCGTCGCCGACGAGGTCGATTGTATTGGAGATATATCCAATAGGGGCGTCGAACCAAACATACAGCACTTTCCCCTCCGCGCCATCCACCGGCACGGGGATTCCCCAGTTGAGGTCACGGCTCACGGCGCGGGGCTGGAGGCCCATATCGAGCCAAGACTTGCATTGGCCGTAGACATTTGTCTTCCATTCCTTATGGTCTTCAAGAATCCACTTCTCCAGTTTCTGCTGCCATTTGTCGAGAGGGAGATAATAATGATTAGTCTCTCTCATCACGGGCACGGAGCCGGTGATAGCCGATTTAGGATTGATAAGGTCGGTAGCATTGAGCGATGTGCCGCAGGCCTCGCATTGGTCGCCATATGCGCCTTCAGCGCCGCAATGCGGGCAAGTGCCGGTGACATAGCGGTCGGCAAGGAATTGGCCGGCTTCTTCATCATAAAGCTGCATGGAGGTCTTCTCCACGAACTCACCTTTGTCGTAGAGCCGGCGGAAGAAGTCGGATGCGGTCTTGCGGTGGATAGGTGAGGTGGTGCGTCCGTAGGTATCGAAAGAGATTCCAAATTCCTTGAAAGAATCCCGGATAAGGGTGTGATAGCGGTCGACAATATCCTGGGGGGTTACACCCTCTTTACGGGCCTTGATCGTGATGGGTACACCATGCTCGTCGCTGCCGCCGATGAGCAGCACATCGCGTCCCTGAAGACGCAGGAAGCGGGTGTAGATGTCGGCCGGCACATAAACGCCTGCGAGATGCCCGATATGAACCGGACCGTTGGCATAAGGCAATGCCGTGGTAACCAATGTTCTTTTATAATCTTTCATATGGCCATGATGTTTTAGTTTTCAACACTATGGGAGGAAATAACAAGAAAAGCCGGAAATATCCGGCTTCTCTGTCGGGGTGAGGCGACTCGAACGCCCGACCTCTACGTCCCGAACGTAGCGCGCTAACCAACTGTGCTACACCCCGATTTTTCTTTGCGACTGCAAATTTACCATTTTTTTCGGATTCCACCAAATTTTTCCGGATTTTTGGCTCAAAATTGAGTGGAAATGATGTTGCAGCCTCAGAACCGGTCGCATTTAATCACCGTTTCCGGCGTGCGGAGCACGAGATGACGGCTGTCGGCCGAATATTCAAAAGTCACCGGATTGGTCCATATTCCGAAGATATGCATGGCGTCCGGAGCGGCTCCTTCGGGTTGCTTCGGGAATTCCACGGTAAGCTGCTTCTCTTTTTTATTGAAATGCATGATTCCGGTGTAGTTGCTATTGAGGGGCTGGAGCTGCATCAGCTCGAGGTTGATGCAATAAAATATGTCGTCCGGATATAATGTGTTGTTCTGCTGTATAGTCGAGCCATTGGCTATTTCCTCTACGGATACCACTCTCCAGAAGCCATCAATGTCGCCGTTGTGGCTCATCCGGCGGCAACCTGTAGAGGAAGTAAGTATAACGGCCGCTGCTATTAGGATATATATGAATTTTTTCATTTCTTATAAGATTATTTCCAGCCGAAGAAGCCGGTTTTGGATATTGATATTCCGAATCCGTAGTTATGGCCGAGTAAAGAGCCATAATCCATTGCAAGGCTCAGGGAGCCTTCCCATCCTTTCAGTTTGCCCGGGTGCCAATGGATCTGCGCAAGCAGGCTGGCATCACGCTGCCGGTTTCGCAGCGGCCGGGAATATGTGCCGAGGCTTTCCAGATAGGATGCCCGCAGCCGCCATGACACCTGCTGAGTGGGGTCGCCTTTAAGCCCCACATTCCATGCCGAAATCCTATTGTGAAGCACGTCAAGATAGTGTGGGTTGTTATAGAGGGGCGAAAGGAGCATCGGATTTCCAATCGTACGCCCATAGTTCTGCCAGCCGTTGTAGATGTAGTTGGTATAGTAACCGTCGCGCCCGGAAATCTGATAATCGATGGCGGCATCATGGTCGTAATATACCGAGCCGGCCTGATCCTTCATATAAAGAAATTCTATTACTGCTTCGGAGAGATATGGATTCTTCGGGAGCTTGCCTTGTACTCCATAAAGGCCGTCGATCCACGGATAATCGAAGAAAAGCATCGAATGATCCTCAAAAAAATGTTCGTAATAAGCCTTTACACTCCATCCCGCCGGGTCGTACCATCCGAGTGCGAATGCCCAGTTTCCGAGGAAATTGCCCTGCACATTCAGCTGTTCGCCGGCAGGCGTGGTGGCGTCTCCGCCGAGTGGAATCAATCCCTTTATCCATGCCGCGAAGTTGGTCGGATTCTTATGGGGAATCCGAACTCCATCCGCATTTACGGGAGAATAGGTGGTGCCTCCGAACTGCGTGTCCATCACGAGTCCTAATTCGCCGACAAGGGGGTGCTGCCTTGCATCTCCGCCGCGGAAATATATGGCCCGGGAGCAATAGAGGGTATTGAGCGTGTACTCCGATTGTGGAGCTGTCCAATCCTTTATCCAGCTATTGTCGGTAAACATTCCGTAGGCGATGTGGCCTTTTATGGCGAACCAGCCGTTGCAACCCCATACATCGGCATAATCAAAAATACCGATGCGCAGCTGAGGGATCGGTCGCGCGTTGCCGGAATTTGTGAGCCCTCCCATCGAGAGAGTCCGGTCGACGATTTCATCGGCAAATTCCTTCTGGCCGAGCATCGCGTTGAGACAGCGGTATTTTACTTCCGCGTAGATCTGCTGCGGGATGAAAACCTGATCGAATCGATAGGCGACGCCGAGGTCTACTCCTGCACCCCATGCGAATTTCTTAGAGTGATCAAGGTCGTGAAATACTCCGGCGCGAAGCCAGCCGTTGTTGGGCCGCAGTGATGAGAAGGCGTAGTCGTTACTTGCCATCCAGAAGGGGGTATGAGACCCGGAACTGAAGGTTGTGCCTATTTCAGCGCGATAGCGCAATGAGTCGCTCCATTCGGCGGCTGTAAGTGTGCCGGCGAGCATTGACAGCTGGAGCAGGGCGAGTAGAATCTTTCGCATGAATTATTAGGTATTGTCCGGAACATGTGCCGAGGCATGAATCCCGGTGCGATTTGGCTGCAAAGTTACGATAAATAATTCAGATTTCGTTAATATTGTTTAAATAAAAGAGAATAAAAGAGGGTTGCCGGGAATATTTCCCGGGGCAACCCTACTCCATATCTTATTCAAGCCGGATTTATCAGAACCAGAATCCTGCGTTCAGGCAGAGATTCGTGCCCATGTATTCAAATTTGCTACCGGAATCATGTATATATTCCGGTTTAAATGTAAGCGATAACTGGAATTTACGGTATCGGAATCCTGGGCCTATTTCAAAAAATGGACCATGCGTACTCACGGGAGCCATTTTTATATGCCATCCGACATCGGCCGTGACGAACGGCACTACTTTGGCTTCAGGCATGATGAAGTATTTTGCGTTGAGTGAAAAGGGGAGTCCCACTCCGCCTGATCCGAATTGGAGTCCGATTCCGATACCGGCAGAAAACTGTGGGATAAACCGGATCCCTTGGACGGTGCGCACTTCCCCATAGCTGTTGTGGCCGTGATTGAGATTAAGGCACATCCCTAAATCCACTTCCGGCTGGTAGCGGAATTTATTTTTAACGTAGGCCGATGGCTCCGCTGCATTCTGAGCCATCATCCTCAGAGGAGAAAAAAGCGCAAAAATGATCAATGTGAAGAGGGCGATTCGTGTGCCGCTTGCGGCGTTTCGTTTCGTGATTTTGTTCATAAGGTCTTGGCTTTAATTGTTGGGTGATAATGGTTATCGCTCGTGTCCAAAATTAGACAATAATCCCGATATATGCAAGGGTGTAGAAAGATTAGATATAATTATATTCCCTTTAGGCCAATATTATCCCGAAATCATCAAGTAGACATAATTCATCAATCATGGCCTGCGAAGATTTAAACAGAGGCATCCGAATAATCCTTTTACGCATTAAGATGAATATAAGAAATGAAGATGGCCGCGCCCGAAATGGTTTCTGACGCGGCCGGGAAAGTGATAGGATTGTAATTAGTTGTAATCTGCAAATAAAAATTCCTATA
>DAAI01000037.1 GCA_001701105.1 Bacteroidales bacterium GP1
TGCGACCAAGACAAATTAGCCGGGAGAATATGCGCCAATTCCAATTCAACGGATGGCCTCCGCTGAATGGCCGACTCAGAAAGGACAGCCGGTGTCTGCCAATTTGAAACTTGTCTATCGGCAGATTGGGCAGACCGCGTCTGCCCAATCTGTAAATATCTGAATGTCAGATAGAATTTTCTGAAATTTTTCAAATTGGCTATACTATATCCTTTACCGAACTCCTCGGTAAGAGCAAGTGATGCTATCTCAATCACGTGTTTCCCATATTGAGCACGAGTCTCTCCATGCTGCTCTTGCTCAACGATGCGTCTGCCCAGTAGCCAGTTACTGGCTACGTTGTAGAGGTCAGCAGCTCGATAGGCTTTAGCCTTAGCCGTATATACGATCGCCTTGAGGTCTGAAACAAATCCCGCCTCGTCGGGCAATATCTCAATATTTTTCAATACTTCGTCTGCCATAACCGCAAAATTAATAAAAAAGCATGAAGTTGGCTAATCAAAAATGCGACCCGCGAGATGAAACGGCGCGGGTGAGCGACATGGGAGTGCCGTATGGAGAACGGGAATCATATCACGCGCCGAAATATCCGGTGGAGAAGGCACCATTTCACGGCAGTGCAGAAAGATTTGAGAATAAATTGTCAAAGTATTGCGAAAATTAAAAAGATGTATTAACTTTGTGGGCATATCGTCTGCGGAAGCCCGATCAGGGTAAAGTGGGCGGGAAGGGATAACATCCCGCAATAAAATAAAAAGCGTTTATCCGCGCTGATTCTTGACTTTCCGGAATTCTCGCAAAATTCATATTGATGTCAAGGATTGAGCAACGGTAGATGCCCGTGGTAAGTGTAAGATGTCCGCGTATATCTCGGGAGAGATGTGCCGGATTATAATCGTTGCATATACCGGCGTAGGCTTCTGCAGTTGTCGTCCAACATCAATAGGGCAATGCGAGAAGCCTCGGAGAGTAAGACGGCAGCAGATACAGATTCCTGCGCTTTTTCTTACTAACAACAAATGCCAACGAGGGGGAGACCGCGGCGCAAACAACACCATGCAGAAGCAATTCTTAAAGACCACCTTCATAATGGGTGTAGTGGCAATCCTAAGTATGTTTATCATGCAGTCCTGCGGGGGAGTTAAGAATCTGGTAATACCGCATTCAGTAAGTACCGTTGGAGTAACCACCGTCAAAGATCTTGACCTTAAATCAGGCCAGTATGAGATTCTCAAAACTATCCAGGAATCCGCTTCTATCACTTGTGAATACAAGAGCCGCCAAATGAAGATTAAATCAAACGACGGAGATTTCGCCTATACGTTCTCCTTCAATGACAAGACAGGATGGAGTTTGGCATCTTTCAACGGAGCGGCTTCTTTTGGTTACTTTACGGATGATTATTCCTCTACATTTGGGGAGATTCCTTCTGCCGAGGAGTTTGCACGTAGAGTAGCGATGGCTCGAATAATAAATGCTGTTGCGGATTTCGGGGCAGATGGCGTAGTTGAACCTGTCACAACTACAAGAGTAAGCAATGCCGGAAAGAATACTGTAGAGTTCCAGACAACCGTCCGCGCAAAGCTAATCAAAATCAAACCGACCAAATAAGATATGATGAAAAGGTCATTAATGCTGGGCATGTCAATAGGCTTAGTCCTAACCTCATGCAGCACATTGGTAAATTTTGCCAAACCTCAACAAAAAACCATAAATATCGATCTTATATGTGACGCCCGTCCGGACTCACGATATTCCGACCTATCCAGAGGAATTGAAATATTAGTTAGCTCCGATATAACCAACGACCAAATTCTTGATCTTAGTCAGATAACGCCTAAAAAAAGAAAAGCAATAGGTAAATCAACGACTTATGAATTTAGTCCTACAATTAAGGAATTCGTATCTCAAAGTTTAGGAACATATCTTAGGTCGGCCGGGTTTGCAATTGGGAGAGACCGTGAGAACGACTATAGGCTGAAAGTACGGGTCACCGAATTTAAGCTAGTTGAAAGCGATTCGCAGAGGGGCACCGTAATTTTGAATTATGACCTCATAAGTCCGGATAATAAAACCATCTTACAGCAGACGGCCCGAGGGCGTTATACTTCATCAGCTGACTTAAGTTATAGCGAACTCATAAACCGAGCCTACAGCCGTGCGCTTAGTGAAATGGATCTTGATGGCATAGCTTCTGCTCTGAAAGTAAATAAGCGTGCTGATCAGGAACCCAATAAGCAGGTAAACGGTGATGGAAATTCTGCACTGGAGCATACCATAATCCGTTGGTATATCGTATCCTCTCCTGCGGGAGCTGATGTAAGCTGGCGCGTGGTTTCTTCAACACCCGATGTAAAGAATACAAACTCCAATTATGTCGGCACAACTCCGTATGAGACAACAGAATCGTTCGACATCCGCGGACTCAATTGGGAAAATTCTGGAAACGTTCAGATAGAAGTAACCTGTGAGCGTGCGGGATATATACCCCAGAAACGACGCTTCAATCTCCGTCAAGCTATCGAACAGAAAGAGATTTCTGCTAAGTTCAATCTCGTTAAGGACGAATAACGCCCGATTAATGAAGCAGCGAAGAAAATGAGGGTGTCGGTATAACTCTCTTTACCATCAGAAGGTGGGATCGACTCCATTCTCAATCACTTGATTCCCGGTATAAGAAGCGCACGGCCAGGAGCTTTGCCTCTTATGCCGGGTTTCTTATATTCCCTTATATTATCGAGGCGTCAAGCTCGGGTTATAGTGTTTGATAATTGCAGAGCCTGCTTCTCACTTTCTGTTGACTCAAGCGCAATTATTGATGTCAGGGGGATGTCCGTTTTCGGACATACTGCTTGCAATAAATATATGATTTTCAACATCCCTTGTAATAAATAGGAAATATCGGTAAATTTGCCGTAGTGTTATTTCTAATTCAAGTTTCGCAAGTTCAACTTGCT
>DAAI01000061.1 GCA_001701105.1 Bacteroidales bacterium GP1
CGTCTAATCTTAAATGAAAGAGCCGTGGGATTTTTATTGAGAATTTGCGTAAATATTTGGCAGAGTGGAAATTTATCACTATCTTTGCGGCGATTATGACCTCCGAGTCATAATAGAGAGATTTATTTACCTTATTACTAACTAATTAATGACTGAATTGAAAATTCAAACCCCGATCGAGGATTTCGATTGGGATGCCTATGAAAATGGCACAGAAGCCGGATCGAAGAGCCGCGAGGAGCTTACTCGCACCTACGACGAGTCTCTTAAGACGGCTAAAGAAAACGAGGTGGTAACCGGCACAGTAAAATCGATCTCCAAGCGTGAAGTGCGCGTGGATATCGGCATGAAATCGGATGCCATCATCCCTATAAGCGAATTCCGCTACAACCCCGACCTCAAAGAGGGCGACCAGGTTGAAGTCTATATCGAGACTCTGGAAGACAAGAACGGTCAGCTCCGCCTTTCCCACAAGAAGGCTTGCCAGACACGCAGCTGGGATCGCGTGAACCAGGCTCTCCAGAACGATGAAATAATCAAGGGTTATGTCAAGAGCCGCACAAAGGGCGGTATGATTGTCGACATCTTCGGGATCGAGGCTTTCCTCCCCGGTAGCCAGATCGACGTCCGTCCTATCCGCGACTACGACGTTTACCTCGACAAGACCATGGAATTCAAGGTTGTTAAAATCAACCAGGAATACCGGAATGTTGTCGTATCCCACAAGGCTCTCATCGAGGCTGAGCTTGAAGCCCAGAAGCGTGAGATTATCTCGAAACTCGAAAAAGGTCAGGTACTCGAAGGTAAGGTTAAGAATATCACCAACTATGGTGTATTCGTCGACCTCGGAGGCGTGGACGGACTCGTTCACATCACCGATCTTTCATGGGGTCGTATCTCCGATCCGCGTGAGGTTGTGGAACTCGATCAGGACATCAAGGTCGTAATCCTCGACTTCGATAATGAGAAAAAGCGCATCGCCCTTGGTATCAAGCAGCTCATGCCGCACCCCTGGGACAACCTCGACGCTAATCTCAAAGTTGGCGATCATGTCAAAGGCCGCGTAGTTGTCATGGCCGACTATGGCGCATTTGTAGAGGTTCAGCCGGGAGTTGAAGGTCTGATCCACGTATCGGAAATGAGCTGGAGCCAGCACCTCCGCAGCGCTCAGGATTTCCTGAAGACAGGCGACGAAGTCGAGGCTGTTATCCTTACTCTTGACCGCGATGAGCGCAAGATGAGCCTTGGCCTCAAGCAGCTCAAGAAAGACCCATGGGAAGACATCGAGCAGAAATATGCTATCGGTTCACGCCACACTGCCAAAGTGCGTAACTTTACCCACTTCGGCGTATTCGTGGAGATCGAGGAAGGTGTGGATGGTCTTATCCATATCTCCGACCTTTCATGGACTAAGAAAATCAAGCACCCCAGCGAGTTCACGCAGGTTGGCAATGAGATAGAGGTTCAAGTTCTTGAAATCGATAAGAGCAACCGTCGCCTAAGCCTCGGCCATAAGCAGCTTGAGGAGAATCCTTGGGAAGTGTTTGAAACGATCTTTACAGTCGGCTCAATCCACGAGGGCGTAGTGACCGAAGTTCTCGACAAGGGCGCTGTCGTATCCCTTGAGCATGGTGTAGAAGGGTTCGCAACTCCGAAACATCTTGTAAAAGAGGATGGCACACAAGCCAAGCTCGATGAAAAGCTCCCGTTCAAGGTTATCGAATTTAACAAAGATAACAAACGCATCATCTTAAGCCACAGCCGAATCGCTGAAGACGCCTCACGCGCCGAGAAGCGCGAGAAAGCGCCTCGCCGTGCTGAAAAGCGCGAGAAACCGGCTGCCGAACCTACAACGGCCCAGACAATCGAGCGTACTACCCTCGGTGACCTCGGTGCCCTTCAGGCTCTCAAGGAGCAGATGCAGAAAGAGGAAAAGAAAGGCTGATACGAAATATCCGCAATTTCCGGAACTCTGCCGGACGCAAAAATATCTTACGAGGTTGTGTCAATCACATGGCGCAACCTCATTTTTTACACCCGGTTTTACCCACATTTTTACACACGCACGCTCAATTTTTGTGCATATCAAAAAGATTTTGTAATTTTACAAATCAAACCGGAGATTATGCGCTTAGCCCGATTTATGATATGCCTTATTCTTATGGCGATGGCACAGCTATCGCCCTGCACGGCATATGCAAAAGGGTGGGAACCGAGCAAATCGGAAAGAGCAGAAGCCAAGCTCGTGGTGCGAGATGCAGTGATTGAGGTGCGCTCTGTGCCGGGCCTTATAATCGTGACCTCCACTCATCCGACTCCCATAAAGATTTTCACAATCTTAGGACGGTTGGTAAATTCCGACACGCTTCCCCCGGGCACGATGCAGTTCACCGTTCCGGCTCATGGAGTATATATCGTACAGGCCGGCGACCTTACCTGTAAAGTAGCCGTATGATCCTGGTCGCAGAACTCCGCAAATATTGAAACAACTTAAATCTAACCGATACACAATAACAATGGAAAAGAAAGATATTCAGTGGGGAAGCCTCCCCTTCGGGTATGTAAAGGCCGACTATAACGTACGCTGCACATATCGCGACGGCAAATGGGGTCCGATAGAAGTGAGCGACTCCGAGTATGTACCTCTTCATATAGCAGCCTCCTGCCTCCATTATGGGCAGGAATCTTTCGAGGGTCTGAAAGCCTTCCGTGGTGTCGATGGTAAGGTGAGGGTATTCCGAATGGATGAGAATGCCAAGCGATTCATCCGCAGCGCCGAGGGCATCGCCATGCAGCCACTGCCCGAGGAAATCTTCAAGGAGATGGTTCGCACGGTAGTGAAACTCAACGAGAATCTGATTCCTCCTTATGGCACAGGCGCATCACTCTACATCCGGCCCCTCGAAATCGGCATCAGCCCGAAAATTGGTGTCAGCCCGGCCGAAGAATACATGGTTATAATGCTCGTAACCCCCGTGGGTCCCTATTTCAAGAATGGCTTCAAGCCTTCAAAAGTATGCCTGAGCCGCGATTATGACCGTGTA
The DNA here is from genome assembly GCA_001701105.1 of Bacteroidales bacterium GP1. GTDB lineage: Bacteria > Bacteroidota > Bacteroidia > Bacteroidales > Muribaculaceae > Lepagella. Next base: position 3,045 of record DAAI01000061.1, read on the forward strand.
GCTCCCAAAGGCACCGGTTCCATTAAGATCGGAGGCAACTATGCCGCATCTCTCGTGGCCGGCCAGAAAGCTCACGACCTGGGTTATGCCGTGATGCTTTACCTCGACCCAAAAGAGAAAAAATACCTGGATGAGTGCGGAGCAGCCAATTTCTTCGGTATTAAGAACAATACATACACCACACCGGCTTCCGAGACTATTCTTCCCTCCATCACCAACAAGAGCCTGCGCCAGATTGCGGAAGATATGGGTATGAAAGTAGAGCCGCGCCATATTCCCTATGAAGAACTGGCAGAGTTCGAGGAAGTGGGCACATGCGGAACAGCAGCCGTCTGCTCACCAATCGGCCAGATCGACGACCTTGACAACGGCCGCCAATTCATATATGGCATGGAAGAATCAGGGCCGGTTATCAAGAAACTCTACGATGCACTCCGCGCCATTCAGCATGGTGAGGCCGAGGATACTCACGGCTGGTGCGAGATAATAGAATTCCCGGAATAAGCTATCGTATTAGTGATCGATACCGACAGGATACTCGACCGTTTTTATGAGCGTGGCAGCGGGCTGCGCAAGATTCTTGAGACTCATAGTCGCCTTGTAGGCGAAAAGGCTCTCGACTGCGCCCGTCGCCACAACCTTGATATAGATGCCGATTTCGTGTGGGAGGCCTCCCTCCTCCACGATATCGGCATTGTGATGTGTAAGGCTCCGGCAATCCTATGCAATGGATCGGAAGAATATATAAGGCATGGAATTATTGGCCGTGAAATGCTCGATGCGCTTAATCTGTATCGTCATGCTCTCGTTTGCGAGCGGCATACTGGAGCCGGTCTGACAATCTCCGATATTAAATCCCAAAATCTTCCATTGCCTCTACGCGACATGACCCCGCAGACCACTGAGGAACGCCTTATATGTTACGCAGATAAATTTTTCTCCAAATCAGGCGATTATAAAAAAGAAAAACCTTTCGATAAGGTTCTTGCCTCTATGTCACGCCATGGCGAAGATACTTTGCATCGCTTCCTTCGCCTCCATGAAGAATTCGGATAAGCAGCAGCATGGATGCTGGGTCTCTTTGATACAACCTATATCCGTCGAAATGATGGGTGAGCCATCAAAATCGATATAGTTCTCCATTTCCATCTTCTTGGACAACCTTTCTCCATTGACTTTCCATTTAATTTTTGTTAAATATTCCTTCATGCTTTAATCTATTACCGTTCCGAGCCGTCAGAATTGGTATGGAAATTATTAAAAAATCTATCATTTTTGGATTGACCTTATTGCCATGCTCCCTCATGGCGAATGCAAAAGGAAATGTAACCGGCACGATTCTCAACAAGGAAACCGGACAACCTATGGACTTCGTGACAGTCCAGATATTCGATAATAATGGCAAACCCCTTAACATTAGCGCCATATCCGACGATAATGGAAATTTCGTATTGAATAATGTGCCCGACGGGACTTATACCGTAAAGATAATCAACGTCGGGTCCGTAAATCAAGAGCGACCTGTTGAGATCTCCGGAAGCGACACAAGTATCGGCACCGTGCGGCTGGCCGACGACACAAAGTTGCTCAAAGAGGTTGTGGTGGAAGGAATCCGCAGCCAAATGCGATTTGAACTCGACAAAAAAGTATTTCAGGTAGACAGCAACATTGCATCAGCCGGTGCAAGCGCATCAGAACTTCTTGAATCTATTCCCTCTGTGGAGGTGGATCAGGACGGCGAAGTGTCTTTACGCGGAAATTCTTCTGTCACAGTATGGATCAACGGTAAAGATTCCGGGCTTACTGCCGACAATCGTGCCCAGATTCTTGAACAGATTCCGGCTGAAAATATCGATAGGATAGAAGTCATCACAAATCCTTCAGCTAAATACAGCCCTGAAGGCACAGCCGGAATCATCAATATCATCTTAAAAAAGAATCGCAAGGGTGGTTATTTCGGAAGCGCGGAATTAAGCGTTAATTCCCGTGGCGGTGGAAACGCTTCAGTCAATATCAATTATAATACCGGCAAATGGGAGACTTTCGCGTCTGTAGGCTTCAGGATGCGCCGGAACAATGGCGGGTCGATAATGAGACGTGATTTCACCGACGGTACTTTCACCCATGCCGACGGCGAGAGCAGCAACCGGGGCAACAATCTATTTGCCCGAATCGGCGCTTCATATCATCTTTCCGACAAGGATGAATTCTATCTCAACGGATTTGGAATGTTCGGAACAAGAAAACAGCACTCCACCTCTACATATACTTCCAACATGCCTGGCAGCTGGGGAGCCGATGTCCAGCACGCCACCAGCAGCCATGATATGCGGGGAGCGCACGGTGAATTCGGCTATAATCACGAATGGAATGAAAACCACGACCTTAGAGCGAGCGTAAGTTACAACTACTGGGGTGGTCCGCAACATGATTACTACTCCGAAACCGAGACATGGCCCGGAGACTCTATCGCCAATGACTATCGTGAACAGACTATGCCAATGAACACCAACAGTTGGGAAGGGAAGATTGACTATACCAATATTCTTAATGAATATCTTAAACTCGAAGCCGGATATAATGGAAACTATAGCCGCGAGAACACCCCTAACACTACTTGGCGCGGCACATCTAAAGAGAATATGACTCTCTCGGAGGAATTATACAACCGATTCATTTACAACAATAATATTTCCGCGCTTTATCTCACGCTGGGGGGCCGCACCGGAATATTCAGTTACTCCGGAGGTCTACGGGCAGAGGCTTGGCAGATAAGCACAAAAAGTCTGGCCTATGGTCAACTCGCCCAAGATGTCGCGCCTTATAGAAAGAATAAATTCTCTCTCTTCCCATCTGTATATCTTTCGCTTTCGCTTCCCCGCGACAACGAACTTCAGTTGAATTATACTCGCCGCATCCGCCGCCCTTGGGGCGGACAGCTCAATTCATTCCGAAATATCTCCGATCCGACTTCAATATCTTTCGGAAATCCGCAGCTCGAGCCGGAATATTCTAACTCCTTTGAGCTTAACTATCTGAAAAGCTGGACATATCATATGATTACACTCTCGGCTTATATGCGACAGGCATCAAATATCATGAACCGTATTGCATACCGCGACGGCGATGTGATGTACTCCACATGGGCCAATGTCTCGAGTCAGGTGAATTCAGGGTTGGAGATCGTTGCGAAAAATTCTCTTTTCCGTAGCACCCTCGATCTTACCACCACCGTAAACCTCTATCAGAGCCACATCAGCGCCTGGACCTACAATGTGATTTCCGAATCGGGCAAAGAGATAGCTCTCGCAGGAAAAGCGCAGAACTCCTTTGCCTGGGATGCCCGGATGATGGCCAATGTGCGCCTGCCCTGGGATCTTAGCCTTCAGGTCACCGGCCGGTACAATTCCGAGACAAAGACCGCAACCGGCTCACGTCAACCCGGCTGGAGTGTGGATGCCGGGCTGCGCAAGGTGGTCGGCAATTGGTCGTTCGCCCTCAACTGCCGCGACATCTTCAATTCCCGAAGATGGAAAGACACGGTCGATGTAGCCGGCCAATATTCCCAATATAATGAACGATGGCGCGGAGGGAGAACTATTCGCCTCACCGTGAAGTACTCTTTCGGCAATATGAAAGCCAAACGCTCGAAGAATGCCGATATGCAGATCAATACCGGCGGTTATGAGCAATCCGATATGGGAGATTAAGATTTTTAACATGTAAATCCGGTTAACTCAATCAAAATCAATTACTCCGTTAAAGGAGAAGCGTTAAAATAGCTTCTCCTTTTGCATATCCCATTAATAGTGATTAATTTTGTAGTTTAAATTTGGAATGCGTCCGCGGTCGGAAGTCCGACGCCGACATTCCTCAATAATAATCAGAACGCACACCCGCCTTGAAGCGGTTATTGTTATACATTGCCATTATCGCCCTGACCATAGCGGCCTACTCACGTCAGAGCGCGGGGACACTCCTAAGGAATGTCCCGGTTAGTGATGTGCCCGATGATACCATCTCCGATCACTCCTCACATCTTCCGGAAGAATTCTTTGAGGAAATAACGAATGAGACTTTCATAGACTCCATCTTCTCCGATTCGATTCACGGATACGCATATGATTCTATATCCGATTCGTAAGGGTTCCCAATGAGTCGCGGNNGCGCCAGCCGGTCGTACCCCAATCCCGGAGGATTCCACCCGCACGGCCTTTACTAAAATCAACCGTGATAACAAGGATATAACCTCCGCTGTAACGTTCTCGGCAAAAGACTCTCTGGTGCTTTCCAATGGCAACAACGCTTATCTTTATGGCGAAGGATCCGTGGAATACGAAGATTTCAAGCTCAATTCAGCTGAAATCAGGATGGAGCTCGATTCAAACACAGTGTATGCAGAAGGTGTCCGCGACTCATTGGGAACCCTTACGGAAACCCCCGTTTTCAAAGATAAGTCGGGGGAATATGAGTCGGAGACCATGAAATATAATTTCAAAACCCAGCGCGGATATATCACCGGGGTAATCACCGAACAGCAGGACGGCTATCTGATAGGAAGCAAGGCAAAACGCATGGAAGACGGATGTTTCTTCGTGGAAGATGGCAAGTACACCACCTGCGACAACCACGACGACCCCCATTTCTATTTTCAGATAACTCGCGGAAAAGTAAAGCCGAAAAAAGATGTTGTGACCGGACCCGGATATATGGTACTCGCCGGAGTTCCCCTCCCCCTTGCCCTTCCTTTCGGATATTTTCCCTTCTCGGAGAAATATTCTTCGGGTATTATCTTCCCCACTTTCGGCGAGGATTACAACAGAGGATTCTATTTGCGTAACGGCGGATATTATTTCGCCATAAACGATTATGTGGATCTTGCCGTGCAGGGTGAGCTCTACACCAAAGGCTCCTGGGGCATAAGCGCACATTCTACATATACGAAACGATATAAATTCACCGGATCTTTCGACATCTCTTTCCTCACCACAATTACCGGAGATAAAGGCACGCCAGATTATGAGAAAATGAAGAATTTTCAGGTGGTGTGGAGCCATACTCAGGATGCTAAGGCTAATCCCAACCTGAATTTCTCGGCTTCGGTCAATTTCGCAACATCCGGTTATAACCGCAACGACCTCAATTCATACTACAACAGCGCATTCACAGAGAATACCAAATCTTCGACCGTCAATATGACCTATCGGTTTCCCGGCACGAAATGGAATCTCTCGACAACAGCCAATATCACCCAACGCAGTTCCGACTCGACACTCAACGTATCGTTTCCCAACGTCAACGTCTCGATGAGCCAGACCGCTCCCTTCAAGCGCAAACGCGCCGCCGGGGCTGAAAAATGGTATGAGAAGATCAAGCTGTCGTATTCAGGCCAATTGCAGAATTCACTTACATCCGGCCAGGATGAGTTCTTCAAGAAAAGCATTATCAAGGACTGGCGAAACGGTCTGAAACACTATGTGCCCATTTCAGCCACATTCTCCCTCTTCAAATATATCAACCTCTCCCCTTCCATTACGATGAACGACAGGATGTACTTCTCGAAAATAAGCAGGCAATGGGATTCACAGGCTTCCAGGGAAGTACAGGACACCACCTACGGCTTCTATAACATCTTCGATTTCAACGTATCGATGGCTTTCGACACTAAAGTCTACGGTTTCTGGAAGCCCATGAAGTTCCTTGGCGACAAAGTGCAGATGATCCGCCATGTCATGACTCCTACCGTTTCTTTCGGCTGGAATCCCGATTTTGGAGCCGCAGGCTGGGGAATATGGGGTTCGTATATGCGTCCCGGCCCCGATGGCACCGAGACGCGTCAATACTACAATCATTTCCAGCACGGCGTTTTCGGCGCTCCGGGTCGCGGTAAGAATGGTTCGATCAATTTCAGCCTCGCCAATAATCTTGAAATGAAAGTCAAAAGCGACAAGGATTCCACCGGAACCAAGAAAATAAGCCTTATCGAGAATCTATCATTGTCGCAAAGCTATAATTTCGCCGCCGACTCTCTACGCCTCTCAATGCTTTCGGCAAACGCTACAATAAGGCTGACAAAGAGCTTCAATCTTAACCTTAATACCACATGGGATCCTTATGTCTATATCCCCGATGCCAACGGAACTCCCCGACAAATCAATAAATATCGCTGGGAAGCAGGCAAAGGTCTGATCAAGCTGTCATCTTTCTCCACATCGTTCTCATATACATTCAACAACGACACTTTCAAGAAAAAAACGAAAGATAATAGGAAAGGAGACGGCGAGAATCGTGATATTCTGGATAACCCCGAGGATGAGGATGCCGATTTCAATGCTCAGACCAACCGCAGGCGCAACAATAATCAAAATAACCAGAGCGAATCAGACAACGACGGCTACGAGAAATGGCAGGTGCCCTGGAGCTTGTCGGTGAATTATTCCGTAAACTACGGTTACGGCAATTACGACATCAATAAGCAGGACTATAGCGGAAAATGGACTCAGAATCTATCGTTCAATGGCTCAATCCGTCCTACGCCGGGTTGGAATTTCTCTTTCTCCGCCTCTTATAATTTCGAGCTGAAAAAGATAGCCTACATGAACTGCTCAATCTCGCGCGACCTACATTGCTTCACTATGTCGGCCTCTTTCGTACCGGTAGGGCCATATAAGAGCTACAACTTCCACATAGCAGTGAAATCATCACTGCTTAGCGACGTGAAGTACGATCAGCGTTCCCAGTCCGACAACGGCATCCAATGGTATTGAACCATTCTTAGAGCAGTAAGTTAAAGAGATAGCCCGTGAGGATTATTATTACTGTAACCGTGCCAAAGAATATCCCTATCAGTTTCCATGTCATGACTTTCTTCAGCAGAGTTGCCTCCGGAATCGAAAGCCCCACCACGGCCATCATGAAAGACAAGGCCGTACCGATAGAAACGCCTTTATTGACCAACACCTCAGCGACCGGGACGATACCTGCGGCGTTGGCATACATCGGAACCGCAAGGATTACGGATACTGGCACGGCATACCAATTGCCCGGGCCCATCCATTGTGCAAAGAAATCATCAGCCACGAAACCATGAATCCCCGCACTTATGGCTATTCCGATCAATATGTATATAAACACTCCCCGATGTATATAAACACACCCCGCACTATCCCCGCCGAATCGCGGATAATTGCCGGCAGACGCTTCACGAAAGACAATTTCTCGGCTGCCCATTTCGTCGATTCGGCCTCCGATTGTGCCTGTATCTCGCAGACCCAGGGCGTAAGAAGCCTATCTAATTTCATGCTCCCTAAGATCCACCCTCCGAGCATTCCCATAAATATGCCACTCGCTATGTAGATGCCGGTGATCTTCCATCCGAAGGTTCCGCCAAAAAATCCATAATATCCCATTTAATCCGTAATTCGGCAGCCGAATTACGTAACAGATACGCCGAGAGCCTGCAGTAGACTTCTATCCTTGGATGAGGCCTCGGCTTTCCTCCATTCTTTATCCACCCTCACGATTCTCTGGCGGCAAAGAATCCGTATTGCCTCACGAGTGGAGATCTTAGATGAGAGGTCATTGTCTGCAATACGTTTCCTGAGCATGTAAAAAATATGCAGGGCTATGAAGTTGATGAACATCCAGGCCTCCAGCCGGTCATTGTCCTGCATATAGGAGGTGAGGGCATCGAGGTCCGTCTTCAGCACATCGATCTCCTGCTCCATCTCACATCTGCTCTTGTAGTCGTCGTAGCCTCTCCTGGCTGAAACGCCTTCCGACACCATCACCGCCAATATCCCGAATTGAGGGGCCTTTACCATGTACGTCTCCATGGTGTATTTCTCCTGTTTCTCATCATCGACACGGCGTAAATAGTCCGTCTCCTCCTCGGCGGCGTGCTTTGCGTCATAGTAGAGGTATACGGTATGGCCGTCAATTGTCTGCGTGCAGTATTTGATGAGTCTGCCCGCATAGAAGAAACGTCCCTCGGATGAATGGTTGCTGAATCTGGCGTAGTCTATCCCGGCTGTGCTTCGTCTGAGAGCTATTATGTATTTCATCTTCCGCTTGTCGAGTTCCTCTATATTGCGTCTGGAGAAAAAACCTTTGTCCCCGATTATTGTCATTGACTTGTCGCCAAACTCGTCAACGCTTGTCGGAAAGGCGGTTATATCCTTGACATTGCCCGGAAGAAGCCGATAATACACAGGCAGCATCCGGGCGGTTGAAAATGCCATCATTATGTTTACTGTCTCCGCGAAACCGCCCAGTTTGGTCTTGCTCATCCTTGGAAAATCCATTTTTGCGGATGAGGAAAGGATGTCGGTGCCGTCAAAAAGCACATTGCCCCCTGCTCCGGCATACTTCCTCATGAATGCCAGGATTCCGTCACGGTTCCTGCCCAGATCCTTCGTGAAATCAGTGAGGGTTCTGGCCGCCAGACCTGCCGTTCCCAGGCTCTGCGAGAGGTAACTGTCTGAAAAATCCTCCTGGATGTACTTGAGCGGAGACTGGTGCCGGAGGCGGCAGTAGGCCATCGCCAAGACCCGGTTCCACATCCCGGGCATCGTTTGTCTGAGGTTCTCGACCAGCTCGCCGCAATGTTGTGTGATGAAGGTGGACAGGCCGTATTCCTTTACTTGCCCTACCTTCGGCTCCGGAATGGCAATATGGCCGGTCTCTGCCTTTCGTGACACCATGTCGTTCTCCACCGACACCTGACGGCGGCGTGGAGGAACAAGTCCACTTTCCTCGGTAATCATGCCAAGGTACTTTCCTGTCTTCTTGCGAGTCCTCTTGGTCTGCTTGTCATAGAAACTCGAGCACTCATACAGATAATATTTGCCGCGGATGCCCCTCAGTTCGGTGCCGGTCTTCTTTTGGGCGAGAGCCCATTGGGGATGGTTTGCTGCTTTCTTCATAATACGTGGTACGTAATGCAATGTTACAACAAAAATTTCATTCTGTCAAATTTTACAGGCTAAAAATAAGCGACCTAGTCAAATTTTCATTACCAGACCCCTGTATGTTACGTGGAACTATTGCCGAATTATGGTTTAATCTTAATATCATTCCTTTACCTAATCCTAAAACTGAAATCATAAATATATTTAAAATAATTTAATTATACCTATTTGCAAGTCAAAAAGTTAGAATTTCAATATAAAATATTCCAAAAAAAATTAAGAATTAAAATCAATAAAAATTTGCATTAGTAAATAATAATACCTACCTTTGCGAAAAATAAATGGCTATTTTGCTTTGATTATTATTAACCTTTCACACGGTCAGCACCGCACGGTAGGGAATATAATAATTAGAAAAAATATATAAAAAAAGGCGTTATTCCAAACGCTGTCTTCAACTCTTGAAACCTGAGAAATTTCAATACGGAATGAAGACAGAGCAGTTAGAAAACGTCCAGGGTAGGTAATATACTTGTCCGATGGTGGGCCGTAGCGATGCGACTTGCCATTTCGGGTGCAATAATATACCTAACGTGGGCTGACCGACTGCTTATCCTTTCCGTAAGGCAGTCTCAGGGCCTCAAGAGTGGGATAGGCAGGAATGAGCATCCCACGTCTTTATTTTATTATTAAACCGCTAAACTCCGGAATGCTATTAGCCCTAACTTCACAACATGAGAAAAGCCTATACCCTGCTAATTGCAATGGTAGCTTTGTTCTTGGCCACTCCTCAGATCGAGGCCAAAAACTACAAATTCAACATCGATGATACAGCTGAAACCCAGCTAGCTCGCAAGCACAAGGATCCGACATACAAAATCGTCCGTGTAGTATCCATAGACAAAAATTTCGATAAAGCAATGGACCGCGCCGCAATGTGCGTCGTAGCCGATGCTATGTTCCGTGGAATCGCAGGATCAATCGACCCCATAAGTCAAGAAAACGTGCCTGAAATGAAAGCCATGATCCCCTCTGGAATTCAGGCATATAATGACAATAAGGCATTCTTTGACAATTTCTTCAAAAAGGGAGACTTCAATCAGTTTGTCCGTCGTGCCATGACCGACTACCCTTCAGGAGAGAATAATGTCAAGATGAAAGGAGGCACGCGTGTAATCGATATCTATATCCTGAATGTAAGGGCTCTTGCGCAGTATCTTGAGCAACACGGCATCCAGGTTAAGGGTGACAAGCTCAAATTCTAATCTAAAACATAATCCTAACTACTTTTATACAATACGTTATGAAACAATTCAATATTCTGCTGACACTAATGCTGTGTCTGGCGCTCGATGCCTTTGGCGCCGCACAAAAACCGGTGCTTATGGTAGTTCCCTCCAAGCAATGGTGTGCTAAAAACGGATACGGTCAACGCCTCGATGACAATCGCTTCGCTCCCAACATGAGTGCTGCGCTTGAAAACGAACTTCTCCGGGATGCCATTGCCGGAATTCAGAACGTCTTCGCAGAAAAGGATTATAAAATATCCGACCTATCGGGTGCGATCGACAAGATCGCCGAACGCAATTCGCGGGCAATGACCCTTAAAGGTAAGGACGGAAGCGTCCCCGTTGAGGATGATATAGAGGCCCTAATCCGTGAGGTCAAAGCCGACATATATCTCGAACTCGAAATCACCCCTGTAAGCCGTGGAGCATTCAACCAGGTTAAGTACCTGATTAAGGTATGCGATGCTTCCACCAATAAGGCCATCATGTCGAAGTCGGACGTATCTGCCCGTTCATCAGCTGCTGTCGAGCGTCTGGTTCAGGATGCCGTGAATACCTTCGCAGATGATATGATTGATAAAATCCAAAATCACTTCAACGACATCCATGCCAATGGCCGTGAAGTTGAGATAATATGTATGCTTGGGGATGGATGCCCACTTAATTTCGAAAGCGAAGTAAGTTTTAATGGCGATACGGGCGAACTCGCCGATCTGATTGAATATTGGGTCAATGAGCATTCTGTCAACAATTCCTATACGATCGGAAATAAGAGTGCGAACCTTCTTGAATTCGAACAGCTGCGTATTCCTACTGTAGGCAAAGGAAAATTCGGTGGTGGCGAAAAGGGTATTTCGGCTGCTGATTTCGCAGGGGATATGCGCAAATTCCTCCAACCTTACGGAATTTCCATTTCGACCTCTCCTAAGGGCATCGGTACAGTTTACTGTGTGTTTGGTGGACAATAATCCTCTTATTTCTCCTCAATAAATTTCATATATAAGATTATGAAGAAAATATATCGAATTATCATGGCTCTGACGGTGGTTTCCTGTGTCTTCACTCAGAAAATACAGGCTGACACATCCGACAACATCACTATAGCAGCCTTCGTTCCCCAAGAAGCAAACCTTACGGCGAAAGAGGCAGAAGCTGTTACGACCATGTTAAATCGATTGATGACTACCTACGGATGTGCCGGAGGTGGCTTCGATAATCGGTTTATAGTCGTGCCTAACATCCGGGATGCACGAAGTGAGGTAGTAGGTATCGATTCAAAGGCCGTAGTGGAACTTGATGTCGATTTACTTATCGGAGACGGTGTGAACGGGACATTGTTTTCCTCTACATCATTCACGGTGAAAGGCATTGGGCCTACTATGGAGAAGGCTCGAATAGCGGCACTACGCAAAGCTCCGGCACGTAGCAAAGAGATGCAAGATTTTGTAAACACCGGCAAAACGCGTATAATAAACTATTACGAGCAACAGGGTCCCGCCATTATCAATACTGCGAAAGCGCTCGCTCAGAGTCATGAGTATGAAAATGCCATTTCTACTCTTTTCGCTATTCCGTCAACTTGCTCCCACTATGCTGCAGCTCAGAAACTTGCCGGAGAATACGGTTTAAAATTCGCCAATAGTCAAAACGACAATGCAATTCGCGCCGCACAGCAGGCATGGAATGCTAATCCCACTGAAGCCGGCGCGGCCGCTGCCGTGGAGGCTCTTAATGGAGTTAGTAATCCAACTGCTGCGCAGCAAGCATCCATCAACAACCTGCTCAAGACTATGGACGCTAAATTCACCCTTCGGGAAACTCGTGAATATCAAGCCCGCATGACAGCTGAAAAAAACCGCCATTCGGAAAGATTATCCGAAATCTCGGCTGATGCTTCTGTGGAAAAAGCTCGATACAATGCTGCTGCTTCAGTAGCAAAAGCGTATGCGGCATCGCGTCCTAAAATGGTGTATCATGTTCACTCTTGGTATTAATAATCATTAATACAACAACTTCAACTAATCTATATTTAAATGAAAACAAAACGTTTTTTGACTGGAATGGCAATAACGCTTTCCACCTTCACAATGTTAGCTCAAACCATCAGCACAGAGTATGCTCAGCCGGGAATCGGAGGCGTTGTGCTCCCCGAGTTTGAGGCCAACGAGTTCGTCGAAGTGCTCAATCTTCCGATCAATTCCAAACTGAATGAAGCCGGGAAGTCAGCAAGCGAGCGTGAACAATGGCTCAACGCCAACAATGTAGGCGTTCAGATACTCAATGCTTACATTACGGATCAGACCACTTTCGAAAAAATGAAAGATGATGTTCGTAAGAGTATCACTCAAGCGGATCTTGACATGGCTGCAGTGAGCGGTCTTGGAGAGGATGCCATGATAGGCAACATCCTAACCCGCAGGCTCAACAACAACTATATTCTCTTCACCGACAAAGATGAAAAAGGGAAAACAATCTGGGAGATCTATAAGATTCAGCTTACCCCTGAGCTTTACAATGCTTACATAAACGTAATGGGCACAAACGAGGCTGCTCCTCTGATTCCCATGAAGTTTGTCAAAAGCGGAAAATACAACCAGTCAGACATCGATTCTGAGTATCAAAATGCAGTAACCAACAATAATCCGGAGGCCGGATATGCTGTATTCCGTCGTCTTGTAAAAGACGTTCCCGACCTTGCTATTGGAGGCCCGGTGATCAATAATCACCCGTTCCGCGCCCGTATGCCGAAGTCTGCAAAAAATGCCAAGCTACAGCGCTTCTATACCTACCGCACTGTGATGAAAGACGGTAAGATGACCTCTAAGAACATAGGTACGGCTTACGTTACACGCCTTATCGGCCAAGATACCATCCAGCTCTATTCGCTCTTTGGACGCAGCGGTTCCAAGAAACGCGGTGACTATGCCGTTCTAACTCCGGGAGGACGTAGCGCTTTCAGCATCTCGGGACTCTATGGCCTGGAGAAGAACGGTAATTATCCCCGTGTACGCGTTGAATATGACTATTTGCATTGGCTCTCCCCTATCGGTTTGAGCGGCCATGTTCTCGGCGCCTTAGACGTTGATTTTGTAGGACGCAGCAAAAACGCACTTGAGTCTTCGACTGGCGTTAGATACACATATATCAATGTCTCCGACGGAAAGGTTTACGCAACTCATCCCAATCCTCTTCGTGCCGGTATCGGAGTGGGATATGGCGTAGGTTATAACTTCATGGGTAGATTCCAGATTATGCCTTATATCCGCGTCGCCGCTACATATACCACTTTCCTTTCCGTTAAGGATGACTATGAATTAGGCACTACAAGCATCAAGGATGGTGTTTACCTGCCTATCGTCGACTCCTACGGCTACCTCGACCTATCAAATGACAACAAGGGAGAGTTCTATGGAATCCGTGGCGATGCCGGTGCGAAATTCCAGATTAATTTTACCAATAAACTATCGATTTTCCTCGGATTCGAATATAACTACAATGCCGGTTTTGGAAAGAAGACTACTGCCGGAATCACTGCAGCCGATTACTTCTATAAGAAGGATTATCTCCACCACGGTGTATCTTCATTCAACTTCCTCCTCGGAGTACGCCTGATCTGTTTCTAATCCTAGCATAACTTTCATAATTAATATATTCCCTAAAGGAAGGCCGCCTTTAATGCCGGCCTTCCTTTTTCTAATATCGACATAATATCTTCAAAACATCACGACATTTTGCGGTTTCAATTATTTGATACATTATCCTAATCCGTTTTTCTTTTCGGGGGAAATTTTGCCGATAGAGGATTTTTTAGTATTTTTGTAAAAAATTGGCAAAGATGGCTGCTGACTTATTGACGCAACTCGAGGCATTGGCCGTGAAAATCGAGGCACTACGCTCCCGGATCATGGCGCTTGAGGAGCAAAATAGCAGTTTGAGGGTAGAAAATTCCCTCCTGAGGCGAGAAGCCGAGGAAGCCCGCTCGGAACGCGATCGTGCTAAGCTGGACGCTGAGTACCTTACCCTTTCCCATAAGCTGGCAAGCTCCCCCGATTCCATCGCCGATGCCCGGCGGCATATTGCCACTTTGATCCGCAACATCGACCGGTGCCTTGATATGCTCAAGGAATAACTGGAGAGGTCTTGATGATCTTCACCGACAATCTCCATGATGATGAATACGGAAAAGACAAAGATGAACCTTAATATAGGCGGAGCCCGGCTACAGGTCACCGTCCCTTTTGATGAACAGGATTTCGTGCGCGACGTCGAAGAGAGTGTCAACAACCTCTACAATCAGTGGCGACATGAATTTCAGAAAAAAACCGATCGGGAGATTCTCTCGATGGTGACATATCGGTTTGCATCGCTTTATTATGAGCTTACCGAGCGAATATCCCGGGCCTCCGAGATTACGGAGGAGTGCCTGCGGATTGCAGAAGGCTCCGTAGCCTCTGAAACGACAACTGATGCCGACAAGGCACCGTTGCTCCCTGACGAAATGGATTGATAGGTTCGATCCCGGCTTTTCCTTTTAGAATCAAGTTATTCTGAGCTTTCTCCCGAACGGCTTATGTTGCCCCATTGGAGTGAATTTATGAATTTAAACCATTATAAAAACTCAGATAACTGATGGACATTGTGATATTGACAGTCGGGGTGGCCTGTGCGGTGATAGGGTTTATCGTGGCTATGGCCATGAGCCGGAATCGCGCCTCTTCCCACGCCAACGCCATAAAAGCCGAAGCCGAGCGCGAGGCTGATGTGATTAAAGAAAAAGCTACCCTCAAAGCTAAGGAAGAAGAGATGAGGATTCTCTCCGAGGCCGAGAAAACAGCCAACCAGAAGATTCAGAAAGCTCAGAATGTAGAGAACCGCAACAAGCAACGTGAACGCGACCTCAATCAGGTGCAGAACGAGAACCAGCGTCGCCGCAAGGAACTGGATGCCATGAAACTAAACCTCGACAGCCGCGAGCAGATGCTTGAAGCGCGCGACAAGGAACTCGAACAGATGTCGCGCCATGCACGCGAGGAGCTGCAGCGCATTTCCGGCCTTTCCGCCGAGGAGGCCAAGGAAAAACTCATCGAGAGCCTCAAAGACGAAGCAAAGACCGCAGCAGCCGGATATATCAACGACATCATGGATGATGCCAAGATGACAGCTTCAAAGGAGGCGAAGCGAATCGTGATTCAGAGCATTCAGAGAGTCGCAACAGAAACGGCCGTGGAAAACAGCGTGACCGTATTCCATATCGACAATGATGAGATAAAAGGAAGAATCATCGGACGCGAGGGGCGTAATATCAGAGCCCTCGAAGCTGCCACCGGCATAGAAATCATAGTCGACGATACTCCGGAAGCCATCGTACTGTCGGGCTTCGACCCCGTGCGCCGCGAGATAGCGCGCCTCGCCCTTCATCAGCTTGTAACCGACGGACGCATACACCCGGCCCGCATCGAGGAAGTAGTGGCAAAAGTGCGTAAACAAATTGAGGAGGAAATAATCGAAACCGGCAAACGCACTACCATCGACCTCGGCATCCATGGCCTGCATCCGGAGCTGATCCGTATGGTGGGAAAAATGAAATATCGCTCCTCCTATGGCCAAAACCTTCTTCAGCATTCGCGTGAGACTGCCAACCTCTGCGCCGTAATGGCATCCGAACTCGGGCTGAATCCCAAAAAAGCAAGACGCGCAGGTCTGCTCCATGATATCGGGAAAGTGCCTGATGATGAGCCCGAACTTCCTCACGCCCTCCTTGGCATGAAACTGGCCGAAAAATTTAAAGAAAAGCCCGACATCTGCAATGCAATCGGCGCTCACCACGATGAAGTGGAACAGACCACGCTCCTCGCTCCGATCGTGCAGGTATGCGACGCCATTTCCGGTGCTCGCCCGGGTGCTCGCCGGGAAATTGTTGAGGCGTACATCAAGCGGCTCAACGACCTCGAGCAGCTTGCCCTTTCCTATCCGGGAGTCCTCAAGACATATGCCATACAGGCCGGACGCGAACTTCGCGTGATCGTAGGGGCCGACAAGATTACCGATGAGGAAACCGAAACCCTATCCAACGAAATCGCCAAAAAGATTCAGGACGAACTGACATATCCGGGCCAGGTGAAGATCACCGTAATCCGCGAAACTCGGGCTGTAAGCTATGCAAAATAATCCACAGCGATGAACCGAGATATTAATCCCGACCGTAGCCGCGGAGGGTGTCCACGGGCTAAATTGCAGGCTACCGACTGGCTTGCCGACATTCCCGGCAACGGCGGTTGCAACATCATCGAGGTGATTTTCAAGAACACACGCACCGGATATTTTAAAAACACTCCGGGGCTCCCCTTGAAAATAGGCGACCTCGTGACTGTGGAAATGCAGCCGGGTTACGATGTAGGGCGCGTAAACATGACCGGAAGGCTCGTCCTGCTTCAGATGCGCAAAAGCGGTGTGAAAGAAGATGCGGAGTTTCGGAATGTCCTCCATATGGCCACTGCCGAGGAATTGTCGCGCGCCGAGGAAGCCCACTCTCGTGAGCACGACACCATGATCCGCGCCCGCAAGATTGCCGAAGATCTCTCCCTTAATATGAAGATCGGGGATGTGGAATATCAGGCTGATGCAGCTAAAGCGATATTCTATTATATCGCCGACGAGCGCGTGGATTTCCGCACGCTGATACGCGTTCTTGCCGATACATTTAAGGTAAGGGTGGAAATGCGCCAGATTGGAGCGCGTCAGGAAGCCGGGAGAATTGGGGGAATAGGCCCGTGCGGACGCCAATTGTGCTGCTCGCAATGGATGACAAGATTTGTGTCGGTCGGAACCGGGGCCGCTCGACTCCAGGACCTCTCGATGAATCCACAGAAACTTGCCGGCCAGTGCGCTAAGTTGAAATGCTGTCTGAATTTCGAGACCCCAGTATATGCCGAGGCTCAGAAGGAGTTGCCTCCTAAAGATGTGCAACTGGAGACAAAAGACAACACTTATTATTACTTCAAGCCCGACATTCTGGCAAGGACTGTGACCTATAGCACCGACAAGCGTATTCCGGCCAATCTCGTGACTCTCCCCGCCGCCCGCGCTTTCGAGATTATAGCCCTCAACAAGAATGGCGTGAAACCGGAGTCTCTTCTCACCGACGGCGCCGACAATACCCAGAAAGGAAGCGGATATGCCGATTTGCTTGCCCAGGAGAATATCAATCGTTTCGACAAATCAAAGAAGCGTAAGGTAAAGAAGGCCCAGCAACATCCCCAGCAGAAGAAACAAAAGAACGCTCCTGCCGAGCAACAGCCCCAGAAAAAAGAAGCAAGAAAAAAGCAAAAGCCACACAGGCCGGAGGATAAAAAAACCGACGTCTGAAATGAACGGAATCGCGCGCATAGCCTTAATGGCATTTATGATGCCGATGCTCATTGCATCCGGATGCCGTAACGTGCGTGATACCCTTTATGCCGCATATGCCGATATTCCATCTTCCGGATGGAATCCTGCAGAGCCGGTAATTTTCCAGCCTTTTCCGGCCGATACCTCCCTTGTCGGGGAGAAGATGACCCTGATTCTATGCGCGCGATACCGCACAAGCAAGCCCCTCCCTCCATTGCCCCTGCTCGTTTCGATAGAGGATGAGAAGGAAGTGATGAGGAACGACACGCTCTTCCTGCGCACTTTTAATTCCGACGGCAATCCGATAGCCAAAGGTGTGCTGGGTATCGCCGAAGTGACCGACACGCTTCTGCATGATTTTACTCTTGAAAAGGGTCTGTCGGTAAGCATATCCCCTCTCCTCCCTCCGATTGACTCGGCCGGATTGTTAAACATTGGTATAAAACTCTCGAATTATGAATCTGTCTCTGCTACTCCCTGAGAATCACGACGAGCTTATGCTCCGTATCGGTAAACTACGCGAAAACATGGTGCACTCAGAAATAGATGCCATGTTAATCTGCTACACATCCAACATCTATTATCTATCAGGCGGAATCTTCCGTGGATACATATATCTGCCTCTTGACAGGGAGTCTATTTATTTTATGATTCCCCCTTCGGATTCTGACTCAGAGATGGCATGTTCGATTCATAAACCCGAACAGATCCCCGATAAGCTGAAAGACGCGGGCTACCCGATGCCGGCCAAATTAGGATTGGAATTCAGTGATGTCTCATATGCCGAAATCGTACGGCTCCGGAAAGTTTTCCCCGATGCCATAGCAGCCGACGGATCGGCCGTGATGCGTCGCACACGCTCGATTAAGACTGAATTTGAGATAAGAAAGATGCGCGACGACGGATTGAGGCAGGCCGAGGTATATTCGCGTATCAAAAGCTGCTATTCGGTCGATATGACTGATCTTGAATTTCAAATCGAGATCGAAAGAATCCTCCGCCGTGAAGGGTGCCTCGGCTATCTCCGCGCCGCCGGGCCACGGATGGAACTTAACATGGGTTCCGTGCTGGCCGGCTCGAATGCCGACATCCCCTCCCCATATGATTTCTCTATGGGGGGTGCCGGGATAGATTCTTCAATGCCTGTTGGCGCATCGGGGCATATTATGACCCCCGGCACGGCTGTCATGATCGACATGAACGGAGGATTCAACGGATACCAGACCGACATGACAAGATGCTGGACGATAGGGGAAGTTTCAGAGAAAGCGCACGCAGCTCACGAATGTAGCCGGATGATTCTCCGCGACCTTGAGGCTTATGCAAAGCCGGGGGTAGAGATAGGAGAATTATACAACCGTGCCCGCAGACTTGCCGATGATGCCGGCCTAAGCGACTATTTCATGGGTCATGCCCACAAAGTAGCTTTCATAGGGCATGGCGTGGGAATCGAGCTTAACGAAATGCCTGTGGTCATGGCGCGTAACCATGATCCCCTGCAGAAGAACATGACTATCGCCCTTGAGCCCAAATTCGTAATCCCGGAAGTAGGGGCGCTCGGGGTAGAGAACACTTACCTCGTTACCGAAAACGGCCTGGAAAATCTCACTGTTTTGTCGGAAGAGCTTCGAGGGCTTTTACCTGGGCAGTGCCA
>DAAI01000062.1 GCA_001701105.1 Bacteroidales bacterium GP1
GGTTAATTTATTTTTTCAGTTTATATACCTCTACTTTTTCCTGGCGGAGTATTGTGCCGTTCCAAGCATATCCGGGACGCAGCTTCTTTGCTATTTTGCCGTCGAGTTCCGGGTTATCGGTCTCCACGGTGCGGATCACCTGATGCAGCTTGCGGTCATAAGGTGGATTTTCGCCTTCACTAATCAAAATATCAACGCCATTGTTCTCCAGCAAATCTTCCATATCGGCCGGGATATTGCGTAGAGTCTTCTTTATCTGGTCGAGTGTAAGGGAGTCAAGGCGATCGAGCGTCTTTCGGTAGTCCTCAAGGATTGTCACGGCCTCAAGGATGAAAGGCTTCAGGAGTTTGGCGTAAAGGTCGTCTTTATATTTAGCCATCTCCGAATACATTCTGTCGAAAAGCTCCGCTGTCTGCGTTGCGCGGGCAAACTTTTCATCAAGTCCGGCCGTGAAATTGTCGACCGATTCGGTGAGTCGGTCGATTTTTCCTTCAAGCGAGTCAAAGTCCGGTTTATCGCGCTCGGGGCATTGTTCCTCCTCGGCTTTCGGCTGTTCAGGAATCTCGACGGGAGTCACGATCTCTTCTGTCACTTCCTCTGCAAATATCAAAGGTTGCTCGTCATCGGCAGGGGCCGTGTACAGAGTTTCATCCTCGGGATCGCTGAATATTTGCTGCCGATCGGGCTCCTCTTCAGGGATGAGCTTTACGTTGTCAACGGTCTGCGGCGGTTGCATCACGAAGTCATCATCGTCATTGATATTGGGGGTAAAGGGAGGGGGTGTTGATTCGCTCATGGCTTATAGGGTATATGATAATTTTTGCAAATATAATGAATTATGAGTGAATTTCCTAATTTACAGTATTAATTAATGTTAAGACCACATCCAACCTTCACTCCTTTCTAAGAGAATTGATATGGTTTGAAATAATATTGGCAATCTGGACGGGCGTGAATACCGATGTATCGATGGATAGGTGATAATTATCGGCCGAGCCCCATTTCCGATTGGTGAAATAATTATAATACGACTCTCGCTTCTTATCCATTTTTACCGCGAGGTCGGCGGCTTGGTCAGGATTTACGGCATCCCCGCGCGCCATGATGTTAGATACCCTTGCCTCAATCGGAGCATGGAGAAAGATGCTGATGAGTCCCGGATGATCTCTTAAAAGATAATCTGCCGTACGCCCGACGATTATGCAGTCGGCCGTACTTGAGAGGCGCTTTATCACCTCACTCTGCATCCTGTAGACTCCTTCGCTGCCGAGAACGGGGAAGTCGCATGAAGCCGATGAACTGCCATAGTTTAATTGAAGAAGCGAGCGGAGCCATGAAGGGCGTCGCTCGTCGAGGGAATCGAAAATGCTTTTATCGAATCCCATATGGGCGGCGGCTTCAGATATAAGGGTCTTATCGAAATAGGCCACTTTTAATTCATCCGCGAGTCGATGCCCTATATCGCGGGCCCCGCATCCGAATTGGCGTCCGATGGTTATTACAAACCGGTCGCACGGCTGCGATTGTGAAGTTGTTGCGGGTTTGGTCATTGTCTTACTTATACATCGTATTGATCCCGATTCTCGGAAAAAATCCCCAAAAATTGAAATTTAACGCTGAAATCGGTTCAAAGTTAAGATAAAATATTTATTTTTGCAAATAATTTGTGGATATGCGATTATTCAGGGGGATGCGGGGATTGCAAACCTAATCAGAATAGCCATGGCAGATGTATCTGAAAATAGTGAAAACAGAGGGATGGAGCTATATGAATATATAGTGGATCATACCGAAACAATCGATGAGGAACTTGGCGAACTGATAGCCAGACTCCGCGATACGGATGTGTCGGGGCAATTCTTCGCAAGCACTGCGCGATACCTTGCGGCAGTCGACAGGCAGCGGTTCGATCCCTGGATCGGTTCGCTCGTGGAAGGCGCGATAGAAAAGGACCGAGAACATCGATACATTGGCTCGTTGCTTCAGGCTCTTTGGGGCGAGGATTATATGGCCGATGCCGAGTATCTATGTAAGACAGATAATAATTTCCGCCGGGTGTTCCGTAGAATCCATAACGACGGTGACCCGATGTAATAGCAAAGAATATGAAACTAAAACAAAAATTCAACATCTTCATAATTGGAATTATGGCATTGACATCCTGTGCCGCCCGGTCGGAAGGACGGCAAGTGCGTTTTGAAACTTCGGAAGGCCCGATAGTAGTAGAACTTTATGATGACACTCCCCTCCACCGCGATAATATGATAAAACTGGCCGGCGAGGGTTATTACGACGGCATGCTCTTCCATCGGGTCATAAAGGATTTCATGGTGCAGACCGGGGATCCCGACAGTAAGAACGCCGCTCCCGGAGCACGCCTCGGAAGCAGCGATCCTTCTTACACTCTTCCGGCCGAAATTGATTATCCAAAGCATTATCACAAGCGTGGAGCATTGGCGGCCGCCCGCACCGGGGATGCCGTAAATCCAGAGCGTAGGAGTTCAGGCTCCCAGTTCTATATCGTAACCGGCGAGAAGCAATCCGGAGATATGCTTACAAACATGGCGCGTCGCTCGGTGATGCAAAAGCGTCATATGCGATTCCGCGAGCTTTCGGAAGAAATAAGGGAATCAATCGAGAATATGCAGAAAGCCAACGACATCGACGGACTTGAAAAACTCAAGCAAAGCCTGATCCAGCAGGTAGAAGCAGAAATTCCGGAATCTCCGCTTCCGGAAGAGATAATAAAAGACTATGAGACTATCGGAGGAACTCCGCATCTCGATGGACAATATACCGTATTCGGTGAAGTAATCGAAGGGATGGACGTAGTGGATAAGATTCAGAACGTTGCCACCGATTCGAGTGATCGTCCTATTGCCGATGTGAAAATAATATCGGCAAAAGTAATAAAATAAAATCAAGAGAGGCAACCGCCCGAATCCGATAAATAAGAAATAACACCAGCCCGGAATGAAAATAATTAATTTATAGGCAAAAAATTTTGTTAAGATAAACTAATTATGTAAATTTGGGCTTTGAAACGGAGGCCGGAATATAAATAAGGAAAAATATGCCGGCAGTCGACGAACAGACCATACAAACGGAATATGAACGAACTTGAAAAGCAGGAGGGCCTGACACAAGACCCCGAGCTCCCCGCCTCCACGGAAGCGGAAACTGAGAAAGAGTGTGTAGAAAAGGCATGCGTTGAAACAGAGTCGCCGGCCGAGTCAATATCAGAAGCCACTGATGAACTGGCACCGGAATTGGAAGCTCCGTTGAACCAAGATGATGCCGCAATAGAGGAAGCCGAAGTCCGGGAAACTCCCCGCCGCTATCACTCTATGACAAAGGAGGAGCTTGTGGCAGCCCTGAAAGATGTGCTCGATACGGATAATATGGAAGCCCATAAGGAAGTAGGAGCCATGAAGCAGGCGTTCTTCAATATCCGCAGTCGTGAAAGTCTGGATGAGTTGAACGCTTTCATTGAGGACGGCAATTCTCCCGATGCATTTGCAGCACGTCCGGATGAACTTGAGGGTGAGTTTAAGACTCTATATGCCAACTTCAAGGAAAGACGCCAGGCCTATCTTCAAGCCGATGAGGAAAAGCGCAAAGAGAATCTTGCGAAGAAGATGGAGCTGCTCGAGAAAATGAACGTAATTGCCGGCGACATCGATAATGTGAATGTAAAATTCAGCGAGTTCCAGCAGTTGCAACAAGATTTCCGGGCCATCAAGGAGATTCCTGCAAGCGCGGAGACGGAGACTTGGAAAAATTTCCAGACAGTATGCGAGCAATATTATGATCATCTGAAGATGAACAAGGAGCTTCGCGACCTCGATTTCAAGAAGAATCTCGAGGTGAAACGTCAGCTTCTTGATCAGGCGAAAGCACTTGCGGATGTAGCGGACCCTGTGCTTGCCTTCCGCCAATTGCAGGGCCTACACGACGAATGGCGCAATATCGGGCCGGTGGCAAAGGAAGTGCGCGAGGAGCTTTGGGAGGAATTTCGTGAGGCTTCAGCCGTAGTCAACCGCCGCCATCAGGAATATTTCGAGAAACGCAAAGCCGCAGAGCAGATTAATGAAGATGCCAAGACGAGCCTTTGCGAAGAAGTAGAAGCCATAGATCATTCTAAATGCACATCATTCTCCGCATGGAATCAGGCCACCGATAAAGTTATAGAACTTCAGAAACGCTGGAAAGAATTCGGATATGCTTCTAAGAAAGCCAACACGGCTCTCTATGCTCGTTTCCGGAAGGCTTGCGATGATTTCTTTGAGGCCAAGACTGAATTCTTCCGTCGTACCCGTGAGAATTTCAGTGAAAATCTCGAAAAGAAAATCGCACTCTGCGAGCGTGCTGAGGCTCTGAAGAATAATCCGGATGTTAAAAATCCGACCGATGAGATTGTAAAACTACAGGCAGAATGGAAAAAGATAGGAAGCGTTCCGCGCAAACAGAGCGATGAAGTATGGGCACGCTTCCAGGAAGCCTGCAATTACTTCTTCGACGAGCGCAAACGCCAGAATAGGGAGCGTAGGAAAGAAGAGAATTCAAATCTTGAGACAAAGCGTCAGATCATTGCTTCGTTGAATGAACTGCCCCTTGATGGCGACCGGCGCGAGGTGATGGCAGTCGTTAAGGAGTTGCAAGCCAAATGGAACGAGACAGGATTCATTCCGTTCAAGCTGAAAGATCAGATATTCAAGGAATACCGGGCAATCTGCGACCGCCTCTACGATACATATAACAGCCGTGAGAGCCGCCAGCGTATGAACAATTGGCGTGACCGTATGGGAAAAATGCGTGGCGATGGTCAGAAAGTGTTGGGAGAGCGTGATAAGTTGGTTCGCGCACTTGAGGGACGTCGTGGCGAGCTTGCCAATTTCGAGAATAATATGGGCTTCTTCAATGTGAAATCATCAGCGGGGAATGCTCTTGTCCGCGATATGGAGCGGAAAATGGCACGCCTGCGCGATGAAATCGCAGAAATTGAGAACAAAATCCGGATAATTGACAATCCGGAAGTAGAGGCCGTAAAGGAATCGATTGATGAAACCTGTGCAGTGGAGGGATCTCCGGCTGCAGACATCGCAGAAGCGGCCGACAACGCTGCCGAGTAAGATACAGCTGCAATTAAATTTTTGCGATAGTTTTATATTTAGATTATCATACGGCACCCGTAAATGAGTGCCGTATAATAATGTATGTAAATAGAAAGATAAGACAGGATATAATGAAATTCATATATAAGGGGGCTGTATGTCTCGTATTGGCAACAGGGGGAGTAAGCGCGATGGGTGCAAATGTTGAATCGCGGGATACTCTCGACTGGAATTCCGGCTTGTCGCGGGAGACAACCGATCCGGAATTATGGGAGCGTAATGAAAGGCTAAGCAAGCATACTATCGGCGAATCCGTAAGAAAGGAAACTGATAATACTCGCCAAACGAAAGAGAAGAAACAACCGGTGGCTTCAAAAGTGTTGCCCGACCGTAAACCCAAGCAGGAGAAATATGCACCTACCGACAAAGTGCTTAACAGTAATGTGCCGGAAAGCAGAGGAGACGACTGGGTTCACCCGGATGATTATCGGAAGCATATTGATGCCGCCAATCTTGGAGATGCAGAAGCGCAGAGAATAGTAGGTCGATGCTATATGACAGGAATCGGAGTTGAGCAGGATTACAGCCAGGCATGGAAATGGATGGCTCGTGCGGCCGGGGCTGCCGATCTGGAAGCAGAATATCAGCTCGGCTTAATGTACCGCGATGGCCTCGGAGTGAAGAAAAGTGCAACCGAGGCGGCTTATTGGTTCAGAAAATCCGCGCGCAATGGCCATGCACTTGCCCTTCTTAATTTAGGCCATGCTTTCGAGAATGGCGAGGGAGTATTGCCAGATAACCGTGTGGCGGCGGAGAACTATTGGAGAGCCGCCGAACGCGGAAATGCGGAAGGAGCTTATAGGTATGCATCGATGCTTAGGGAAGGACGCGGAGTAAACGTTGATTTGCCCCGGGCCTTAAAATATTATATTCAGGCATCTGAAGCAGGATACGGCGATGCAGCAGCCCGGGTGGAATCGTTAAAATCACAAGGAGTGGCATTGCCCGTTAAGGCTGTTACCAAGCCTAAGCCTAAATCGCAGTCAAAGGCCGCTCCATCTAAAGGCAAGAAGCATCCCGTAAAGAGCAAAGCCAAAAAGAAAAGAAAAGGATGAAAGAAGATACAAAGCGAGAATTAATTCTCATCAACCTTTCAGGCCCTGACAAGAAGGGGATAACCGCGGAGTTGACAGAAATATTGTCGCGGCACGGTGCAACAATTCTCGACATAGGTCAGGCTGACATTCATCATACTTTATCGCTCGGAATTCTTATCAAGACCGACAGCAACCGAAGTGGCGATATATTGAAAGAGTTGCTCTTCAAGACCAACGACATGAGCATTCAGGTGCAATTCCATATCGTTAGTGAAGAGGAATATGCCGGCTGGGTCTCGATGCAAGGAAAAAACCGGTATATCGTGACATTGCTCGGGAGAAAGATTACTGCTCTCCAGATTTCGGAAATATCGAAAATAATTGCGAAGCAAGGCTTGAACATAGAGACAATAACACGCCTCACGGGTCGTATGCCTCTTGACGAAGCTGAAGAGCCGGCCTCCAAAGCGTGCATTGAATTGTCGGTAAGGGGAAATCCAAGCAACCGCACAGAAATGCAGCGCGAGTTTATGAATCTTGCCTCCAAGTTATCTTTCGATGTGTCGCTTCAGGAGGATAATATGTACCGTCGGAGCCGAAGGCTCATATGCTTCGATATGGACTCCACATTGATACGGACGGAGGTTATCGACGAGCTTGCCGACCGCGCCGGAGTTGGACCCGAAGTAAGGGCAATAACTGAGAGCGCAATGCGGGGTGAGATTGACTTTAAAGAAAGTTTCAAACGCAGAGTAGCGTTATTGAAGGGCCTCGATGTTTCGGTAATGAAAGAGATAGCGGACTCCTTGCCTATTACGGAAGGTGTGGCCCGAATGATGAGCGTATTAAAGCGTTCCGGTTATAAGACAGCGATTCTTTCCGGAGGATTTACATATTTCGGAGAAAGCCTGCGCAATAGGTTTGGCTTTGACTATGTTTATGCCAACGAACTCGAAATCGGACCCGATGGCAAGCTGACCGGGAGATATGTCGGTGATATTGTCGACGGACAAAGGAAAAAGGAACTTTTGCGACTATTGGCACAAGTTGAAAAAATTGATATTGCGCAGACTATTGCAGTTGGCGACGGCGCCAATGATCTTCCTATGCTTTCCGAGGCCGGGCTCGGAATCGCTTTTCATGCCAAGCCTAAAGTGAAGGCCGAGGCATCGCAAAGCATCTCGACAACCGGAATCGACGGAGTGTTATATTTCCTTGGCTTCAAAGATTCCTACATGATGAATAAATGATGAAATAAATAAAAGGTATAAAGCGAAGCAAGGCCGGAAGCATCATGTTTCCGGCCTTGTGATTAAGGTTATTCTTCATTATCTTTCGGGCTCTCCTTCTCTGACGGCTCTGCTTCATGCTGAACCACGATGGGCAGATGCTTTATTTGAGAAGGTTCTGTCTTATCGGGCCTTGCCTCCGGCCTGATTGATTGGGATTCAGAATCCCCTTCTGTCGATGGGGCCTCTGGAGTTTT
This sequence comes from Bacteroidales bacterium GP1, assembly GCA_001701105.1. Classification (GTDB taxonomy): domain Bacteria; phylum Bacteroidota; class Bacteroidia; order Bacteroidales; family Muribaculaceae; genus Lepagella. Next base: position 7,698 of record DAAI01000062.1, read on the forward strand.
TATTTCAGCATCCATCTTGTCGGATTCATCCTTTGGAGAATGTTGCTGCTTCTTACGTTGGTTTGGCCGCTTGCGTGACTGACGGTTGGGTGCTTCGTTTTCCGGAGTAATGGTTTCGGCATCAGAAGCAGTGGATGATGAGCCGGCGTCCTCCTTTTGCTCATCCGAATTGGCCTTTACCGAAACATTCTTCTTTTGTTTCTTTTCTTGATTCTGTTTCTTTGCCGGCTTCTTTCCCTGCTGGCGCGCTGTATCATCCGCATCTTCAGTAGTCACTTCATTGCGGGCCGATACTTTCTGGGAGTTTTTTGTCTGGGCGGAATTGATGTCGCTCTCCTCTTTAAGGTCGATTTCATTCTTTTCCGAATCGACCACGCGGTATTGTAGATACGCGAGGCTCTGATCTGCCACGACTTTCACGCCACGTCCGTACTTACGTCTCCATCCGCCATACATTGAGAAGATTCCCTTTTTGATGTAAGCTTCCACGAATGGATGCACATACATCGTGAATTTCTTAATCTTAAGATTCTCCACGAGGTATTCTATCTTCTCTTCGAGTTTATCGGTGAAAAGAATGGAGGATTGTACTTCACCTTTACCAAAGCATGACGGACACGTCTCAGCTGTTGTGATATCAAGGGCCGGCCGCACACGCTGACGTGTGATTTGCATAAGACCGAATTTCGACAGAGGCAGGATATTATGTCGGGCACGGTCGTTGGCCATAATCTCCTTCATATGGTCATAAAGCTGCTGCCTGTGTTCCTGCTTGGCCATATCTATGAAATCCACCACGATAATTCCTCCCATATCTCGGAGACGTAATTGCCGGGCAATCTCATCTGCAGCTTTCAGATTCACGTCGAGGGCATTGGATTCCTGATCAGGGCATGCTTTGCTACGGTTTCCGGAATTTACATCTATCACATGTAGAGCCTCGGTGCTTTCGATGATGATATAAGCTCCGCTGCGGAACGACACCGTTTTGCCAAAGCTGCTCTTTATCTGCCGCGTGATATTGAAATGGTCGAAAATGGGAGCGTCTTTGTCATAGAGCTTCACTATGTCGCCATTTTCCGGAGCGATCAGGCTCACATATTTATGAATCTGATCGAATGTGTCCTTATCGTTGACGTAAATGTTCTCGAAATTCGGGGCAAATAGGTCGCGCAGCATGCTTAGAGTCCGGCTGTCTTCCTGATATACGAGAGCTGGAGCCTTGGCCTGCTGCATTTTGGCTATTGTATCCTCCCAGCTTTTCACAAGCGTGCGCATCTCATTATTGAGTTCGGCCACTCTCTTATTCTCTGCCGATGTGCGCACTATTACGCTGAACCCTTTCGGCTTGATGCTGCTTATAAGCTGACGGAGCCGAATCTTTTCCTCGGTACTCTTGATTTTTTGGGAGATTGAGATTTTGTCACCGAAAGGCATAAGTACCATGAATCGCCCGGTAAGGGAAATTTCCGTAGTCAGGCGCGGCCCCTTAGAGGAAATAGGTTCCTTTGCAATCTGCACGAGCACATGATCTCCGGGTTTTATGACATCGCTCACAGTTCCTTGCTTGGAGATGTCGGCCTGCGGGGTCATTTTCGACAGATTCGGCACTTTCTTTTTATCGGCCATAGCCTCGGAGATAAATGAGGCAAAAGAATTGTAATGCGCTCCGAGGTCAAGATAATGAAGAAAAGCATCTTTTTCGTAGCCCACATCTACGAATGCGGCATTAAGACCCGGCATAATCTTTTTCACTTTAGCCAGATATAGGTCGCCCACAGCATATGCGATGTTGCGGTTTTCTTTCTGTAGTGAAACGAGCCGGGAATCCTCAAGAAGTGCAATCGAGACTTCCTGGGAGTTCACATCTACTACTAATTCGCTTTTCATAAATTGAAATATGGGCAGCCTGACGACTGCCACGTTTGATTGTCGGATACCCCTGCGGGGCATTGATTAAAACAAGAACAAACTGAACAGCTTATACACTGTTCCGTTTGTCCTATGTTTTAAAGAGAGACTTACTTCTTCTTATGACGATTCTTTCTCAGTCTCTTTTTGCGTTTGTGAGTAGCCATCTTATGGCCTTTTCTCTTTTTTCCGCTTGGCATTTTATTGTCATTTATGGAGTCACGACTCCGTTGCACATTACCATGCTCGAGGCTCGCGCCCTGCATGGCTGTTTATACTTCTCTTACCCAGATACCGGGAATCAATTATTTTGATACCTCGCCGTTGCGAATGTCCTCAAGAAATACCTTTGAAGGCTTGAAGGTAGGCACTTTATGCTCCGGAATCTTGATGGCGGTGTTGCGGGAGATGTTGCGGGCCGTCTTCTCTTTGCGGGTGCGTACTACGAAGCTGCCGAAGCCACGGAGATATACGTTGTCGCCGTCGGACATCGATTCTTTTACCACTTTCATGAATTCCTCTACAACCGTGAGGACGGCGGCCTTCTCAAGACCAGTGCTTCTTGAAATCTCAGTTACGATATCTGCTTTAGTCATTTTGTTATGATATGTTAATTTAACTTCCTTGTTGTGACCTTTATCTCCGGGCTTTTTGGAATTTGGTTATATAACGTCCTGATATTATGCAATTTAGTCATTATATATCGAAACTCCCGTAATCGCTCTTGGATTTGGCAATGCAAATATCGTAATTTTTTTTCAATTATTCTGCATCTAACTCACTTTTTATTAGATTTTTTACAAAAAAATCATTTACGAACATATCTCCACCACTACTTGATCTGCACTTTCGAGTCGCCCGATAAGTTCTCCGGCTACATCCAGAGGATACTCAATGAGCATCCGGCAGTGCATATCAAAGACTCTTTCGATAATACTGACCTCCGGATTTTTAACAAGTTTCATCACTGCATCGGCGCATACATAAGGGAAGGTGATATTCGCGCGTTGAGTCTGCCGCATTTCTTTTCGTCCTGCATCTTCGAGAGCCAGGCGAGCCGCTTCCCGGTATGCGGCGATAAGACCGGATGTGCCGAGCTTTATGCCTCCGAAGTATCTTACCACTATCACCAGCACGTCGGTAAGGCCAAAGCTGTTAATCTGGCCGAGTATAGGTTTGCCGGCTGTTCCGGAGGGCTCGCCATTGTCATTCAGCTGCCATTGTTTACGGTCGGGACCGAGCATATATGCCCAGCATACATGACGCGCGTCATGATATTCATTTTGGTATTGCTTGATAATTTCCTTAGCCCGGTCGGCATTGTCCACGGGGACGGCAAAAGAAATGAACCGGCTCATCTTTTCTGTATATTTTGATGAGCCGGTCCGCTCTACGGTATAATATTTATCCACTTTCTATTATCCGAAATAATGATCCATAGCTTCCCGGCCACGGGGATATAAAAGCATATCACCGGCCACACTATTGGCTTTCTCCTCTCCCAAAGACTTTGTAACGATGGCAAGGGCCCATTTCAATGCAGTTGCCGGACCATTGCCAAGAACAAATTTGTCGTCGACCGTTACGGGCTGATCCACATATTCGGCGCCCCGGAGATATTCTTCAAAGCCAGGATAGCAAGTGGCTTTTCTTCCTTTAAGAAGACCGTCTTGACCGAGCACTATGGCCGGCGAAGCACAGATGGCCCCGATGAATCCATGTTTCGACTTTGCCTGCTGGGCGAGAAGTCCCTGCAGTGGAGAAAAGTCGTGGAGGTTCTGAGCTCCGGGCATTCCTCCGGGGAGCAGGAGCCATTCCGCATCCTTAAAGAGGGTGTTGTTGTAAAGAACATCGGCGTTAACCGTAATTCCATGAGCTCCAGTGACCTGTAGGCTGTTGGTAATCGATACCGTTTTGACTGGCATTCCTGCCCNNCCTGCCCGACGCAATACATCTACCGGCGTCAGCGCCTCTATTTCCTCAAAGCCCTCGGCTAAAAATAAATAAGAACATTTCATAGGTTTCTACTTTTAGGGCATTTCAATTATTATATAGTTTTAGAATGCCAAATTTAGCATATTTCACGGATTTTTCCTAATTTTGAGAAATATTTTTTACAATGAGACAAAACAAACTACTACCGGCGGCATTAATCGTGCTAATATCCGTGGCCATTTCTTGTGGCGGCAACGGAAAAACCTCATCAGAGCCTTATCGCAAGATGGGAGGAATGATATGGAATACATCATATCATATCACGTATCAAGGTCCCGAATCATTAAGGGATTCAATAATAAAGGCGTTGGATGCCGTGTCGGCCACGTTCAATGTGTTCGATGAGTCATCGCTCGTTAGCTTAGTCAACCGGCGGGATTCCACTCTGGTTAACGATTCATTCATCGAAGTATATGCGATGTCGATAAAGGTCAACCGACTTACCGATGGCGCATTCGATCCTACTCTGGGACCTCTTATCAGGGCATGGGGCTTTGGAAAAGGTCATACTGCCGATGTCGATACGGCGCGTGTGGATTCATTGATGCAATTCTGCGGAATCGATAAAACACATATATCCCACGATGCGCTGATAAAGGACGACATCCGCACGGAGTTTAATTTTTCAGCCATTGCGAAGGGTTATGGATGCGATTGTGTGGGTAAAGTGCTTAAAGATAGCGGTGTAGAGAATTGGCTTGTGGAAATAGGAGGCGAAATCACCGCCTCGGGAAAGAGCCCGGGAGGCGGTGATTGGAAAGTATCGATCGATAGGCCGGTGCTACAGAATGACAGTGTGATTCATGATTCCCAGACCGTGATTGCATTTACTGATATGGGGATGGCAACTTCGGGTAATTATCGGAATTTTCATACTGAAGGTGCCTCAAGTTATGGCCATACCATATCTTCTCAGACCGGACGGCCTGTGCAGACCGATGTGATCAGCGCAACGGTGCTTGCTCCTACTTCCATGATGGCAGATGCCCTTGCCACTGCTTTCATGGCAATGGGCTCAAAACAATCAATCGACCTTAACAAACGGCTCAGACTCCCAATTCTCCTTGTCCTTGCTGATTCCACCACATGGACTTCCGATAAATTCAAGGAATTGGAAATTAAATAACTATTCCTTGAATTTAGTGCATCAGTTTGGGAGCCTGGAAGAATAAGCCGAAGTTGATACCGAAGTTCCAGTTGCGCGCAGGATAAGATAGATAGTTTCCATAGATGGAGAGGCTGGCAAAGGGAAAACTATATACAGCGGCCACCTCGCCTATGAAATGAAATTTCTTGAACCATCCGTCATAGCGTGCCGGATTTTCTTGCCCGGTGTTAACCATGTTCCGGATAGGGGAGTAGCCATAGAAATCTCCTCGAAGCTGGAAGTTGCGTATCGGTGTCCACATGGGAATCAGGCCTACGGCAAGATAATTGTCCGATCGGAATGCTTCATTAAAATAATTGCGAGTGGATGGGGTAGGGGCAAACTCCGTGGCATGCACCATCTCCGCGATATAGTTTTGTGTTAGTTTCCGCAACATCCCTTGTCCTTCCGCAGCGATGCCGAGGCGTATATTACGATAAATGTGACAGAATCTTTTCCACTTGGCCGATATGCTTGCCCAACTTCTTTTGGTGTTTCTATCGATAATCAATTCCGGATCGCCCGGATGAAAGCGCGTGGACTCCAATGCGCCTCTTATTACCCATTCCCAATTCTCTCCCAACGAAGGATATAAGATATTATCGAGAGTATTTTTCTCCATTCCGACTTTCAGCATGCCGAGATTATAAAGATTTTTGTCCTTATAATGTCCGGTTGATGAGTCATTGTCAGGATAATATGAATCGGTGACAAGTCCGCCTCCCAGAGATACGAATCCCTTAGCTTTGCTTCCTACAGCCCAAATATAGTTGGCTCTAAGAAAAGCTTGCATCTCGGTGATGAACGATGGTGTATTGGTCTCATAGAATAGCAATTCGGAATTATAATATTTCTGGCGGCTCAATACACCCTCCACTTCTATTAACGAGGGTATGCGGCTCGGGAACGTAAAACGTCCCGATAACTGAGCTGCCATATAAGTCTGTCCTACCCAGGCATTAAGATTTACATTCAGAGAGTTTAAGTTAAGTGTATGATACCCCAGTGTGAGGAAGAGCATACTATTGGTGGACGTAGATACCCAGCCTCCGACGCCGATTGACCATGGACGTTTAACACTCGCCTCAAGCAGCAGGGTGTTCCGGTCGTGAGGTCCGAATTGTGCAAGGGGCACAAGATTATTGAGAGCGCCATCGGTTACAGCACGGTAATACGCTTTCCGCGTCTGCTCGATGCCGAAAGGATGACGATTGCCGCCATCGAAAAGGAATTTCAGGTAACGCGTCTGATCGGGGTTGGCTCCGGTTACTTTTATAGAATCGAATACCAATGCGGGAGTCTTGGCTGCAAATTGCTCACGGCGTTCCGTAACCTCGGCCAGCGACCGGCGGGCCTTGATACGGCTTTTAATGGAATCAACCATTGCCATACCGGTCTTGTAGCCTATCTCATAAATCGTCTGCGCCTTATCAAATTGCAGTACACCGAAATTAAGTACGGGCACCTGGATCTTCACCCCATATTTTTCTGGAAGAGAGTAATCATTATTCTGGATAATCATATCCTCAAGCTGAGAATATATATCGCCCTGAATGGGAGCTGTATCGGCACCTGATACGGATACACCTATCATAAAATCCGGATTAAAATCCTGTTTCATTACATTTACCGGGAAATTATCGTAGATGCCACCATCGTACATCAATACGCCGTCAAGTTTTATCGGTCGAAACACTAGCGGAAAACTCATGGATGCACGCACCGACTCTCCTAATGAGCCTTCCGACAGCACCACTTTATGCTTGTGATAAATATCGGATGTAACGCATCTGAATGGTACGAACAGATTATTGAAATTTTCGCCACATTGCTCTGTATAAGGACCATAGAGTTTCAGGAATTCAATGTTCATTGGAAGAGGACTGATCAGCGACGTTGGAATGATTTGATTGGTAATCGTACTCTTGTCTTCAAGATTCAGGTTTACCTCCACCCATTTTGGCACGGGATTTGGCTGGATATAATAATAGATATCTTCTTTTGGAATTGTGCCGGTGCTCCAATAAGTGAAATCCTTACTCGTGAAAAGCTCCATCATCCGCTCCGGACTCCATCCGCAGGAATATAGACTCCCGACAATGGCGCCCATCGATGTGCCGGTGACATAATCGATAGGTATATTATTATCCTCAAGAGCCTTGATAACGCCTACATGTGCTATGCCTTTAGCTCCTCCCCCGCTTAAAACAAGTCCCACGGTTTCCACGCCTTTTCCGTACATCGTATCGGGAGCGACTATATTGGGGGAGATTATTTCAGGGGAAGGCACACTATCAAGTCCCTGATTATAGACATTCTTTAATTCTTTGAACGCGCTTTTCTCACGACGCGCAAATCCATTTGATATTACTATGCTCAGCAATCCTGCTACAAGTAACCATCTTTTCATAACCTTACCTTTTCGTTAACCTTTCCAAGGAAACAGTTGCGAAAACTGCACAACTATCCCCCTCTATAATTGAAACCGCAAAATCCCCCTAACTGTTCAATCAACTGCCAACAATATTAAAATTAAAATGGTGCGGAGAAAATAGCAACATTCACCGGAATAAAGAATAACTATAGGATTTACCTCACTAATTGAAATGACGTAGCGTACTTGTATTGCTACATTCGAGCAATAGCCTCACTCAATTTCCTGGTGGAAGCCGGTGAGAGCTGGAAGCATCGATAATTAATAAGATTCTGACGCTTCCCGATGATACAGTCCTATTATCCGGGCATTCAAGTCCGATAACCGTGGCGCAAGAGAAGCAATTGATGTATGGTTAGCGGAGAAGGGAAATAAAAAAGGCTTGCCGGAGCAAGCCTTTCGGGGTGAAATGTGGGTCTCGAACCCACGACCTTCGGAACCACAATCCGACGCTCTAACCAACTGAGCTAATCTCACCATATCACTTTCGGCTTAACGCTCAAATACGCTCTATCGCCAAAAGCAATGCAAAATTACAACTTTTTTTTCAATCCTCCAAATCCCCTGCAGAATATTTTTCAGTTTGTTTTTATGAGGGATTCAAGAGTGGTATAAAACGCCGGATCATCGCCGACTGTGATGTTTCTCAATTTGCCGGACGGGTCGACAATAGCCTTCGATGGATATCCGGTTATATTATATTCCATCAATAGATCACCCCCGTCGTCCGAAGGGTAATAAAGGTTCACCCAGTCGAGATTGTACTTCTCAATAGCCGCAAGCCATGCTTCCTTCGGTTCGTTGCAGTCAATTCCGATGATTTCGAGTTCAGGCTTATATTTCGCATATGCTTCTTTCAGAGTCGGGAAGCCCTTGATACACCATCTGCACCAGCTCCCCCAGAAATCGATTATCACCCACTTTCCCCTGAAATCGGAGAGTGCGATCTCCTTACCTTCGGGATTTTTTAATGCGAAGTCGGGTGCATCGACGGTTCCCGTATCAATCATCTTGAGCCGTTTCTGGACCTCCACTTTTTTATCCCATTTCTTTTTGGCCACTTCCACTAAGGGCATCACGATGCTTTTTCGGGCAGCAGGCGTAAGCGACGAATATGCGTTCAGAAAATCTTCATCGTTGAGCGACATCAACGCCCAAGCGGCGGCAGGGCTGTCGGGATTTTTGGCAATGAAATCCAATGGAATTTGATTGACATCATCCAGAAGCTCCTTTATCTTTTGCTGGTCGGGAGCGACACTCTCCTTTTCCTTTTGTATCTGCATGACCTTATCGATTGTGGCATACATTATCTCTGTGGCACCCTCCATGAGCGGAGTGCCGCTGACATTGAAGATGGGGTAATCGGTAGCCTCTGCCGTAAGATTGTCGTCGGGAGAAGCGTAGATCATAGTTACGGAAGATTTAGGATCCGGACCGCTGATGTAATAGACAGCCGGCTCATCAGACATTGACTTTACGATGGCCTGTCCGTTCACAACGGGCACAAGGAGTTCCTCCATGCTGAGGTTATTGCCGCGATTGTGTGACATGTCCTTGATGGATGCCTGTCTGACTCTGATGTTGCTCCAGTTTTTTTCAACGGGAACTTTCACTGTTATGTCAGCGTAAGCGCCTATGCCCAGGGAAAGTCCAATAATAGAAAATATTATCTTTTTCATTTTAAAATTGAGTTTTATTAATAATACGCGGATTCGCCTTTTATGTTATATTAGACGCGAAAATCACAAAATAGATTTAATAAATAAAAAATATTCGGCAAATATTTTGAAGGAAATGCTCGATATATTACTGAGATAAGTTTTTAAGGCGCCGGAGCAGGATTGCGGTGAACTCGTGATTCTTTATGCCCCATTGTGGAGCTATAACCATATTGGGAGGGGATTGTGAAAGAAATCTGTCGATTGCTATTCTCCGTGGAAGCCGCGAAACGATTTTCATACAAAGATCCAGATATTCCTCAAGAGTGAAAAGGCGCACATAATCCGGATATTGAAGATATGAATTACCTAAAGTGGATCCTTTAAGTATCTGTAATTGATGAAATTTTACCGTTTCAACGGGCAATGAGGCTATTTTGTCGACAGTTTCAAGAAACATCTCTTCGTTTTCTCCGGGCAATCCGGCAATAAGATGCACTCCCGGATGTAATCCATTATCAGCCAAACGGTTGATTGCATCAATAGCAGTGCCCGAATCATGTCCGCGGTTGATTTTCCGCAGAGTGGAATCGTGTAAACTTTCCACACCCAATTCCACGAGTACCGGCATTATTTGCGAGATATGCCTAAGTCCGGCCATTATATCTGCCGGAAGGCAGTCAGGCCGCGTACCCACAACTATACCCACTACATCCTTGCAACTTGCAGCTATTTTCAAGGCCTCATTAAAGAGCTCCGGATTATATGTACTTGTAAAGGATTGGAAATAGGCAAGGTATTTCATTTCCGGGTATTTCTTTCCGAAAAAACGTTTGCCTGCTTCCAGTTGGCCGGAAATGCCGGAAATGCCGAAACAATAGGCAGGAGTAAACGACATATTATTGCAATATATGCAGCCCCCTGATCCGATCCTTCCGTCACGGTTCGGACATCCGGCCCCGGTGTTGACAGATATTTTCTGCACCTTGATGCCGGGAAAAATCTTGCCAAGATATTCTGAATATTCAGTGAAGAATGGATTCATTTCGGCATGAAAAATCCACCCATGCGGGCAAGATCGGCAATCGTGAGCCATCCCATGGCTTCTACCACCGGCACGGCCCGGATAGCAACGCAAGGATCATGACGTCCTGCCGGATTAATTGCGCAAGAGTTACCATCAACGTCGATACTCTCTAAAGGCTGCATTATGGTGGGAGTGGGCTTGAAATAAACTTTGAATGTCATAGGCATACCATCACTGATACCACCTTGAATCCCACCCGAATGATTCGTTGTGGTAATGATTTTTCCGGATTCATCCATTCGGAAAATGTCGGCCGATTCTCTTCCGGTCATCATGGCTGCTTTGAAACCATCGCCATACTCGAATGCTTTTGCTGCATTAATCGACATCATGGCGTAGGCAAGCCGGGCGTGGAGCTTGTCGAATACCGGCTCACCAATCCCGACGGGCAAACCGGTGATAATTCCTCTCACTATTCCTCCCGTCGAGTCGCCGACTTTGGCAATGGCTGCAACATCGTTGGTTGGTTCAAACGATGCCTTTACTTCAATACCATTTGGGCGCAGCCATTGTGCGCATAGAGCTCCGGCCGCAACCCACGATACGGTCTCCCGGGCGCTTGCCCTGCCTCCTCCTCGGAAATCGTGGATTCCATATTTTGTAAAATAGGTGTAATCGGCATGATTGGGGCGGAATTTCCCATCATAGTTGTTATAATCCTTACTTCGGGCATCCTCATTGCGGATAATAAATCCTATAGGACTTCCCAGAGTGAGACCATCTTGAGAGATGCCCGAAAGGATTTCTATGCGGTCGGATTCTTTCCTTTGCGAAGTGAGGGATTGTTTTCCGGGACGTCTCCGGTCAAGATCGTTCTGAATTTTCTCTATAACCACCGGTATCCTTGGGGGAAGTCCTTCAAGAACTCCCCCCATGGAAGCACCGTGGCTTTCGCCAAAAGTGGTAAGGGTTACTGCTTTTCCGAACATTTTCGGAACATCATTATTTATCCATGGTAACAAGAAGCTCCTCGTTTGTTCGGGTAAGCTCCATGCGCTTCTTTATGAATTCCATCGCTTCGACTGAATTCATATCCGAAAGATAATTACGCAACACCCACATTCTATTGAGCGTTTCCTGCGGAAGCAGTAGATCATCGCGACGGGTTGAGGATGCTGTTATATCTACGGCCGGGAATACTCGCTTGTTGGAGAGTTTCCTATCGAGCTGGAGCTCCATATTTCCGGTGCCTTTAAACTCCTCGAAAATCACCTCGTCCATCTTTGAGGAAGTTTCCGTAAGGGCAGTGGCAATAATCGTCAGCGAGCCGCCGTTCTCGATATTTCTTGCCGCCCCGAAGAAGCGTTTAGGTCTCTGGAGGGCATTAGCGTCGACACCGCCGGAGAGAATCTTGCCGGAGGCCGGGGAGACAGTGTTATAAGCCCGTGCCAGGCGAGTGATAGAATCGAGCATGATCACGACATCGTGACCGCTTTCCACAAGGCGCTTGGCCTTTTCGAGCACGAGTCCTGCAATTTTAACATGGCGTTCTGCCGGCTCATCGAAAGTGGAGGCAATCACTTCAGCTTTAACGCTCCGGCTCATGTCGGTCACCTCCTCCGGGCGTTCATCGATTAGCAGCATGATGATATGCGTCTCGGGATGATTTTCGGCTATGGCATTGGCTATATCCTTCATGAGGATGGTTTTACCCGTTTTTGGAGGAGCCACGATGAGTGCTCTTTGGCCCTTGCCGATGGGGGCGAACATATCGACTACGCGAGTAGAGATGTTCATGGTGCGTCCACGGGTAAGATTGAATTTCTCATCAGGGAATAGGGGAGTGAGATGCTCAAACGATTCGCGATCCTTAATATTTTCAGGCGGGAGTCCGTTAATGCTTCTTATTTCGCATAGGGGGAAGTATTTCTCTCCAGTGCGTGGAGGCCGGATAGTGCCTTCTACCACGTCTCCGGTCTTTAGGCCGAAGTCTCGGATTTGCTGCTGAGTCACATAAATATCGTCGGGGCCGGATAGATAATTATAATCGCTCGAACGGAGGAAGCCGTAACCATCAGGCATTACTTCAAGGAGTCCGAAGGCATTCACGATACCCGCAAGGTCGTAGTGGGGGCGGCGGGGCATCTGTGGCTGCTGTACATTGTTGCGTCGGTCCTGCATACGCTGCTTCTTGTTCATATGCTTCTGGCGCTGCATCTGCTGCGGCTGTTGGGCGCCCGGTTCGGTAATTACAATGGGAGCCTGGGCCGCTGCAATGCTGGCTTCCTCTATTTCACGTTGAGAGCGTGGAGTAAATGTCCTGCCTCGGGAGCCGGAAAAAAATGCGTTGAGAGAGGCCTTATTGTTGGGGCGTTTATTCGATTGTGGAAAAAGGTCGGCCGGTAATCCCGGTTCAATATCCTGAGATTGAGGAGTCTCGGTTTGGTTGTCCTGATGGTTGAGAGGAGAATTCTCTGATAAGGCTTCTTCTGAAGAAGGATGGGCATCATCGGGAATGGAGGGAAGAACCGGTTGATTCATATTATCGGAATCAGAGGTTGCGTCATTTTGCTCCGTTAATTCAGCCGGCTGGGTTTTAGGCTTGCGTCCGCGCTTCTTGGGGGCAGGAGTTTCGATGGTTTTCTTGGCATCATCGGCATTTGAAGATTCTTCAGCACCCTTTGCCTTAGGTTTGCGCCCGCGTTTCTTTGGCACAGGTTTTTCATCGGAGTTTTGATCGGTGGTTGCTGCATTCGTATCCTGATCTTTCTTCGATGTTGGTTTCCTTCCTCTTTTGGGTTTCATTTTAGCAATTTCATCGCGTGCTGCTTGCACGGATTCATTGTCGATAATATGGTAAGCCAATTCCTGCTTGTCAGCACTATCGGCTTTTTTCATTCCCATGGAAGCGGCAAGCTCGCGTAGTGCATTGTCGTCCATTGATATAAGTTCTTCAAAACTTCGCATAATTGATAATGTCGCAGTTTTCAATCCGCATATATCTGTAGATTTTGGCTTCGCTTACAGAAATCTCCATAACAGGAGAGGCGGTTGCGAATATGATTATAATATAATATTAATGATTATTTCCGGCGGAAAGGACTTCCGGCCTTCGTTCTGCCGCGTGGACAGAGTGCTTCTTGAATTTTTCTATTTGCAAAATTATAAAAAAATATTTTATTCACAAAATGATTCCGTGAATCGCATTATAAATTTGTAATAAAAAATAATAATTTGATTCCCATTATAATTATAGCAATCGTATTACCTCAAGTATTAATACCATAATGGTCCTAAAACCTGAAAGGGATGTGGATTGTTTAACTAAAAACGACGAATCGATTTAGGAAATTCAAACTATAAACTTCAAGAACCATGAAAAAGTTTTCCATATTATTCATTATAGCCTTATTAGCTCCTGTGATATGGGCGGAATGGCACTTCCCGGAGAAATATACCGGCCCGGTGTATTATACCACCGATCTCTCCTGGCATCCTGATATTTTGCCGGGTTATGAGGCAAGATATGTGAATCAGGGCAAGGCATTCGATGGCCCGTGCCGTTGCACCATCGTGCGCCGCAAGGCCAATGTAGAATCAAAGAAAGCCTTTCTATATGTCCATGGATTCAATGATTATTTCTTTCAGAAAGAAATGGGCGACCGATATGTTGATTCCGGCTATCATTTTTATGCAGTTGATTTACGCCGGTACGGCCGTAGCTGGCAGCCATGGCAATATCCATTTAATGTCCGCAAGCAAAAGGAATATTTTGAGGACATCGATTCTGCGCTGGCCCAGATGCGCAGAGATGGAATGGAAGACATAACACTCGGAGGGCATTCCACCGGTGGCCTCACCGTGGCTTATTATGGTGCGTGCCGGGGGAAAGATATTAAGGTGGACCGTATTGTGACTAATTCGCCATTTCTTGAATGGAATTTCTCTCCGTTCATGCGTAATGTAGGTGCCCCGGTAGTCGGATTCTTAGGCAAGATGTTTCCGAATGCTAAAATTAAACAGGGCCATTGTGACGGTTATGCATATAGTCTGCTGAAGCAATATCATGGGCAATGGGAATACAATACGGATTGGAAGATGATATATTCGCCTCCCGTGACATATAGTTGGGTGGGTGCAATCAACGGGGCGCAATCCTACCTGATGAAGCACGCTAAGGATATATCGGTCCCTATCCTCGTGATGCACAGTTCCCGTAAAATCGACGGCTGTAATTGGAATCCTTCATTCCAGACAGGGGATTGCGTACTTGATCCATTTGAGATTCAAAAACGTGGTGAAAAGTTAGGACATGATAGAGTGGTCTGTGCAATAGATAGCGGTTTGCATGACCTTATTCTATCGGAGTATACGCCAAGAGAGGCGGCTTATGATACTATCTTTCACTTCATTCGCACCCATTTATCAGAGTGAGAGTTGATATAAAGCATCGTTAAGGTATTCACCGAATTTATATCCCACTTCAGGCAGGATTCCGCGTAAGTTGAATCCTGTCTTTTTCATCATGCGTTCACATGCCACATTTCCCTCGGTAACGCACGAGATAAGAGTATGGGCACCTGCCTGGCGGCATTCCTCGATGATGCGGATTAACATTGCCGTGCCATGCCCGTGGCCTGAGGCGGAGGGTGATATGTAAGCCGTCAGTTCCCATGTGCCGGAATATACCGGATCAGGATGCCAATAATGTGCGTATGCGTACCCGCATATCTCGCCCTCAATTTCCAATATTATAAAAGGGAAAGGCGTTCCTAATCCGAGATTTATGATTTTCTTCTCCATTTCTGCCGGAGATAACTGGATGTTGGAAAAAATTACTGTGCTCGTACGCACATAATGATTATATATCTCGGCCATGGCAGCGGCATCCTTGACGGAGCCCTTGCGGATTATGCTTTCATTCATCGGAATTGGATAAATTAATTAAGGATGCGTTGTGAGGAATCAAACCGATATGGCGGAACATACGGGAATAATATTCGGCTTTCTTTTCAAGCTGTAAAGGGTATGCGCGGCTTGTGGATGGTAATCTCCATATTTCCAGTCCATCATCACTCCGGGTCATTTCTCCCATCTTGGGAGCGGTTGTGCCTGTAAGCATGGCAAGTATATCGGCGGCCTTTTCGCCGGTAGTAGCCAGAGTATGGCAAAGCGGCATTTTATCCAGTAATTCACGGAGTGGCACGGGTTCCAGAATCTCAAGAAATTTATCCGAGGCATTATTCTTAAGTCGCCTTACCTTTCTACCCGTATCGTTCAAAGCGATGCCTTTATCGATCAGGAGCTGTTTAATCATGGTAAGATTAAATTGCTTCGTAGCACGATCATAGAGAGCATCTTTATCGCCAAAAAAGATAAGACCCATCATGAACCAGAAGTCATTCGTGCGGTTGGGATAGTAAAAATCCATAGCCCAGCGTTTGGGCTGCGGGGGGAAGGTTCCCATTATAAGCACCTTGGCATTTTTCGGGATAAATGGTTCAAAAGGATGAAGTTCGATATCCGGATTATCATTCATGGCTTACATCATTAATAAATATATTATTAAGATTTATAAATTAATTAAACTTATAATTGAATATACTTCTTTGTTTAAAGATGCAAAGATATTATTTTTTTGCGAAATGCGGCGAAGTCTGCTCTGATTTGATGAAAATAATCGACGGATATGATTGACGCATTTTGCAGAGAGCGGAAAGTTTATTATTTTTGTTTTTGGAATCCGAACATCTAAGAATTCCGGATGATGCGCATGGATGAATCTATTGTTACCCGCCCGGTCACAAATGTTGAGCTGAGGGAAATATCGGCAAATATATCAAAATTGACAACACTTGTCGGCGACCGCTTCACAGACTCCGAAAAGGAAGAACTTTTCGGCTCATTGACTGCCGCATATAAGGGCATGGCCAACCCCCGGAATGATAAAGGAATCTGCCATGCACTTCAAGCCGTGCAGACAGCCTGCGCTTTTGCAGAGATGGTAGATCCTGATCCTGATATCTTGTCGGCCATTCTTATGCACCCCCTTTTGAGTTGCGGAGAACTGGAGGCTGAGCAGATAAAGCAAAGCAGGGGAGAGGATGTTGCATCCCTTATAGCTGGCATAGATGCGGTTGAAAAATTCTCATCACGCAACAGTGCTACCAATCAAGACAATTTCCGGGGCCTGATGCTCGGATTGGCTCGTGATATCAGGGTGATAATCATTAAGATTGTGGATAATCTGGTGCTGATGCGCAACATCAATCATCATCCGGATGAGGAATGGGTAAGGAATGTGGCTTTCGAGGCGAATTATCTTTATGCACAGCTGGCTCATCGTCTGGGCCTTTATAAGATAAAGAGCGAACTGGAGGATCTGTCGCTGAAGTATACAAATCGTGATATATATACCCAGATAGCAAAGAAACTTAATGCAACGAAGAGATCGCGCGACCAATACATTAAGGAATTTATCGCTCCCTTGCGTGACCGGCTTTCGCAGGAAGATTTCAAGTTTGAGATAAAAGGGCGTACCAAAAGCATTTCTTCCATCTGGAATAAGATGAAGAAACAGAAAGTGGATCTTCCCGGCATCTACGACCTTTTTGCAATTCGAGTGATTATAGATACTCCTTTGGAAAGGGAGAAAACGGATTGCTGGAAGGCTTATGCCATATTGGCTGACATGTATACTGCCAACCCGGCCCGTATGAAGGATTGGATCACGCTGCCAAAGAGCAATGGTTATGAATCTTTGCATGCCACAGTGATGGGCCCGGGCAACAAATGGGTTGAAGTGCAGTTCCGCACGCGCCGCATGGATCTCGTGGCGGAAAAAGGACTTGCGGCCCATTGGAGATACAAAGGAGTAAAAGGCGATTCCACCGATCAATGGATGAACAATATCCGCGATATTCTCGACACGGCCGAAGCGGGCCCAATGCAATTGATGAAATCGATCAATATGGAGCCATTCGGGAAAGAGGTATATGCCTTTACGCCGCGCGGAGATTTGTTTCGTCTTTCAGAGGGAGCTACCGTACTTGATTTTGCTTTCCATATCCATACCAATATCGGAGCGAGGTGTACGGGTGCGATAGTTAATGGCGCGCATAGAAAACTCAATTATAAGATTCGCAACGGTGATACGGTAGAGATCCTGACATCTGCCAATCAGCAGCCCCGGCATGAATGGCTCAGTATAGTCAAATCAAGCCGCGCACGCAATAAGATAAAGCAATGTCTGAATGAGGAAAAGCAGCGGCTGGCCGATTTAGGCAGGGAAACCTTATTCCGCAGGGCCAAGAATCGTAAGATTGACATCGATGAGGCCATGCTTATGCGCCTTATAAAAAAATCAGGTTATAAATTCGCTCTTGAATTTTATGCCGATATTGGAAGTAATAAGATTGATGCCGGCAAATTCCTCAATCAATATCACGAGGAAATCAATGCCGTTCATGAATCCGAGACTGTATCGGCCGGAGAGTACAAGATACAGAATGACGAACATGAGAGTCAGGAAAATACCGATATTCTGACCATCGGAGAGAAAAGCATCAGCGGCCTTAGCTATAGGATGGCTCGTTGCTGCAATCCAATATATGGCGACAACGTATTCGGCTTCATATCGTCCGATGGCACGGTAAAGATCCACAAGACGGATTGCCCTAATGCTGCAAACATTAAAAGCAGATACCCCTACAGGCTGATTAAAGCCACTTGGAGTGGAAATAAAGCCGGAATGTCGGGGGCCACTATCCGTGTAGTCGGTAACGATGATATAAGCATTGTGACTAATCTTACAAGCATAATTTCTCATGAGGAGGGAGTGCGATTGCGCAATATCTCGATTGATTCTAACGATGGAATGTTCCAAGGTTATCTCGTTGTCGGCGTGTCGGACAGCGGTAAGATCAACACCTTATTAAAGAAATTCCTGACCGTAAAAGGAGTTAAGAGTGCCACAAGAGTATAATGAAAAAGATATGAGAATAAAGGAAATTTTAAAGTCTGCGTTCTTGATTTGCATAGTAGTGTCCGGGGGCTGTAAGTCCGGAAACAGCCGGAAGGATGCCATAAAGGAATATGCCTTTAAGTTGGAATCTGAGGGGAAAATGACTGTAAGGGGGATAGATTCCTGTAACAATGCTATAACCTCGCTAAGAGAGCTCCAGGATGCGATGATGCCGGAATTTACAACCGTGACAAAAGCACGTGAAGCTGCATCATACATCATCTATACATCGTTTAAAGATAATTATCCTCCGAAGTCTACAGGTCTTATAGCCCGTTTGGCCGACAATGGTCAGTTTGAGCTTATTGCTTCGCTGACCGGTAGTAAATTCGATCAAATCACGGTGCAGGCTCCCAATGCTTCAGCCACTTCTGATGTGGTTCCGGCAGATCAGGCTTTAAATTATACGGTGGATGGCCTTACAACAGTCCTCTTTACGGGACAGAAAGCCGATGAGATAGGTAAATTAATTGCAGACAACGAATTGAATAATATTAAGGTGGTCTATCTTAACGGTGGAATAAAGGGAAGCTGGAATATTCCTGTTGACACACGCAATATGATAATGAACACATATGAACTGTACTTCTCTCAGCGCGAGATAAACAGGCTCGAGCGGAAAGCACAGATGCTTAATGAGAGACTCCGCATCCTTCGTCTACATGATCCCGACGATATGGAGCGTCCTCAACGTTGAAACTTTATATGGATCTTCTTCGTTAAAATTTTAGGATACCCTATGATCCTTTAATATTATGAAGAACACCATTGAGACAGATAAAGAATTAATGCAGGATTTCGATGAGAAATATATGGAAATGGCTGCGAAATTAAGTTACGACAATATCGACCTGGGGGGTGGCCCTTTCGGAGCGGTTGTCGTAAGAGAAGGAGAAGTAATGGCAATCGGTACAAATTCGGTGACTCTCGAAAATGACCCGACAGCTCATGCGGAGGTAAATGCGATAAGGGCCGCTTGTCGAAAACTCGGATCTTTCAAACTGACCGGGTGTACGGTATATTCGAGTTGCGAACCATGTCCGATGTGTCTGTCGGCACTATACTGGGCGGGCGTATCGAAGATATATTACGGTAATACCAAAGAAGATGCTGCCACCATAGATTTTTCTGATAAATTCATATATGATGAAATAGGAATAGAACCACGCCTGCGACATATTCCGGGCATCCATGTAGACGGAGCAAAGACCATAAAGGCATTTGAAAGATGGGCGGCGAATCCTCATTCCGTGAAATATTGAAATAATCAACTTACATAACGATATACCCGAAATTATGAAATTAGACCCAAAAGACCTTGATTTCCTGCATCGAAAAGGAATCACTCCCGAAATGTTGGAAGAACAGCTTCGGATGTTTGCCACGGGCTTCCCATGGCTAAAGATAGAATGTGCGGCCACTCCGGGAAAAGGGATCTCCGTTCTTACTCCGGAAATGGAAGAGGGAGCCATAAAGATATGGAATGAGTTCCTTGCCGGTGGAGGCAAAGTATTGAAGATGGTGCCGGCAAGCGGAGCCGCTTCCCGGATGTTCAAGGATATATTTGCCTTTGTGAATGGAAAGTCGACGAAGCCCGACAATGATTTCCTGAAGAAATTCTTCGGGGAAATAGAGAAATTCGCCTTCTTCCCGGCTTTGAATTTCATTTGCATCCAGCTTTATGGTAAAAGCGTACTCAGTCTGATAGAAGAAAAACGCTATAAGGATGTGGCTCGTACGCTTGTGGAGGAGATAGGGCTGAACTACGGCCAATTACCTAAGGCATTGCTGAGTTTCCATAAAGTGCTGGGAGGCGCTCGTGTCGCTCTCGCCGAACATCTTGCCGAGGGGGCTCAGTATGCAGCAGGAAAGGATGGCGTGGTGAAAGTTCATTTCACAGTATCGGAAAATCATCTTCCCTTGGTGAGAATAAAAGTCGAGGAGATAGCAAAGGAAATGGAGAATCAATATGGAGTGAAATACGACATCACCTACTCCGTGCAGAAGCCCTCGACCGACACCATAGCCGCCAATAAGAAAGACAATACTCCCTACCGTGAGAAGGGAGAATTCTTCTTCCGCCCGGGAGGTCACGGTGCTTTGATTGAAAATCTCAATGACCTTGACGCTGATGTAATCTTTATCAAAAATATCGATAATGTAGTGCCGGATGTGCATCGCCCCATCACCAACCATTATAAGAAAATATTGGGAGGCACTCTTGTTGCAATCAAGCAGAGAGCTGATCGCTATTGCAAGCTATTGAGCGAAGTATCGCCCACCGACGATCAGCTCAATGAAATGATCGGATTCCTGCGCGATGTGCTTTGCATCACTCATGATAAATTCGATGAGATGGATGCAGCGGCTAAGGCGGAATATATCTATTCAAAACTCAACAGGCCTTTCCGTGTTGCCGGGATGGTGCGCAATGAAGGTGAGCCGGGTGGCGGCCCATATCTTGTTTATAACGCAGATGGCACCGTAAGCCCGCAGATTCTGGAGTCATCACAAATAGATATGAAGGATAAGAAGGCCAAAGCAATGATGCAAGAAGCCACCCACTTCAATCCCGTGGATCTTGCCGTGGCCACCAAGAACTGGAAGGGTGAAAAATTCAACTTGCCCGATTTCGTCGACAAGACTACCGGGTTTATCTCGGAGAAGAGCCGCGAAGGCGTGGAAATCAAGGCGCTGGAACTCCCCGGATTATGGAACGGGGCGATGAGCGATTGGAATACATTATTCATAGAGGTCCCGGCAGAGACTTTCAATCCTGTGAAAACAGTCAACGACCTCTTGCGTGACTCCCATCAGATTGGATAAGATTGATATTTTAATTAACTTTGCACTGTGAAAGTGCAAATACAACAAATACTAAGGAAAGTCGGGACGATTTTTACAATCGTTCTGGCTTTCTGCATGAATTCCTCGGCATCGGCTCAGAATACGCACCGCGGGGGCCAACAAGGGCCTCCGAAAGGGGAGCTGCAACCCGGAGAGAAACCCAAAACCCCTCCCAAAAAAGGGAATGCGTGGACTCTGGAGACTCCTCTCGGACTCCATGAAAAATCCACGATTGATACAATTCCCTATAATTATCAGCGTTCATTCGTTCCATCTATGGTTACGGATGCTTATGCCACTACGGGTCAGATGGCCGGTCCCGGATTGGATATGCTTTATTTCAATAGAAAGAAACCGTTGCCTTATCTTTTCTCCAACGCCGTAAGACATTGGATTCCTACTTTCGACAAAATTAAATTCTATAACGTGTATATCCCGATGACCTTATTGAGTTACAATTTCTCATATGGTAGGGAGGATCATGCCGATCTTTTGCGGGCTGTGTTCGCCGGGAATGTCAATAAGCGAATAGGCGTCGGTGCTTTTATCGATTATCCTTATACCAAGGGATGTTATACTGATCAGGCAGCCAAAGGATTGGACTATGGATTCACATTCTATTATGCAGGCGACCACTATCAGGCACAGATGTTTTATTATAACCTTATGAACCTCAATAAGGAGAATGGAGGTATCACTAATGATCTATATATATCCAATCCGGCCGAAGTACAGGGAGGCGTAAATGAAATAGAACCTAAGAGTATTCCGGTAAGACTTTCGGGTGTTCACAATATGCTGCGTGGTCAGCAACTTTTTATGACACATTCCTATAATGTAGGTTTTCAGAGAGATATAACGCAGTTCTCCGACACCATTCCTAAGTATGAGTATGTGCCGGTTATGAAATTCGTTTATTCCTTTGATCTACGGACAAACAAGAAGCGGTTCACCACCAAGAGCGGAAATAAAGATAAAGAATTCTGGAGCAATACATATTTCAATAGTTTTCTCACCGATGAGTACTCACAGAACTGGAGTATAGCCAATAGTCTTGGAGTTGAGATGGTTGAGGGCTTTCAAAAATGGTTTCCTTTCGGCTTATCAGCCTGGGCTACCTATGAAATCGGTAAATATTGGTTCAATATGGATCTTCCGGAAGTATCGGGAGATGGATCGGTGGGAGCAGGAGCAACCGGATTGACCCCGCTGCCGGATAATATCGACCCGGATATCCGGGCAATGCTAAACCGCGTATGGGTGTCGGGACGTATCGCCAAGACAAAGGGGAGGAGGCTGAATTATTATGCCGAAGCAAAATTCGGACTGATAGGGGATGTGGCCGGAGATATTGATGCAAAAGGAAGCGTTACAACCCGATTCAATCTCGGTAAAGATACTG
This sequence comes from Bacteroidales bacterium GP1, assembly GCA_001701105.1. Lineage (GTDB taxonomy): Bacteria > Bacteroidota > Bacteroidia > Bacteroidales > Muribaculaceae > Lepagella. The sequence goes on from DAAI01000062.1 coordinate 30,142, forward strand.
TGATAGTAAATGCAGAGGGACAATTTTCCAACCTTGAGCCTGACTGGCTGCTCAAGCATTACATTGGCAATCACTTTGTATGGAATAATGATTTCGGAAAAATCCGGTCATTCCGTGTCGGTGGAAAATTGCATATACCCTGGACTAAGACAGATCTTGGCGTCGATTTTGAGAATATTCAGAATTATGTCTTCTTCAACGCGCAATGTGTTCCGGAGCAATATGGAGGTCATATTCAGATTTTTTCAGCCTATATAGATCAGAAATTGAAGTTCGGGATATGGAACTGGAACAATCGGGTCACATATCAGGCGAGTTCCGATAAGAGCCGGCTACCATTGCCTGTGCTTACCGTCTACAGCAATATGTTCCTCGGTTTTAAGCTGGCAAAGGTTCTCGATGTTCAACTGGGCGTGGATTGCGATTATTATACCTCTTATCCGGGAATGAGCTATCAACCGGCTACAATGAGTTTCCATGTGCAGGGCGACAATCCGACTTATGTTGGCAATTATGCAAATTGCAACGCTTATCTAACGTGCAAATTAAAGAAAACGCGATTTTTTGTGATGTGCAGCCATGTGAATCAAGGACTGTTCAGCCGCAATTATTTCTCCATGCCAAGCTATCCGATAAATCCCAGGCAATTCCGGTTCGGGGTCTCGATTGATTTCGCTAATTGATTAAATATCCGATTTAAATATTAGCGTAGTATCACGCACTTATGGAGTCAAGGCTCTTCATGTCTCGTTGTCGAAGCTAAACGCAGCAAATAAGTTTCTGTAGGCTCTTCAATATCGAGTTTCTTCCGGATATTATACTTTGTGGCTTCAATTGTGCGGGGTGAGCGGTTAAGTAGTTCCGCTATCTCTTTAGTAGAAAGGTTGATAAGGATAAAACTGCATACCCGCAGTTCCGTTTTTGAGAGGTCGGGATGGAGTGATGTAAGCCTGTCGATAAACATCCTGTTCGAGTCCTCGAATTGTGTGGAGAAAATCTGCCATAGATTCTCTTTGATATTCAGCTGGCGCAGCATCTTCTTAATCTGGGCGACTTTTTCAGCATTGTTGGTTGGAGCAGCCACTGTTTTCCGAATCTCATCGATACCAGAATTAATAGCCGATAATTTCATCAAGACTGAGGAATAATTACGTTTATATTCCATTTTCTCGTTTTGGGTGACCGCTTTCATTGCATCAATCTCTTGCTGCAGCGACATTGATTTATCAATCAGCTCTTTATTTTCCTCTACTTCTCTTTTAAATTTTTTATATCTCTTAGCCAGTACGATAGCAATAACAGAGATGACTACGGCAATAATAGTGAGACATATGATCGCTATATTTCTTTTTGATGCATTTGCCTCCGACTCTTTAAGCTGATCAATAGTCTTAAAATACTCATGCGAATTTTCGTGCATGAGCTGCGATGTTTTAAGGATGATGGAATCGGCTAACATGCAAGTAGTATCGTTAGAATAAAAAGCCGCTTCATAATCTCCCAGCCGAGCCAGAATATCGCCCCGCAATTTATAGTAAGTAAACATATTGATAAGAGAACTATCTCCAATTTTTGCAACATCAGTCAGCATGGCGAGAGCTTCTTCATAGCGTCGGAGTTTATAGAGGCAGATCGCATTAATCAATAGCGTGGTGCGCAGGTTATAGTTGTCGGAGCTACATTTGAGTGCCTCATTAGCGTATTTTAGTGCCATTTCCGGTTCCCCTTTTGCCTCGAATATCTGGGCATAATGTATGTTGACCAATCGTTTTAAGGTATCGTTATAGGCCAGTTTTTCCTCTGCCTTGAGATTCCGGAATGCAGAGTCGAAATCATGTTGGAGCATATTGATGGTGGCCTTGCAACCATATATACGGCATTCCAGATTCTTTTTCATTGGTGAATTATCGCGCCTATCTCTCAAATCTTCGAGTGCATTATCAAGAATGTTGTGAGCCTTATCATAATCCCCCAATTCCGTATATGCTTCCGAACCCATAATTTTAGTCTTAACATCGATAACCTTTAATGAATCCGGCTTTTTTATGGAAAGGATGTCGTCCATTACGGCAATCACTTTCTTATAATCATGCGATTCGCTCAACGCTAATCCATATTGATAAAGATAGTGCAGACGATCGTGAAGAGATCCTTTCATTGCATCGTCCCTAATACTCTCGATTATTTGACGGGCCCGTAGGGGATTGCCGGCATCGCGGAGAGTGGCGGCTTGTTTGAGCATTATTTCTATTCGATCGGTTCCCGGCAGATGCAGTAGAGAGTCATACCATATGATTCGGGTATCGGTATCAAATTCTTCTTTATTGGCCATCTCGGAATAATACTGCTCTTTTATATTATTCAATAACCTATCGGCCAATATTGGAGAGGTCGACATCAGAATGGTTAAAATAAGGCAAAGTATTTTTTTCATATGGCAGGCTTTGAAGAATAATTGGCAACAGAATCTATAAATCTATCATCGGCCGCTTGATATTATAACGGATATCGGAGGAATATTAGTATGCTTAATTTTTATTTTCAAAAAATAGAATCACATTCATAAAGCAGTAAATATAAGATTTATAATTATAATTTAAGTAGAATATAAGGATACTTAAAATATTTATAAGTGATAAAGCCGTATTAAATTCCTTTTACGAATAATGATGAAGATATAAATTTGCGACATCTATTAAACCAAAAGTAATACACAATGCGAAAACTTTACAGACATGCAGTATGGTTTGCATTCAGTGCAATGGCTCTTGCCGGGTTGACGCTTTCCGCAGCAACTTCAGGCACGAATGTAAACCACATCGAGCTTAAGGCCGGTTCTTCAATAGAGAATATGGCCAAGACCATCACCAACGAGTCCAAGACCAAGAAGGGAATATCCTTCCTGAATTCACGCAAACCTGCGGCTGCACCAAAAGTTGAGGATAAATTGATGTCGAGAGAAACGCAATTCAAGTGTGGTGCCAAAATGCAGACATGGTTCGATACCAAAGGGAAGAAAGTCCGGAAACTTAACTCCAAAGGGATAGAGGTCGGAGAGACTCCTCAGATCACCTTCATGCTCACGCACCCGGCGAGTACGGATACAACCTACAACGACTTCCCTACGATCTGGCTTATAGGAGATGAAGACCTGGCATTGGTGTTTCCTCAAACAGAAAATTGGAATTATGACGGGCCTATCGATGTATATGCCGATGAAGCCCCCGTTCCGGGCACATATCATATGCTGATATTCTCAAATTTTGAGAATCCCACTCTTCCTGCCATCGGAGGAATATGCATCGCCAAGGACATTGAAATCACCGGAGAACGTCAGGAATTCGCTTTCGATTTATCGATGGCAAATCATAGGGTCACGGTAGATGCAAAGATGAGCAACGGAGAAGACTATCCGATCTCTTATGAAGAAGATCCGGAGTATTATACATTCGCTGTCATAGATTTTACAGTCTACGATATAGGAGGGCAAAGTATGCTCACCGGAATAGGGGATTATGTGTACCTTGTAAACGATCTGCCGGAGGAGACTCTCTATGAGAAGTATGTGAAATATCAGAATTTAGATGAAAATTTCACAAGCACGGCTTTCGATATGATAGTCGGCCCGATCACAGCCGATAGCATACATACGGTGACCCCAGATATGTACACCGCTCTTGATATGAATATCTCCCTTACACCCGAGGAGAAAGCCTATGAAAGATGTGGAGTCGCGATGGGTTTCAAAGTAAGCAAGGATAATATATCAATGGAATTGGCGAATGAAGGAAATCGTCCCGGGACTCCTATGAGTAAATTCAAGGTGAATTATTACATTCCGGAATCGCAGGTTGGAAATGCGGCAGGTGATTGGTTTGGCGCAAAATTCGGATCGGTTTACTGCAATGAAGGGGAAGAAGTGCATACGAAATATAGCGGTAACTATTTCAGCACACCCGAAGGATTATGGTTGAGAAACTTTTATCCTGTGTTCGATCGGGAGACGTGGAAGTTCGATTGGTTCTCACCCGTGGATGTCTATAATATCCATCCTGATCAGCAATCGATTGATTACTACTGCAAAACAATGTATCAGGAAAGTAAGTTAGATCCGTGGTACACTGTTGATTCGACCACAGGCGAAGAAGTGATTGCTGATTTTAGCAGCTATGTGGAAATGAGCGGACCATTCTTTGAGAATATCAGGACAGAGGACCCATTTGGCAAATTTGATTATGTGAAGTATAACGGACAAATAATGGGCTTCGATGAAATGATGGGTAAACCGCTTGCAAATGCAGAATTTGAGGCTTCCGTTACATATGGTGGCCAGTTGATCGATGGAAGTATCCCATATGAATCAAAACGTGTATTCGGATTTAGTATCAAGAACGTAGAAGACATCATCCCTCCCCATATCACAAATTATCAGATCCGTAATAGTGATGGGTTGATAACCAACCGGATTAAACCGGGAGATGATGGAATGCTATATCTCACGGCCTATGACTATGATTCTTCTTACGATTACACTGATAACCTAACCATCAATCTCTATCTATCCACTATGGATAGTGAGGAGTGGACTCCCATAACCGAGACTCCGGAATTCGTAGGTGCCAACGATGGATTCCTTGTAAAGGTGCCCCTGAAAAATTACCTCACAGACGCATATAAGGAAAAATGGGCAAAACTGAAAGTTGAGCTCACCGATGCCAGCCAGAATTTCAGCAACTATGAAATGGATTATATCCTCTGCTGTACTGAATCAACGGGTATCGAGGAGATGTCGACCATCCTTAATCAAAGTGAAGCCGTCTACTATAATCTTCAGGGCGTACGTGTTGACAATCCCGCGCAAGGTCTTTACATTAAAGTAGCGGATGGTAAGACAGAGAAAGTGATGGTGAAATAAACCTGACTACAAATAAGGCTGACACCGCGAAAAATGTAATAAGATTTCGGCCTTTGTAATAAGTTGAAGGTGCCGTGGATGAATAAAAGAAGCAAATTCATCCACGGCATATCTAATATACTCTTCAGCCATACTAAAGAATGATTGAAATTTACTTTGAAATTGCGAAAATATATTGTAATTTTGAAGCGTAAAACCAGACTACAGTCAAAACTCTAATATCATGTACAAAAATTTCAAGACTCATTTGGAGAAAGAGCTGGCCGCCATTGAGGAAGCCGGACTTTACAAGAAGGAACGCGTCATCACCACTCCTCAAAGCAGCGACATCGAGGTGGAAGGCACACAGGGAGAGGTCCTGAACTTCTGCGCCAACAATTATCTTGGTCTGGCCGACAATAGCCGCCTGATCGAAGCTGCGAAGAAGGCCATGGACACACGTGGATATGGCATGAGCTCCGTACGCTTCATCTGCGGAACGCAGGATCTTCACAAGGAGCTTGAAAAAGCCATCTCTAAATACTTCAAGACAGAGGATACTATCCTCTATGCCGCATGCTTCGATGCAAACGGAGGTCTGTTTGAGCCCCTTTTCACAGAAGAAGATGCTATAATAAGCGATTCATTGAACCATGCCTCTATCATCGATGGTGTGCGTCTTTGCAAGGCAAAACGATTCCGTTATGCCAATGCCGATATGGCCGACCTTGAGCGTTGTCTGCAGGAGGCCAAGGATTGCCGCTTCAAGATCATAGCCACCGATGGCGTTTTCTCAATGGATGGCAACGTAGCTCCGATGGATAAGATATGTGAATTGGCCGAGAAGTACGACGCTCTCGTGGCTTTCATCCAGCATCTTGAACATCNNCTCGTGATGGTGGATGAGAGCCATTCAGCCGGAGTCGTAGGTCCCAGAGGACGTGGTGTGGCAGAGAAATTCGACTGCTACGGTAAGATCGACATCTTCACCGGAACGCTTGGAAAGTCGTTCGGCGGTGCGATGGGTGGCTTCACCACGGGTCCGAAAGCCGTGATCGATATGTTGCGCCAGCGTTCACGTCCGTATCTATTCTCCAATTCAGTGGCTCCCGCAATTGTAGGCGCAAGCCTTGAGATGTTCAAGATGCTGGATGAAAGCGATACTCTTCACGATACGCTGATGGATAATGTGAACTATTTCCGCGACAAGATGCTCGAGGCGGGATTCGACATCAAGCCGACCCAGAGCGCCATATGCGCGGTGATGCTCTACGATGCAAAGTTGTCGCAGGATTTCGCCGCCGAGATGCAGAAAGAAGGAATATATGTAACAGGATTCTACTATCCTGTGGTGCCGAAAGGACAAGCGCGTATCCGCGTTCAGCTATCCGCCGCCCATACACGCGAACAGCTTGACAAGGCTATCGCGGCTTTCATAAAGGTAGGCAAGAAATTGAACGTAATAAAATAAGCCTAATCGTATAATCCGACCCGCGGCGTAAGGACACGTCCGCGGGTCGGACATTATGAGCTCATAATGGATATTGAATTTCTTCGTGAATATTGCCTGTCATTACCAATGGCAAGCGAGGATATGGCTTTCGGCGACGGGGTGTTACTCATAAGAGTATGTGGGAAAATTTTCGCCGCCCTCTCCCTGGATGGCAAGAATCGGCTCGTGATTAAATGTGACGCAGCATATGCGCAGGAATTGCGCGATCATCATCCGGAAATAGAGGCAGCTTATCACTGGAACAAGAAATATTGGAATCAACTTGACATTAATTGTGGCCTGCCGGGAGATTTTATAAAGTCGCTCGTCAGGCACAGTTATATTCAAGTGGTCGGGAAACTCCCGAATAAGATAAAATCCGGAAATCCGGAAATCCTGACAGTCGCTCAATAACCCCGGCATCGGTGGATAATGCTGGAGGAGTGAAAAATTCTTTGATAATAAAGAAGAATTTGTTAATTTTGCATCGAAAAATATGCGGGGCACGCCCTACTTAGACTGATACCAGAACCAAAGAAATAACAATGAAGAACATCCTCGTGATAGGAGCTACCGGACAGATAGGGTCGGAGCTCACAATGAAATTGCGTGACATCTACGGCAACGATAATGTGGTATGCGGATATATCCCGGGAGCCGAGCCTAAAGGTATACTTCTCGAGAGTGGCCCGGCCGAGATAGTCGATATCACCAATCCGCAGCAGATTGCCGATACAGTAAAAAAATACAACATCGATTCCATATATAATCTTGCCGCACTTCTCTCAGCCGTGGCCGAGGCACGTCCGCAACTGGCATGGAAGATTGGCGTAGGAGGTCTCTACAATACGCTGGAAGTGGCACGTGAAAACGGCTGCGCTGTGTTCACCCCCAGTTCGATAGGCTCTTTCGGCCCCACCACGCCTCATGACAAAACTCCACAGGATACCATTCAGCGCCCCGAGACTATTTACGGCGTCACCAAGGTGACGGGCGAGATGCTTTCCGATTATTATGCCAAGCGCTTCGGCGTCGATACACGCTCGGTGCGCTTCCCGGGATTGATCTCCTATACAACACCTCCCGGTGGAGGTACTACCGATTATGCCGTGGATATTTACTATTCGGCAGCTAAGGGTGAGGATTTCAAATGCCCTCTCAAGCCAGGTACGTTTATGGACATGATGTATATGCCGGACGCGCTTAGAGCAGCAGTGGAGATAATGGAAGCTGATCCATCGAAGCTAAAACACCGCAATTCGTTCAACATAGCCTCCATGAGTTTCGATCCGGAAATAATATATGCCAAAATACGCGAGCATGTACCCGGATTCAAGATGACCTATGAACTCGATCCATTACGTCAGGCCATTGCCGACTCATGGCCTAACTCGCTTGATGACTCATGCGCACGTGAGGAGTGGGGCTGGAAACCCGAGTATGATCTCGAAGGTATGACAGTAGATATGTTGACCAACCTAAGAAAAAAATTCGCTGCAGACTCCGATAAATAATCGTGGAGACGGCTATTGTTAAAAAACTGAAAACTGTTTTGCAGTTTTCAGTTTTTTGTGTAATTTTGCCCCGCACAAGATTAGCATCCGTCGCAATCAATCATAGGAATATGACCCAAGAGGAAAGAAGCCAATTACTTGACACCATTGGAGGGCTGATATTCAGTAAAGGCCTCAAAGGAATGACCATGGATTCCGTGGCCAGGACTTTAGGCATATCCAAGCGTACGCTATATGAGCTTTTTGAATCTAAAGAATCGATGGTAAGGGCTGTGTTCAGCCATTTTCATGAAAACCATGCGCGCCTTGTAAAAGCAGAAGTATCTCAGACCTCAAACAGCATGGAAGCCCTGACAAAGGCTCTAAATTCCCATCTCTCGATGATGAAGGATATCAATGTGGGGCTTGTGCATGACCTCGATTCGTATTATTCCAATCTTCGCCCTGAATTTGAACAATATCATAAAAGAATGTGCATGATATTGCTTGAGACGCTTAACAGGGGAGTGGAAGAAGGGGTATTCTGTGATGACATCGATTACCGCATCACGATGCGGCTGTTCATGCTCCAGATGGAGTCGTTGAAACGGATGGAAGAGTATTTTCCAGCGGATGTTACTCTCCCGGAAGCCTACAGACATATTGTGCTATCTTTATTGCGAAGCGTGGCTACCCAAAAGGGGAGGGAAATACTTGAGCATATAAATGATAAAAACAACGATAACAAGGAAAAAATTCCTCAATATGAAAATAAATAAAATTATTACATTAGCAGTCTTCTCGGTGGGGTGCCTGGCGGCTCATTCCTCCACGACAGGCGACACCCTGCGGTTGTCAAGGGCTGAATGCGTTGCCATCGCACTTCAGGATAACCCCACAATCCGCGTGGCCGACCTGGAAGTAAAGCGCATGGATTATTCAAAGCGCGAAGTCCTTGCAAGCGTATTCCCGAAAATTGATTTTTCAGGAGCCTATCAACGCACTATCGAACTTCAGACCATCTCAATGAATATGGGAGGCCAGTCGCAGCAGTTCAAGATGGGTACCGACAACAACTGGAATTTCGGCTTTTCAGCATCGATGCCTTTGGTGAGCGCTGCCTTATGGCAATCCATCAACATAAGCGATACTCAGATCCTCGCAACTCTCGAAAGTGCGAGGGCATCGCGTCTTGATATGGTGAACAACCTTAATAAATCATATTATGCGCTGCTTCTTGCCATAGCCTCACGCGATGTGATACGCGAGAATTATGAAATAGCAAAAGAAAATGCCGATGTATATCAAAAACAATTCGAGCAGGGCACGGCATCGGAATACGACGTGCTGCGTTCTTCGGTGCAAGTAAAAAATATTGAGCCGGAATTGCTGCAGGCCGATATATCGATCAAGCAATGTTCGCTGATGCTTAAAATGCTTATGGGAATGGATAAGGATGTAGTAGTAATGCCATCAGTAAGCATTCTTGACATGCAGCGTGAGATGTACGGCTATGTAATTGGAGCTGAACGTTCGCTTGAAAGAAACACCTCCCTGCGTTCGCTCGACATTCAGACAAAAATGCTGAAACAGACATTGAAGGCCAAACAGTATGCCTGGATTCCAACTCTGGGGCTCAGCTACAACATGACATGGAACGCCATGAGCAACGGCAATCCGTTCAAGAATCAGCAATTCCATCCTTACAGTACGATAGGGCTTGCCTTGTCAGTGCCTATATTCAATGGGCTCGGTCGACTGAATGCGGTTAAGCAGACGCAAGTCCAGATAAAAGAAATGGAGTTCCAGCGGGAAAGCCTGGTAAATAATCTGAATATGCAGGTAGATCTCGCCCTTGACAACATCAAGAAAGAAGTGGCCCAGATAGCATCCTCGGAGGAGGGGGTAAAACAGGCAGCTAAGGCTTATGAGATAATGCAGAAGAGTTTTGAGATTGGCGCAGCCACCTATCTTAATCTCCGCGACAGTGAGCTTGCCAATACCACGGCGCGTCTGGCGCATCTTCAGACCATATATAATTTCCTTGTTTCCACGAGCGAGCTTGATTCATTGCTGGGCAAGGAGGAATCATTGGGCATACCGTCCTCGTCGTATTAACAACACGCCAATTAATCAGACATGAAAAAGATATATTTCAATCTCCTGACCGTCGGGCTTCTCGCGCTGCTGACGGGTTGCTCCGGTGGAGAAAAAGGTGAGAAAGAAAGCGCGAAGCAGAATATTGTGCCGTCGGTAAATGTCCAGACAGTCAATAGTGAGGTGGTGGATAAAAACGGAGTATACACTGCCACAGTGGAACCGGAACAAATCAACAATATCAGCTCGTCGATGCCCAATCGCATCAAGCAGATATACGTGGATGAAGGTATGCGCGTGGCCGCAGGCCAGAAACTGGTGGTGCTCGATGATGTCAATACATTCGCCTATGAAACGCAAGTGGATAATGCAAGGGCCAATTTGAAGAATGTCGAAGTGAATTACAACCGTGCTGTGGAGCTGCTGAAAATAGGCGGCGGCACAAAGCAGCAAGTTGACCAGATGGAGATTCAGCTTGTGAATGCAAAGAATGCGTTATCTCAGGCAGAACGCTCCCTGCGCAATGCCCGCGAGAATACGGTCCTTACCTCCCCGATATCTGGAGTAGTTACGGCCCGCAATTATGATCCGGGTGATATGACCGCTAACCTCCCGATCCTCACAGTGGCAAAAGTACAGCCACTCAAGGTGGTGATAAATGTATCGGAAAGCGAACTTCCCTACGTGAAAAAGGGAATGCCGGCTGAGATTACTTTCGACACCTACGGAAATGAAAAATTTGCAGGAACGGTAAGCATGGTAATGCCGACTGTCGATGCCCAGTCGCGCACATTCGGCGTAGAAATCACTATCCCCAATAGCGATGGCAGGGTACTTCCCGGCATGTTTGGCCGTGTAACCCTCAATCTGGGAAAAGCCAACCACGTAGTCGTGCCTGACAAGGCAGTGGTGAAGCAGACCGGATCGGGCAATCATTTCGTATACGTTTATAATTCCGATGGCACTGTCACCTATAAGAAAGTGGAATTGGGCCAGCGTCTCGGCGACCGATATGAACTGTTGTCGGGCATCGAACCGGGCGTGCAGGTTGTCACGAGCGGGCAGTCACGGCTGTCGAATGGTTCAAAGGTAAATGTGGCAAACAAAAAGTAATAACCCTTAGAAGATATAACCATGAGTTTATACAGCGCATCGGTAAAGCGCCCGATCACGACTTTGCTTTGTTTCGTGACGGTGATTATTCTTGGACTTTTCTCCTTGTCCAAGCTGCCGATCGACCTATATCCGGATATAGACACCAACACGCTGATGGTCGTGACTATGTATCCCGGAGCCAGCGCAAAGGATATAGAGCAGAATGTGACAAAGCCACTGGAAAATACCCTGAATTCAGTGGAACATCTCAAGCATATAACCTCTACTTCACGTGAGAATACGTCGATCATTACCCTTGAATTTGAATATGGCTATGACATAGATGTGCTCACCAATGACGTGCGCGATAAGATAGAGATGGTAAAATCCGTCCTCCCCGACGGGTCGGAGAATCCGATAATATTCAAATTCTCCTCCGACATGATTCCCATCTGTCTTCTCTCGGTGCAAGCCAATGAGAGTATGCCGGGTCTATACAAGATTCTTGATGAGAATGTTGCGAATCCACTTGCCCGAATAGATGGAGTCGGCTCCGTCTCTATCTCCGGCGCTCCAAAACGTGAAATCCATGTATATGTGGATCCGAACCGTCTGGAAGCCTATAATCTTACAGTGGAGCAGATTTCGAGCATTATAGGGGCAGAAAACCGAAATGTACCCGGAGGCCAGTTTGATGTCGGCTCCAATACATATGCACTCCGAGTGCAGGGTGAATTTGAGGAATCGTCGGAGCTGCTAAATGTCCCGGTAGGCTCTTATCAGGGCAAAATCGTATATATGCGCGATGTGGCACGCGTTGAGGATTCTCTTGAAGAGCGTACCCAGCACACTTACAACAATGGCAAGGAAGGCGCCATGATTGTGATTCAGAAGCAGAGCGGGGCCAACTCCGTACAGATTTCTGACAAAGTCAAGAAGATACTTCCCTCTCTGGAGAAGAATCTCCCATCCGACATCAAAATCGGGGTGATTGTCGATACATCGGACAATATCCGGAATACAATCGCATCACTTGTCGAGACTGTGCTTTACGCTCTCCTCTTTGTGATGATAGTGGTGTTCTTCTTCTTGGGCCGTTGGAGGGCAACTCTGATTATCGTCATAACGATCCCCGTGTCGTTGATAGCGTCGTTTATCTATCTATACATTACGGGTAATAGCCTTAACATCATTTCTCTATCGGCATTGTCAATTTCAATCGGTATGGTGGTCGACGATGCGATTGTGGTGTTGGAAAATGTCACAACCCATATAGAGAGGGGAGCCGATCCAAAGCAGGCCGCCGTACATGGCACCAACGAGGTGGCTGTCTCGGTAATTGCCTCTACGCTGACCCTTATTGCCGTATTCTTCCCTCTGACAATGATTACGGGTATGACCGGCGTGATGTTCCGTCAGCTCGGATGGATGGTGACAATAATGATGATAATATCCACCACATGCGCCTTGTCGCTTACTCCGATGCTATGTAGCCAGTGGCTGCGTCTGCGTTCGGCAAGCGATCAGAACGGCAAATGGTATAGGCCAATCGAACGATTCCTTGATAAATTCGACAACGCATATGCCAGGCTGCTTTACAAAGTTGTAGGGCATCGCGGAGTTACGATAATCATATGTCTCGGAATCTTTGTGGGTTCATGCTTCCTGATGAAATTCGTAGGAACAGAATTCTTCCCGACGCAGGATAATTCACGTCTCGGAGTAAAACTTGAATTGCCCATAGGTTCACGTGTGGAACAGGCGGAAGAAATAACCGCCCGTCTCGACAGTACATGGCGTGAGAAATTCCCGGAAATCAAGGTATCCTCGTATACCGTTGGTCCTGCAAGCTCCGATAACACCTTTGCCTCGCTATCTGATAATGGCCCGCACATCATCTCAATGAATATACGTCTTGTCGACCCGAAACAACGCAATAAGTCGATTCGACAGATTGCAGATGAGATGCGACAGGATCTCGACGCAAATTACCCGGATTTCAAAAAAGTGCAGGTAAATGTGGGTGGTGGTCGAAATTCAGGAATGGGTGGCCAGAGTATCGTCGACTTCGAGATATATGGTTATGACTTTGCCGAAACTGATAGTGTGGCACAAGATCTTAAGCAGATCCTTTCGGGTATAGAGGGTTGTGCCGACATCACCATCTCCCGTTCCGATTATCAGCCGGAGTATCAGGTGGACTTCGATCGTGAAAAGCTATCCATGTATGGAATTAATCTTCAGACCGCGGCATATTATTTGCGTAATCGTGTTAATGGTGCTACAGCGACCCAGTTCCGCGAAGACGGTGAGGAATACGATGTGAAGGTAATGTATGCACCGGAAAACCGTACACAGATCTCAGACCTTGAGAATATACTTCTTTACAGCACGACCGGGCAGCCTGTACGGCTCAAGGAGGTCGGTAAGGTAGTAGAACGCTCCACTCCACCTACCATCGAGCGTAAGGACAGAGAACGCGTGATCACCGTTTCGTCCGTAGTCAATGGAGTTCCCCTTGATCAGGTTGTGACTGCAGCCGAAGCAGAGATTGATAATATGCATCTTCCTTCCGGCATTTCAATCCAGATTGCCGGTTCGTATGAAGACCAGCAAGATTCATTCTCCGATCTGATGATGCTCGGATTGCTCATCATTGTCCTTGTGTATATCGTGATGGCGGCCCAGTTCGAGTCTTTCACATATCCGGGAATTATCATGACTTCTCTGCTTTTCGCCTTCTCCGGAGTATTCCTTATCCTATGGATCACGGGGCATACGCTGAATATCATGTCGATGATTGGAGCGATTATGCTAATCGGTATTGTAGTGAAGAATGGTATTGTATTAATCGACTATATCTCACTTAACCGTGAGCGCGGAATGGCGATTCGCAGGGCTGTGATCGACGGTGGCCGCTCGCGTCTGCGTCCGGTGCTAATGACTACCATGACCACCATCCTCGGTATGGTACCGATGGCTGTGGGAACAGGTGAAGGTGCCGAGCTTTGGCGTCCTATGGGTGTGGCAGTGATTGGAGGTCTTACTTTCTCCACCATCCTCACGCTCTTGTTCGTGCCTACTCTCTACTGTGTATTTGCCGGAAACGGATTGAAACGTCAACGGAAAAAATTCCATAAAAGAATGCTCGGCAAAGCGGCAAAATAATCCACAAGTCATGGAGAAGGGATCATGCCCTTCTCCATGACCCATCAACTGATTAAATATGAAAGGAGTCTTTATAGCCTACGATCAGGCCCATCATGAAAATATAATTGAAGTGCTTAACCGTTGTTCGTGTCGTGGCTTTACGGCATTTGGTCAAGTGCAGGGTCGCGGAACCAATTCCGGAATTCCGCATTACGGAACGCACGCATGGCCCTCATTGGCATCCGCCATTATCACTTTTGTTGAAGATAGTCACCTTGATAATCTGCTTTCGCGGTTGCATGTGCTTGATGAATCAAAGCCCAAGTTAGGATTGCGTGCTTTCGCATGGACAGTAGAGAAAAGCATCTAAGTGCCTCCGTGGCTTAGTGCACAATGTGCGAAAAGTTAAGCATATATCAATATTTAACCCGCAGATTCCCGGACAGGATGCAAATTTTTTTGTCGGATTCAATAATAATTATTAATTTTGTATCCGCAATGCGCATGTGGCGTAATTGGTAGCCGCGCCAGACTTAGGATCTGGTGTCTAACGACGTGTAGGTTCGAGTCCTATCATGCGCACCGGGTAAGCCTCTTGACTGACAAAAGTTGAGAGGCTTTGCTTTTTAAGGCAACACCGAAAAAGATTCTACTAAGAAACTCACCTAATAAATTCGGGTTTCTACGCTCGTTGCTATAAATATTCTGAAAGTGGCAATTGGGATCTAAGGTATTGTATGTTCCAAAACTTTATGTTACTATTGATAACATGACCGATATTAATAAATGCGCCCGGATGAGCGCATTTACTTTGGAGATGGACAATATTGAATGCGGATAACATTAATAGGGAAAGGAAGGTCAGACTTGGTATAGGAAGCGTTTGATGGAGCGTTTAGGAGTCTTCTCAAATTCTTCTTCCATTATTTTGATGCGCTTTACTTTACTATACGAGGGCATCTCTCCATTCAAGGTAACAAGATTCTGCTGCATTATTTCCTCCAACTTCTCGCGGTCAATGTCTTGACTCCGTGCGGAATCAAAATCAGGATAGACAAGAGCGACGAGGTCCGTACCCTCCTCCACAACGAGAGATTCGTTGACATAAGGCAGATTATTGAGCTTGGCTTCAATATCTTCCGGATAAATGTTCTGCCCGGACGGCCCGAGAATCATTGTCTTCGAGCGACCACAAATGGAGATATATCCATTTTCATCTATCATGCCCATATCGCCCGTGTTCATCCATCCGGAGTTGTCCGGGAATACTTCCTGCGTGGCTTTGTCATTCTTATAGTAACCTTTCATCACATTTGTACCCCGCACGAGAATATTACCGGGAATTGTCCGCGGATCGGAAGAATCGATCTTCACCTCCATTCTGTCGACTACTTTTCCTACGGATTTGGCTTTCGACTGCGAGGCAGTGATATAGCTGATGAGGGGTCCGCATTCTGTCATGCCGTAGCCTACGGTGATCGGGAATCCGATTTTATATAGGAATGCCTCTACTTCCGGGTTAAGGGCCGCTCCACCTACGATGATTTCTTCAAGATTTCCTCCGAAGGCCTGTAAAAGATTCTCCTTTACTTTTGCCAGGAGATAGTCGTCGAGGAAAGGCATGGTAAGCATGATTTTCATCAAGGGCTTTTCCAGAAGCGGGAATACCTTATTGCGAATGATTTTCTCCAAAATCAAAGGCACCGTGATAATTAACTTCGGCTTGACATCGGCAAAAGCCTTTAGAATCACTTTCGGTGAAGGCAGCTTTGTAAGGAAATAGCAATGGCAGCCCCGGCAGAATGGATTGAGCATCTCAATCACCATTCCATATAGATGGGCAAGAGGCAACATATTCACCATCCCGTCGCCCGCTTTAAGGAATGGAAGATTGTCGAGAGTGAAGCGTATGTTGCTCCAAATGCTCCGGTAAGGGAGCATCACTCCTTTTGACATTCCTGTAGAACCGGATGTATAGTTGATAATGGCCAGTTCTTCAGGCTTGTCTTCATAATAATGTATATCTGTCTTATCAAAGCTATAGGGATATTTTTTGCCGAAAACTTCGTTGATATTGTTACGGGTATATGTCAGTTCCTCCGAACGTGACAGCGGCATTCCAAGTTCGCTGATAAATATTGCACCCACAAGGTTAGGGAGCAATTTCTCATCAAGGTTCTCCCAGATTGTGGCATCGACGAAAAGCAATTTGGAGTCGCTGTGATTTACGAGATGATGAATTGTATCAGGCTTGAACTCATGGAGAATAGGGACGGCTACTGTGCCGCTTGTCAGGCAAGCCAAAAATATAACCGACCAGTTGGAAGAGTTCTTACCGCAAATAGCCACTTTATCACCCGGTTTCACTCCCGCGCTTTCAAACATGAGATGAAGTTTCGCAATAAGTTCTGCTACATCTTTGTATTGATAGTTGATGCCACCCATATCGGAGAGACTCATCCGGTTCCAGTTCTTCACTATGGCATCGGTGATCAATGCATTCAGCGATGGTTCGTTGTTCATAATTGAATATTTCATGGTAGGGGACTTGCGTAGGCAACTCCGAATTATTATTTATCTAATATATTCTCAAGACGTGTCCGGAGCTGTGATACGTTTTCTCCACGGCTGATTATGGTTCCATCCGGTCCGATGAGGATATGGTGTGGAATTCCAGCGAAGCCATAAAGATCGTAGGCCATTTTCTGCGTGTTGTAGAGCACCGGCCATTCGATTCCTTTGTTCTTAACCATAGTCCGGGTATCATCAGGGTTGTCGCGAACGGCGATACCTACTATCTCCACACCACGGTTTTTATAATCGGCATAAAGACTTTCCAGATCAGGGAGTTCCTTTATGCAGTAAGGACACCAGCTGGCCCAGAAATCAAGAACTGTATATTGGCCGGGCTTTATTAGCTGAGAAAGTTTAAGCGGGGAGCCATTAATGTTCTCACCATCGACATCTGCGTATTGCATTCCTGCCGATGTGCCGGCGCGCTGACGAGCGAGATTGATGTAGTATTTTGTACGCCGTGCATCGCGGAATTCGGTATGGGTAGTGGCCAAAAGACTATCGATTTTTCCGGCATCCATGAATTTTAGGAGTTCCACACCAAGATAATCACCAATCACATTATCTTTATTCTCATTGAATTTTTCCTCGACGAAATTCACGTATTTAACCATGTCATCGAGATTGTCAACGGAATCCAGCTGATTCATCAGCATCGAGAGCCGGTCGTTTGCGGGGGTGCCGTATACGTTTCCGAGAGAGTCTCTTACGGCTTTACCTGGTTCCACAATATAATATGCCTTCACACGCCCATCCACCATCAGCGTGGCAAAACGAGGCATCCGGAGGGTGTCATTTCCGATATTCTTAAACTCGACAATGCCGTTTGTAATAGTTCCGCTGACAAGCAGCGTGGAATCCATATAGTCGATCAATTCAGCATCCTTACCCTCGAACTTTTCGGGGAATGAGGCACTTAGCTCTGCATTATTCCGACACCCCGCCATCATTATGACGGGTAAGGCGGCCACGGCGAGCCGGGTTAGAATCCGTTTCATGGGCAATGAAATATAATTCCTTAGGTGAACGAAACCTCGCGCACTTCAGGTGTTGGGTTACCTAAAATGCGAAATTAAGAAAATGTATCGGTTTTTGCAACTTTTCACCCAAAAATATGCGCAATAACTCCAAAATATTCCTGAAATTTTAAAATTTTGAATCCGGAGGAGTGATTATTTAGTGACCATAATATTGAGCACTTGCCTATCGGTCTCGAGCATGGCTTCGCGTCCGATGGATGTAAGGTTGCGAATTGTCTGGTCGATGTCTTCGCATACTATTCCTTCAAGGGGAGTCACACATTTTCCCTGCATGGCAAGGAGTGCCGACATAAGCGCGGTATATACTCCGGAAGATATTTTAAGGGCGCACGACGGCTTGGCTCCGTCGCAAATCATTCCTGTAAGGTTGGCAACCATATTTTTGATTGCGGAGCATATTTGCTCGTAACCCCCTTTCATCAGATATACCAATCCGGCAGATGCTCCCGTGCTTGCCACCACGCACCCGCATAGGGCGGAGAGACGGCCTAAATTCTGCTTGATATAAATGCTTGTAAGGCCGCTAAGAGCGAGGGCACGTACTGTTGTCTCATGGTCGGCTCCAATCTCATTTGCATAGCTTAGAACGGGAAGAGTTGCCGTGATTCCTTGATTGCCGCTGCCGGAATTTGACATTACCGAAACCACGGCACCTCCCATACGTGCATCGCAGGCCGACGATGTGAGATATAACATATGGGCGAGGGGAGTGTCGCCAAAAAATTGCTTGCCATATTGCCGGATGGTGCTTCCGAGAGAATGACCGTAATCTTTACTATTTCCTTCGATGGCCGCAAGTCGGTTCATTTCTCCTGCTTCGTGCATAAATTCAATATCGCTCAAAGGAACGGACATGACAAATTCATACACCATTGCCTGATTCAGCTTTATATCCGACTGATTTGTGGCTGAAGCCTCAAGGTCTTTTTTTAGCAGTTGTTCGCCATCTTTTTCGAGAAGAATAAAATTGGTATGCGCTCCTGAAATCACTGCCTTGGCATAATGGCCGTCGCCTCGGACTGTCACTTCAATATGAAGATTTGACGGAGCATTCCTACAATGAGAGATGGTGATTCTATCTTCCGCAATATATTCCTTACCCTGTTCAATGGCTTTGTCGTCTACATCGCGGAGCACTTCAAGACCATATTCCGATTTTCCGCATATAGCTCCAAGGGAAGTTGCGATAGGCAGCCCTATCATCCCGGTACCCGGTATACCTACGCCCATGGCATTCTTTATAATGTTGCCACTGAGCGACAATTCGATTTGCTCGGGACGTCGGCCTAAGAGTTCAGAAGCCTTTGCCACACATAGTGATACGGCTGCAGGTTCGGTACAACCCATGGCCGGAACGATCTCGCGGCGCATCAGGGAGATAATTTGTTCTTGCGTTTCTCTGGTCATGAAGATGATAGGATTTAAGGTGTTATTTCTATATGATTGGGGATCAGAGGGGGAGGCGTCCTTTGCTGCTTTGCTCTATGCGCTTGTTGCGCCAGCAATTACGACATACGGCTATATAGCGGTCGTTGCCGCCAATTTCCACAACTTCGCCTTCAGTGATAATTTCACCGCGGCTGTTGACTCGGGCATTGACAATTGTCTTCCGCCCGCATGAGCATGTGGATTTAACTTCATCAATGCTATCGGCAATCTCAAGCAGACGCTTTGAACCCTCGAAGAGATTGGTACGGAAGTCGGTGCGCAAGCCATAGCATGCTACGTTTATACCAAAATCATCCACAATTCTGGCAAGCTGGTCAACCTGTTCGGCTGTGAGGAACTGGGCTTCATCAACAAGAATCCATAGCGGACCTTCTCCGGCTTCCATCATTGCCCGGACAGATTCATACAGGTTGGTGTCTTGATATATCCATGTGCATTCCCTTTCAATTCCAATTCGGCTGCGGATTACATTCTTTTTGTCGCGCGTGTCAATCACGGGTTTGAAGCAACGATAGGCCATATTCCGCTCTTCAAAATTGTATGCAGTTGTGAGGAGCATGGCGGTCTTGGCCGACCCCATCGTGCCATATCTAAAATATAATTTGCCTATATTTTTCATTATCACAATATTAGGTATATAATTCCGCTAAATCTATTTTAGCGAAAGAATATGTGTTGATGGAATGGCACTTCCGGATTCAATCATGAAACGCAGACAATGCACAGACTAATAGAATAACGGAATCAGACATTTTTTTAATATAATGGGAATGTTAAACTTGCGGTGTTAACCGAGCAGAAAAAATTTTTTAAAAAATTTTGAAGATTCATAAAACAAAATTTTGGAAAATATGTTATAATGGTGTATAACATGAATTCTGACTCCAAAGCTACCGGTAAAATCCATGTTAATAGAGTTAAGAGCAATAAAACAGTATCATATGGAGCAGCCTACTGTTATATCCGTAAACCCCGGGGAGAAGACCCTTGGAGCCATAAGCATGGAGGGTCGTAGTTATGACGATCTTGATGCGAGAATTGCGGCTACTGTTTCTGCAACTCCCGAATCAAAAGAATTGATCAACTTCCTTACCGGCATTGATACCGGGAAAATTTCCTCCTTGTCCAGCAAATTATTGGTATTGCGAGTGATCAGTGCCATAGGTATCGGATATGGCGCCTATCAGGAATATCTCGCCTCCGGATTTGGTTCTATTTTATTGCTTCTGACGTTAGGAATGGTTGGATTATCCCTGCTATTTGGCTTCGGCACGAGGCTCATCTCTACCATAGGATTCATTATCATAGCGACTCTCGGTTTTAAAGAAGTGATCCCGGCCATGCCTGCAGTGATATATGCAATCCCGGCATTTCTTTTCATGATTATGGGCCCAGGTATCTATAGTTCGGATCAGCTTATCCGAAAGGCCATTTTCAAGGCAACCAAACGAGCAAAGGAGACACGTACGTCGTTCTCATATAAGGCATATTCTACCCTCTGAAACCACACATCGATTACCCTATAAATAAAGTCCCCATTGCTATTAGCAGTGGGGACTAACTAAATTATTCTGGTCAAAATTTATTTTGATTTCTCCATCTTGTCCGGCTTATAAGATTTGCAGAGATCGGTGAGGAAGCAATCGCCGCAATCCGGTTTTCGAGCCTTACAGATATATCTACCATGAAGAATGAGCCAATGGTGGGCTTTTGGAAGTAAGTGCGGCGGAATATATCGGCATAAAGTCTTTTCCGTGGCCAACGGAGTCTTGGAATTGCGGGTGAGTCCGAGCCGGTTGCTAACCCGGAAGACATGGGTATCCACGGGCATGGCAGCTTCTTTCCAAAGGACGGCAAGCATTACGTTAGCCGTTTTCCTTCCAACACCGGGCAATTCCATAAGATTGTCGATGTCCGTAGGAATGACCCCTCCGAAACGCTCCTCAAGCATCCTTGCAGTCCGGATGATGGAGCGGGTTTTCTGGTTGGGATATGTAACGCTTGAAATTAGTTCCTTTACATCTTCCTCCCGCGCTTCGGCCAGATGAGCGCTCGTTGGATATTTAGCAAAGAGCGAAGGAGTTATCATATTGATTCTCTTATCAGTGCATTGTGCCGACAGCATTACGGCTATTAGCAGCTGATAAGGTGTATCATATATGAGCTCGGTGTTAGGGTCAGGCATCACGCGCTCGAACCTATCCAATATGCGTTCATATCGTTCTTTAACGGTCATTATAGTCAGTTGGCGGATTCAAATTCGCGAAGGAAGCGGATGTCGTTCTCGCTGAACAGGCGCAGATCCTTGACCTTGTATTTTAGGTTGGCTATACGTTCCACTCCCATTCCGAAAGCGTACCCGGAGTAAATCTCCGGATCAATACCGCAATTTTTCAGCACATTAGGATCAACCATACCGCATCCAAGAATTTCAACCCAACCGGTGCCTTTGCATAGGGCGCATCCTTTCCCTCCGCAGATGAAGCAACTTATGTCCATTTCAGCGGATGGCTCCGTGAATGGGAAGTAAGAGGGGCGTAGGCGGATTTTCGTATCAGGGCCGAACATACGCCGTGCGAAACCCAGGAGGACTTGCTCCAAATCGGCAAAGGATACGTTTTTATCAATGTAAAGGCCCTCCACCTGATGGAAGAAGCAATGAGCGCGGGCCGAGATAGCTTCGTTACGATAGACGCGGCCGGGGCATACAATGCGGATAGGTGGTTGCTGTTTTTCCATCACACGGGTCTGGACGGAGGATGTATGTGTGCGCAAAAGCACATCCGCCTTTTCTTTCTCTATGAAGAAGGTGTCCTGCATATCGCGAGCCGGATGATCGGGAGGGAAGTTAAGGCTTTCAAACACATGCCAATCATCTTCTATCTCAGGTCCTTCTTCGATAGTGAAGCCCATGCTTGCGAATATATTCAGTATTTCATTACGCACAAGCGAGAGGGGATGGCGGGTGCCGCACCCTATTTCTGTGGCTGTACGCGTCAAGTCGAGTTCGGAAACCCCGACAGCATCGGCAGTTGCGAATGATTCCCGTAGATTATTGATTTTTGCTGTGGCGAGAGCTTTCAGTTCATTTATTTTCTGACCTATCTCCTTTTTTCTCTCCGCGGGGACGTTCCTGAAATCGGCCATTAGGGCTGACACAAGTCCTTTCTTGCTGAGATATTTAATACGCAGCTCCTCCACCGCTTCCTTATGGGTGGCTTTCAATCCCTCTATCTCGGCGCGTAGCGCCTCTATCTGTTCTAACATCTTCGTAAAAGTATCATGCCGAGGTAGCCGGCAGTCTATTTTTCATTGAAGCAGGCATAAATTGCCATACTCCTCTAATATAATGCAAATTTACTACTTTTTTTTGATATAATTTTATCGTAATGGCATTTTCCTTTATTCATATCACGGCTCTTTCATTTAAGGTAAA
>DAAI01000045.1 GCA_001701105.1 Bacteroidales bacterium GP1
ATGTTAAATATTATGTAGAAATGTAAACATAAGATAACTCCACCCCCGCTTCGGCATAATCCCGACGCTTCGCTACTCAAAAAATGCCCGGATTCACCGGGCATTCAAGATTATCTGGCATTACATTATTGAATGGGGCGGAAAGGCTGCCCGCTTTCTTAATGACAGAAAAAGTGGATTATTCTTGGAATGAATATGAGCAATCCGATAGCAGCAACTCCTAATGCAGTCATCAATACCGCTCCAGCCGCCAAATCTTTAATAAGTCCTATCCGTGGATGGCGTTCACTGCATACGTGATTTGCCAATTGTTCAATAGCCGTATTGAAGGCCTCTGCTGCAAACATTGCCACGATACATCCAATCACGATGCACCATTCGATTATAGACAGCGAAAGAATAAAGGCCGCCGCTATCACCACTATTGAAGCTCCCAGATGAAACTTAGCGTTAGGCTCCTGCCTGAATAAAGATTTGATTCCTGCCCATGCGTATCCGAATGATTTTGCACGCCCTTTCCAATATCCGATTTTTCTCCCGTTCATATCAATACTCCTCTAATATTCAGAAAGTGAAAGAGGCATAGAGCCCCATAGTCCGGCCATCGGCAACGGGGGCCATCTGCAGATCATGCTTCCGGGCAAAGGGGGTAGTAAATATCAAAGCCGAGCCGGTGCCTATTGCGGCTCCCACAAGGCAATCCCATACATAATGCTGACGCGCGAAGCATCGACCCCATGCCACATATGTAGATATGATATAGGCCGGTACTCCGAATTGCCAGCCATAGCGCCGTGTAAGATATGTGGCCGTAGCGAACGAGACGGCCGAATGTCCGGACGGGAATGAATGCCAACCGGAGTTATCCGGCCGGCGTTCCTTGACAATGAATTTCAAAGCATAAGTAGCCGCCGCTGTTGCGGCCGCAGTCTCAACTCCTTGCAGCAAGCCATCCCAGTCGCGGGCGCATAGAGTGCCTATCAAAGCGGCAGTAGGGAGCATAAGCGCGGCTATATCCGTCGACCGGTCGACGTTCTTCCTTACCCGGCTTAATTCATAACCCGGCGGCTGGAGAATAGCCGGCTGTGCCCAACTTATCCCGCAGCAAATCACGGCCAACATCAGAAAAACCTTTATCCTAATCATCATTATTCCTTCAAATTTTAAGGTGCGTTAATAATCCCAATCGAATGTGAATTGATCCACCCATAGTTTCGAGCCGTTGCCACCCGTAAAATAGTCGCCATATTTCGACGCCGAGCAGGTGATCTGAATATAAGAGGGCACTTTGGATGTATCTTTATAATTAAGTACAATCTCAAACGGCTTATAACTATCCATATCCGCACCGCTTATCAATTCTCCGTAGGCTATGACATAATCCGCATCCTTATTGAATAGATTTCTATTTTTCGGGTTGGTCCTTATCTCATACGGAGCAGTCCAATCTGTCAAAGCCACATATATATGGCATGAGTCTGGCACTCCTTTTAAATGATTGAACTCAGCGGAGGCATAATCGATCGGCACGGATTTATATTGATAGTATCCTTTAAGTTTTGTAGGGCGCAAGATCCAGGGACGTCCGAAGTCGAGGATGCCATTAGTGCCGTCAACCTTTCTGAACGAGCCTGTAAAGATTGATCCCGAACCGAGCTTTCCCAGCACTCCTATTCCTACGAAACGAGTAGTCATCTCCACGCTCTTGCCTGAGGTTATGCCGGCCGGAAGATGATCGGAGGGTTCGGTATTGTTTGTACCAAGGGTCATTGTGCCGGTATTACCGGTATCCCAGAATTTCTCGCCATTTTCATCCCAGGGGCACCACATTCCTTTTGGAGTCTTATACCATTGATCGAAGTCGCCATCGGGTATCAATTCTGTGGATTGAGTGGCGACCTTAACGATATTACCTTT
This sequence comes from Bacteroidales bacterium GP1, assembly GCA_001701105.1. Taxonomy (GTDB): domain Bacteria; phylum Bacteroidota; class Bacteroidia; order Bacteroidales; family Muribaculaceae; genus Lepagella. The sequence goes on from DAAI01000045.1 coordinate 1,918, forward strand.
GTTCTCACCCGATATGGCCCGCACCTCATAGTCTGTCAATGTTTCCAGATGGGTTATGCAGCAAGATATCTGACCTTGCGTCTGCATAATCTCATCATCAGGCACTGGGGTCCATTCTGCATCTCCTGCCTTGCGATATTCAAAGCCATTTTTCTCGTCAGCGGGCCCGACACCATAAGCCCAAACCACTTTCGACCAAGCATCCACACGCGCAGTAGTAACAATGGATTCTGTAATCTCAGCATATATAGTCCAAATCGCAGTGCGGCCGAAGCACTCCACCTCAATCCGCATAGGATGGCTAAGATCGAGCGGACCGGCCGAAAGTTCAGGAGTTACTGCAGTGATGCACTTCGGGCCAAGTTTACATTTTAGCAATGTGAGATGAGCCAAATCCGTACCCTCCGGCATATGCACCACAATGCGGTGCCCAACCGGGTCGATAACGCTGGCACCCACTTCGCCATCCACTTCAAAGTATCTTTCAATATCCTGGATTGCCTTGACCACCCAAGTATACTCTTGAAAACGAGTGAGCGTCACAATTAGTGGGTTTGTCATATTCCACAGGCTATCGAGCAAATCAGGATCGGCCGTGCCTCCTTCCGAGATTTGAAACTTCGTGAAACGCACATTCTCTATATCGACAGTCTCCTTTAGATATATAGTCACTTCCTGCGACAGCGAATCGATATAAGCCGGTTTTAGTTCACCCTCTGCCTCAATCACGCGTATATTCTGTACTATTTTCGGATATGGAAGATCATTACTGATACATCCTCCCATGATCATAAGCACAGCCATTGAAAGGCATAATGTCTTATATTTTTTAAGATAATGTTTCATTTATATTAAATATAAGTGGGCCTAAATATGAATTCCTATTCCGAAATTGATATTGAATATGTTGAACCTGAAATTAGCACCGGAATTAAAGCGGGATCCTGTCTCGACCCCCTCTTCAATCTGCGTATCCTTGCGAAGATTGAATCCGAATACACCAAATGATACATGGAACGATACATTCTTCATAATGAAAGCCTGCACTCCCGGAGAGAAATTGAGCTGCGCCTCCATCCAGTTGGTGCGAGTGGTCCGCAGATTTCCCGCAAACGGACGCTGGAAATCACTGCTGCCGGATGCAAAGGCCAATTCCACCTCATTATATAGTCCGAAACGTCCATGCCTTGACAATCCCACATACTGACTAAGGAAGAACGCCGCCGTATAGGATTCAGCCTTGTACATAATATCATGCAGTGTGAAATTCATGTCGTCGGTAATATCCACTGCAAATGAATTGATATTACCCATTGCATTATAATACTTCAACCGCACCCCGACGGATAGATTATTCTTGATGAAATAGGCAATGTAGGGACTTACCGAAAATGCATTTGCCTTTATGTCAATATCGCTCAAAAGGTCGAATATTTCCAGATTTTCAGTAGAAAATTCTCCATAAGAGGCCGTGAGACCGAATGTCCATTCTCCACGTGGAATATAAAGTAAGGAAGATAACCCCCGGTCGAAACGTCCGAGATTGCGTTGCTTTAAGACAATCGGGATTGTATCTCCTCGCAAGATCACTTTCTCCGATAGGTCAAGATTCATATCATCATCCACCACTCGGGAATGTCCCCGCAGAATCGTTTCCACATTAGATGCAAGAGAATCGGGGATAAAATAATATTTACCACCGACTTCCGGCTTCGAGACAGAATCGGAAGCCACTTCCACGTTGAGGGCGGCGGCATTCAGACCACCCGCGATAAGGGTGGCGATTATTGCGACTATCTTCTTCATAAATAGAATGCGGCTCCGAAATTAATGGAAAATAGATTTATATGGAAATTAGCATATTGCGACTTCCGCCTGGCCACATATATCTGATCAGATATAGTTTTAGTATCCCGATAGCTGAAGCCAAGTACTCCAATATTAACTTCCACAGCAGAGAAATTATTGATAAAGGCCACCAATCCCGGTACAAGACCGACGTCGACCGAGAAATTTCGTTCGTAAGAGCCGGTAAGCGAATTTCCTGAGCCGCGGGTCAATTTGGATTGTCCACCTCCGAGCTGACATTGCAATTCACTGAAAAAACCAAACCGCTTCGACCGGCCAAGAGAGAAATAATTACGGTAAAGGATTGTGCCGTAATAATTATGACCAATGGAATACAGATGATTTATATCGAAATTCGTACCTTCTCCGGCTACGATGCTCGCGCTTTTCAACTTAGTAAGCCCCCTCTGATAGGAGAATTTCACTCCTATAGCCATATCCTTATGGAAAGCATAAAGCAATTTGGGGCTTATCTGAAGATTATATGTATCACCCGACAGGGATTCCAGCACCAGGAACTGATAATTATCCTGATTCGACTGGGAATAACCAAGCGAGAGGCCGACAATCCATTGACCCTTAGGAATAAAATCCACGGATTCGAGTTTGCGGTCGAATTCGGCCGGAGGAGCTTCCCGGCGCAGGGAATCCAGCATCTTTGGAGTGAAATGCAACGTGTCGGCACGTTGAGTTTCATACGCGGTTTGACCCCGGGTCGCAAGACCCGGAGTCAAAATCAATAATAATAACGCTGTCCAGAATGTCTTATTCATAGATTAGCTCAAAGTCATCAACATACATCACACTCGAAGTAGAGCCGGAGAAATAATCGCCAAATTTACTTGCCGCGGCCACGATCACAAGATGTGTGGGAAGCTGCGTATTGGCTCTCTCCTTATATTCTAACGGAATTTCAAGTAGATTTAGTTGACCATCGGAGCCAAAATTCTCTCCGGCCCATGTAACCTGGCCATAGGCAATGATATAATCGGCATCGCCATTGAAGAGAGTGCTCTTATCTTTAGTCCTTACCTGCACGGGGCCTGTGGTAAGGGCCACATAGATCTGGCCATGATCCAACTGACCACTCACAAGCTCGGCGGGGCAATTGTTGTTGCGCACATCCACAGTTCCGGGACGATAGTTAGCCCAGACACGCACCTTTGAAGGATGCGAGCCATTGTAGGGCCGACCGAGGTTGAGGATACCGTTGGTACCTTCTGTACCGGCATAGTCACCGAGGAAGATATTTCCGGCAGCCAGCGTGATGAGAGCTTTCTTAGATTCGAGTTTTGCGCTATAGGGTGCGCTGTGGAACATATCAGTGGATTTATCTGTCATAGTCAGACTTACCGTTGCTCCTCCTTCATTACCCGAGCTCCACATAGTAGGAGTATCCCCCACTCCCGGGAACACTATTGACTTATTTCCGCTTGTATAAGTGCTCCAGTCGGTGAAATTGGCATTCGGAATCACAAACTTCGACTCTGTCTTGAAAGTCTGAATGCCACTCTCGAACTCATCGGCGAATGCCTTGTACTCATATGTTGTACCATCGCTCAGGCCGGTTAGCGTTATAGAATATGGCACGCCGGCTGCAGCTCTCGTGATTCGCTTTAACGGGCTATTCTGCGACCCGCTTGCAAGCGCCGTCGACCAGTCGGATTCACCGGCAGCCCGGTATTTGAAACCATATTGCGAGGCATCGGGATTATATAACTTGGCAGAGAGCGTTACTTTTGAAGCTCCGACAAGCATCGGGTTCGTATTGGTGTTCGGGGCCGGATCGGCGACAACCGGATCGATTGTCGTGATGGCCGCGTCCGTATTGGCTATTTTAAGCGTTCCCGTGCCTTCAAGATGCCGAGTGTCAGTGGCATCAAAAAGAATAGTATATTCAGAATCACTGGGAGCAAGAGAATTGAGCAATTCAGCCTTGAAGGTTACATATACCTCATCTGCTATAACTTCACTCTCACCCACACTCTCTTCCTGCCGCTCTATAATGATACCGTATGCCGCAAGCATATCCTGAGCCGATGGGAGAAGGATATTCAGATTATTTTCAATATCTGTAAAATTATCGGAGAAGGTCATGGTCAGATTGCTCAGGCCGCCATAACCCAACACGCAGACTTTAATATCACTGAAAGTGCCGTCCGTATTCACCACCTGATCTTCGATATTGAAGCCATCTCCTCTCACTGAGGGAGCCTGGAACACCTCTATCGTATCCTCGATAACCGGAATATCTTTGATAATAAGGCGGATGAGGGCGCCTCCTTCATTGATTACGCCGTCCTCTTTCGTGATAAGAACATTATATTCATGTGCGCGCAGCACATTTTTTATTTCCTGCTCCTTCACATATGCACTGCCATCTTCCTTCGTACCGGTTATTTTCACAGTCACGGTAGTATTTCTGGTGTACGCCTCTTCATCCTTCATCCTTGTTTCAGGCGACGGAGTCATGAAGTAGCCTTTATCCACTCCAATATTATCCTCCGTAAAGGTAAGAGAACCGCGGGGAGTGGAAAAAGTGATATTAATATCAGAAAGGCCTACATCGAGAGATGCCGGGTCAACAGATACCAGCACATTGGCGATGTTGCACTTCATCTGTAGCGCTGTGTTCTGATTGGCGGTAATCTGAAAATTCTGCTGTCCACGATAAAACTTACTGCTGAAGGAAGCAGCCACAGAATCACCTGACCACGCATTGCACACATAATCTCCGGTGGATAATGATATCGATGCAGGGATGTTGTCGAGACCCTTGTATTTACGCATCACGCCCCGTGCGTTTTCAAGATAGACCACGCAATTCTGACGCAGATACTCATTGTTCTCAGGCACACCGCGTGACCTCTGTGTCTCTCCGTTCATAACCGTGCTGATTGTCAGCGTACCATTTCCATCCGAGCCGAAAGGATCTTCAAGCGCACATGATGGAAGGAGAACCGTACTCGCCAATATCGTAGCGGAAGCGGCTATATATTTAGTGATACTTTTCATGGCTTCCGTTAAAATTGTAGTTTAAGAGTCTTCGTACATTCACCTTTCGCATCCTTCACATGGAGGACAAACTGATGCAGCTGACCGGCACCGATGGCCTGAAGCATCGGAACAAAGGAGCTGATGTCGAATAATACATCATGTTGACCTTTCTGATTAACCGGGAAGCCCAGTCCGGTAAGTCCATCTTCCTGTGACGGGGGAGTTACAGCAATATTAAGATGTGAAGAAAGACCGTATCCGCTCAATTCCTCATCGGTAAGGGCATCTGAGATTATATCGCAGGTGAGTTCCTGAATACCGGCTTCGTCATGGCTGATTACATGGAATTTCACAACATCGCCATCCGTGACATTCCAAATCTGGTCGAAAACAAGATTCGGGGCATCTTCAGCGGCTACGATTTCGGGAGCATCTTCTGCCGGAGGCGTCGGAGGATCATCGGGATTATCATCGCCACCCTCTTTGGGGCGCTCGCTGTCGTCGAGAGGCTCATCATCGGCTATCTCCACATTGGCATTCACATCTTTCACCCTGACGCTGGCATCCACCATCACAGAAGTGTCGATTGTTCCGGATGCCCCTTGCCCGCCACCGTTATGCAACTTAAAAGTGAGTTTATACCAGCGACCCTTTTCAATACCGGAATAAGATTTTGTCTCTATTACATTGCCGTTGTCGATAGTACCATTGAACGTGGCCACCAGTGTAGTTTCATTTGTATGCCGGAAATATCCGGCTTTTTCAGCATTTGCCTCCGCAGATGTGAATTGCAAGCCGTTGTTGTCACCAACCTTTACCTCCACATAGGACTCCGGCGACATTGCCGCGGCAAGCATAGGATCGAATGCTATTGTGACCTTGATGTTGTTCAACTCACATTCTATCGGATCGATATAGGAGGTGATTTCAAGTGGGGTCACTTCAAACACTCCCGATTCGCCGAGAAAATAAGGATTCTCCCATTCAGCCTCGCGATCCTCGCCATAATTAGCTGACACCTTGTATTCACCTGCTTCGAGGGTGACTACATCCGGCATCTCGCCATATCTATATGTCCTTGAGGCAATCGTCTGGCCGGTTTTCACGAAAGCGATATTGAAGGAATTGATGTCATACTCATCAGCGCGGGTCGGATCATTCACTATGATGCTCTGGCCGGCAATCGACATATCGAGAGCCGATTTCAGGATTTGCCCTTCCGTCTGTTCCTCCGGATTGAAAGGAGTCTCATGTGCGCAGCCGGCGATTAATAATGCAAGGGCTGCGAATGGGTATATAAATATCTTTTTCATGATTGGCATTATCGTTTGGTAGTTTTTCGTGGAGCGGAAATGGCCGTCTGATTTATATCATATCCGAACTTCACATTATCAAGCACTAATTCTGAACCCAAAGCCACGGCTTTATAATTATTAGCCGGCAGTTTATTGTTAAGGCCATTGTATCCATTTTCATGCAATGCGTCTCCTGTTGGAATGTCGATGGTAGGTTGCATATCGTCTTTCGTGGAGCGGAACCTTACATACACCTTTGCGCATTTCTTACCAAAGGGATACGACGGGATTTCGATAGTCTGCGAAGTCATCGCCTCGCAAGCCGGAAGCAATACAGACTTTGAGGCTATTACCGAGCCATCGCTCGCCAATACCTTTACATCAGCCTGCGCTTCCTCATCGTTGATGGCCGTATACTTATATTCAAACGACAAAGACATAGGCCGGGAATTGAAATTGATTCCCTCCGACCGATGCTCGCTTCCGTCGTAGTCGTAACTGCCGAGGAATAATTCCCCTGCCGACCTTTCCAACTCCGAAGGAGCATTTCCGCAATATGTCTGACTGCTCCCTTTTGAAGGATTGTTACCATTGTGATGATATCCCACCGAGCGTATGACTGCCACACCATTATCCATAAACGTCGAAGGTACGATAAACCATGTGTTCTTGTTCGAAGAACCCGAATAGGCTGTCAGCGAATTCAGAGTGGCCCATCCTGCCGGTTCGTAACGGTCGATTGTGGAACGCAGCTGATAATTTAGAGTGCCGAATTTACCTCCCGAATTAATATTGCTGAAATAGATATGCGTACCTTCCGTGCTGAAGTCTCCGTTATCTATCATCTGATCATTCTCCGTGGTGAAAGCATCGAGAGTCTTTTCAAACAATAGCAATCTGCACTTCATGGCATCATATTCCGTGGCCGGAGTAAGACCGGATACAATTATGTAGCCATTTTCCATATCCCTGCTGATATTGGCAGGAGAAATCTGTGATGAGCCATTGTAGATCTTGAGATTGTTCATGAGATCCTCCTTCAGGATGCTGCTTTCGGCATCGATCTTTAATACCGCGAATTTGGCGAAAGCATCAACCGTAACGGTATATTCCGGAGCATTCACAGGCACCTGAAGCGTGCGGTGCATCTTGCCATAATCGGCCTCAACATCGACGTTTACGGATGAAACCGGAGCCACTTCAAGCTCAAAATTATATGCGTAGGGAGCGGAAGATCCTTCGGGTACGCCCGTGGGCTTTACGCTCTTAACGACGGCATCCACCATACGGTTCTGAGCGTCGGGAGCCTTAAACTTCACCACATTCGGGAGTTTTGAGGAATTAGTGGCTACTATCACGTTCATTATCTCATCCTTATAATCGGGAGCCACACCTTGCATCATTTCAAATATCACAGGAGAAACCGAGAATTTCACGGAGGCGGGTTCAGAAAGACGCGTCAACGCATCTTTGGCCTGAACTTGCACGGTATATTCCCCTGCCGGCAAATGGGAGGCGAGGTCCTTTACATTCACCACTGCCATCCTATCGCTATTCTTGTATAGGCCATAAACCTGCACGCCCTCACTCTGAAGTTGCATCTGCTCTATATCAGAGGCATTTACGAGTTGGACAGAATTGCCGAACATCGGCATATAACTATTATCGCTCATAAAATTCAAAGTCACTTCTTGAAATCCTCCGAATGAAGCGATGTCAAACTGCGGATTCGAATCAAGCGGCTCATATTCTAAAAGCGGGAAAGTATCTCCATCGTTGAACTCACGGGGAGTCACAGTAGGAGCGGGAGATGTGAAGAGTTCATCACCCAACGATACGGGAACGGTCTCTGACACGACTTCATCATCAAATTCTATTTCAAGGGTAAGGTTCCCACTATCTACATTTCCGGTTGCATTAACCGTAATCACATAATGATGGCGCGGCAAAGTCTTGAATTTTGCCGGTTCCACAGTCACGGTATTGCCATCCGAATTAGTTATGGTAACGCTGAATTTTGTATCTTCAGTACCATTCGGATCGATGAATGCCGGTCGTGTCTCATCCTGGGCGAACACCACCCAGTCGTGGCCGGGAGTCTGGACGGCGGCACTATAATTAGTGAAGTGGGATGTGAATGAGTCGGCATATCTAACTGTCACCATCGCATTGGCAAGCGTAGCCGTGATTTGGGTCGATGTGGTGGAACCCGGTGACACATGGACCTCATTCTTTCCATAATAATAAGGCAGCTCGAATCCTTCATAGGATATATTTCCATATGTTGCCTCAACCACATAATCCCCTATCGGGAACACATTATCCTTATTGAATGCCACAGGAGTATCCCAACTCTTGGCATATGAACCATCGGCATTTGTTAGGGTCACGGCAAACTGCTCGCTCTCAGGTACAATCGGGCACATCGTGTCGTCGGCACGTGAGCTTCGGCGCATCACACGCCCATCGGAGGAAAGTTCAAGCGACAAGGCTCCTTCCGAGTCTGATCCTCTCCAGGGATTCTCATCACTGCAGGATATAAGCATCCCTCCGCTTAATAGCGATAACAGAATCACACCCTGTTGAATTTTGTTCATATTGTTGTGTATTGTTGTTTTAATCTTTCACAGCCCGTTGAATAATTCTTCAGTTTTTTAATCTTAACTGAAATTATTATCCGAAAAGAACGTTATTTATTTGTCTATCTTAATATGGGCATATAATTATTGCAAGCAAATTTAATACTAAAATTTGTTGAAATCAAAAATATGAGAATAATTGAGATAGAAATGTTCCAAATAAACCAAAAATAAATTCACGATATTTTACAAAATATCCCAATTATACCAAAATAGCGACATGAAAACCATCAATCGGACTTTTATGCTGCTGGCGTTGCTGATAGCTGCTGCCGGCAGTGGGAATGCCCAAAACCTGGGCGACATCTTCGGAGCCCTCGGAGGCGGCAAGGGCAATGACGGCAGCAATGCCATTACCAATATCCTTGAGGGCGTATTCTCTTCTTCCAATTTAAAGGTGGAAGACCTTGCAGGCCAATGGACATCAAACGGTCCCGCCGTAACATTCCAGTCGGAAAACTTCCTGAAAAAGGCCGGCGGAATAGCAGCGGCAGGAGCCGTGGAATCGAAACTTGCTCCTTATTATAATAAATATGGCCTTAACGGAGCTAAGATAGAGATTCAGAAGGATGGCACATTTACAATGACTATCAAAGCGATAAAACTTGGAGGCACCATAACTGCCACTTCCGAAAAGGGGATCTTTGAATTTCATTTCACTGTGCTGGGACGTGTGCCGATCGGGACGTTCAAGACTTATGTGCAAAAGACATCCAGAACGATGGATATTATGTTCGATGCCACCAAGTTTAAATCCCTGATTTCAACCATAGCGAAGTACACAGGCAATACCATGGCTAAAACAGCCGCTTCAATACTGGATTCTTATGAGGGAATGTGCGTGGGCTTCAGGACGGAAAAAACCGGTGATGCCACAACAACCGCTCCGACGCAGGATTCCAATTCGACCAATAAGAGCAATTCGGATAACACCAAAAGCTCCCAAAATGGCCAAAATAACGGCAATCAGCAGAATAATGGCCTCGAACAATTGATCAATATTTTCGGAGGAAAAAAATAACAGGAACGCTTCCGAGTCAAGACACAAAAAATCCGCAACTTACTCCATTTCCATGGACGAGTCGCGGATTTTTTATATCGCACTGCTATCAGAGAGCGGCAATGCGGGCAAGATATTTGCCGAGGATATCAAACTCCAGATTCACCACCGTCCCGGGCTTGATATCGCAGAAATTCGTATGGTCGTGGGTATAGGGTATAATGGCATTCATAAATGTGCATTCCAGTTCCCCGGGGTTGGATCCTGCATTCTCTGCCGGCTCACATACAGTAAGGCTTACGCCATTTACCGTTACCGATCCCTTGTCGACGGTGATATATCCGCGTCGTGCAAGTTCCCGGCTCACGCTGAATGCAAAAGTATAATACCAGCTTCCGTCAGCCTCCCGCACCTCGGTACATACAGCCGTCTGATCCACATGTCCCTGCACGATATGGCCGTCGAGACGCCCGTCTACTTTCATACTTCGCTCCACATTTACCATGCTGCCTACTTCCAGAAGGCCGAGATTTGAGCGATCAAGCGTCTCCCGTACGGCCGTAACGGTGTATGTGCCATCGCCCGGCAGAGCCACAACCGTAAGACAAACTCCGTTGTGAGATATACTTTGATCTATCTTTAGCTCATCGACAAAACTGCATGACAGCGTGATATGCAGATTATCACCCTCTTTACGCAATCCGGTAACTCGAGCCGCTTCCTCTACTATTCCTGAAAACATAATCTCTTTTTAATTTTTGATTATTCTTTGACAAAATTACGAAAAAAAATCATTAAATTTACCATTCATAAATAAAAATCACAGTGTCCGACCTACGCTTACCCTCATCCTTGAATGCCAAAAAGGAGTCAATCCCAACCGATTCCAGGCAGATCACAATCATCGGAGCCAACGGAGCCGGGAAATCCCGATTCATGGAGGAAATGACCGAGCTCAACGGTCACCGGGCTTTCACCCTCAATGCCCTTAACGCCTTCTTTACTGAAACGGAGGAATCTACTCGTCCCGGATCCATTGACGTGCTTTATCGGGAGGCTGTTCGTCAGCAGCCCTATCTTCGCACGGATGCGATGAGCCGCCTCGACAAAGTATTCTACATGCTCTTCGCTGATGAGCTCGAAACGCTCCTCGCTTTCAAGGAACGCAACGGCAAAGGCCAACGCAACAAGCCTATGCCGAAATCCAGACTGGATAAGGTGCGCGAGGTGTGGGAAAGAATCTTTCCGGGAAATAAGATAGTCCGCAGCGGAGGAAGAGTGCTCTTCGCCACCGGGAGCGGCACCGATTTGATAGATGCCTCGCGGCTTTCGCAGGGTGAGAAGACTGTTCTCTATTATCTCGGGGCCGTCACATTCGCAATGCCTCATGCCGTGGTGTTCATAGATTCTCCGAGTCTTTTTCTGCATCATTCCATTATCGGCCCCCTCTGGGATATGATCGAGCGGATGAGACCCGACTGCACTTTCATTTACAATTCAGTTGATGTCGATTTTGTCAGCTCGAGGAAGAACAATACATGTCTATGGATAAAAAGCTATGATTCCGGACAGAAAGCATGGGATTATTCTATTCTTGAGACCACGCCTCTTTCGGAAGATCTGATGGTGGAACTCGCCGGCAGCCGGCGCCCCGTATTGTTCATTGAGGGAGATGAACGCCATTCCATCGATATGAGGCTCTACTCGGCCGTGTTCCACGACCGGACAGTAAAGCCGCTCGGAAGTTGCGATAAGGTGATTGAGACCACCCGCACATTCAATGATCTCAGCTCAATGCATCATCTCCAGAGCATGGGGATTGTCGATCGCGACCGACGCACCGATGCCGAGGTCCAATATCTCAGAGCCAAGCACATTATGGTGCCGGAAGTGGCCGAGATTGAAAATATATTCCTCCTTCCCGCCATCATCAAGACAATGGCTGCAAAACGCGGACGCGACAGCGTCAAGACATTGGCAATAATTAAACGCGACATCATAAAACTATTCAGGCATCATATCGATTCACAAGCGCTCCAGCATACCCGCCATAAGATAAAACGAGATGTAGAATGCCGTATCGACGGCAAATTTTCCTGCATCACAGCCATGGAGACTCATATCCGGAGTCTGATCCATCAGCTTAAGCCCCGTGAACATTACAACCGGCTCCGCTCCGAATTTATTTCCATGGCCGATAAAGGAGACTACGATGCAATCCTCCGAGTATTCAATCACAAGCCCATGATGGCGGAATGCAATGTACATGGCCGGTTAGGTTTCAGATCACCCGCTGAATACATCAATAAGGTGCTTGAGATAATGAGGAATGACGACCATGACGCAGACCACCTCCGCAAGGCCGTGGCTCATTGTCTGCAGTTCGATATGCCCCAAAATATTGAAAGCAAAAAGGAATAAACATTAGTCTTTCTTTTTCCGTTTTATTAATAAATATGGAATCATTCCGATGTTAGGAACTGCAATCAAATAGAAATTGCTATACGTATGGAAAAACAACTTGCTATTCTGCGTAACGATCCTTGGCTCGAGCCCTATGCGCCCGCAATCGAGGGACGTCATCAAGACGTGATAAGAAAATTTGATGAACTTACAGCCAATACCGACGGTTCACTGGTAAAATTCGCCGATGCCTTTCGGTATTACGGACTTCACCGCCAGAAAAACGGGAGTTGGATTTTCCGTGATTTCTTGCCTAACGCCACAAAAGTGCTTCTCATCGGAACCTTTACAAACTGGAATGACGATGAGCGATTTGCTCTGACCCGCCTTCCCGACGGCACATGGGAAGGAAAATTCCCGGCAGAGGTGATCCACAACGGCGATCTTTACAAGATGCGTGTGTTCTGGGAAGGTGGCAGCGGCGACCGCATTCCGGCATATGCAACACGGGTTGTTCAGGATCCCGACACAAAAATATTCTCAGCTGAAGTATATGCTCCCGAACATCCATATCAGTTTAAGACAAAAAGATTTACTCCCGATACAAAGCCCCTCCTCATATATGAAGCCCATATCGGCATGGCTGAAAACCGGGAGGGAGTAGGGACCTATGAGGAATTCCGCCTCAACATTCTTCCGCGCATTGCCAAGGACGGTTACAACGCAATCCAGCTGATGGCTATTCAAGAACATCCTTATTATGGCTCATTCGGATATCATGTGAGCAGTTTTTATGCGGCCTCTTCAAGATTCGGCACTCCCGATGATCTTAAACGCCTGATTGATGAGGCGCATTCCCTGGGTATTGCCGTGATTATGGACATTGTCCATTCTCATGCCGTAAAGAATGAGAATGAAGGACTCGGCCGAATCGACGGAAGTCATGATCTTTATTTCTACGGCGACTCCCGGAGAGAGCATCCCGCATGGGATTCACTTTGCTTCGACTATGGAAAAAACTATGTATTGTATTTTCTGCTGTCGAATTGCAAATTCTGGCTTGAGGAGTATAAATTCGATGGTTTCCGTTTCGACGGTGTTACCTCAATGCTATATTATGATCATGGCCTCGGCAAAGCATTCGGCAGCTACGGCGATTACTACGACGGAGGCCAGGACACCAACGCGCTTGTCTATCTTACTCTCGCCAATATCCTTATTCACGAAGTTAAGGCATCGGCAATCACAATAGCCGAGGAAATGAGCGGAATGCCGGGTCTCGCCATCAAGTTTGAAGAAGGAGGAATGGGTTTCGACTATCGCCTGGCAATGGGTATCCCCGACTACTGGATAAAGATGATCAAAGAGAAAAAAGATGAAGAATGGCATCCGACCTCTATATTCTGGGAACTTACCAACCGGCGTCAGGATGAAAAGACCGTGAGCTATTGTGAAAGCCACGATCAAGCCCTCGTCGGCGACAAGACTATAATCTTCCGCCTTATCGATAAGGAGATGTACTGGCATATGTCGGTATCCGATGATAATGGAGTCGTATCACGTGGAATGGCATTGCATAAAATGATCCGCCTCGTTACGCTCGGTACTATCAACGGAGGCTATCTCAATTTTATGGGCAATGAATTCGGCCATCCCGAATGGATTGATTTCCCGCGTGAGGGAAACGGCTGGAGTTATAAGTACGCACGCCGTCAGTGGGATCTTGTCGATAGAGACGACTTGAAATATAAATTCCTGAATGCCTTCGACAATGAGATGATCGAACTCATATCGAAAGTATATAATTTCCAATCGCTTCCTGTGGAGAAGCTCTGGGAGAAAGACGATGACCAGATTCTTGCCTTCGGGCGGGGCGACCTGATTTTTGTATTCAATTGGAGTCCGGTACGCAGCTTCGATGGATATGGATTTCTTGCTCCTGCCGGTGAATATGAAGTGGTGCTCAATTCCGACGATCCAAAATTCGGAGGGTTCGGTCTGGTTGACGACAAAGTTCATCATTTCACTCAACCGGATCCATTGTATGCTCCATCCGGTAAAGGATGGCTGAAGATGTACCTCCCAGCACGCTCTGCCCAGGTGCTCAGAAAAGTTAAGAAAGTCCGCAAACCCACCAAGAAATCAGCAAAATGAAGAAGATAACAGTGGCCATAGATGGATTTTCCTCATCGGGGAAGTCGACAATGGCACGTGAATTGGCCCGACGCACCGGATATGTTTATGTCGATTCTGGGGCGATGTATCGCGCAGTTACGCTCTATGCAATGGAACACGGCATGGTCTCCGCGGCCGGTGAGATAGATGTCGACTCTTTAGTGGCTGCGTTGCCGGCAATCTCCATTTCTTTTAATCCGGCCGGTGCCGACGGAGTGCAGCATACCATTCTCAACGGCAAGGATGTGGAGCGCGAAATCCGCGGGATGGATGTGAGCGCGCTCGTAAGTCCTGTGGCCGTTATTCCTCAAGTAAGGGAGCGTCTCGTTAAACTTCAGCAGCAATTCGGTAAAGATGGCGGCATCGTGATGGATGGACGCGATATAGGCACTACCGTATTCCCCCACGCGGAAATGAAGGTGTTTGTAGAGGCTTCGCCTGAAGTACGCGCCCACCGACGAGTGGCCGAACTCAGGCAGAAAGGTGAAGAAGTGGATTATGACAAGGTGCTGGAGAATGTGCGTGAGCGCGACTACATCGATTCCCACAGAGATGTCTCTCCCCTGCGTAAAGCCGATGATGCTGTCGTCCTCGACAATGACAATCTTAATCACGACGAGCAGATGGAGTGGATCTTGAATCTATTTGAAAGAATCACCGGTGAATAAACCATTCATAGAGATAGACTCCAATTCCGGTTTTTGCTTCGGGGTGGTGACAGCTATTACTAAAGCTGAAAAGGAATTGGAAAGAGCCGGGGAGCTGAGATGCCTCGGTGACATTGTCCATAACGCTTCGGAAGTGGAAAGGCTCGGAAAAATGGGACTCTCCACAATCACCCATGCCGATCTGGAAAATTTGCATGACACCACCGTGCTGCTGCGCGCTCATGGTGAGCCCCCGGCCACATACGACACGCTAAGAAAAAACAACATTACGGTGATTGATGCCACCTGCCCTGTGGTGCTTCGTCTTCAGCAGCGCATTAAGCGTGCCTACGACGATGCCCGGAAATCAATATCCGATGGCTCATTATCCCGGATGCCGCTGATTATTATTTATGGGAAAAAGGGCCATGCCGAAGTAAATGGACTCGTCGGGCAGACAGATGGGAATGCCGTGGTGGTACAGGAGGAGAGCCAGCTTGAATCGCTCGATTTATCGGGCGATGTATTGCTCTATTCGCAAACCACTATGAGTATCGATGGCTTCAGAAATATCGTGGAAGCTATAAAGAAGCGAAAGAAAGAGGGGCATTTTGAATATTACGACACGATCTGCAGACAGGTTGCCACAAGGTCGGCGAAAATCCGCGATTTTGCAGAAAGCCATGATGCCGTGATTTTCGTTACCGGAGCAAAAAGTTCCAACGGCAAAGTTCTGCTTGAAGAATGCCGGAGTGTAAACCCCCGAACCTATGCCGTGACCGATGCTGAGAGTGTGGATGCCAAATGGATAGAGGGAGCCAGAAGTATTGGTATTTGCGGAGCCACATCCACCCCGGCATGGCTGATGAAAGACGTGGCAAACAGAATTGAAGAATTAAGCGAGCATTGTTAAGCAAATTATGGATGATGAATTTTGGATGCGCCACGCACTGAACGAAGCTCGCATTGCATACGACGAGGGGGAAGTGCCCGTTGGAGCTATCGTAGTGTGCAATGGAAAAATCGTGGGGCGCGGTCATAACATGACCGAAAGACTGGGCGATGTCACTGCCCATGCCGAAATTATGGCAATAACTGCCGCCGAACAGACGCTCGGTGGAAAATACCTTCCGGATTGTACGCTCTATGTCACGGTAGAGCCATGTGCAATGTGCGCCGGCGCAATAGGATGGAGCCAGCTCCGAAAGATTGTCTATGGAGCATCAGATCCCAAACGCGGGTATCACTCCCATTTCAATCCTAATGACGATTGCCCCTCTCCATTGCATCCGAAAGCCGAAGTAACGGCAGGCGTCCTGAGGGATGAAGCCTCGGAACTGATGTCGTCGTTCTTCAAATCAAGACGCTAACGTCTTGCAGACGCGATAATTCCGGGATTGGCATTTTTTGCATGATGGCGCATATCCTCCCATATCTACTAACTCGAAATTTAATTTTTTAGGAAATTATGTCATTTTATTCGTTAAAATTTGGCTATTTGGGATATTTTGACTAATTTTATGCCTTAGCAATGCGAAGGCATAAAACAGCCTTTTCCATTAAAGCGATTCCCTCATAGGAAATACCCGCGGACATACCTAAGCATCATTTCATATCATAATGACTAAATACGATAGAATAAAAGGTGCCCTTTACGGATACGCATTCGGCGACGCACTCGGAGTCGGCACGGAATTCATGACTCGCCCTGAAGTAAACGCATACTATCCCGATGGTCTCTACCATTTCAATCAAATTATCCGTGATGCCCACAGATGCCAATGGGAGCAGGGTGAATGGACTAACGACACCCGGATTTTCCTTTCAATCCTCAAGCCGGTTCTTGACGAAGGTGCATACAACCTCAATAATATCGCCATTCATCTTAAGGGCTGGTTTGACAGCATTGACGATGACATCCCCTCGCTTTACCGCGCCGTAGTCGCCGCGCCTGGATGGACTGAAGACCCCGTAGGAGTAGCCCAGAAGGTATGGAGAGAACTCGGACTTACCGAGCCAACAAATGATGCCCTTCACCGCGGTCTTATCACCGGACTCTTAAGCTCTCTTGATTACATCGATGAGCGAACACGAGAACTCGTGCTTATGACAAACCATGATGCTCGATGCGTGGCCTCCGCCATGATGATAGCCCGCATGGCCAACTCTCTTCTGCATACAGGCGAGCCCGCATCTTTCGATGAGCTAACCAAACTCTGTTGCACTGTCGATGCACGCACAATACCATTTCTAGACATGGCTATCTACGGCACATTAGAGGATATTCAACTCGACGATGAGAACACTATGACCTGGACCCGCAAGGGAATGGCTGCCGCATTATGGCCGATATGGCATTGCGACAATGCATCCGATATGATTCACTGCGTGATCCATGCCGGCGGCGACGCTGATACTAATGCCGCGCTCGCCGGAGCCTTTGCCGGTTTGAGATACGGGTACGATGCCCTCCCCATGGAGAAAGAAAAAATGGTTGGCAAGGAGCAGCTCGACCTTATGACCGACCGTATTGTGGAATATCTGAAAATTCACGACCGATACTGATGAATCCTTGGATTGAGGCAATGCGTCTCCGCACGCTTCCCGTATCAGTGGCCGGAGTCATAACCGGCGCAGGATGTGCGGCCCATTACCATTCTTTTAAGTTAATCCCCTTCCTTATATGCCTTGTCTTTGCCATCTTGGCTCAGATTGTCTCCAATTTCGCCAACGAATATTTCGACTATAAGAACGGCCTTGACCGACCGGGGCGTGAAGGATTCCGGCGCGGTGTGACAGAGGGCGACATATCCCCACGCGCCATGCGTAATGCCACCCTCATGCTCCTCGCCATTGATTGTATCATCGGAGCATCCTTGATCATATGGGGAGGATGGCAATTGATTTTCGCCGGCATCGCGATTGCAATTTTCGCAGTAGCCTATTCTGCCGGCCCATGGCCCTTATCGCATCATGGCCTCGGAGAAGCAACCGTCATAATATTCTTCGGGCTCATTCCTGTGATTCTTACGGCATATGTGCAAACGCAGGACTGGAATATGCTTCCTATTGCGCTTCCTATGTCGCTGGCCATTGGTTTTATGGGAGCGAATGTATTGATTGTCAACAATTACCGCGACAAAGATGATGATGAATCAGTGGGGAAGCGCACTTTGGCCGTGATTGTAGGTAGAAACACCGTGGCCTCCATATATCTCTTTAACGGATTCATTGCCCTCTTATGCATCGAGATCGCCACAGCTCTGCGCATTTCAATATATTGGCAGATCGGCCCGCTGATTTACATCAACCTCCATTATCTACTCTGGCTATCCATGAGGCAATCGAAAGGAGCTGAACTGAATCCTCTGCTTGGAAAGACAGCCATGCTCATGTTTGCCATAAGTATTTGGGCGACTGCCGCTTTGGCAATATATTGACAGCTTCGTTCATAACTTACCGGCAAATTACTAATTGAAAATTTGCTCATAATCCACATGCTTTATAAATTTGCCGGCGAAAACAAATTGTTATGGCAGACTATAAATCAAAAAAGAAACCCAACATACAACCCATTCAGGAAAGCGCCACCGGCAAACTTCCCCCTCACGACAGAGATCTCGAGGAAGTGGTACTCGGCGCATTGATGCTTGAAAAGGACGCATATATGAATGTGGCCGACATTCTCGTTCCCGACGCTTTCTACGATCCTGTCAATGCTAAAATCTACGAAGCCATCGCTACGCTCGGTTTTAACCAACGGCCCATCGACATGATGACAGTCACCGAGCAACTCCGCGCCAACGGCACGCTCGAGGATGTGGGAGGAGCTGTTCATATCGCCGAACTTACCGCCCGAGTATATTCTGCCGCAAATGTGGAATACCATGCTAAAATAGTATCCCAGAAATATCTCGCGAGAAGGCTCATCACTTTTGCCTCCCAAATAGAGACGGATGCATATGATGAAAGCAACGATGTAGACGACCTTCTCCAGCAGACGGAGGCCCAGCTTTTCGACATATCCCAGACCCACCTAAAGCGCGAAGTTACGCAAGTGGATCCTGTGCTTAATCTCGCTTTGGAGCAGATCCAGACTGCCGCAAATACGGAAACCGGCCTTTCAGGCTTGCAGACAGGATTCACCCAGCTCGACAAGATGACCTCGGGTTGGCAGAATTCCGACCTCATAATAATTGCCGCCCGCCCGGCCATGGGAAAGACAGCTCTCGTGCTTTCCATGGCTAAGAACATGGCCGTGGATTTCAACATCCCCGTCGGTATTTTTACTCTTGAAATGGCAAGCGTGCAACTTGTAAAGCGTTTGATCAGTAATGTGGCCGACCTTAACGGTGAAAAAATAAAGAGCGGCCAGCTTACTCCTGATGAATGGAGCCGTCTTAACACCCGTATCAGATCCATTTATGGCGCCCCTATCTACCTCGATGAGACGCCGGGGCTATCTATTACCGAGCTCAGGACTAAGGCGCGGCGTCTTGTCAGGGAGAAACAGGTAAAAATCATAATGATCGACTACCTCCAGCTCATGAACGCCACGGGCATGAAACTCGGAAGCAGAGAGCAGGAAGTATCCACTATTTCGCGCTCGCTCAAAGCATTGGCCAAAGAACTCAACATCCCCATTATCGCACTCTCTCAGCTTAACCGAAGCACTGAGACCCGGGAGGATAAGCGCCCCGTGCTTTCCGACCTTCGCGAATCAGGAGCCATTGAGCAGGATGCCGACATCGTTTGCTTCATTCACCGACCCGAATATTATACTCGCAGCTCCGAGGACAAAGACGGCAATGACATCCGCGGGCTGGCTGAACTGATCGTGGCCAAGCATCGTAGTGGCGGTGTCGGGGATGTAAAGCTCAGGTTTGTGAACCAATTTGCCAGATTTCAGGACTGGGACGACGGCTATCTGAAGATGCAGGAAGCATTTGCATCCACCACCGTGGAACGCGGCAAGCGGCAAAGCCGAATGAACGAGGATACATCGGATATTCCCACTTCAAATTTCTCTTTCCCCGATTCTGCAACATCCGGCTCTCCGATGCCCGACATCATGCCCGATCCGGGAGAATCTGTCGTGCCGTTCTGATTCCAAATCGCATTTCCGCTATTTATTTTTATAATTTCAAAACCTTATGCCCCGATTTATTGTTCTAATATCAAAAGGAACAAAAAATCAAAGGTTATGGAAACAAAGGAAGAAAAAGTACGCGAGAGAATCGAACGTGAAGCAGAGCGCGAACGTCAGGAACTCGAAGGTCATGATAATGCAGAGTTGCTCACCAACGGTAAGCGCCATAAAAATGATGGCGTGCGCAAGACCAACCGCCTGTGGCTCTGGCTGGGAGTTTTGATTCTGATATTCATCCTCCTGTGGTGGCTCTGGACCATCGGTATGTTCGGTGACCTCACCGGTGCTACCAATGGTTGATCCGAGAGATATATTAGCGTAACATAATACTCATCACCGGCCATTCAAGGTTCTTATAAAGGGTCATTTTTAGTGAGGCCGGGAAAAGGATGTCGGGCTTTTCAGCCCGACATTTTTATACCTTTACTCGAGTCTTGAAGAAAAGAATCATAATTTCCCTTCGTCGTGGAAAGAATAGTAACTATCGGTTGTAACGATAAGATGATCAAGCAGCCGGAGTTCGAGCAGCTTGCAAGCCTCATTGCATTTGGACGTAACATTTTCATCACCGCGACTTGGACTCATATTGCCAGATGGATGATTATGACAAAGAATCACCCCTTGTGCTCCACTCGCCAATGCCTTGCGCAACAATTTCTTCACATCGAAAACTGTAGACGTGCTCCCGCCCTCCGACAACCGAATTTCAGTAAGCAGGCGGTTACTGGTATCGACAAACAGAGCCCACATCTCCTCATGCGGCAGATTCCCTATCCTGTAACGCATATGATCGTGAATATCTGACGCTGATCTGAATTGTACCCTATCCCCTATTCTTTCTGCACAATAACGCCGCATCACTTCCAACGATGCACGCAACTCAAGCACCTTCACCGGCCCAAGACCCTTTATGGCTAAGAGCTCCTTATCGTCCATCCGCTCCAGGAATGTGAATCTATTCTGATTCTGATCCATCAGTTCGCGGGAAATATCAGTAATCGGACGTCCTGGAGTACCGCTTTTAAGGATGATTGCAAGAAGCTCTGCATTGTTCAGGGCCTGAAACCCATATTTCATGGCCTTTTCGCGCGGCCGCGAATCAACATCAAGGTCTCTTATCATCAGAGGCCGTGAGCCGGGATTTTCCACTTCTTCTTTCATAACCCCTCGTTCTTCCCTTTTCGGATTTCTATCTCCGCAGCTTCATCCCGCCCTTTGCCGAGCAGGATTTTGGTGACATAGGCCTTAATAAATCCGGTGCCGTATCCGGTCAGCTGTACAATTCCGGCCACAACTCCCAGACTCCCGATTTTCAGACTTCTTGTCGATATGATTCCTCCAATCCACAGTGCAAGCAGATATATCATCAGTGGGATTATCAGCCATTTACAAAAGAAGCTCCCTATGAGGAGGCCGACTGCTCCTACCGTGAACACGGCAGGCAGCCAATGCACCAGCTTCATTGAGCCGGGATAAAGCAACTCAAGAGTGATACGCGACATGCCGAACACATGCACCTGTTTCCGGAATTTCTTCAGACTGACCCTCCGCTTATGATATACTTTTACTTCAGGAAACAATGCTATCGAAAATCCCGACCTCCGGATCCTCGTACTCATGTCGATATCCTCGCTGAACATCTCCCGGAATCCTCCCACTTTATCATACACTTTCCGGGAATAGCCCATATTGAATGTGCGCGGAGTGAATTTTTCCATTGACACCTTTCCTCCGCGTATTCCTCCGGTGGTAAGGAAGGATGTCATGGCATAATTGATTGCCTTCTGAGTATCGGAAAATGATTCATGCGCGGCATCCGGGCCTCCGTAGCAGTCTACCGGATTTTCGGCAAGCGCGACGCGGAGACGCGAGAAATAATCCGGAGGAAGGATGCAGTCGGAATCCACGAACACAAAATAATCCCCCTCCGCCCTGTCAAGGCCATAATTGCGGGCTATGCTACGCCCCTCGTTGCTTTTCTGATAATATTTAAGGCGGAGGGCCGGATAGCCCTTCGCCTTCAATGCCCCTGTGGGCAATTCCTCATATTCGATGCAGGGAATCGTAGAGCCATCCTCCGTGAGGATCACCTCAAACCCTTTATCGGTCTGTGCTTCCAGACTTTCCAGCAAATCTTTCACTTCATCGGGCCTGTTGTATACGGGCACGATTAAGGAGAATAAAATCTCCTTGGGATTTTTGCCGGATAGCATGGATTGATTCTTACGCCTTTACACGGCCAACATAACTGCCGTCGCGAGTATCGACCTCTATAAGCTCACCCTCGTTGATAAACAATGGCACCTTAACGGTGGCGCCGGTTTCTACTGTGGCCGGCTTGAGGGTATTGGTGGCTGTGTCGCCTTTCAGTCCCGGTTCGGTATATGTAATTTTAAGAGTGGTCTTCATGGGCATCTCTGCGTATAATACAGTATTGGTCGACGCATCGCTTACCACTTCAACCGTATCTCCCTCCTTCATATAGGCTGCGCCTGTCACAAGCTCTTTGCTGATGGGAATCTGCTCGAAGGTCTCATTGTTCATGAATATATCATCCTCGCCATCGGCATAGAGATATTGATAGGGGCGACGCTCCACGCGAACATCCTCCAGCTTCTCGCCGATATTGAAACGGCGCTCGATTACGCGTCCGTCCACAACATCCTTCAGCTTGGTGCGCATAAACGTGTTTCCCTTTCCGGGCTTTACATGGAGAAATTCCACGCAGAAATAAAGGCGGCCATCAAGGCGGATGCAGGTGCCGTTCTTGATGTCTTGGGCATTCATCATTGCTTTGTATCTTTTATTGTTTTATTCCTTCTTATTGAAATCGTGGATTGACCCATACGATTCCACATCGCAAAATTACAAAAAATTATTTATATCTCGCGCTCTTTGTAATATAAATTTGATGATTTGTCGGTTATTTCGTATATTTGCGCATCTAAATTTTTGATTGTAATATCTACACTTATTTATATGATTTCTAAACTGCCTACTATATGAATTATCCAAAATTTTTATTATTGGCTGCAATAGCAGTCTCCTCCCTGTCAGCAATAGCGACCCGGCGGATGCAACTTCTTGACGAAGGCTGGAATTTCTCCTACATTCCGGATTCCACTTCCGATGTCAAACCCTACTCTAAAGTCGTCGATCTTCCTCACGACTGGAGCGTGGAGATGCCTTTCAGCAAAAATACGTCTTCCGGGATGCCGGGAGGATATGTCTATACCGGCAAAGGCAATTATCACAAGGAAATCAACCTTACCCCTGATCAACTGAAGGGCTCGATATATTCTCTGCTGATAGAAGGAGCTTATGAACGCTGGAAATTAATGGTGAATGGCGACACCGTGGGTTTCCATCCCTATGGTTATACTTCTGCAATATTCAATATCACTCCCTATCTGAAAGACGGTAAGAACAGCATAGAAATAGCGGTTGACAATTCCAATCAGAAGAATAGCCGATGGTACTCAGGCTCCGGTCTATACCGCCATGTGCGACTAATACGAACCGGTGAGACACATATCGCCCCGTGGAGCCTCTACATCACTACTCCGGAAGTAAATAATAATGAGGCTAAAGTAAAGGTATCATTTGATGTCGAAGGTTTTGACAAATCAAACCCTCTAAATAGTGAGATAACCATATATGACCCCGCCGGTAATAAAGTAGATAATGTAAACGTCCATATATCGGATAAACCAGTAGAGGCGGAAATCGTAGTCCCCTCTCCCCGCTTATGGAGCAATTCCACCCCGGCCCTTTACAGCATGGAAGTATCGCTTCTCGATAATGGCAAGGAGGTTGACAAGATTAAAGAGCATTTTGGAATACGCACCATCTCCTTTTCCCCCGATGAGGGATTCCGATTGAACGGAGTACCGATGAAACTCACTGGCGCGTGTGTGCATCACGACCATGGATTGCTGGGCGCAGCCTCGTTTGATGCTGCCGAGGCTCGCAAGGTAAGGCTCCTCAAAGAAGCCGGATTCAATGCAGTACGCACAAGTCATAACCCACCTTCTCCGGCGTTCCTCAATGAATGCGACCGGCAGGGGCTGCTCGTGATTGATGAGGCTTTCGACGGATGGCGTGACGGCAAAAATGATAATGACTATCATCTATGGATTGATGAATGGGGCACAAAGGATATAGCCGACATGGTAAGACGCGACCGTAATCATCCGTCGATAATAGCGTGGAGCATAGGTAATGAGATTCTGGAGCTGAAAAAGATAGAAGTCATAACCACGGCCCGCAAATTTGCGGGACTATGCAGGAAGCTGGATCCGACGCGCCCCGTTACAGAGGCTCTCTATTCATGGGATGGAACGTGGGAAATCAACGATCCTCACGCCGAAAACCTCGACATCGTAGGTTACAACTATGTGCTTCATTGGGCCGATGAGGATCATAAACGCTGCCCGGAGAGGATAATGTGGCAGACTGAATCATTTCCACATGATGCTGCCTTGAATTGGCATCGTGTTATGGAGCATCCGTATGTTATAGGTGATTTCGTCTGGACCGGGATTGACTACTTAGGTGAATCAGGCATTGGCCGTTATTTCTATACTGGGCAACCGGAAGGAGAGAGCTGGCAGAACGAACAATGGCCATGGCATGGCGCATACTGCGGAGACATCGACATAACAGGATGGAGAAAACCGGTGTCGCATTACAGGCAATTGCTCTATGATAAGGATAAAAAACTTTATATGGCCGTGCGCGAACCTAATGGATACAATGGAGAGGTGCGCACAACGATGTGGGGCGTCTGGCCCACGTGGGAATCATGGAACTGGGCCGGACATGAAGGGAAGCCTATTGAAGTGGAAGTGATAAGCCGCTATCCCGAAATCCGTCTATATCTTGACAACGAACTCATAGGAAAGAAGAAAGCGGATGAGATGACTGATTTCATGGCCAAATTCACCCTTCCTTATAAAACGGGAGATCTGAAGGCAGTAGGATTTGATGATGATGGCATAGAGCAAGAATCAATCGTTATCCGGACCACGGGCAAGCCTGCCGGAATCCGGCTCACTCCCGATAAGACGGTCTTCTCTGCCGATGGCCAGGATTTAATTTTTGTGATTGCGGAGATAATCGATGCGAAGGGCAACATTGTGCCGGATGCCGCTTTGCCGGTAGATTTCTCCGTGAAAGGCGACGCCACCATTCTGGCGGCCGGAAGTGCCGACCTTACTTCCACGGAACCCTATGCTTCTCCATCGGCAAGGACTTGGAAAGGACGTGCAATGGCTGTGGTGCGTGCCGGTAAAAATCTTGGTAATGTCACCATTTCCGCCACATCTCCTAAATTAAGACAAGGCATTGCCAAAATAAAGGGTATATGAGCCAATAGGCATGGAGCTGGCTCCGATTTTGGTATATTGAACCGAGAAACACTTAAATCCAACCGGAAACAACAGAAAAAAAATAACTTTCAAGGGCATTAAAATTTGGGTGTTTGCGATTTATTGATTAATTTTGCACCCGAATGCCGAAAATCGGCCATGCCGGGTGTGCGCATTCCTGATAACATGATAAAATTAAAACCAACTACATAAGATGAAAAGGACGTTTCAACCCTCCAACCGTAGAAGAGTCAACAAGCACGGTTTCCGCCTGAGAATGGCCACAAAGAACGGCCGTAAGGTGTTAGCACGCCGTCGCGCAAAAGGCCGCCTTTCATTATCTGTTTCTGATCATCTCGGAAGCAAGTAATCAAGCGGTTCGTTTGATTCATACCCAAATTGGGATGTGACTTTCGGCACATCCCGCTTTTTTTATTATCATCCCTGCATAATCATTAGAGTATCATGGAAGGGGCTCTGAACGCCTAATTATTAGGGGGAGATGAGGCGTTGGCGGAGAGAGTCAGTGTAAGGGGTACGAAGATTAAATGTCGTTCCTGACCCGGGAGAAGCGGTAATGTTGGAATTGTCACGGAGACGGAGCAGATATTTGTAGAATAGGATATGGCCGATACGGGCACGTAATTCTTCGATACTTACCTTACCGGTACGAATGGCTTGAATGATCCGCGATATTTCTTGCTCGGTATCCCTCGGGGCCACTATCAAGTGAGCGCCCGCCATAAGAGCCAGATCGGCGCCATGGCCTTCGGCGCCACCCATATTCATTGCATCGGTGAATACGAGTCCGGTAAAACCAAGGTCCCTTATCAGCAAATCCCGAATCACCACTGGCGATACTGCGGCGGGAAGCATTGTGCCGTCGATGGCGGGCACGGCAAGATGGCCCACCATAACTCCTCCGAGACCCACCTTCGACCACTCCCTGAATGGCTGCAAGTCCACGCTGTCCATCATATGCAGACTGCGGTTCACTACTCCTTTTCCTGAGTGAGTATCCTTTCCCACGCTTCCTTGTCCCGGAAAATGCTTGGCTACGCTCATCACGCCTCCATCTTCTAATCCTCTGGCATAAGAGAGCCCGAGAGATGTTACCCTGCCAGGGTCGCTGCCAAAACTTCGCATTCCCATGATGCCGGCAGTTCCATTGACATCAAGCACCGGCCCGAGCACCATATTAATCCCTACCTGACGGCATTCCCTCGCCACTTCATACCCGTAGTCATACATCAGCTGCTCGTCGACATCCTCTCCTAATTTCCCGTTTGCAGGGTATCTCGGCGCATCCGACAACCGCATCCCAAGACCCCATTCCGCATCAACTGCCACAAAAGGATAGACATCTCCATTACGAATCATAGAATCCGCGATTGCCTTTGCACCATGAGCATCGCCTTTTAGCAGGATGATACCTCCAATCCCCCTCGCAGCATATTCTTTCACACGCCGCAAGGTCCACTCATCATCACTGGCAAACACCGCAGGCATCATTACTTGTGCAGCCAATTGAAGGGTATCCATATCATTTGCCACCGAATCGGCCCAAACAGCCGCTTCCTCGCTTAAGTCCTCCACCCGCACTTCTACAGCCGCAGAATCAGTATCTCGCTCTTTACCCGACGGGCGTATGCACGATCCCATCGTCGTGAGTGAAATCACGGCGATGGCAATTATACATCGTGCCTGCCTAATCTTCAATTGTCAGTCGTTATAATTATCCTTATCGTATTGGTAATTCTCCGTGAACCGCGGTACACTGTCGGGCTCGATTCCGAGGCCATATTTACCGAGGTTCCGGATAAAATCAAGCATCCGTAGCCCGAGTTCCTGACGGTCGGCCCACAGCGTTTCATGTCGCGCCATTGGGGTCATATCGTCGTTACCTTCGGCTATGTAATCTATCGTGGCTACAGTATAATATCTTTCCGGATCTATTTCCTTGCCGTTGAGCAATACATGTTGCATATTGCCTTTATCATCTGTCACAACTCTTATTTCAGAGCTAACAGCCTCGCCCCCTTTACGGGCCACGATACCCATCGTGGTCAATATATCCGATCCTTTGATCCTAATAAGCATCAATCTATTGCTGAAGGGAAACATCTCAAGGATGCGACCCTCCGATACCGGTCCTTCAGGCATGGGCTGACGAATCCCCCCTACATTCATCAATGCAAATTCGGGATATGGCAGATTATGGGCGCCGGCTCGCAGGCTGTCGACAATTTGAGTCACAATTTGCCGCCCGGCATCCCCGGCCCAGTTGGCAAGTGCACCGGTTTTTAAGCCGTTCGGCATATAATCGTAGCTGTAACCAACAACCACATTATTTATCGAATCTACTTTTGCACGGTAAGGACTCAGGAATACCTCCATCTCCTTATCATACTGAGATGGAGAAAACCTATCGGTGACAGGGATATATTCGTAATCGAATTTCCGCGTTTTAATATCGTCAAGGTCAATCTTTATATATCCTACGTTACGCCCGTATTTTCCGGTCTGCGCCACCAACACGGGCTTCCCTTCTGCATTCTCTATCCAATATGGCGTTTCTTCCGGGGTCTTCGGGTTGACAAAGGAATGGCTATGGCCGCCGATAATAATGTCAATGTCTTTGGAATTGCGGGCAAGATCAATATCTGACACCTTACCCGGCTCCATACGGTATCCGATATGAGTTACGGCTACCACAAGATCGCATTTATTTTTTGCTTTAAGAAATGTGGCCCATCTATTGGCGGATTCAATGGCATCCGTATATTTCATTCCTCCTGTATTATTGGCAGAAATCAAGCTCTGCGGATCAATATTTATACCGATGAAACCGATTTTACGTTTACCGATTTTCTTTATGACATAAGGCTTGAAGAGGCCCTTGGCCGGCGTATCCTCAAAATCATAATTGGCCGAAAGACGATCAGCATCGACCGTGGCCCAATACTTCGCTATTTCTTCAATACCATTGTCGAACTCATGATTGCCTAAAATCCTTATATCATATCCCATCATGTTGAACAAAGGATATTCCACATCGCCCTTGAAATATTTGAAATAGAGAGTGCCCTGCACGGCATCTCCGGCGTCTATCAGAATCACATTCTTTTCAGCCTTCCTTACGGAATCGATTATCGCCTTTCTCTGAAGCACCCCTCCTACCCCGTTTTTATCCGGGTCGATGTTGGAATGCGTATCATTGGTATGCAGAAGTACGACACTTTCGGCCCCACAGTTGAGGGCTATTATAAATCCGGCAATCACCGGAAATAGAATACGGAGATTTTTCATGATGCAGATGGTGTTTTGTTATGGCGTTTCGCGCAAACGAGACGCCACATTTGGATTGAATCAGAATTCAATGAGATTATTGCCAGTCATGTCGGCAGGCTGCGGAAGCTCCATTAGCTTTAGGATAGAGGGCGCCACATCGGCAAGTCGTCCATTCTTTGTTTTGGCATCCTTATGCGAGCCGATATAAATGAATGGCACTGGATTCAATGAATGAGCCGTATTGGGAGTTCCATCCTCATTAAGCGCATGGTCGGCATTGCCATGATCGGCAATGATGATTACTTCATATTCATGGCTGCGGGCTGCCTCGACCACTTTCTCAACGCATTTGTCGAGAGTGGCAATAGCTTTCTGGATTGCCGGATAGACACCTGTATGCCCCACCATATCACCATTAGCGAAGTTTACCACAATGAAATCATATTTCTCCGTATCAATAGCCGCTACCAGTTTCTCTGTCACTTCCGACGCGCTCATCTCGGGCTGAAGGTCGTAGGTGGCCACTTTAGGAGACGGCACGAGGATTCTGTCTTCCCCATCAAACGGCTTCTCACGGCCGCCATTAAAGAAGAATGTGACATGGGCATACTTTTCTGTTTCGGCGATGTGCAGCTGTTTCTTCTCTTTGTTCGAGAGATATTCCGCCAATGTATCGGCCACATCCTGCTTATTGAAAAGGATGTGAACTCCCTGGAATGAATCGTCATAAGGAGTCATGCAGTAATACTGCAGATCTGGGATCGGATTCATCCCGTCCTCCCCATGCTGCGTTAGCACGGTGGTTAGTTCTTTCGCACGATCGTTGCGGTAATTGAAGAAGATTACCACATGGCCGGCGCCGATGCGTCCGTCGACGGTATCGTTGACTATCGGTTTGATAAATTCATCAGTCACTCCTTCGGCATATGATTCCTCGACAGCCTTCACCATATTATCGGCTTTCTTACCCTCTCCATATACGAGTAGGTTATAGGCTTCTTTGAGCCTTTCCCATCGCTTGTCGCGATCCATGGCATAATATCGACCGATTACACTTGCCACTTTCCCGGCTGACTCCGCACAATGATCTTCCACATCCTTGATGAAGCCTGCTCCGCTCCGCGGATCAGTGTCGCGGCCGTCCATGAAGCAATGAATGTAAACCTTATCCAGGCCGTAGTTCTTGGCCGTATCGCAGAGAGCATAGAGGTGTTCGAGAGATGAATGCACTCCTCCATTTGATGTAAGACCCATGAAATGGATAGGTACATTATGATCGCGGGCATAGCTGAACGCACTTTTTATCTCAGGATTCGCAGCAAAACTTCCATCGGCTATCGCACGGTTGATTTTAACCAGGTCCTGGTATACCACCCGGCCCGCGCCGATGTTGAGGTGTCCCACTTCTGAATTGCCCATCTGGCCATCCGGCAAGCCTACATTCTCACCGCTGGCTTGCAATTCTGAATTCGGATTTTCAGCAACAAGCCTGTCCATATAGGGCGTAGGGGTATTATAAATGGCATCATCTTTCTTATGGTCGCCGATGCCATATCCATCGAGGATAATCAATAATGCTTTCTTTGACATTTCTTTACCTTTTATATCTGAACTATATTCTTTCTCTATGAGTCTTAGTCTTAGTATTTCTTTCGGGACACGGTTGCAAACCTAAATCTCCTACAAAATTAACAAATTATCTGCAATTATAGTTATCTTCATTAATTAAATAATCCCACTATTATGGTAAAGGGTCCTGCTAAGGGCTTGTTATTCTGATTCAATCGATCCGGACAATCCTTAAAGTTCGTAAGCTCCCTGAGCGGCTTTATCATATTGATAATGTAAGGGTGCACGGCTCGTGCGAACCCTCCGGGCTCAAATACTCTCCAAGCAAACAACGGGCTTCCGTAATGGAAGTCCGTTGTTTATTTCATTTGTAGCTTCAGGAGATGTTATTTTGCTTTCTTCACGAAGCGCTCCTTGATACGTGCCTTCTTACCTGTAAGGTTACGCAGATAGTAGAGTTTTGCGCGACGCACCTTACCGAGCTTATTGGTGGTTACAGACTCAATGAACGGGCTTTCCATCGGGAAAATACGCTCTACGCCTATACCATCGGAGATCTTGCGTACTGTGAAACGTTTTTTGTCACCGTGGCCACTGATCTTGATAACCACACCGCGGTACTGCTGGATACGCTCCTTGTTACCTTCTTTGATACGATAAGCTACGGTCACGGTATCGCCGGGACCAAAGTCATCAATCTTTCTTTCAGGAGTGGCAAATGCCTCCTCCACAATCTTTATAAAGTCCATTTTTACATGTATTTTTTTACTCGCAATATTCACGCGCCGCTTTATTATATGGGCATCTTCAGGCCCCATGTCGCGTCAGAGATTGCGAAACCGAATGCAAAGTTAGTTTTTTTTTTTAATATGAGCAAAAAAAGCGTTAAATTCGCGGTATGAATCCTACCGAATCTTTCGATTTCATGCCTCATGCTCCCCTGTCCATCCGATTGAGGGGGGAGCTGATGCTATTTGATACGCCGAAAGTGATGGGTATAATCAACGCTACCCCAGATAGCTTCCTTGCTTCAAGCAGGGTTGATGGCAATTCTGCCGACATTGCCGGGAAGATGCTGGAAGAGGGTGCGGATATTCTCGACATCGGGGGGTATTCCACCCGCCCCGGAGCGGAAGATGTATCGGAGGAGGAGGAATACGACCGCTTGGCTCCCGTGCTCGATTCAATACGCTCACACTTCCCCGAAGCCATAATTTCTGTGGATACTTTCCGTGCTGAAATTGCACGCAGGGTCATATCTGAATTTCACGTAGACATTATCAACGATATTGGAGGGGGCACACTCGATCCGGATATTATTCCGGCAGTAGCAGAAGCGGGAGTGCCATATATCCTTATGCATATGCGGGGAACTCCTAAGACAATGGACCGGCTTTGTGATTACGGAGATGTCACGGCTGACGTACTCCGTGAACTGATGTCGAACGTCGACAGATGTCATTCGGAAGGGATTCACGATGTTATTGTCGACCCCGGTTTCGGATTCGCAAAAAACATCATGCAGAACTACCGACTTCTTAACGACCTTGATTGGTTTCATCAGACCGGATGCCCCGTTCTCGCCGGCCTGTCAAGGAAGCGGATGATATGGCAACCGCTTGATATAAGTTCAACCGAGGCCGGAGATGCCACGGTTTGCATAAATACCATAGCCCTCCTGAACGGAGCTGATATTCTGCGCGTCCACGATGTCAGGCCCGCGGTGGAATCAGTTAAGCTGATCAATCTGCTCCGGAAAGCCGGAAAATCAACACCATTCACCATCAACCGATCGCTTAATGATTAATTTTGGAATTAAAGACATTGTCGATATCCTCATTATCGCCGTGATGTTGTTCTACCTTTACCGGCTAATGAAGAACAGCGGCACGCTCTCCTTGTTCTACGGAGTGTTGTTCTTTATTGTGATATGGGTAGTATGCTTCGAGATATTCGATATGCGGCTCACCGGTACGATTGTCGACAAGTTCATGAGCATCGGACTGATTGTGCTTGTAATTCTGTTTCAAGATCAGATAAAACGATTCCTTACCGACATCGGCGGCCCTGGAAAGTGGAAGCAATTCCGTCGTATTTTCAAGCACAGCCGGGAAAATGAAAATGAGCATCAGGAGATCATGAATGTAGTGTATGCCTGTATGTCAATGTCGAAGTCAAAGACAGGAGCCCTGATAGTTTTCCAAAGGAAAGTGCCTCTCACTGAATATGAAAAGACAGGCGACGACATTGATGCCGTGATAAATGCTCGCCTGATTGAGAACATTTTCTTTAAGAATTCCCCGTTGCATGACGGAGCCATGATCATCGCCAACCATCGAATAGTATCGGCCGGTTGCATCCTTCCTGTAAGCCACGATATGAATATTCCCAAAAGCCTTGGACTACGCCACCGGGCAGCTCTCGGTATGAGTCAGGAGACGGATGCTTTGTGCGTGATAGTAAGTGAGGAGACAGGAGGCATATCGGTGGCGCAATCCGGCACTTTGAAAATTAAGGTGTCTGCTCTCGATCTTGAGCACATCCTCTCGGAAACCCTGATCAATTGATTCACACCGGAAGGGATTCATTATCCGGGAAGATTTCTGAAATCAATTCAGCAAAATCCAATCCATTTCAAGCTATAAGCTACTTTATCACTCTTCCGAGAGGAGGGAGGAAATAGTGTAGCCAAGATTAAGCATCAATGTCGACCCCGATTTATGTGGCAATCCGTAAGCCACATCTATGCTGAACCCCTTCACCCGGAAGCCGGCGCCCAAAGAAAATCCCGACAGGAAAGAGCGATTGAAGGAGGATAGATCGGACGCAGTCTTGTAATTGTAGGCAAGAGCAGCATAAAATTTTTCCGAAGCTTGATATTGAACGCCGAAAATGAGATGTCGGAACAAAGTCGGGAAGAACGAATTATTCTGCTTTATCAATTCCTCCCCTTCTTTATTATATTCGTAATAAGGGATTCTCCAGCGCACAAGGTTATTGGCAGTGATGGAAAGCTGGATCGGAGTATTTCCGAGAGTCTGCATATATCCCACCTGAATGTCGAACGGCACTCGGGAATAACGGTTGCCAAATCTTTTCACTTGCCCTCCCATATTCTTGAGGACTACAGAAAAAGAGAGGTCATGTTCCGGATCAT
The DNA here is from genome assembly GCA_001701105.1 of Bacteroidales bacterium GP1. Taxonomy (GTDB): domain Bacteria; phylum Bacteroidota; class Bacteroidia; order Bacteroidales; family Muribaculaceae; genus Lepagella. Next base: position 35,457 of record DAAI01000045.1, read on the forward strand.
AGTAATTCACTCCGAGATCTGCTGCCAAGGCAAAAGCATTGTATTGCTCATAGGAGCTATAGACCATCTTTATATTCGCACCCCCGCGCCAACGTTCTGTAATATCCCGGGCATACGTCCCTTCCACAATAAGGTCGGACGGAGTGAAGACGCCCGTGGGAGTACCAAATTCGTCATAACCGTCGAACCTTCCATAATTAAGATACCTCAAACCCACTGCCCATCCGCTGTGCTCGCCTACTCCCATGCCGTAACGCAATCCGGCGAAGTTGCCTGTCTGCCTGTAGAGCATATAACCGGCCACTATCTGCTTTTCAGTCTCCGGACCGATGAGGGCCGGATTCTGGTCCACGAGCGTTACATCCTGATCTATGATGCAGAGATTATTACCGCCAAGGGCGTAGACATGGGCCGAAGCCGGGATATTGAGAAACCCATATCCGTCGCTCGTCACTTCAGCCGATACGCCGGGGGCCATGATGCCTGCGCCAAGCATCATCGCCGTTATTACAGCTTTTTTTATCTTTACACCCATATATGATATTAACGTGAATTCCGGATTAACTATTATATCCTTTAGGCCCGGCGCATGAAAAAGGCGTCTTCATTACGGTTATAACTTTTATTAACGTAAATTAATCATTATGGCGTTGCAAGATTCAATCCTACAATATAAATTTGCATACGAAATCAAAAGCGATTGTCATTCGCTCCGGCTAACAGGGGATATGAGTTGAAGTAACAATGATAATGGTCTTGATGAAGAATAAGCATCATCCGGTTCGACTACGATGATCCCGAATATTGAAACAAATTTATGAAGAAACATATACTTAAAATCCTCCTCACTTCATTCTGCGCCCTTGTAATCGCGCCTTTTGCCAAAGGTCAGACATGCCGAGTAAATATCGGCACTAATTCTTCCGGGAGCATGAGCTATATGGAAGTTTTTGAGTATGATTATGTAACTGATAAGCCTACATTTCCCGGCGGCGACCGGAATCTGATAACATTCATCAATTCCACGCGCGAATATCCTCAGGAAGCATATAAGAAAGGAATAGAAGGACGTGTAACATGCGCTTTCATCGTAAACTGCGACGGGACAGTGAGTCATATATCCGTGCTACGGGGTGTAGAGCCATCCCTGAATAAAGAAGCCATACGCATCCTGAGCAAAATGCCTGAATGGCATCCCGGAAAGCTCGACGGAAAAGCGGTGCCGGTAAGAGTAATCTGGACAGTCCCTTTCAGAAAATAATAAATCAGGCGCGGTGATTCGCGCCTGATTTATTATTTATAGCCCGATGTACTAATTCTTATGCTTATCGGCCGTAACGTAAATCGCTGAAACTATTCCCAATATTATTTGGGTGAATGTCTGGAAAGCCCATACCACCATTGAATAGGTTGCCGCATCGCTTTGATTCACCCCATAGAGCGAGAGGGCAAACATCACCGCTATATTCCATGGGCCGAGACCTCCCGTAGCCGGAATCGCTATACTCATTGATCCGAATACAAATACCACCAGCCCCGGTATCAGTCCATATGCAAGATCCGGACGGATAAGCTCCTTGGTAAACGGAAAGGCAAAGAAGCAGAGATAGGTCATCAAGAAATAGAATATCCATATCACGACAGTCATCCCCCAGAACTCAAATTGATGGGGCATCGTGAACAATACTTTAAAGCCTTTCCATAGATTCTCACATTCTCCCTTAGCCTTCTTGACTTTCGGATTGTCGGTATGCGAAAAAGCGAGCCATAAGACTGCACCAATCATCAATGCAAGAAATATCCAAAGCCATGGTGAGGAACCGATGGCCACCAGTTTGCGCCCCAGATCATAATGATCCATAAATTTATCGAGAGCGGGACGAGCTACGAACATCGTCCCACATATTAGGACCGCTATCACAATTGCATCGGAAATGCGATCTCCTAAGTCAGTTCCCACAACAGTGGATAATGACGACTTCTGCCTCTTCGACACATAAAGACATCTCCAGGCCTCACCCACTCCTGTAAATACCAGATTCAGCGCATAGGCCCCATAGATCGACACCATTTCCGCGAAAGCCGGCAATCCGGGAACTCCCGCCGCACGCAACTGAATGCCCCAGCGGAGCCCTCTTACTGAGCGCGACAACACAAGAACGCCACACATCAATATTAACCACCAGTAATCGCATCCCTGACGTAGAATCGAAAATATTGTCTTGATGTCTATTTTATGAAAAAGCCAGACGATCAGCACAACCGACACCACGATAGGAAGGATAAAACGGATTGATTTTTTTAGCATAGTAGAAATATGTCAAATCTGGGTGTTGGGATTAGATATAAGGGGATCGACTATTACCAGAAAGGGACTGCCTTTGCAATCCCTTTCTATTTACATGCCCCATCGCTTTCCGACGGAACGCGTATACTTGCTTTAGACGAGATTGACAATAATCTCCTCATCGTTCATAGCGATGGCAATCTTTCCTTCGCGACCAAGCCATCCGAATGCAGCCATCAACTCATCTTTCTTTAATTTCGTAGCTTTCTTAAGAGCCTTCAGACCGAGCATGTGGGTATCAGTATTTTCCAATGCCTTGTAGACCTCGCCGGCCCATGTGCCAATTGATTCAATGTTCATGATTTTTCTTTTTTTAAGTTACCATTTTGGTTAAATGGATATTCCCGTTCTCATCTGTCCTTCCTGAAGCAATGATTAGATTTCTTTACATCGGAATGACCATGAAAATATAGTTTATCCACAATATGTTAACAATCATAACATCATTTTTGTTAATATTGATGCTATAAAATTCAAAAAAACGCCTTAATTTTGTAATTAAACAATAAAAAAATAAAGATAATAAGATTGGCCAGCGGCTATGAAACAAGATAGACAAGAGAAAAATATCAGAGGAATCGGCACCGTGATCCGCAACACCGGGAGTGCATATACCGTGCGGCTTGATGATGGAACGGAAGTGAATTGCCGCGTTAAAGGAAATTTCCGAATCAAGGGACTCCGGACCACAAATCCCGTTGCCGTCGGCGACCATGTCGCAGTGGCCCATGCCGCCGATGATGCCGATTATATAGTTGAAGTGGAGCCACGGCGAAACTATATTGTCCGTCGCGCCTCAAATCTATCAAAGGAATCTCATATTCTCGCCACCAATCTTGACCTGGCTGTGATTGTGGCCTCTCTAAAAGACCCGGCCACTCCTACTACTTTCATCGATCGCTTTCTGGCTACGGCTGAAGCCTATGACATTCCTGCAGCCATCATCCTCAATAAAATGGACGCTTGGGATGAGGACGACCGGGAATTGGCTGAATCAATGAAATATCTTTACGACTCTATCGGCTATACCGTATGGTTTGCGTCGGCTCTGACAAGAGAAGGGATTCCCGAATTGAGGGATCACCTTAAATGCAAGACATCTTTATTCGCGGGCAATTCAGGAGTAGGAAAGTCTTCGCTGATCAATGCAATAGTGCCCGGGGCAGATTTGAAAACAGGAAAGATTTCCGACATTCACCACACCGGCACGCATACCACCACATTCTCCGAGATGATTCCGATGCCTGAAGGGGGCGATATCATCGACATCCCGGGAGTGCGCGGCTTCGGCACGATTGCTTTTGAAGCGGCCGAGGTATCTCATTTCTTTCCCGAGATTTTTAAGCTCGGTCGAGAGTGCAGATATGGCGATTGCAAGCATCTTGACGAACCGGGATGCGCTGTAATAACGGCTCTGCGCAATCATCAGATTGCCCAAAGCCGTTATGCCTCTTATCTTTCTATTTTGGAAGAAGTGATGGATCCCGCTAAGTATCGCAAACCGTATTGACCGCATCAATTCCGGTTGGCGCGTTTACGGTCGTTCTCATCAAGGATAATTTTGCGCAGGCGGATATGATGGGGTGTTACCTCCACATATTCGTCTTCCTTTATGTATTCCAGAGCCTCCTCAAGGGAGAAAATCACTGGAGGCACGATCTTAGCTTTTTCATCGGCTCCTGATGCACGCATATTAGTCAATTTCTTCGATTTTGTAACATTGACTACAATATCATTGTCTTTGGCATTCTCGCCTACCACCTGGCCGGCATAGACTTCCTCCTGAGGGAAGATGAAGAAACGACCACGGTCTTGCAATTTATCGATAGCATAGGCATAAGCCGTACCCGGTTCGTGGGCAATAAGGGAGCCATTGGTGCGCCGCTCGATGTCTCCTTTCCATGGCTGATATTCCAGAAAGCGATGAGCCATGATGGCCTCTCCCGCCGTGGCCGTAAGCACATTATTGCGAAGCCCTATGATACCGCGCGACGGAATCTGGAATTCTATGTCGACACGGTCGTTGCGGGTTTCCATCGACATCAGGTCGCCTTTTCTCCGGGTCACCATATCGATCACCTTGGAGGCGTATTCCTCCGGAACGTTGATGCTCAAGGCCTCGATAGGCTCACATTTCCTTCCGTCAATCTCTTTGATGATAACCTGCGGCTGTCCCACCTGAAGTTCGTATCCTTCACGACGCATAGTCTCAATGAGAATTGATAAATGCAGCACGCCGCGGCCATAGACTGTCCATACATCCTCCCGGTCGCCCTTTTCTACGCGCAGTGCAAGATTCCTGTCGAGTTCCCGGTCGAGGCGTTCCTGAATATGACGAGAAGTGACATATTTGCCATCTTTGCCAAAGAATGGAGAATCATTGATTGTGAATGTCATGGACATTGTCGGCTCGTCAATGGCAATACGCGGCAAGGCTTCAGGCCGGTCGTAAAGCGTTACGGTATCCCCTATCTCGAAATCCTCAAGGCCCACGATTGCGCATATATCACCGCTGTCGACATGGTCTGTCTTTGTGCGTCCCATCCCCTCGAAGGTGTCGAGTTCTTTTACTTTCTGACGCGTAACGCTGCCGTCACGCTTGCTAAGCCCTACTTCCATTCCCTCGCGGAATGTACCTCGATGGACGCGTCCTACCGCTATACGCCCTACATATTTGCTGAAATCAAGACTTGTCACCAGCATCTGGGGGTCGCCCTCTATCTGCTTAGGAGCCGGGATGTAGTCGATGATGGTATCAAGCAATGCAGTGATGTCGGAGGTGGGATTCTTCCAATCGCGCGACATCCAGTTTTGTTTCGCCGAACCGTAGATAGTCGGGAAATTCAACTGATCTTCCGTGGCATCGAGATTAAACATCAGGTCGAACACCATCTCATTTACCTCATCCGGCCGACAGTTCGGCTTATCGACCTTGTTTATCACCACTACCGGCTTAAGCCCCATCTGGATAGCTTTCTGAAGCACGAACCGCGTCTGCGGCATCGGCCCTTCAAAGGCATCCACAAGAAGAAGGCAACCGTCGGCCATGTTTAAGACGCGCTCTACCTCACCTCCGAAATCAGCGTGACCCGGAGTGTCGATAATATTTATTTTCGTACCTTTATAGTTGATCGACACATTCTTTGAGAGTATCGTTATTCCGCGTTCCCGTTCAAGGTCATTATTGTCGAGAATCAATTCCCCGGCGTTCTGATTGTCGCGGAAGAGATGGCCCGCGAGAAGCATTTTGTCGACCAATGTGGTTTTGCCATGATCCACATGGGCGATAATGGCAATATTTCTTACGTCTTGCATCTGACTTATCTTTCTTTAAGACTGCAAAATTACAAAAAACTTTCCAATTCTCCGCATCCACCCCTGTGGGGGTGTGCGTCAATCTAATTTCATATCAGGTTTTACATTGCTTAATAAACTACTTTTTAATACTTTTCTATAATTGCAAAGAGCATATAGTGGAATTATTTTGATTACATATGGCTGAGAGGAAAGCTCAGCATCATGGATTTCTATCCTGCTGAAATTCCGTCGCAGGTCGAACTGGTTAACAANNATGCAAGACGTAAGAAATATTGCCAGCGTATTCCCCTTTGGAGATTCTTATTCTTCATAAACATAATCAGACTTTTCATTTTTCCACTCACACCGGATTTTATCTCTATGGGAAGTACCTCCTTGTCGTATGATTTTATATAATTAATTTCGGCCGAAGTTCCACGATTGAGATTTTCCCGGTAGAATAAATTTTCCGGCATCCGGGGATTGGCATTCTTGATGAATTCCAACCCTACAATAAGTTCCGCCATCGCACCTTTGTTAACCAGTTCGACCTGCGACGAGGTAAGGATGAATTTTTCCATCGATTCCTCGCCTCCCATATCCAAAGCCTGGACCCTAAGCATCAAACCCGTATCCAGAAATAGATATTTCTTGAATTTGGGATTTATTTCAGCTCCCAGCGGCAGTCCGTTGGCAGAAGTCAGATTTATTTCATAAGTCAATCCGGCTCGATTCAGCATCAATAACGCCTCCTTTAAATCTGCCATTTTAAACGACTGCATCGCGCAGCTATAAATGAATTTGTTTCCATTCTGCGCGATCACACTGCATAGCACTGTCCGCAACATCTCAGGGCTTACCTTGGAAGAATATTTGCAAAATCATCAAAATTCGCCTGCTGAATATCTTCCTGAATCTCCGCACATTTTATATAACTATGCTCCTCTACCCATGAAGCTACACTTGCCGGCATTCCTCCTACCAAAAGAAAGGATCGTAACGGCCGAAGGAGAAGTTCGTGGTGCAATGCCTCGAAAAGGGAGTATCCACCCCGGCTTTCTCTATGGCCTCAATCCATTGCCATTTATTCTGCGCTGACAAGTACTCCTTGAACGACAAAGGATACATAAATAAGGATGTAACGCGCCCAACTCCAACTGAGTATAAATCATCAAGGGCAAATTCAAGCAACGAGCCGGCGGCAATCACATGGAGCTCCGGAAAGTCTTCTTTAAAACACCTTAACATCCTTATTGCATCGGGCGAACATTGGATCTCGTCTAAGAAAAGCAAGGTTTCTCCGGGCACTATTGGCACTCCCCCTAATACCGACAGCCTTTCAGCCACTTCATACACATCCGTAACGGTCCCGAAAATCGACCATGTATCGCGGCGTTTTTCAAGATTTATCTCCAAAAAATCAGATGAAAGATATTGCACATTTGAAATTAGGACCTACTTTCGATTATTCCTTTCTTCATAATTCATTGGTTATAGAATCCCCATCGGTCATTCCTCAGATGAAACAATTATCATCCGACGGCATCGCCTCGTACAGTTGCCCCACCTGATACGACTGCACAGACTGCCAGAACACAAAAGTCTATTATTTTTCTTTTACGGGTATAGGTTCGGAAAGAGGATTTCTTGATGTTTTGGGAGTAGTTTTTGCTTTTGCCGACTGCTTCTTTTTCTTCTCTGATTTTTTACGTGACGCCCCTTCCTTATCGATACCCGCTGACCTTTTTTTGGCTTCGCGCACCGAATCCTTTCTCACTTCGGATGCATGAGATAGGCTGTCGGCATATAAAACCTCTATTTGAGGCTTCTTGTCGGCCGGAAGGACGGCAGGACGCAGCCGCAACCATACGCCAAGTCCTATTACAGCCATTGCAATCCCAACAATCGTCAGGATGCCGAGCCGTTCGTTCCGGGAAAATGGTTTCATCCGTGGATTGCGAAATATCAGAAAGGATACCCAATGGCGAGATGGAACGCGAGCGCATGCTTCAACGGTATATTGAAGTATCGATGTATACCGGTATCATACGGTGCATGAAGACCATAGCCAAGGTCGCCGCGAATCACCATCATTCCCAAATCCACACGCAATCCGACACCTGTTCCCAACGCAATGTCAGGGCCGAAATTGCGTGTTGTCAGCAAGCCGCCGGGACGCAAGGGGTCGGATTTCAACAGCCATATATTTCCGGCATCAATAAAGGCCGCTCCATGCAAAATGCTTACGATCGGGAACCGGAATTCAGTATTTACCTCGAATTTGAACGTACCGGTCTGATCGAAGTATCCGTGTGCGAGCTCCGCCGATGGCTTATAACTGCCGGGACCGAGGGAGCGGACCGTGAAGGCACGGATAGAGTTTGCGCCACCAATATAGAATTGTTCGGCATATGGAACCTGAGTCGAATTGCCATAAGCATGCTCGGCCCCTATCAATAATCGAGAGACAAGCCAGAAGTCACTGCTGCGAATCAACCGACGTGAATAAACCAGCTGTGCTTGGGCCTTGATGAATTGCGAGAATGGCATTCCAAAGAGTTTTTTCTCTCCCTTGACTCCGCAGGCGCGCCATAATGCCCAAAACACATTGCCACCCTCCATCACTGTAGCCGTAAAGTTAAAGCCATTGATACGCGATCGCTCGAGCCATCTCTCATAATTATAGGTATATGAGGCAACGGGTACGAACTGACTCTGGAAACTCAAGGCCACCGCAGGATTTTGCTGCATCACGGAATCAAAGGCTTCCGTGGTATGCATCAATTTCGTATAGGTAAGTTTGAAGAGAGTGAGCTGATTTAACACTCTTCTTGAATAATTCCACTCATAAGAGAGCGAAGCCTTCGCTTCCGCCATTCTGAAATAGTAAGGCCGGTTAAGAAGGTCGATTCCCAGATTGATAGTTGTCCAGTTTAGGTCGCGGTTTGTACGACGGACGAATTTCGGCGCCAGCAGTCGTGGAAAGGCGAGGGAGGTCGAAAAGCCTACTTCATAGCTATTGAACATCGAGCTGCGGTTGCGGCCGGTCTGCCATTCATAACTTCCGGTAAGCTGGAAAGAAAGTTTTTCCGCGCCTCCGAAAAGATCATTATGCGTAAGCCCGAGTATGAGGCCAGGGCCGAGATAGGAATTCGATTTTGAAGTGACATTAGCTTGAATCGAGGCTTCCATCGGGCGGTCACGCTGACAGGTAATCACCACATCAAGGCGTGGATCGCCGGGAGCTGTGTCAACCGGGATTGCCTCTATCTGGATATTGCCGTATATTCCGAGTCGGGAAAGGCGCGTCTGAGTACGATCCATATCCCGGACAGAAAAATAGCGGTTTTTCCGGAATGTGATGCAACTGGGAAGCATATTCACCCGCAACCGTTGAGGTCGATAGACGATGATGTCGCCTTTATTGGTGACAAGCGTATCTGGCTCTCCGGGATGACGGTTGCTCTGACGATATACATAAGTGGTTATTGTGCCGACTCTGTAACGCAACGATGCAAGATGAGGCATATTGGAAGCCAGCTGCATTTTCAGCGCTATCTTACCCGGATTTATCAACGAATCCGCAAGAAATTCTATATAGTCGGGCTTGAAATAGTACCACCCCCTATTACGCAAAGAATTGGCTATTTTCACGCGTTCCGCTTCAAGAGAATCCACCACAAATCTCTCACCCACCTTGAGGTATTCGCTCTTTCTTGCACACGAATCTATGAAATGACATAGCGGCGACTTTTCATCATTAAGGTAAATGATGCTGTCGAGCAAATAAGGATTGCTAAGGTTGATATCGTACCTGATTCCTGCTATTTTCGGATTCTTCTTGGGTTTTAGGGTGTAGCTCACTGCGGATCCGAAGTAACCATTATTATCGAGCAGATTTTCGAGCATCTTAACCCGCATCTCCGGTCGCACATCGGAGATTAGCACCGGTTGTTCCACAAGTTGATCGTAAAACCAGCGGTAAAGGCCTTTTGCTGAGTCATTCCAATAATTATATACCCATAATCCGTAGGGCAGAGGCATTCGGTAGTAGGGCGAGATTAATGGCCACGGATTGTTGGGACGTACATTCACGGCTTTGGTGAGCGTACCTTTCAAACCCGGTGGTACCGTCTGGCCCGGTTGAGGGGTTATTTTCATCCGCTGCCCGTTATAAAGAATCTCCCCGTCGGTGAGACGTCGGGTAGTGGAGCATGACAATCCTCCGAGCATCAATGCAATACCGGCAAGTACAGGTAATATTATATGTAACTTTCCCTTCATCTCATTCTGGTTTTTCTATATCCTTATCCGTACGCAACGTTGTTGAATCGGGATGCACATTTACTGTCGAATCCTCTTTTTGAGACCTGTTTTCCGTACGCCGACGCCTTCCAAAACGGAACAGGCTTCTAAGATTCGACAATTTCCGCTTCATAATAAAGCCGATTCCCATCTCTGTGATCTCTCCTTCGAGGATACTTTCGTAGCCGTAATGGCGGAATAGCTGCACCGACATATTCATCGATTGGGTCTGGCGTATGATATATTCAAAGCTGACATCGCTGAATAAGTTCTGTGCAAGATTATCCTCGGCTGATGCATCTGTGGAATAATTGCCGCCTACAAGGATTTTAAACCGATTGTTGAACAATGATTTAGACACCTGATAACTATAGCTCGTCTGAGTGGATGTCGCGCCATTCACGCTCTTGTCGTACTGGTTGATGCCAAATGATAAGTCCACACCCCTTACATGCTGCGCCACCCAAGAATTGAGTTGCGATTCAAGGAAACTATACAGCACATTGCCGTCAAGACTAGCATTGGCCTTTATACCCTGACCTGAATATTTCCCGTAAAGAAGAAGATTCATGGCCTGCGTCTGACGCTGGTCGGCACTCATCGACTGCAATTCATTCTGAATTGAAAGGTCGTCGTTGGTGGCAAGGTCGAAATTCACTTTCAGACTTTCGAGGGGATCAGTGGCATGGAGGGTCACGATGAAGTTGACAAGGCGCGAATTGCCTCCTTGCGTCACATTCGCTTTCATAACATCCGTAGCGGTGACATTAAGCGTGGGGTTCATTAATGCCCCGGTCCATGTAATCGTACTGTTGGGGTCGAAATGGAAGGTTTTCTCTCCGATAACGGGTATGGCGTACCTCGCCATTCCCTGACCTAATGTAACCGTTCCGGTCACGCTCATGTCCCCCATATAATTCTGCACATATCGCAAATCGGCGGTAGGTTGAAGCTGTACCTTGTCAGTTCCGTTCGTCGAAAGCAGCACCTGAATCTGCGCGCCCGGTGATATTCTCAGATTGGCGTCGATACTCATGTTCAATGGCGATTCGACTATTGAATCAGCCTTTACCAATTGCGTCGTATCGTTGAAATTCACGAATTTAACCACATCATCGGCATTCACACCCCCTTGCAGAGTCTCATCCATTGTGCCGAGGCGATATGTGGCATCTGTGGAGCCGAGGATATTGACATTTCCGGTAAGGTCAAGACGATTCATCGGGCCGATAGCCTTTGCATCAAGATTAATGTTGATTTTGCCATATAGGTCGCTCTTGGCTCTCTTGTCGCTCTTTATAAGCTGCATATTGGATGCATGTGCCGTGAGGTCGAAGCGGATGTCGGTAAATTTCATGGCATTCACACTTCCGTTGAGGGTAAGTGGATTATTATTAGCCGCGAAAATATCGAAATTATCAAGGTGGAGAACATTATTCTTTACACTGATAGGGCTGTCGTCAAGGCGAAGGGTAGCTCCTAACATAGGAATAGTGGCGCTAACCGTATCGAATGTAATCGCTCCGTTAAGGATTGGCTTCGTAAACGATCCGCTCATCTCCATATCTCCATTTACATAGCCTCCGAGCTGCAGCGTATTCCCTAAAAATGCGTTCGCCACCTTTAACGGGAATTGAGTCAGGCGAAGGCCTACACTGTCGGTAGCCATCCCCCCGACACTGTCGGACCTAAGGCTCGCATATGCGTGTAAAGCCGGTTCTTCATTTATTTTCAGAGTGGCATTGACATTGGTGTTGTTAGCTCCGCTGAAACCATAGCCGGCATTTACATCAAGATCAAAATTACCCACAGCTATCTTGTCATAGGTGAAATCTTTAACAGATAAAGTACCTCCTCCTTGAATCACATGATCTTCATAATTCACTCTCAGGTCGCTGCTTACGGCTCCTTCAATCGGAGGTGCGAACACCGAGAGGCTGAGGAAATTCTGAATGAGCAGGTTGTCGATATTCAGATGCAAGTCTTTACCCCCATAGCTGTTTGGCTCCGTGCGGGCCAGAATGCTACTCTTCTCACTCTGTGCCATCAGATTGACATCTATATCGTGCGACTTAAGATTATAGTCGATATAGTTGTCATTGTTTATTGTCCATGGCATATAGGCTATCGTGGCTTTCAGAGGGGTCAAGTGCATTGTAATCACAGAGTCCATCAAAGCTGCAGTAAGACCGAGGCGGTAGCCTATTGCGTCCTTGATGTCACGTTGAGTTAGATAAGCGCTTATACGGTTATGTCCGAGATAGCCTGTCATATCGACCTTGGCAAACTGATCCAGAGTTCCACGCCGATTTCCCATGTGGATGCGGTAGTCGATTAATTGTCCACGCTGATTCAGTCTTAATCCGAGGGTGTCGATAGCCAGGGAGCCGGTGTCGAGCCGTCGCAGATTCACGTCTCCCTTGAGCAGACTGTCGCGGTTGATATTGGCCCATACCGTATCGATTCCCATACCCATCGGACGCAGCAACTGGTCAAGAAGCCCATTGCCCGATGCGCGGAGATTGAGTTCAAACTCAGGCAACGCATTATTGATATTATCCGCCAAAAGGTTACGGTTTTTCATCTGCGCCATAACGGTATCGGCTGTGGCCGTGAATGAATCCACCACTTTCTTTAAGCCCTCCGGACTTTCAAAATGGAGAGTAGTGAGATGGGAGTCAACATCAAGCAGGGTCGCCAGTTCGGTTGCCTTTATCCTTGCCTCCAACCCCCCCGGCAGATGGATATACCTGTCGGGTAGATTCCAGTCGACATCCACGAGCCTGACCTCCGCATCATAGAGCCATCGGTCGGGACTCGCCGTGCCGGTAAGATATATCGTACCCCGGCCGCTGTTGATACTGTCGGTTATGCCGAGCGATTGCAGATCAAGGTCGCGTATACGGGCAGTCAGATCTACATCATAATCATCCGGATGCACCGTTCCGGATGCCTCTAGATCAAGGTCAAGACCTTTATTCTGAGAGCTGGCGTAAACTGACAGCACTCCCTGATGATCAAGATTTGCATCTACGATTATATCACGTAGCCTGCGCTTATTATAAGTTATCTCATCAAGCCTGATCTTAGCATCGGTCACGGCCTTGCGCTTATGCGGATTAAAACCTGTGCCAACAGCCGAGACCGTTCCTGTTACCGTTCCGATGCCTATGGTCGGGGCATATCTCGCCACGTCAAAGTGTTTCAGCTGTAGGCCGACGCTGTAGTGTTCCGAATCCAGCCCTACCTGTCCATTGGCCGCCAGATCACCCGCAGTGGTAAGCAGGCGTATATCTGCTCCATATTCCAGGCCCCTTGCTTCGGCAATGCCTTCCAATTTGAATGCAGGAATGCGCATATCTGTGGGAGCGAGGAATTTGTCGGCAAGCGAAGGATCCATTAATTCTCCTTCGAATGCCACGTTTGCATTCATCTTCTTATAATCGAGGACATTATCCACATTACCGTCGGCCTCTATCCTTACGATGCCGGCCATTTCAGCCATTAGATTATCAATCTTTAGCCTTGATATAGAGCCGGATGCGCCAATATCGAAATCCAGCGGCTTGCGCGCCGGGATTTTTTCCGTATACTCCTTCATCGAAGGGAGGAATGTCTCTATGTCGGGCAAGCCGAGCCTCCCTTTTGCATTTACACTCATCGGGGCAGCCGGATCAAGAGCCATTACTGCAAAGGGAACATTCGCCGTGGCCGTCAGGGTAGAGAACAGTGTCTTTATATTCAGATTATCAATGTTCAAGCCTATGGAGTCGATGGCTACCAATCCATAACCCGATACCACCTCAAGGCCGGAACGCTCTTTTGCTCGTAGGCGTGTAATCGGCAATTTTACGGTAGAAGATTCATTATAAAAGTTCTTCATTCCGATCTCCACTCCATTCACTGAAATATAAGCCGGGTCAAATCCGGGAGCCGGCTTCACACCCTTAGTGGCATACAATCCTTTCATTCCGCCGATTGCTATGCTGTCGCCCATAATGCGCATAGGAGGCCCTGTGGAGGGAGTCGGCGGAGGCGCGGGATGAGTCTTTACATATTCTTCCGTGGGCTGCTGATATTGGAACTCGCCTCCATTGATGGCGGCGAGATGCCATTTCACCAGATTGCTTCCAAGATCCACCACGCCTCCCTTTAGCCGCACCTGATTAGCTATGCAGGATAGAGTGTCGATAGTAGGCAACATCGACATTCCGAACTTGAAATTTTCCAATTCAAGATCATTTGCAGCTATGTACATCGGCTTGGATGAAGTGGTGTCGGTGGTGTCTTTTTTCGCTTTCCATACATCCATGAAAAGGCTGAAGTTTCCATCCTTCAGCTTTACCTTATTCAGCAGTAATTTGTTTTCGGCAAGGTTAAAGGAACTCTTGTCGTCGGCTGTCAGATGACCCGCATCGACGGTAATGGTCATAGAGGAATCAGGAAGCATCATGCGGAAATAACCCTTGTCAAGGTCAAGCTGATTGATTTTCACATCAAGCCCGAGCAATGGCAGGAGTTGGACATCGGCCACGGCTTCGCCGGCGCGTATCATGGTATCATGTTCGGCCGTAACTACATATACATCCTTCAGATGTACATTTAAGGGAAATGAAAGCCTGAAACTCCCGATACCCACATCCATGCCGGTGGATTTCTTAACCTGATTCTTAGCTATCGATATGGCCAGATCCTGCACTGGGGGCAGATATATCAGAACCGGCAAGAGGAGGATGACAATGATTATCCACATCAAAGTCTTCAGCACCCTTCTCAGCCATGTCGTCTTTATCAGATGCCGTTTAGGGGGCTTTGGCGACCCCGTAGATTCAGACGCCGGGCTCTTTCCGGCGCTGTCCGCTCCTTCCATCATATCATTTTTTCCGACTTCCATTAGCTCCAATTTTCTCGAATGCAAACCATGTCACCGCTACCAGGAATGCTCCCGCGGCATCAGCTACAATGTCCATTACATCGAACGATCTTCCAAGCTCCATCGCACGCTGGGCATATTCTATTCCTACTCCGAGCAGCGTAGATAAGGTGGCCGTAGTGAATATCACAGGCGTATGAACGCACCTGAAATCACGCCCCCGTGCCCAATCAAGCAATACCACGAATGTCAGAAAGCCGAACATCAACCCATGTGCCAACTTATCGGCTCCCGGAAACAATGGAAGATCCTCATCCCCCAATGGCTTCGGCGCAAGAGTAAGCCATAATATCACTAAGATAGTGACTATGGTAAGTATCCATGCCGGTAGTGCCTGCAAATGTCGCTTCATCCTTTTTCTTGCCAAAGTTAACGTTTTTTTGCATTTATTCCAAATCCTCCTGTGCTGAGGGTTTCGATTGCCGTTGCCCGAATGTCCAACTCGCATTTAATGTGAAACAGAAAGCCTCGCTTCCACCATATCCCGGGATAAACCAGGGCGTGGATGGAGCATAGTCTCTCATCCCCTCCGGCAGTGTGGATGCCTTTGCTTTCGTAATCTTGAAAGGAAAATGCCACCTGAATGTCCAGCCTAAGGAGAAGCCGCTGACAATCTTTACTTTGATTCCGGCCAATGCCTCTCCCCATAAAGCTGTGGAGCGGAGTCCCGACATTTGGAAAACGGCATCCTGCTGCCAATACGGCGAGCTGATGGTGATGTTTTTCAAATCCCATCGAAAATGCGAGAATCCGGCGCGGAATCCCAGAAACAGCTGATAGGCCGGATCTGATTTATATAAGAAATTATAATTAAATCCTATCTTGGCATAGAACGAAGGATTTACCTTATATGTATAATTTTTATTCTGCGGTGTTGTATTTACAAAACCCAAACCCGCCTCAACTACCGGGAAGATCCAATTAAACAGAGAAACATCGGCCTGAATATCATAGGAACCGTATTTTTGTCCGAATGCCATCATCAACGCATCGCCGATATTAATACCGACAGTCACTCCGTTGTACAGGGGGAAATTAGGCCTGGATTTCGGTTTAGTCACTGTGTCGAGAGTTGCGATGAATAGCACCGGCTCTTCCAGGGGCTCCCCATGCTTGTCGTAATAATGCAAGACGGGCTCGCGCTTATTATCGTCGATATCCACCGGGGTGATGGTGCGCGGAGGGCGCCGCGATGGCATCACCGTATCCTTAACCTCTATCTTTACTGAATCCGATGCCAGGACCGGTATGGAGTCGCTCTGAGCAAACCCGGCGCAGATGGCCCATATGATGCCGGCAATCAGAAGTATCATCCTATTCATTGTATAGATAAATTAGGAGATTTTCAACTGCGGCATTCGTAATCTGCCCTCCCGGACATACCACCGAATCTATGAACAAGCCGGTATTATATATTGTATCGATATCGTAGATATAGCTCACTCCGCAGGCTTCCGATACGAACCTCGGAGAACGCGTATAACAAAATGTCACGGTATCGATATAAGGAGTATCGAGAATATGGAAGGCATATCGGGTGGTGTCGGAATCAACGCGAAACGGCAGATAGATCGATTCGATGCTATAGCCCTCCCAAAGAATCGAATCACCCTTGCAGCCTATCCCATATATTTCCACAGAATCTATCGACACCTGCTGCGGCGTGGGGTTTGTGACCATGAACTTCGCCAAAGGGAGCGCATTCTGGTTTTCGTAACATTCCGAGCCACATCCTGCCGTTACCAGCAGGAATGCAATGGCAATGGCCGCTGCCATTCGCATTATCCTTTTCCTTCTCGTCGGCTCTTTCATATTTAACTCAAAATTCCTCTGCTATCTGATAGTTGCGGCGTTCCTGAGAATTGCGCATTATTATCTCACCGATGAAGCCGGTGCAGAAAAACTGCACTCCCAATATCATGAATACAAGAGAGAGATAGAAATAGACTGAACGGGTAACCCAGAAATGGAAATCCTGTGAGTTCATCGCAATTATCTTGAGCACAAGCACGGTTACGACGGCCAGAAATCCTATCAGGAACATCAGCGACCCAAGCAACCCGAAGAAGTGCATCGGCTTGATACCGAATTTAGTCTGGAACCATAGGGAGATTAGGTCGAGATACCCGTTCACGAACCTGTCGAGGCCGAATTTCGTTGTGCCGTACTTGCGGGCCTGATGATGCACCACTTTCTCGCCAATATTGGAATATCCGGCGTTTTTGGCAAGATAAGGAATATAACGGTGCATGTCTCCATATACCTCTATGTGCTTCACCACATCGCGACGGTAGGCCTTAAGACCACAATTGAAATCATGAAGATTCTTAATGCCGCTCACTTTGCGTGCCGTGGCGTTAAAGAGCTTCGTAGGGATTGTCTTGGATAACGGATCGTAGCGCTTCTTCTTCCATCCCGACACCAGATCGTAACCCTGCTTCTTTATCATGTCATAGAGTTCCGGAATCTCGCCGGGTGAATCCTGAAGGTCGGCATCCATCGTTATCACAACATCCCCCTTTGCGCGGGCGAAACCCGTATCGAGGGCTGGCGATTTTCCGTAGTTACGCGAAAACGATACGGCATGGAGAGCCGGATTTTTCTCTGCAAGGCGCTTTATCACCTCAAGAGATTCATCCTTCGAACCATCGTTGACGAAAATCACTTCATAAGAGAAAGCATTATCTTCCATCACGCGCTCAATCCACGCCGTGAGCTCCGGAAGGGACTCGGCTTCATTATATAGGGGTATTACAACTGATATGTCCATCTTGCTGACAAAAATGTGGGTGACGCAGGATTATTTTCCTCTCTCTGCCTGCCTCGTCGCCCCTTCGGAGGAGAGAAGCCATGGCTCTTTTGGGAAAAATCGCATACAAAGTTACAATTTTTTTGCGAAATATTTGGTAGTTTCAAAATATAGATGTAATTTTGCATCGCTTTTCGGGATTAAACGCCCTCCGGAGAGTCTCCGGTAGAAGCGTCCCCGGTGCAAAAGTGGGATTCGCTAGCTCAGCAGGTAGAGCACAA
>DAAI01000003.1:0-9658 GCA_001701105.1 Bacteroidales bacterium GP1
GAAAAGGGCAAGACCTACAACTATGTAGTGGTTGCAGTATTCGACCTCGGCACCGCCAAACCGTCGAACACAGCTACTATCACAGTTAAGGAAGACAGTGGTGTCCTCGACGTGACAGCCGTTAAGGCCATCAGCGCAGGCAAGGGCTTCATCCGCATCAACGGCTTCGCCGGTGAGGAAGTTGTCATCACCACCGTTGACGGTAAGGTTGTTGCCAAGGGCAACGCTGCCGAGCTCAACACCGTAAATGTTCCCGCAGGAGTTTACGTGGTTAAAGCCGGTAAGAATATTGCCAAGGTAGTAGTGAAATAATCCATTAAGGAGAAACTAAAGTAATGGCTTCGGCCATTACACGGAATAAGGAGGGCGTCCGTCGGGCGCCCTCCTTTTGTACCATAAAGCCGGAAATTTTCCATCCGATTAGCCCGAATAATCAGAATAGAGTTTCAGATAGTTGCGGAAGAAGAAGTATTATTTGATAAAAAATCATGTAACCGGGCAGAAATGCCGTGTGATTTGATTTGAATAATGGGAATTATTGGATGCAGTAGTGTAATCAACGCTCAGGCGACCGCGCGATCTACAGGCGATACAGTCAACCGAAAGGATCCGGAGAGTAGCGGTCGCTCGAGCCCAGCAACCTTACTTTTCGGGCCGAAAGGGTATGAGTGGGAATGGAGATGGTATGAAAAAAATTTGGGAGCGCTGAATGCGCTCCCTATGAGTATCAGATGGCTCTGGAATCTCCGGAATGCAGAGAGAGCAGAGGAATCTTGGACAATGTATTAGCCGTTCACTTTCTTCATGTGGGCGATGAGGTCGAGCACCTTGTTTGAATAACCGATCTCATTGTCGTACCATGAGATAACTTTCACGAAGTTGTCGGTCAAATAAACGCCGGCAGTAGCATCGAAGATGGATGTGCGGGGATCGCCGAGGAAATCGGAGCTAACCACAGCGTCTTCGGTATATCCGAGCACGCCTTTGAGCTCACCTTCGCTTGCGGCCTTCATGGCTGCGCAGATCTGCTCCTTTGTAGCGGGACGCTCGAGGTTGCAGGTAAGGTCAACAACAGAAACGTCAAGAGTGGGGACGCGCATAGAGATACCGGTGAGCTTACCATTGAGCTCGGGGATCACTTTACCAACAGCCTTGGCGGCGCCGGTGCTTGAGGGGATGATATTGCCGGAAGCAGCGCGGCCACCACGCCAATCTTTCATCGACGGACCATCGACGGTCTTCTGGGTGGCGGTAGTGGAATGAACGGTAGTCATGAGGCCTTCCTTGATGCCGAAGTTTTCGTTAAGAACCTTGGCGATGGGGGCGAGGCAGTTGGTGGTGCAGCTTGCGTTAGATACAAACTGAGTGCCCTTAACGTATGTGTCCTGATTTACGCCAACCACGAACATCGGGGTGTCGTCTTTAGAAGGAGCTGACATAACCACATATTTTGCGCCTGCATCGATATGGGCCTGAGCTTTTTCTTTGGTAAGGAAGAGTCCGGTAGACTCCACAACGTATTCAGCACCGGCTTCGCCCCAACCGATTTCTTTAGGATCGCGGCAAGCGGTAACGCGGATTTCTTTGCCGTTTACGATGAGAAGGCTCTTCTCCATATCATAGTCTACGGTACCGTCGAAGCGGCCGTGCATAGTATCGTACTTGAGCATGTAGGCCATATAGTCTACAGGAAGGAGGTCGTTGATAGCTACTACCTCGATGTCATCGCGCTTTGTGCTGGCGCGGAATACGAAACGACCGATACGGCCGAAACCGTTAATACCAATCTTTGTCATTACCTTAGTCTTTATTTTTGGGTTGATTATATGGTTTGGATTCAGGGGATGCTTAAATCGGGGATGTTATTCCCGATATAACGGAATCCCTATCTTATATTATAATGCGTTTTATGGCCTTGTAGTTTTGGAATCCTTTGCAAAATTAAGAAATTTTTTGCAATTTTGCATATTCAAATTGTTATATAATTAAAAAAGTAATCAATAATAACCCTGCCGGAGGAGAGGCGGGGAACAATACACATCGAGAATGGGAAAATTTATACAGGATTTTAAGGAGTTTGCCCTGAAGGGTAATGTCATCGACATGGCAGTCGGTGTAATCGTGGGAGGTGCATTTGGTAAGATCGTTACCTCACTTGTAAACGACATTCTGATGCCGCTGATTACGGTAGTGACCGGAGGCGCAGGGTATTCCAATATGAAATGGATCATCAAAGAGGGTCATGCGGCAGCCGAGGGTCAGGCAGCCGTCGAGGAGGTAGCTCTCAATTATGGAATGTTCATCCAGAATATCGTTGACTTCTTCATCATCGCGCTGAGTATATTCATCGCCCTGCGCTATACGATGAAATTCATGAAAAAGGAGAAGGAAGTGGAAGAGGCTCCGGCTCCCGCACCGGAACCCACTCCGGAGGAGAAGTTGCTTACCGAAATACGCGACATCCTCAAATCAGAGCAAAAATAATCCTCATGTCAGCAAAAATCAGGAGTGGCCTCATTCGGGGCCACTCTTATTGTTGGGGACGCCGTGGGATATCAGGATGCTGAAGATTCGGAGATCGACTGCAGCAGACGCAAAGCAGGAGATACTCCGATAATGGGTGAGAACACAGCCAAGCGGCGTTCGCCGGCCTGCTTGATTTCCGCGCCCCGCGGATTAGAGGCCAGATAGGACAATACCTTTCCGAAGGCCGGGGAATTATAGTAGGCAATATTTTCCGCCCCTACGAAATAGACCCGCATCTGACCGTTTTTCAGGACAATGCGTTCCATGCCGAGCTTTTTGGCGAGAAGCCGGAGGGGTACTATCTTGATAAGTTCTTCCGTGACTTGGGGAATTTCGCCAAACCGGTCGCGCAATTGAGTTCGGAACTCTTCCACTTGCTGATCGGATTCCATTGCATCGAGACGGCGGTAGAGCATAATGCGCTCGTTGTCGGAAGGCACATATTCGGGGGGAATGCGCAATTCGAGGTCGCTTTCGACGGTGACATCAGCCACAAAGTCATGGTCCGCTCCGGCAGTCGCGTCAGATACATCTGTAAATTCATCGCCAAATTCCTCGGTTTTGAGCTCAGTGAGCGATTCACGCAGAATCTGTTGATATGCCTCATATCCGAGGTCGGCAATAAAACCGCTCTGCTCGGCGCCGAGAAGGTTTCCGGCTCCGCGAATGTCGAGATCCTGCATTGCTATATGGATTCCTGACCCGAGGTCGGAGAATGATTCGATAGCCTGCAGGCGTCGCCGCGCCACTGGGGTGAGAGGTGCGCCGGGGGGGACAAAAAGGTAGCAGAAGGCTTTTCTCGAGCTTCGGCCCACACGGCCACGCAACTGATGAAGCTCGCCGAGGCCGAACATGTGCGCGTTGTTTACAAGGATGGTATTGACATTAGGCATATCCACCCCATTCTCGATGATTGTGGTCGACAGCAGCACGTCGTAATCCCGGTCGGCAAAATCCATCACAGCTTTTTCGACTCGCTCCGGGGGCATCTGGCCATGAGCTATGACTACCCTCACCCCCGGCACGAGTCTCTTTAGCTTTGCTTCCAGCTCGGCGAGATTCTCTATGCGGTTGGTTACGAAAAACACCTGTCCTCCGCGACTCATCTCGAAATTCACAGCCTCCTGCAGGGTGTCGTCGCCAAGAGTGCAGACAGTGGTGTTGATAGGCTGGCGATTGGCCGGAGGGGTATTCAGCGAACTGAGGTCGCGCGCTCCCATCAGCGAGAACTGGAGAGTGCGCGGAATCGGGGTTGCGCTCATGGTAAGGGTGTCGACATTGACGCGGATTTGCTTCAGCTTCTCTTTTACTGCCACACCGAATTTCTGCTCCTCATCGATGATTAGCAAGCCGAGATCCTTGAATTTCACCTGCTTGCCTATAATTTTATGCGTTCCGATAAGGATGTCGATCTTTCCGGCTTCGAGGTCGGCGAGAATCTGCTTCACTTCCGCGGGCTTCCGGGCACGCGATAGGAAATCCACTCTTACGGGGAGGTCGGCGAGGCGGTCGCGGAATGTATGATAATGCTGCATCGCGAGCACTGTTGTAGGCACGAGCAAGGCTGTCTGCTTTCCGTCGACGGCAGCTTTGAAAGCGGCCCTTATGGCAATCTCCGTCTTTCCGAATCCCACATCTCCGCAAATCAGGCGATCCATAGGGCGTGTGGATTCCATGTCGGCCTTAACAGCGGCCACAGCCTTTATCTGGTCGGGAGTATCCTCGAAGGCAAAGGAGGCTTCCAATTCGTGCTGGAGATAAGAATCAGGAGAAAATGGGAATCCTTTCTCGCGCTTTCTTGCCGCATAAAGGCGGATAAGGTCGCGGGCCATATCCTTCATCTTCGACTTTGCCCGCTCCTTCATTCGCGTCCAGGCTCCGGAGCCGAGCTTGCTTATCTTCGGAGCATCACTCCCGCGATACTTAGAGAGTTTGTGAAGGGCATGGATTGAGACGAGCACAAGGTCGTTGTTTTGGAAAAAGAGCTTAATCATTTCCTGCGGACGGCCGTTGGCGGACGTCTTTACAAGGCCTCCGAAACGGCCGATGCCGTGGTCGATATGCACGATAAAGTCTCCGGGTTCAATCTGATTGAGCTCCTTCAGTGAAAGCGCCACCCGTCCTCCCCTTGCCTTGTCGGAGCGGAGGGTATAGTTATGGAAACGGTCGAAGATCTGATGATCGGTAAAGAAGCAAGTTTTTGATGCCCTGTCGGCGAATCCTTCATGGAGAGTTGGTTCCGCGGGAGTAAATTCAATCTTGTCGCCGCGGTCGGCGAAGATGTCGCGGAGTCGGCGTGTCTGCGAGGTCTGGTCGGAAAGAATATATATTTTATATCCGCGGGCCTGAAAATCGGAGAGACTTTCGGAGATAAGGCTGAAATTCTTATGGTAAAGGGTCTGCGGAGTTGTGTCGAACGGAATCACCGCGAATCCGTCGGGTCTCATCTCTTTCTTCAGTCCGGATTCATCTGCAGGAGCCGGGGTATGCCTGATGATCCTCATCTTGTTGAAGCGAGCTTCAAAGAGGGTGGGATTCACTACCTTGCTCATTGAATCGGCATCCCCCTCATCGGCGATAAGTGCTGATTCTGAATAATTCTGCGAGGCTATTTCGCGTATTCGCGCAGGCACATTCTCCGGGTCGCGGCAGAAAAGGAGAGTATCATCGGGAAGCATATCGAGGAGGGATATGCCATCGGAGGTATCGCCCGTTGATGCGGGAAGAACGGCAATTTCATCGACGCGCCTTTCGGAAAGCTGTGTCTCGACATTAAATATCCGGAGAGAATCCACATCGTTGTCGAAGAAATCAATGCGGAAAGGCATCTCGCAGGAGTAAGAGTAGACATCGACGATAGAGCCACGGATTGCGAATTGCCCCGGCTCATAGACATAGTCGGTCTTTGAGAAACCCAGTTCCAACAACTTCTCCGTGAGCTTGGATATTGCCATCTTCATGCCCACCTTGAGGCGTAGAGTGTTAGCGGCGAGCGTAGGAGCATCAGCCACTTTCTCAGCTAAAGCCTCGGGATATGAAACGATTATCCGGGGAGGGTTGCCGGATGACAAGCGTTCCAGGGTGTCGGTTCGCAGAATCCTTGCCGGAGGATCGGGCTGGCCATACTTTATATCCCTCTTATACCCTGAAGGGAAAAAAGCCGGGGCGCAACCAAGCGCCTCAAGGTCGGAGAAGGCATATGGTGCGGATTCCGGACCATCGGCGATCACCAGCACGGGCATATCGCCGGGTAGCCGGCTGAGGAGCATCGCAGGCGCCGACCCCGCGAGCCCCGGCATTGAAATCCGGCGAATCGTTTCATCCTTTATGACCCGGTCGAGCGCCTTGAGGCGTGTAGGGGTCAGGAAAGCCCTTGCGGCGTCTTGGAGAGTCATGGGCGCAGGAGCTTGGCATATTCCGGCGAGCGTAGCAGCGCGCATGCTTTGGCCACGGCCTCGTCGTGATGTGCGGCATATTCCGAACGTCCTGCAGCATAATAATAGCGGCTCACGATTTCCGAGCCGAGGTATTGCTCAATCTGGGCGCGATGGGTGTCAAGATCGCGGTCGAGGTTATGTGTCAGAAGCTTTTTGAGGGTATCGAAGGCGGCCGTAGTCTCCGGATTGATATACCCCTCTTCATAGGCAATCTTTCGCAATTGCTCTGTTGCTTCCTCCATGGCGCGGTCGTATTTGAACCGGTCGGGATCAATGCTTTGCTTGAAATCGGAATATATGGAGTCGGTGATCACAAAATCGCCTGCCGGGGCGATGCTTGGATTTTCTGCGGCAAATTTATTTGCGAAATCATAGGCCCAGTTGTCGCGGACTACATTGTATACCAGGCGGTTGATTTTCTGCCATTCGATAGTGGAATCGGGTCGCAGGCCACCCCCGTCGCGGATTGTGCGTCCGTTGAGGGTGTGGTACGCATGGGTAAGAGAATCGGGAACCCGTACAGCCGAGCCATCGTCATTGCGGTGGGAGTAATCGAAAGCCTGGATAAGACGGCCGGAAGGAGTATAATAGCGGGCCACGGTTACTTTGAGCATTCCGCCATAAGGCAGGGGGCGGGTGGTCTGCACCAATCCTTTGCCGTAGCTTCTCGTGCCGAGCAATACTCCTCTGTCGAGGTCCTGGATTGCGCCGGCAAGAATTTCGGATGAAGATGCTGTGCCCCCGTCGATAAGCACGGCAATCGGGAGGTCGGGAAAAAGAGGAGAGCGATGGGTCTTATATATTTTATCGGCTTCTTTATCGCGACCGCGGGTACGGAGCACTTCGGTTCCTTTAGGGAGGAAATTCGAGGCTACGTCCACGGCCTGCTCCACGACGCCGCCGCCGTTGCCCCGAAGGTCGATGATAATCCCTTTGAGGTCTTTATTTTTTTTGAAATCTTCGAGGGCAGTACGCACTTCTTCACCGGTTTTTTCAATAAACTGATTTATCTGGATATACCCCATGTCGCCGTCGATTATACCGGCAAAGGGCACGGAGGCCTCGCGCATTTTTTTGCGCGTGAGGGTGAAAGAGAGTAACGAATCGGCAACGAAAGGCCGGATCACGCTGACCGCGACATCGGTGCCGGGATGGCCGCGCAGCAATCTTGATACTTCGGCCGTGGGCTTGCGGGATACGTCGGTGGTGTCGACCCTCACGATATGATCTCCGGCTTTGAGTCCGGCAATTTGTGCCGGGCTGCCGGTCATGGGCTCGGAGATGTAGGATCTGCCGTCACGCTCAAGGAGATATGCCCCGATACCGCCATATTCTCCGGTGGTCATCTTTGTAATGTCCTCGCGCGACTGGGCGGGGAAGTAGGTGGTGTATGGGTCCACGGTCTCAAGCATGGCATTTACCGCGGCTTCAAAAGCGCGTGTATTGTCGATGGTGTCAACGTAGTTGGTTTCGAGTTCCTTAACGATGGCACCGAAAGTGGCAAGTCCTCTGGCGGCACTCATGTCGCGGCTTTTCTGGGCCTTAACTCCGGCCACGGCAAGAAGAACGACGCCAAGCAATAGTATGAATGGTGATTTTTTCATATCCTTATAACGCACGGAGGCGCAAATTGTTACGCGGATAGGCTACTTGTGTGGATAATCGACGGTAAAATGGAGTCCTCTCGACTCCTTGCGGTCGAGAGCCTGTCGGGTTACAAGATATGCCACGTTAATAATGTTGCGCAGTTCGCATAGCTGGCGCGTGGGGCGGGAGCGACGGAAAAGATCCTCCGTTTCCTGATAAAGGATGTCGAGGCGGTTCCATGCTCGGCGCAGACGGAGATCGCTGCGGACGATCCCCACATAATAGGCCATAATCTGGTTTACTTCCTTTTCACTCTGAGTGATCAGGACCATCTCCTCGGGGTTTGATGTGCCCTCATCGTTCCATTGTGGAATGTCGTCGCGGAAATCATATCCGGGAATTTGCATTGCGGCGTGTCGGGCTGCGGCATCGGCATATACGACAGCTTCGATAAGGGAATTTGACGCGAGGCGATTGCCTCCGTGGAGCCCGGTGCGGGAGCACTCTCCGAGGGCATAGAGGCGCTTTATAGAGCTTTCGCCGTTAAGGTCGACAGCGATGCCCCCGCAGAGATAGTGGGCACAAGGAGCCACGGGAATCATGTCTTTGGTAATGTCGATTCCGAGCGAGAGACATTTTTCGTAGATATTCGGGAAATGGTGCTTGGTCTCGTCGGGGTCTTTATGGGTGACATCGAGCATGACATGGTCTGTGCCATGGAGTTTCATTTCGGAGTCGATGGCGCGGGCCACGATGTCGCGTGGAGCAAGCGATAGGCGCGGGTCATACTTGTGCATGAACTCAGAGCCATCGATATTTCTGAGCACTGCGCCATATCCGCGCATCGCTTCGGTGATTAGAAACGACGGGCGGTCGCCGGGATGATACAAGGCAGTGGGATGGAACTGTATGAATTCCATATCGGAGACTGTTCCCTTGGCGCGGTAGACCATTGCAATGCCGTCGCCGGTAGCCACAAGTGGATTTGTGGTGGTTGTATACACGGCTCCCACTCCTCCGGTGGCCATTACGGTGACGCGGGCATGGAATGTATGGATTCGGCCAGTGGCTTCATCGAGGATATAAGCACCGTAGCATGTGATGTCGGGCGTGCGTCTTGTCACGACTTTACCCAGATGATGCTGCGTTATTATCTCTACGGCGCAATGATGTTCGAAGACGTGGATGTTGGGCGTGGATCTAATTCTGCGTATCAGGGAGGTCTGAATCTCGGCTCCGGTGTTGTCGGCATGGTGGAGGATTCGGAATTCGGAATGCCCCCCCTCTCTATGAAGATCGAAGTCGCCGTTGTCTTTCCTGTCGAACTCGACGCCCCAGTCGATAAGTTCCCGGATCTGGGCCGGCGCATTGCGCACCACCTGCTCCACGGCTGCCGGTTCCGAGAGATAGTCGCCGGCAATCATCGTATCGTTAATGTGCTTCTCGAAATCGTCGACTTCAAGGTTAGTGACGGAAGCCACTCCACCTTGCGCAAGGAATGTATTGGCTTCTTCCAGCGTGGTCTTGCATATTATGGCCACGGAAGCACCCGTGCGTGCGGCTTTGAGGGCGAAGCTCATGCCTGCGATTCCGGAGCCTATTACGAGATAATCAAATTTCTTCATGGCGGGATTGGGTATTAATCACCCGGAAAGAGGAGGATAGGAGATAGCCGATGGTATAGAAATTAAGGAGGCCGACGGTCAGCGCAGCTGACGGCCGGCCCCAATGATGGGTATACTGGAATCCTTTTATCCGAGCTTGTTGATATGCTGAGCGAGGCTGCTGCAAAGGTTTGCGGCCTTGTTCTTGGAGATAATGTTCTTACGGCCGAGACGGTTGAGGAGCTGAGCAACCTTGTTGTAAGCGGCGGTCGCTTCCTCCTTGTCGTTCATTTTGCGGATGCGACGCACGGCATTGCGGGCAGTCTTGGCCCAATAACGATTCTCCAGGCGACGAGCCTCAGCCTGGCGGATTCTCTTTAATGACGATTTATGATTTGCCATCAGTTGTTTTAATGTTTGAAACCACAAGCTAAAGCGCGATAATCTGCCCGCTTACGCTTGCCTGTTAATGTTTTTATTTGTAGCCCATAGCAGAGTCGAACT
>DAAI01000003.1:9686-21438 GCA_001701105.1 Bacteroidales bacterium GP1
TCGTCCTAACCGATAGACGAATGGGCCGCCTCTATTGCCAAAGCAGGGAATCCCGCTCTAAGCGACTGCAAAATTACAAAAAATTTCAATAACCGCAAAATATTTTTCCACAATAATCGAAATTTTTCTCATTGGCAGGGTGTAAAAAAGGCTCCGGGGCCGGATACATAAGGGTTTAACGCCCCGGAAGCACTTTCTTAGTATCGAAGCTGAATCTCCATATCTCCGGCGAGGGTTACGGTAAAGGCCGCCGTCGCGGAGGTCCGGTCGTAGGTGAAGGGCAACGGCTTCCCGTCGAGGAAGATTGTCCTCGGGCGCGTGGTGCCTATGACGCGGAGGTTGATTTCGCGAGTCTCGGGCATTCCTTCGTAGCCGAATATGGGTTGCATGAGAATATCATATCCGCTGACTTTGGACGCAGATTTTCCTCCTTTCCCCTTCACATTCTCGAGGATGGGAATGGCACGGAAGATAATTGTCTGGTATTCTCCTTCAACGACAGATGTCGGGGAGACATGGTTGTCGTCGTAGAGCATATACTCCGAAGGATACTCGGAGGTGAAATAATCCACAGTAAGGACCGACGGGTCATATTCCGTGACATTCGCAATCTCTTTCTCATATTGGGGAATAAATGAGCCGGCTTTCACGAAAAGGGGGAATCTGTCGAGCGGAGTAGGAATGGATGCAGTGGTGCCCCCCTTGAATTTCTTAGAGGGATCGAACCAATAGATCCATACCGGAGGGGTGTCGCAGTTTCCGAGAGTGGGGAATAACACGGTGCGCGATTTTGCGCTCGGGGTCATTACCGGGGCCACAAGCACTTCGGCTCCCCAGAGATATTCATCCTCAACATTCATCTCCTGCTGCGAACATGCCCCGTAATAATTCAGAGGCCGCATTAAAGGCGCTCCACCCAAAGCATTTTCAAATGCGAGAGTATAATTATATGGAAGCCATCTGTATCTCATTTTCACAAGTTCGAGGAGCGTGTCGTGATTATCGGGATAATGATAAGGCTCCGGCTGATTCTGGGCATGGGTGCGGAGAATCGGGGAGAATACGCCTAATTGCATCCAGCGGGTATAGAGCTCTGGGTCGTAGGGATGTTTTTCATCCACGGCAAATCCCCCTATGTCGGAACTCATATAGGCCAGTCCGGAGAGACCGGCGTTGAGCGACAGCTTGATCTGAGGCTGCAGTCCTTCCCATGAACGTGCTACATCCCCGGTCCAGGGGAACACGGAATAAGCGTGAAGTCCTGTTGAACCACCTCTCATAAGCAGGAAGGGGCGGCGGTCGGGGAAGTCACGGCGGAGGCCGTCGTAGATCATACGACTCCATTCGTTGCCATATATGTTATGGTAATCGATAGTGCCGAGGCCATTTGAATGTTTCATGGAGAGTGGATGTTGCTCGGGTTCTCCGAGATCGCCCCACCATCCGTAGACTCCGTCTTTTGTAAGGTCGCGGAGACGGCTCCATAGCCATTCCTTGGTGGCGGGGTTGGAAATATCGAACATTCCGGCATCTCCCACCCAGGTATGCACGTCGTTGACATTTGCGGCGGAATCAGTTACGAACAGGCCGTCGGCGGCGAGCATATTGTAGTTGTCGAGCGCACCTATTTTATTAATATAGGGCTGGTGAATAAGCACGGTGTTCACACCCATGGATTTAAGGGAATCAAGCATGGCGCGATGGCGGGGAAATTGCGATTTATTCCATTCAAGGCGCCCCATATCGGTCTCTTTGCCGTACCAATATAAGTCGAATATAAGGCCATCGACAGGATACCCGGCTCTCTTGAGGGAGTCGATTGCGCCAAGAGCTTCCTTATCGGTATGGTATCCATACTTTGAGGTGATGTATCCCAGCGCCCATAGGGGAGGAAGATCCTGCCGCCCTGTGATCATCGTGAAATTATTGGAGATGTCGGACATCGAGCGTCCCCCTATGAAAGTATAAGAAATAGGGAGCGAGGATTCTGATTCATAATCGAGGGTGCCATCTCCAAGCAGGAGCGTGGCGCGAGCAGGGTCATTGAAAAGGAGACCGAAAGGAGGAGTAGCCGACATATTGCTTCCCGGAGCCGGGGCTGCAAGGATATAAGGCACGGTAATTCCCATCTGGGAGATTCGGGGGTCGCCTTCACCATAGCCATAGTTTGGCCGGTTCCACATCGTGAGGGTATCGCCGTTCTGGCGGAGCGACTGGCCTCGCTCGCCGGCTCCATAGAATGAATAAGCCGGAAGAACGGAGAATTGGAGCGATACCGGGGAATCGCCCTTAGTGCCGAATGAAGGGGATGGAATTTGGGAGAGGAGGGTATCACCGTCGGTGCTGATGAAGCTGATGCGCCCCGACTTACGGTTGATATTCAGAGCATATCCTTTCCCGAATGCTCCGAAACTTTCCGAATCGAGCCATGAGCGTGGTATTACATTTGCGGTTCTGTTGGCACGCGACCCATCGGTGCGTGGCGAGGGGACAGTGGCTATCCTGAAAGCATTGCCGGGCAGGGGGGTCACATAATAATTGCCGGCTGCCGTGGGTACTAAGATCGGATCCGACTGAGCTGCGAGGGGCAGGATGGCGAAAGCGAACGATAAAAGGGCTGCGAAGGCTTTTCTCATATGGATGGAGTTAAAAATGCACACCCGGCCTGATCGGAATCGGCTCGGGTGGGCGTATAAATCAATTCATCTCGATGTCTTCATTCACGATAACCGACCAGGGCAGGCCGCATTCGGCCACTTTCTCAAGGAACGGATCGGGGTCAAATTCCTCGACATTATGGACGCCGGGCATCACCCACTTTCCGGTGAGGAACATATATGCACCCACCATAGCGGGAACGCCGGTGGTATAGCTTACGGCCTGGGTGCCGGTCTCGCGGAATGCCTGCTGGTGGGGGCAATTGTTGTAGATATAATATGTCGAGGGATTTCCTTGCTTGTCGAGGCCGGAGATGCGGCAGCCGATGGATGTCTCGCCCGTATAATTCTCACCGAGAGTGCCGGGGTCGGGGAGCACTGCCTTCAGGAATTGGATTGGGATGATTTCGCGTCCTTCGTACATCACCGGATCGATGCGGGCCATACCTATGTCTTGAATCACACGAAGATGTGTGAGATACTCCTGTCCGAAGGTCATCCAGAAGCGTGCCACGCGCAGGGTGGGGAAATTCTGCACGAGGCTTTCAAGCTCTTCATGATATAGCAGATAGCTCTCTCTCACGCCGATGTTGGGGTAGGTAAGGGGTTTATGAATCTCAAGGTTCCCGGTTTCCACCCATTCGCCATCTTTCCAATAGCGGCCTTTCTGGGTAATTTCGCGAATGTTGATTTCAGGGTTGAAATTCGTGGCGAAGGCCTTACCGTGGTTTCCACCGTTGCAGTCCACGATGTCGAGGGTACGCATCTCTGAGAAATGATGCTTTGCGGCGTAAGCGGTGAAAATGGCCGACACTCCAGGGTCAAAGCCACAACCGAGGATGGCGGTCAGTCCGGCTTTCTCGAATCTTTCGCGGAAAGCCCATTGCCATGAATATTCAAAATGCGCCTCGTCCTTGGGCTCGTAGTTGGCTGTGTCAAGGTAGTTGACCCCTGCCTGCAGGCATGCTTCCATTATTGTAAGGTCCTGATAGGGGAGGGCAACGTTGATGCATATGTCGGGGCGGTGGCGATTGAAAAGCTCCACTATCTCCGGGACATTGTCGGCGTCCACGCGGTCGGTGACAATACGTCCGCCTCCTATTTTCGCGGCGATGGCATCGCATTTGGATTTTGTACGCGAGGCGAGGACGATTTCTGAGAATACTTCAGGGTGTTCGGCACATTTATGGGCCACAACAGTGCCGACTCCTCCGGCACCAATGATTAGAACTTTTGACATATATAGGCAGTATTATTGATTTTTAATTTGAATTTTTAATTAATCAGGGGATTTTTTCAATATGCCGGAATTTGCTCCAGCCTTGCGCTTTCTGATATTTTCCGATAGATTGGGGAGGCACCATAAGATGGCATTTATCGTACATGAATCCTTCTTCGG
Organism: Bacteroidales bacterium GP1; assembly: GCA_001701105.1. Taxonomy (GTDB): domain Bacteria; phylum Bacteroidota; class Bacteroidia; order Bacteroidales; family Muribaculaceae; genus Lepagella. The sequence continues at coordinate 13,743 of DAAI01000003.1, forward strand.
GATCGAACGGCTGCGAATTGCAGTCGAACGGTGGAGGTTCCTGTGATGGCACCCGAAGAATGACGAGGTTATAGCATCCGGCGAATATCATTTCGCCGAGGAGATTGGCATTTGCGGGGAGTGTGGCTTCGTGCAGCGATGAGCATTCCGAGAAAGCATAGCTTTCCAGCTCACGCAGGGCGGCCGGAATCGTTATCGATGGGAGCGATTTACAGAATGAAAACACGTTGCTGCCGATATGCCTCACTGAGGAGGGGATGCCGATATGGGTCAAAGAACTGCAATAGGCAAAGGCATGGGAGGCGATGTCGTCAAGGCCGGCGGGGAGGCTAACGCTCTTGAGGTTCTGACACCATTCGAATGCCGAGCGGCCAATTTTTTTAAGCGTAGAGCCCTCGACGCGCACTTCGCGGATGTCGGTGCGACCGGAATATGCACGCTCCGGAATCTCCCGCACCCCGGCCGGGATAGTGAGGACAGAGTCGGCGATGCTCTGCGCACGCCCCATAGCGCTCATTGAGATGAGCAGCAGGAGCAACGTTATTCCGAGGGGAGAATTTTTCATATGCATTCTAAATGCCGGAGTCAGTTTATCACCCTGTCGGGGGGCAGGATATTTGCAGGATTCACGGAGTCGACGGCCACGATTACATAGCGAGAGTCGCCATGCCACGGGAATGCGACGGGGTAGGTGGTGTATACCACGCGGACGGGCTTATGGGCGTTCTGCATCCTGCGGAGCTTTACGGCGCAAGGCTCGCTGACTGTGGAAAATCTGAAATCTCCGTCATAGGTTCGGGTACTGTCCATTATATTCTTATAGGGGAGCAGAGTGCCCTCATATGTTTTGAACATATATCCGCGGATGTCGACATCCTCTACATATCCATATTGGACTGAATTTTCAGCATATGGCTGAAAGACAAAGATGTAGATGAGAAGCGATATTATCAATACGGATACGATGCCTCCGGTCCACCACCATATCTGTTTTGGGCGCGAGGGGCGAAGATGCTCGAATTCCGATTCCGGCTCATCCCAATAGCGGGGGTCATCGGGCTTGAAAGAGGGTTTCTTCGGTTCTTTGCGCTCTTTGGGAGGCTCCGGGATGTCGGCTCCGTCGAAATAGTCGTTATATTCTTCTTTATTATTGCTCATGAAGGTAGGTCGGTTTCTTTATTTTTCCGAGAAAAGGCAACATATGCGAGGGTGAATATTCCGAGGAAAATGAGCATTACCGTCTGCCCGGACCATTGGAGCATTGAGAATGCGGTGCCTTGCGCTTCTGTTACTCCATACACAGCCAGGCCGAACATTACGGCAATGTTCCACGGGCCGAGGCCTCCGTTGGACGGCACGGCCATTCCTATTGAACTCAATACGAAAGCTACAAGGCAGGGGGTAAGCCCCCAAGCATATTCCGGAATGCAGAGGGCTCGGGTGAACGGGAAAGCGAAGAATGCTACATACAATTGCACGAAGTAGCATCCCCATATGGCGGCTGTCCAACCGAGAAATCCCCATTTTCCTTTCATTCTGGCAATCACGATGAAGCCTTGCCAGAGATCGGAAATCTGATGGCGTGTCTTCATCACGGGTCCCCAGTCGCGTCCGAAATGAAACACTATCCAGGTTATCAGCACCACTGCGGCAATAGCTATCCAGAGCCAGGGGTTGTTGGCGGTGTTGACAAGTCCGCGCCCTATTGGATACTTGATGAGGAAGGCCTCTATAGCGGGGGTGGCCACGATGAAAGCGAGCAGAGTGAGGAGAAGCACGGTAAGAGTATCGGCCATCCTGTCGGCCACCATCGAGCCGAAAACTTTCGAGAAAGAAGCGTGCTCGCGCTGGGCAATATACGTGCAACGCCACACTTCCCCCAGCCTCGGGAATATGAGGTTGAGGGCGTAGGTGCCGAATATCGAGCAACAGAGGGCGAGGAACGGCGGCTTGATGCCGAGCGCGTTAAGCTGTATGCGCCATCTGGCGGCGCGCGTGATGTGGCTAAGAACGCTGATCCCCATGGCCGCGAGAATCCACCAATAATCCACGCCATGCCGCAGAATTTCGATCATCTCGCCGAAATTCACCTTGCGGAACATATAGGCCACAAGCAATATCGTAAGGGCGAGTGGCAGAAGCCATCTCACCAGATATTTGGCTATTTTCTTCCAAGGGATTTTTTTCATTATGTCTGCTTTAACTGACAAAGTTAATGAAAAAGAATGGTTAATGCAAGAGGCGATGTTTCAGCGCGGAGAAAAAGGGATGTTGATCCGCTCCGGGGATTATCATTGCTCTTTATGGAGTATAAATTCAATTTCTCTGAAATAATAAGTCTGTTGGGTGCCGTCGTCAAGGCGTAGGACAATGGGCCCTTCCGGGAGGACATCAATGATCGTGGCTAAGAATGGCGTGGAGTTGCCATTCCGGAGCTTGAAATAATGTTGTTCTCCATCGGCGCGCCAAAGCAAAGACCGATATTCATCGTGCTGCCTCCGGGCCTCGTCGCCCTTGGCATCGCCGATGGCTCTGAGCCTGCGCTCCAGATTCTCATATAGGCGGGGAATAAACCCGGTGAGTGGAACGGTCTTGCCGGTCTCGAGCGCGATGGATGTGGGATTCGGGGCATCCGATTCAAAAACCTTCTGATTCACATTGACCCCTATCCCTATCCGCGAGCATGATATGTCGGAGCCGAGGATTGTATGCTCGATAAGGATTCCGCAGATTTTCTTATTGCCGGCATATACATCGTTCGCCCATTTCAGCGTCGGGGGGATATCGTAAATTCTGAGCGTGTCGGCCACGGCGAGGGCAGTGGCCTCTGAAATGGCGAACTGATATTGTGGCAAAGTGATTCCTTCAGGCTTTGGGGCAGGACGGAAAAGGAGGGTGCCTGTAAAGTTAAGGCCGGGGGCCGCTTCCCAAGAGTTGCCGCGCTGTCCCCTCCCGGCGTCCTGCCTGCGGGAAACGACGAGGGTCATATCGTCGAGCTCGCCGGCATGAAGCGCCGCATATGAATTGGTGGAATCGCAGGTGTCGAGACAGACTAATTTCATTTCCACATAATTACTTCAAGAATGTAGACTCCTGCCCCGGCAAGGTAGCCCACGAGAGCGGGAATCGAGATTCGGCGGAGGTACCATCCGAAGCTGATTTTCTCAAGACCCATGGCGATGACGCCGGCGGCCGAACCGATGATGAGCATACTTCCGCCCACGCCGGCGCAATAGCTTAGGAATTCCCAGAATATGCCGTCCTGCACGAAGTAAGCGGCATAGCCCGTGGCTGTGGCCGGATCAACTACAGGGTACATCCCCATCACACCGGCCACGAGCGGAACATTGTCGAAAATCGACGACATGATTCCGAGCAGCACATTTATTACATATACATTATGCACATTCTCATCGAGCCAGCCGGCTGTGGCCGACAGCACTCCGGAGGCATCGAGCACCTCTACGGCCATCAGGATGCCGAGGAAGAACAGTATGGAGGGCATATCGATGCGTTTTATCACCTGCGGAAGCCGGTTCTGCTTGCCGCGGTGATGTTTCATCCGGGCGTTGTAGAATATCTCTGTATATACCCATAGGCATCCAAGCACGAAAAGCATCCCGATGAATGGGGGCAAATGGGTAATGGTCTTGAAAAAGGGTACGAAGATAAGGCCCCCCACTCCGAGGCAAAAGATTGTGAGGCGCTCGGAATGGGACACATCCGGACCCTCGACATGCACAGGCGGCGGAGCCGATAAGGTTCCTTTGAGGGATATGCCTATCCATAGGAGAGGCACCACCATTGCCACGACGGAAGGGAGCAGCACGTAGGATACGAGAGCCGGCGCAGTAACATTTCCTTTCACCCAAAGCATGATGGTTGTGACATCGCCGATAGGGCTCCATGCGCCGCCCGTGTTGGCGGCGATCACGATCATCGAGGCATAAAGCCATTTTTCATGCCGGTTGGTCAAGAGCTTGCGCAGCAGCAGAATCATCACTATGGTTGTGGTCATATTATCGAGCACAGCCGAGAAGAAGAAGGTAGTGATGCAGAGCACCCACAGAAGCACATATTTCTTGCGGGTCTTGATGTGATCGGTGATGACAGAGAAGCCGCCGTGGACATCCACAAGCTCTACGATAGTCATCGCGCCGATTAGAAAGAGAAGCGTCTGGGTGATGTCGCCGAGTGCTTCCACGATCTTTACGTCGAGAATGTAGGCAAGGGCCTGCTGATGGAGGGAGGCTCCGGCAAGGTTGGGATTGCCGTCGAGAAACTCCTGAAAGTGGATGGCATCGGCCACCGGCACTATTTTCTCTGCGCAGAGGGCATATATGATCCATAAGATCATGCCCAGAAGCAGGGCTGTGGCTGTCTTGTCGATCTTTATCGGATGCTCGAGGGCAATTGCAAGATAGCCGATGAAAAAAATTGCGATAAGTGTTGGTATCATGGTGTTAGATTAGGCTTTCAACGCCGTCTCTTAGATCTCTTCTTCGTTCCGGAGGATTTCTTGGATGAAGATTTGGAAGAGGCTTTAGAATTAGATTTTGAAGCGGCAGCGGCAGCCCCCGGAATCACGATTTTATCGCCCGGCTGGAGACGGTCGCCCTTGCCGGGATTGGCTTTCTTTAGGGCTTCAAGGGATACGCCGTTGCGTTTGGCTATGGAATAAAGGTTGTCGCCGCTCTTTACGGCGTAGGTAGAAGATGCGTTTTTAGTATTTGCTTTTTCAGCTTTCGCCGACTTTGAGGATGAAGCTGCCTTTGATGGTTTTTCAGCGACTTTGCGTGGAGCGGCTTCCGGTTCGGTCCAGTTGGATGCTTTAGGGGTGTTCATGTCGCGTGTGCGTCGGCGCGCCTGGGCATATTCTGAATTGCCGGTACGGTTGGCCTGCTCATCGCCGCGCATATTATGCGCTTCATCGAGAGCAGATGATGAGTCCTCGGCGGGAACATCGTCGGCGGATGCGAGGAGAGGATCGGAATAGTCGGATGACGAGGGCTGAGCTCCGGGTTCGGCAGTGGTGCGCCGGAGATACTTATCGGCTTCATAGGCAATGATTTCATCATGGCTGATTACATATGCGTGGCATTGCTGCGACGGCAGAATCAGCGTATATGGATGGTCGGGAGTGCCGGGGATAAGGTTGGCGCGGAACTGCGGGTTGAGCACATTCAGCTCATCGACGGGAATATCAAGCACGTGTGAGATTTGCTCGAGATGCACGCGGTCGGATATCATGATCGTATCCGTGACAAGGGGTTTGGAGGCAAGTACCGGGGAAATGTTATGGGCTTTGTGATAGTTCATCACATAATTTGCGGCGATGAACATCGGGACATATCCACGCGTCTCTGGGGAGAGATAATAGTAAATCGACCAGAAATCATGGGATTTAGGGTCGCCTCCTGCACGACGGATAGCCTTGTTGACAGCACCGGGGCCACAATTATAAGCGGCTATAGCCAGCGACCAGTCGCCGTACGAGTCGTATAGATCGCTCAGATATTGCGCGGCCATTTTCGATGAAAGGTATGGGTCTCGCCGCTCGTCGACCAGGCTATTTACTTCAAGCCCGAGCCCTTTTGCCGTGGCTATCATGAATTGCCATAGTCCGGCTGCTCCGTGCTTTGAGACGGCGTTGGGATCGAGCCCCGATTCAATCACGGGCAGATATTTCAGCTCAAGAGGAAGCCCCTTTTCTTCAAGAGCCTGCTCAAAGATGGGCATATAATAGAGGCTAAGGCCGAGCAATGCCGCCACCTGCTCACGCCCGCGGGCCGTATACCTGTCGATGTAGCTTCTGACGATAGAATTATACGGCATATCGATCACGGTGGGCAGAGCCGCGAGACGCTGCCTGATGGTGGCATCGTCCGTTGCCACATCTCCGAGACGCTTATAGCGGTCGTCGGTGGCCGTATAGTTTTTCATATACCAGCTTTCCATCATCTTGCGGGTATCGGCTTCATATGATTCAGGATAGATGATGTTGGAATCTGAGATCTGCGACTTAATGTCGAGTATGTTCTTATTCTGTGGGGCTGCCGAGGCAAAAATAGCAGCGGCGCCGAGGAGGCATATGGTAATGATTCTTTTCATGCGTCAGAAAGTTAGGGCCCATTGGAGGCCGAATGAAGTATTCTTCCAGCTGTGGGATGCCGGAGTTATGACAGCGGGAGCGAGGTCGAGGGCCAGATTCGGAGATATGTCGAAATGGGCCATCGAGGCATCGACATATGCGTCGACCATGCAGACGAGGTAGAGAGCCACAAGGCAGATTATGCAGAGGTCGCGCTGGCGGCGGTACATATCCTTGCGGTACTTGAAAGTCTTTTCAAGCCAACTCTTGTCGAGGTCGGCTTCATTTACGGTGGGGGGAAAGAAATTCATGTACGACTTTGTGCCGGGGTCGGAATCGACAAGATCGCGGTAAGCCTGCATATAGTCGTTGTATTGTCCGGCGTTCCAGGTAGTGGCGTAACCGAGTCCCATGAAGCCTCCCACCACTATCGGGAGTTTCCAGTATCGGCGGTTGTAGATCTGGCCGAGTCCTGGGCATAATGCTGAAAGCCATACGGCGCGAGTGGGAGAGGGATTGAACGGAATCTTGCCATCGGCATCGAAGGCATAGTCGTCGGCCGTGACAATATTGGGAGGAATGGAATCGGATTCGGCGGGGATGCGGAGAGCTACATCGACATCAGCGAACACGGTGGAATCTTCGGGGAGAGCCTCTCGCTTCAACGCGTCGGGTGTCGACGCGCCGGGGCGTCCCCAGCCAATCAGCGGCTCGCCGAGAAGAAGCAGAATGAGCGATATGATGAGGCCTCTCGTCATTGGGATTGCAGGGTGTCGAAAAGTGAGATTAACCGGTGAAGCTCATCATCATTATTGAAAGAGATGGTGATGGAGCCTTTGCCGTTGTTTTTACGGGCAAATTTCACGGGAGAGTCCAGAATCTTAGAGAGGGATCCGGCCATACGCTCGTATTCCGGAGCGATGGAGGGAATGCGTGTTGGCTCAGCGGGAGCGTCGTTTTTGGCGGCCTCCTTTTTCACCAGGGCCTCCACGGCGCGCACCGAAAGATTTCCCTTCACGGCGAGATGGTAGATCTTCAGCTGCGCCTTAGTGTCGTCGAGGCTTAGGATTGCGCGCGCATGGCCCATATCGATCACGTGGTCGCGGAGGGCGAGCTGGATTTCGGCGGGCAGACGCAGGAGGCGCAGATGGTTGGCGATGGTGGCGCGGTTCTTACCAAGCCTTTCGGAGAGTTTCTCCTGTGTAAGAGAATAAGTGTCGATTAGCTTTTTGAATCCGAGGGCCACTTCAATTGCATTGAGATCCTGCCTCTGGATATTCTCGATAAGAGCCATCTCGGTCATCTCGAGATCGGAGGCCGTTCTCACATAAGCCGGTACGGTTTTGATGGCGGCAATAGCTGCGGCTCTCCAGCGGCGCTCGCCGGCGATAATCTGATAGCGTCCGCCGGGGGTGGCGCGGAGGGTGAGCGGCTGGACAATCCCCAGCTCCCGGATAGAGCGGGCCAGCTCTTCGAGACTCTCGGGGTCGAAAGTGCGTCTGGGCTGATCGGGATTGGGGTCGATGCGTGAAATATCGATTTCAGAGATGGCGGAAGATCCGCCGGTCTGAATGTCGTCGGGCATTATCAAGGCATCGAGGCCAG
>DAAI01000003.1:21471-37774 GCA_001701105.1 Bacteroidales bacterium GP1
GCGGCCGTCGGCGTTTCTTTGCCGGGGGGCGTTGGTATTGTTGTTTCGGTCGGTGCTCATGAGGCTGATGAGGAGGAGGAAGCGCGTTTTTTCTTACGTTCGCGTGTTCGCAATTCGCGTGCAAGCTGTGTATACGCTATTGCGCCGCGTGAGTCGGGATCGTATAGAATCACCGGGAGCCCATGACTCGGGCTCTCGGAGAGCTTGATGTTGCGCGGAATAACGGTGGAGAATACCATATCGCCGAAATGCCCCTTCAATTCTTCGAAAATCTGATTGGCCAGGCGAAGGCGTGCATCGTACATCGTAAGGAGAAATCCCTCGATTTCGAGCGATGGTTTCAGACGTGATTTAATGATGCGGATGGTGTTGAGGAGTTGTGCAATTCCTTCCAGGGCGAAGTATTCGGCCTGTACTGGAATCAGCACGGAATCGGCTGCAGTGAGAGCATTGACGGTGATAAGTCCGAGCGAGGGGGAGCAGTCGATGAGCACATAGTCATAGTCGTCGGCAGCACCCTCCAATACTCGCGACAGCACACGCTCGCGGTCTGGCCGGTTCATCAGTTCGACTTCGGCCCCGACAAGGCCTATCCTTGAGGCCACGATGTCGAGCCCCTTCACTTGAGAATGCAGGATTGCATCAGCGGCAGGGTAGCCGTCGATTAGGCATTCATAGATTGAGAGGTCGGCGTCCGTAAGCTCGATTCCGAGCCCGGATGTGGCGTTGGCCTGGGGGTCGGCGTCGATTAGAAGTACTTTGCGCCCTTCGGCGGCAAGACATGCCCCGAGGTTGAAGGAGGTAGTGGTTTTGCCCACGCCTCCTTTCTGATTGGCTATTGCAATAATCTTTCCCATGCTTATTAAATAAGGGATTGAATAAACAACTTCAATCTGCAAATTTAATCATAATTTGTCATACTCGCCAATTAAATTTCCGCCCTCCCGAAATTTTATGAAAAATTAGTACAATCCCGGAAGATAGAAGGGCGAAAGGAGTAGAAAATACTTTATAAAACGGCCCCCTATATCGGATTTGTAAAGTATCATTTACCGCTTTGGCCAATAGCCTCCATTAAGAAAAATTATGATTGTGATGCAAGAAAATTGCAGTACGGCCACCTAACTTTGCCTCCAACATTGAGAGAACACAAGAAACAATAGTAGGAACATGAAAAAGCGAGGATCGACATCCGACTTCATGGCGCTGCGCGACCATGAGTTGCTGATGAATTTCAGGCGAGAGCTTGCGGAGAGCCGTGGCGTGCCGTTGCGGGAACTGTTCGGTAGGGCCGCTAANNAAGCGGCCGGCAAGCCGGTTTTGGGTATCGGAATTGCGTGCCGCAGAGGTGGTATCGGCCATGATGCGTGGTGTGGCACCCGACAATATGATGCCGCAGAAACTAAAGATGTATGAGGAGATATTGCGGCGCGTCGAGGGTATACGCGCAAGAAAGCCGGGGCACCCGTTGTCGGATGCAGTTTTCGAGGCTGTCAATTCGCCGGCTCCGGAATTTTATCTCACTGATGATTCGGCGAGGGTGATTATCTATAGATTGCGTGCGCGCCGGAAAGCCGCCAAAAATAAAATTGTGGAGGAATGATGGGAGATATTACAGTGGAGGCGATTCTCGCCGAGAATGAACGCAGGAAGGCGGAAAACGCCTCTCTCGAGGGAAAGCCTATGAAGAGGACGCCCGACGATGCTCGCCGGATTTATGAAGATTTCGCATATTGGGCCGGCACAAGGGCATATATCAAGAGCAAGACCGAAGGAGTGGAAGTATTGTTCACACTCAACAGGGCTCAGAGAAAGCTGGTGGAGATGCTCGAAGGGATGCGGCGGCGCAATGAGCCGATAAGGCTGATCCTTCTGAAGGCTCGTCAGTGGGGAGGAAGTACGTGTGTGCAGCTGTACATGGCATGGCTTCAGCTTCTTCATAAGGAGGGGCTCAATTCGCTGATATTGGCCCATCAGGGGTGTGCCACGGATGAGATAAAGGATATGCTCGACCGCCTCATCAGGAATTATCCGCCGGAGGCGGGGGAGGAAAAGGCATGGACCATGAAGGGAGTGGGACGCAGCGGGAGCATCTTCCGGATTGAGGAGCGCCGGTGTAAAGTAAAGGTAGGGAGCGCGGAAAGGCCGGAGGCTTGCCGTGGAGGTGATTATAGTCTGGTGCATTGTTCGGAAGTGGGGGTATGGAAGTCGACGGCCGGAAAGAGTCCGGAGATGATGGTAAGGGCGGCGTGCAGCGGAGTGTTGTTGAAGCCTATGACTATGATAGTCTTTGAATCCACAGCCAACGGCACGGGGAATTATTTTCACCGGGAATACGTGGCGGCGAAACGAAGAGAATCGCAGTTCAAGCCATTGTTTGTGGCATGGTATGAGATCAGCCAGTATAGTTTGCGGCTGGAGGATCCGGAGAAATTTGCCGGAGCATTGATAGAAGGGAAGGACAAGGAGGTTGCGTCGAGCCCCCGTCGGCAGCCAGGCCGCTATCTGTGGTGGCTATGGGAGAAAGGCGCCACGCTTGAGGGCATCAACTGGTACGTCTCGGAGCGGATGAAATATTCTGATCATGGCCAGATGGCATCGGAATATCCATCGGATGATGTAGAGGCCTTTGTGCATTCCGGCGCGAGGGTATTCGATAAGTACAAGGTTGAGGCATTGCGGGATAGCTGCCGGGAGGTGCCCGAAATCGGGGTATTGACAACAGCCGGGAAGGGGCATCCCAATGTGGCGGTGAAAGATAATGTGAAGATAGAGATGCTTGAATCAGTAAAATTCATGCCGGAGGCCAACGGAGAATGGAAAATATGGAAGCATCCGGAGACATACGCATTAGGAGCATTGCATTATACGGATCGGTATCTTGTATCCGTCGATGTGGGGGGTCGGAGTACAAAAGCCGACTGGAGCGTGATTGTGGTGTTCGACAGGCTTCCGATGCGGTCGGGGGAAGGGCCGGAGGTAGTGGCTCAATGGCGTGGGCATTGTGATTTCGATATGCTTGCATGGCGCGCCGCGCTGACTGCGAAGTATTATCATAACGCCCTCTTGGTGATTGAAAGCAATACGCTGGAGAGCCGGGATCCGGAGCGCGCCATCGATGGCGATCAGAGCTGCTTCCTTCTTGATCGTCTGCGGAGGATCTATCCGAATCTTTACACACGTCGCGGGAATCCGGATGATGTAAGGCGCGGGCTTCCCTTCCGTTATGGGTTTCATACGAATACGTCGACAAAGCCGATGGTGATAGCCACGCTTGTGGAGATAGTACGCGATGCGCTTTATACGGAGCGTGATGAGGAATGTCTTGACGAATATTTGGCCTATGAGCGCCGGCCGAATGGAAGTTATGGCGCGATTCAAGGGCGGCATGATGATCTGCTGATGACGCGTGCCATCGGGCTGCATATCTGTTATCATGAAATGCCCGATCCGAAACCATTCACTCCGGCATCATCAGGCATGGCAACCCCCGCTCCCTCTCTCCGCGGCTACGGCAATTGGTAAACGCATCAGGTCGGGAGGTAAAACTCTTTTATGGAGGGTTGTCAGGACAGTCATCTTGGGGTAGTACGATTTCAACAAATGTTGAGGATAGATTGTGAATAAATTCGTAATTTTGCGGGAAATCTTGCAACCTAAGCGTTCATATAGGTTAGGATCCGGGCGCAAATTATTACAATTGATATGAAAAGCAAATTGATAGGGATATTCATATTATGGTTGTTGACGAATGCGTCTTCAATATCAGCAGCGCGCTTCCTCGATTATTCGACAGGAGAATATTTTGAGGAGGATTATTGGAATCGGGAGCTGTGGCCCGTGACGGACAGCTACGAAGAAGGAATGAGCCGGATTCTGGTGTGGGATATTTCGTATGCTATAGTGGAAGAGTCTCCGTGGTATTCCGGATGTGTACGATGGCAGATACCGGGCTTTGCGTATTCCGATTGGGAAGGGAAGCCAGAAGTGCCCATCACCGGCAATTCTTTTGAATTGCCGGATGGTTACCGCAGCGTGAACATATCAGTGATTGAAGCCCAGTATAAGGAATATAATTTTAAGTTGCAGCCGGGATTGCCACCGGTGCCGGGTAATGAGCCGCAGCGGTTTGTGGATATTGAGCCGTATGAGGGATTCTTCCCCTCCACGCCTTACAACGACAATGGAGTGGAGATCTACCGGGGCACATATATCGTATTTATCGGGACATGGCCGGTATCATACGATTACGAGCATTCCATAGTCAGGGCATATACGCATTTGAAATTGCGACTCGATTATAGCACGGAAGAAGCCGGAGTTACTGAGAACGCGGTAAATAATACGCTACCGACTGAATACTTCAGCCTGCAAGGGGTTAAAACGCTCAATCCATTGAAAGGGAATTACTATATTGAAAGGAGAGGGTCGCAATCGCGCAAGATCCTTTTCTGAAAATAATGGCTAAGTTAAGCAAAGTCCTCCCGGCACAGGCTCCGGCCCGTCGGCTACTTGTTTGAAACTTTTACATATCCCTCCTGCTTAAAAACTCTCTTCCCCTCTGTTTGGAAATCGCCGACGCGTAGGGCGGCAATGTTATGGTGAGGAGCCAAGTATCAAAAATGTTCTTTGCAGACCACATCATAGGAACCTCAATACGGTTTACGTCTTTAATAATGTTTGTATAATTATGTTAATTCTTTTATGAAAAGCATCAACCTGTCAGTTCATTTCCTCCATCAGCTATAGAATCGCAGCATAAGATACCAGCATAAAATAAGGGATTAAATTTGGTTATCGTTTTCAAATGGTGTAAATTTGTATGATTATTTATACATGGGGATACTGTATGAACTATAGATCTACATAAGGTATTTATTTGGGTCTGATACTTGTAATATCGTTATTTTTGCCGCAGTTTGCGGGAGCTTCCGAAGTGGGAAAAGGGATCATGGGCCGGCTTACGGAGCGAGCCGATACCGCCCTTATCGCTCGCATTAAGGCAGATGCGCAACGTCATTATTCAGCTGGCTCACTCGACAGCGCGCTCATGGATTATACGCGCATCACGCGGATGAATGATGGCGGCGATTCCCTGATAAGCTCCTTGCGTTCAGAAGCCTATAATATTTCAGCGGTAATTTGGTTCAGCCTTGGCGATTATCCACGGGCCTATAATGCCTTCATCATGGCTTCCCGGACGGGTAACGAGGCTCAGAAGGTGGGAGTATATAACAATATTGCAAGTATCTATCATTATTTCAATGATCAGGAGCATGCTCTTGGTTATCTTGAGAAAGCATTTGAGGGAGCCCTTGCTACAAAAACTGGGATGCCCTGCTGTCATCGACCCTCAACATCACTAATTATCGGATTCTGACCAATACGTTGCCTCTCCTTTCTCCATGGATAGAAAAATTCAGGGGTGCTCCGGTGCCAGAGAGTGCTTTTAAATCATATGTTGCCTTTACGGCTGAAGGAGGAGAGGCATTGGGGAAAAATGACCCTAATGGAGCTCTTTCAGCGTTCCGCAGAGCCGATAGTATTGTGAAAGTTACCCCTTCCCTGGTGCATTATACGGGCGGAGCCGGTTCGAACGTGGCACATGCCCTGATGAAAAATGGGCAGACAGCGGAAGCCGTCAGTTTTCTCAATCAGCTTCTCAAAAACCCGTATGTGGCGGGAAATACAGAAACTGAAATGTGGATCATGCTGAAACTCTCCGAATGCGCGCGGATTGAGGGCGACAAGCAAAAAGAACTCGATTATAAGCTTGAATATGTCAATTTAAAGGATTCTCTGTTCTCGGCAAAGGAATTTGGGAAAGTGCTCGATTTCCAATCCGCTTATGAGCTCGAGACTATGGAGCAGAGGTTGGCCGAATCCGATTTCCAACGACGTAACCGGGAAACCATAATCATTTATTCCTTTCTTTTGGTGTTAGTGACATTGATTGCGGCTGTATGGTTGATAATTCAGAACCGGAATCTACGCGCCACGATCCGTCACCTCTATGAAAAGGCAAAGCAGATGGAGACAACCCGGTCGGAATCAGAATCGGAGGAAGCGTTGCTCGATCCGGAGCAGGCCGATGAATTGAGCGGGCGAATATCCCGGATCATGCGTGACGATAAGCCATGGAAAAATCCTGATTTCTCGCTCGGAGAATTGGCAAAGCTGGCTCATAGCAATACTAAGTACGTCTCTTATGTCCTTAACCGCATCTTGGGAAAAACGTTCACCACGCTTGTTAATGAATATAGAGTCGCGGAGGTGTGCCGTTGCCTTGCCGATGAGGATCAATATGGCAATATGACAATAGAAGCAATAGGAACAGAAGTAGGCTTCAAATCGCGCTCCAACTTTGGGACTACGTTTAAGAAAATAACCGGACTAACCCCTAAGATGTTCCTCGCCCTTTCGAGGGAGGACCGCAAGAAATCTGATTCAAAAAATATCTGAATCGCGGAATAGACATTCTTTTTTGTTTCATTTCCGCGAATCAGTCACTCAAAATTGTTCTGAAATATTGACATTTATAGTAAAGGCAGTAACTTTGGGCATCCTAAAACGGATACAATCATCTCTGATTTGAAAACAAAGATATCCTTAACTAAAATGAAACTCAGACATTACACATTCGCAGTGGCCTTCCTTGCAGTAGCGGCAGTAGGACTACTCGCCCAACGGATGAAGCCGACATTTTCGGGCGACCTCGGACTGATGCCGTCTACCACGGTTCAGGCAAATCAAGTTCCAAACCATTCCGGCCCTATGAAAGCGGGTCTCGTGGGTAATTATATCCTAATAGAAGATTTTGAGAGCGTCCCCGGCGAAGAACCGTATCCCCTTCCCGAAGGATGGACCCAGGTGACAGTGGCCGGTGGAGAATCGGCACGCTGGCTCGGCGCCACGCTTGGAAATAACCAGACCGGACAACCTTTCCCCGGAACTTCAGGCACAAAATATGCCGTGGTGTTGCGTAATGAGAACAATATTGAAACATGGATGTATTCCCCTGTGCTGCATATGGAGAAAGGGAAGGATTACGACATCTATTTTTCCGTCTATAAGCCCCAGCCAAGCCCCGGAAGCTCAATCACTAATCTGAGGGTCACAATCGGCAAGACCACCAATCCTGCAGATGAAATAGATTATGAACTGGCCAACCGCGACAACAGCGATGAGAATTGGAGCATCGTGCGCCGTACGTTCTCTCCATCTGAAACAGGCGATTATTATCTTGGGTTCGGAGCTACCTGCGGAGCTCGCGGTTACATTACGGCCATCGATGATGTGATGGTGACCGAATCCTGTGGACGAGTGTTCAACTATCCGGCTGTCTACTTCCCGACAAAGAAAACTCTTGATAGTGATTGTAAACCAAGATGTTCTTACAGAATATAGGCACGGGAGTTCTAACACTTAATCTTATAGGTCATACTACGGAGATAAAGATAGAAGGCTTCCCCACGCAGCTGGCAGCCGGTGAGATGGCTTATGTCGATCTCAACTACATGGGAACGGCCGCGGGCGATTGGGATGGCTTTGTGAAATTCTCTACCAACGATCCTCTTCATCCGGAGGTGACTGTGGATTGCTTCGGCAAAGTGGAGGAGGCCGTCGTTACCGGTTATACCTACGAGGACTTCTCTGTCGGAACTCCGGCAGGATGGGATCTGGCGGAATTTTTCTTCCAGAATAAGAAAGGAGTCGATAATTCACGTTGTCTTGAGGGATGGACACTGACCAACCTCAATCTCTCGACGCATTATGTAGAGATGGGAGATAATCCGGTACTTAAATTAGATTATAAGGCGCAGAAATATGATGCCTCCGGAATGCAGAAGGATCTACCTCCCACAAAACCGGAATATGTGAAATTCTCAATTCTGATCTCCGACGACTTCGGCCAGACATTCACAAAAGTATATCGCGTGGCTCCTGAAGGCGGTGATATGACTCATGTACTTTCATATGATTTTGCCACCATCAGCGTTCCCCTGCCGCAATATGCCGGCAAGACTTGCCAGATGAAATTGGAAGTGGATATGGCCCAGAATTGGATGGTCGATGATTACGCTCTCCTTATCGACAACGTTGAGCTCGGGACATGCCTCGAACATGATCTAAGCGCGAAATCTCTCTGCGGCGACGGGATGTGGAAGGCCGGCGTGGAAGGTAATTTTGTGCTCAATATCCGAAACGGGGGTAGGGAGAATATAGCAGCCTCCGACTACAATGTCGCCATTGTGGATGAGGCCGGAAATACAATATGCTCTCAAGCCGGCATGGATATTGCCCATGGTAAGGAGGCCGCTGTGACAATCCCTTACACTCCCACGGCCACCGGTACGGCTAAGGTTCATGCCGTGATTAATTATTCCGACGACAATACATCTAATAATGTCAGCGGCGTGCGCAATATTCGGGTGGAAGAAAACGAAGTGAGGTTAGTCACCACTCCCGAGGAAGATCCCTCAAAGCCCGTATGGACAATGAGCGGTCCGGTAAATTATTATTACATGAACAGCGCCACTCAGATAATCTATCATGCCAATGCCCTGAACGCCACGTCAGGCACGCTCAACGGTATTCGCTACCAGATCAAGAGTGACACGGAATTTACTGCTCCCGAATGCGAGGTATGGATCGGCGAAACCGAACGAAATAATTTTAATGATGGAAAGATGATGTCGCCGGCCGGTTTTGTCAACGTCTTCAGTGGTGCAATCTCCGTACCGGAAGGTATCAGCAATTATGATATTCCTTTTGATGTTCCTTATGAATGGGGAGGGCATAATCTCGTAGTTTATATAGTGAAAAAAGCCGACACATTCTATATGAGCAAACTTTTCCTCGGATCGCGCGATGCAAGTGTGGCAGGGCGGTCAATATCTATGCTTGTGGATAACGGCAGTTTTGATGCAGAGAATCCGGAAAATGGAGTTTCCGAAACTGTTCGCCTTAACGATGCAGTTCCGGTGGCTGAGTTCCACTGGGCCAAGAATGAATATGTCGGTACGCTCCACGGCCATGTCACATGTGCCGGCACCCCGGTAAATAATGCCCGCGTAATGATTGATGGTACTTCATGCTTTGCTATCACAGACGAGGATGGCTTCTATGAATTTGAGAATGTCGCTGCCGGTACAGGCACATTAAGCGTGTCGGCTTATCTGTATAATGATAAGAATGGCATAAACTACACAGTAAATAAAGGCACTACCTCTACTCTTGATGTAGTGATTGCCGCGGTGCCTACACATGAAGTAAAGATTAATGTGGCAGATGCGGCAGGTCAGCCCATAGATGGAGGGCAGGCCCGTCTTCTCGGATACGCTAAGTATAAGGTGGATATTGATGCCAATGGCGTTGCATTGTTCCCGGAAGTGTTTGAAGCCGATAATTATTCCCTTGAAGTGGAGCGAATGGGCTATAAGCCGGATTATTCAAGTCTCAATGTATCCGGCAATACAGTGAAGGATGTAGAGCTCCATGAAGTTCTTTCATCTCCGCTTAGCCTTGAGGCTACAGTGGCCGGTGCCGGAGTGACATTGAATTGGGAATCGCCTCTCGACCTCTTTGCCTACGACAATGCAGAGATTCAGACAACCCTCGGCTTCCAACTGGGCAATAAGAACAGCCTCATTGGTGTGGCGTTCCCCAACATCAGCGAGATTGAGGAGATACAATGGTTCACCAACAACGGCGAAGATACAGCTGTGCCTTATGTGAATGTGTATATAATGGCTCTCGACGAAACAGGTCGACCCACGTCAACTATCTTGAGTGGAATTGAGGGGGCTCCCAACACGGAAGGAGAATGGAATTCATATCGTTTTGATAATCCTATAAGTGCCCCGAATGGATTCTACCTCGGAATCAGCAGCAACAGCGGATTCGTGGGGATAGCAGCCGCTAAGCCCTTGGATGGTGACGAACAGCGTAGAGGCCGCGTTTGGACCACAAATGATTATACTTTCGTGGCTCCTGCTGGAAGCGGACTGATCGACGGTGGCTGGACCGACAACTATGGAACGTCGAACCATAACCTCGTGCCTATGGTGCGCGCGTTAGGCACCGACAAGGGATTTGTGGATTTCACAGATTATACCCCCTTCACCCAAAACTGGTATGAAGCTCCGGCAAGGAGGGAATATACCGAACTCTCTCATCCTTCAGTGAAATATTCAATCGCACTCAATGGTGAAGAAAAGGCTAACGGAGTGGAGGGAACCACCTATGAGTTCAGCGGCCTGGAAAGTGGCGATTATATGGCTGAAGTCAAGGCAACTTATGCAAGCGGGGAGTCGGAAGGAATCATACAATCTTTCACAATCGACGACAGTGGGGTTGAACGGGTAATTATGACATCGTTCGCCATAGGTCCTAATCCGTTTGATTCCTATATCAGGATATCAGATACAGAGAAAGTGCGTTCTCTCATTCTGACTTCGCTCAACGGAGTAAATATGATTGATATAGCAGTCATCGGCAATCTCATCGATACATCCATGATACCGGCAGGGTTGTATGTTGTGACAGTTACGTTGAACGACGGATCTTATAGGAATTTCCGCATGATTAAGAAATAGGTATGTGTTCCTGATATCCTGTAAAAGGGTGGGTTAAAATTGGTCCGCACTCCAATGGTTTTCTCAACTAATTGGGGTGCGGATTATTTTTATATCGGGACGCCGTTTGCAATGATTTCTATTTGGCGGTCGGTAAAGGGCTTATCCCATATATCTAAACCCAATATTAAGAAAGGCAATCCCTAATAGAGCAAATTCGGGAGTTATAGAATCGTAAGGTTTACCGGGAACCCCAAGCCCTCGAATATTCGGAACAGCGTGCTTAGCTGCTCATATCTTTCCATCTGTTTAGCTGAAATATAGGAGGTGTGATTTTGCGGATAAGAGCAAAGTTGATTATTAAGTTTACATCGTCCAGATAATTTAATGAGTGCTAAACTGCTTTCGATAGCAGTCGACTGTGGATTGTGATTTGTTGTTGTCTGGCATTTTTATTAAATTTGCAGGAACATACCAGCAATCTTCTCCCAAAAAGATGAATAAGAATTTTAAGATAATAATATTCACGGCATTAGGCGTGTTAATAGGGCTTATCGCTCTTATCATAGTGCTGATAGTTAAGGATTCCGGCAATACGCGGGCCGTAAATGACGCCGAGGCACGCGCCGACTCCCTTGCGATAGTCAACGACCAGCTCCTTCTTACCAATGAGTTCAATCAGCTCAATGCTGATTTCAATCAGTACGAAGGGCAGCAGATCTATCTGAAGAATGATTCGCTGGTGCAGAAGTATAACGCGGCGCGCATGAAGGTGGAGGGATTAATCCGTGAGCTGGATGCTGAAAAGAGCAAGCATTCAAAGGATATGGCGGCCTCGCGTGCCAAGATAAAACAGCTTGAAGGTGAAATTGCTACGCTAAAAGGGATTGTGCGCCATTATCTTGAGGAGATAAAGCGTCTTGGCGAGGAAAATGCCGGATTGAAGAAGGAGATTCAGGAGGTGCAGCAACGCAATGAAACCCTCTCTACGGAATACACTAAGGCCACTAAGAGCAATCAGGAGCTAACGCAGACCGTACAGCTTGCAAAGAAGCTCAATATCACCGGTATGTCGCTTAGCGCGTATAATAAGAAAGGCAAAAAAGAGAAGAATATCACGAAAGCACGGCAGTTGGGCGTCTCGTTCACGGTAAGTCCGAACAACACGGCGGCTCCGGGAATGAAAGATTTCTATTGCCGCATCATCTCGCCCGAAGGCTCATTGTTGGGAAATGGAGGATCATTTACTATGGATGGCCATTCTCTTCAATCGACAGCCCACCGTTCCGTAGAATATGCCAACGAGGAAATTTCCGTCTCAATTTATTGGGATGTGAATACCACCCTGATGCCCGGCGATTATACAGTGGAAGTGTTCTGCGACGGTTATCGCCTCGCTTCCCGCCATTTCACCATGTCGAAATAACCCCACTTTAAGATTCATAATAAATTGAAAATATATGGATAGGCATAATCATCTTTATCCGATGGTTATGCCTTGGTATATATGCGCCATGCAGCCTATGATATGCCGGCAGCGATGAAGCGGGGCGAAGGGTGGAGCAGCTCGTTCCGGGCAACTTCTATATCCGCAACGGCAAGAAATTCATCATGCAGGGATATAGCGAATGGGGCAACTATATCTTTTTAGTTCAGTAAAGCCGGATAATTCATTACATATTAGGCAATCAGATTGTTTAATTTTACAACTTTTCTTAGTCGGAAATGTTGTATAGTTGAACAACTTTTCTTAAATTTGCAATATGGTTCGATAGATTATTGCATATAAGGATTACTACCGTGACTTCATGTCTAAGCTGAGCGAGAAAGAGCAACTTAAGATACGGAGGGCTCTCTTGCTGTTCTCGGACACAGAAAGAATACCCTCTCACTTCATAAAGTATATTGAAGATGATATATGTGAGTTTCGTGTGACTTATGGTAATAATGAGTTCCGAATATTCTTCATTTATGATGGAGAAAAACTTGTAATTTTATTCAACGCTTTCAGAAAGAAAACGCAAAAGACTCCACGAAGTGAGATTACAAAAGCAAAACGACTTAAAAAAGAGTATTATGAGGGCAAAAATGCAAACATACAATGTGAGTGAAGAACTCAATCAAACCTTTGGTGCTCCACGCACAGAAAGTCGTAGACGTGCTGAAGATCAGGCGTGGGAGGAATATAATGCCCAAATTCTACTCGATGCACGTAAAGAATCTGGTATGACCCAATCTGAACTTGCTGAAAAGATCGGTACAGACAAAAGCTATATTTCTCGTGTAGAGAGAGGTCTGACTATACCCTCTATTTCGACTTTCTACCGTATGGTATCTGCAATGGGTCTAACGGTGGAACTAAGATAATAATTTTAAGGAGTGTGGCAATAGCCAATTCTTAGTTAATTCTTGGGAGATTTCGGTCTCCCTTTTCTTTTTTTTGTGTTGCAGAAGAATCTGTAGAAATTACCTTCCTCCGTGTGGAACACTTTCCGTGGGGAGGGGCTGAGCCATCTATGAAGCCCCATCCCCACCGAAAGCATTCCACACTACGCGGGGGAAAATGTGGTGGCTGACGCATCGAAAACGCAATTGCACTTCTTATTGGAATTTTCAAAAGGCCGATTCCGGAATGCGGATGAAAGGAGATTTGCAGAATTGAAAAAATATTTGTAATTTTGCACGTCTTTAGAGGGCTAAGAAGCCTTTTGAGACCTACGGATTGCCTCATGGTGTAATGGTAGCACTACAGTTTTTGGTTCTGTCTGCCCAAGTTCGAATCTTGGTGAGGCAACAGATAATTACCACCGAAGAAAGACCTGCTCATGGCGGGTCTTTTTTTCGAGTCGCCAACGGGCATCGATGAGGTTCGGGCTGACGATAATCTAAGGGGGCCCTGCAAAATTTTTATGACAGACACTAAGGATGAAAGATATAATACAGTTTCTAAGAGAGTTATCGGTTAATAACAACAGAGAATGGTTTAACGCGAATAAGGAGCGTTACAAGGCTGTCGAGCGCAAGGTGGATGAAATCGCCGGAGCATTGATAGAGCGTATCGGGACGTTTGATCCTGATGTAAGGGGTCTAACACCGAAAGATTGCACCTACCGCATTTACCGCGATGTGCGGTTTTCACGCGACAAATCGCCGTATAAGACACATATAGGCATCTTTATCAGTCGCGGAGGAAAGAAATCAGGCTATTCGGGCTATTATTTTCACATTGCCGGCGACGGAGCACAATGGTTCGACGGGCATATGTTTGCTGCCGGGGATTATTGCCATGAGCCGAGCGCCTTGCGTATTATCCGTGAAGATATCGAGGGGGGGCCTGAATTTCGTGAGATTATAGACAAAGCTGCGGCAGAAGGTCTGGTGCTTGACAAGGATCTTGCTATGAAACGGTGTCCGAAAGGGTTCGATCCTTCGAGCCCGTATGCCGACCTATTGATGTATAAGGCCTATTGCCTCGTGCAGCCTGTATCGGAGGGGGAGATGCGGCAGCCGCTTGATAAAATATTGGCCCTCTGGACGCAACGCGCCCAAAAGGCCAAACCATTCCTTGATTTCATCAACCGTGCCATCGATTTTTCACGTGGCGGTCACCTGGATTAAAGAATCACTTTCTTATACCCCTCTGATGTTTTCCGGATATAGAAACCGGGAGCAGAGGGTTTCGCCACACGCCGCCCTTCGAGGTCGAACCATTGCGTTTCTCCTGCGCACTCGGGATTTATAACGCTGATACCCGATGAATCGGTGATCTTTACCGGATAAATATCCGTGAGCGGCAACCATCCGTTGAGGTCGCTGAGATCCGGATTCTTGTTGACTTTCCGGTTGCAATTGAAAGCATAGAAACCGATTTCGTAATTACCGGCCTCAGGGGTAATACCGGTGAGCGATAAAGTTCCTGAAAAATCTTTGGAGAATCCGGGGGCAATCAAAGTCTCCTCCGGATCGGTGGAAGCGTAAAGCTGACCGTCCTTATACATCTGGATGCGGGTATAGGATAGAAGTTTCTCCGAGCCGATATTCGTAATGGCGATGGAATAGGGAATATCGGGATGTTCTACCGGCACTTCAGTGGCGAAAGAGCATGCATTGACTTCGGTGCGCGGAATATAAAGCCTCCGGATCGTAAGAGCGCCTTGCCTGTCGACATCTGCCAGCAGATATGGAGCCTCGCTTAGCTGAGTCGGGATCCGGGTAAATAGGCCTTCGGCATTCCGGGCCACTTCGAGCCACATCTTGTACGACCCTTCGGGGAGACCTTCGGGTACATTGATTTCCCATTGATCCCAGCCATAATATATGCCGAGTTCCTCATCTTCGGGAGTGACATATTGGCCAAAAGCCACGCTGTCGCCGCCCGCTATGGGGGTGAGTCGCCATTGAATCACAGCTCCGGGAAGTATATGGAATGGCCCGAAATTGTAGAATCCGGAATAGACGGTGCCCGATTGCCCTGGATGGATTATAGTGTCGTAATCCACATCCATGCCATATTCCCACCACATCATCGGAGGAGCTTGCTCTGAAGTTCCGTCATAGTCGGGTTTGGTATAAAGCACGGCGTCCTGATTCGAGTTGTATCCGCTCGATGATCCGCCTATGCCCTGGCTTGCGGGATCGAGGGCGTCAAGGAGAAAATAGCCGTTGCTTTGACCACCCCAGCCCCAGTTGATATGGAAATACCCGTTGGAGCTATAGCCATCGCAGATAAAGCAGTGTCCGGCGGAGGCCGATGCCCCGCAATATATCACCGGGCCTGTGGCTGTAAGCGAAGCATATATCATATTCTCCCATTGTGCGAGAGTATAATAATCGCGCATCTGATATTGGAGGGATTTGTCGTATTTCAAGAATTTTGCGAGTCCCCAGGCAATGTCGGCGGAATATGCTCCCGACGCGCTGGATGAATAATTCATCTTTACAGCCCCGCCGGCGGCACGCATAAGTTCAGCTACGGCTTTACGCTGCGCGGCGTTGGCCGAGTTGTTATATACATCGAGCATATTGTCCCAGTCGAATGTATATGAGGTGAAATCCGTGGTGATAGTCTGTCCCGGTTTATTACGCCATTCATAGGTAAGGGATCCGACGCCCGTGTCGGGCCAATTATGATATTTCATCATTATTGCCATTCCAGTGGCCACGCATCCTGTTACGCTTTTTTTACCATTGTCGAGGGGGGCGAGGTCATTATAAGGATCGCTCTGATTCCACATCGTGGCGCAAAGGGGCTCTATAGGATCAAACTCATGCTGGCGTGGGGCCGGTGTATAGCCGGTTTGAGCGGCTATGGCCACGCGCCGGCCCATATAATCAAGCCAGTAATTGAAATTAGGGTTATCCGAAGGGGTTGGAACGGTGCATGATTCTCCATATCCGAGCAGGGCGGGCACACAATCATCGGCGGCCGCCACCACAAATCCGTCATCACCTGAGAAGAGATATATGGCAGGAGTGCCGTCGACTGAACGGGTGTCGGCAAGGGTCATGGCTGTTGCAGGTCCGAATGATTTTGCGGGACCCTCTTTGGCGATGCGTGCAAGGGCCTGCTCGGGCGTAAGAGGTGCTGCGGCAAGGAAACCCGGGCATAGCAATAATGCTAATGGAAGGAGGCGTTTCATGGGATCGGGATTATTTATGGAGTTTCAAGGTTGCCTTACGGATGCGCGACATTGCGGTGCGAATCAGTTCGTCGCTTGTGGCATAGC
>DAAI01000003.1:37877-53526 GCA_001701105.1 Bacteroidales bacterium GP1
GCCGTTAGAGGTCCCGAGAAGCTCGCGCACGTCGGGGAACAAGTAGAACGCACCCTCGGGACGGCGTTCAATCTTCCAGCCCGGAATCTCTTTAGCGAGGCTGCATATAAGGTCGCGGCGTCGCTCAAAAGCCATCCGCATTGTCTCGACGCATTCCTGCGGGCCTTCGTATGCGGCTTCGGCAGCCTTCTGGGCGATCGAAGATGCGCCGGAAGTCATCTGCCCCTGGAGTTTGGTCACAGCCTTTGCAATTTTCAGCGGACCCGCCATATAGCCGATTCGCCAGCCGGTCATGGCATAAGCCTTGGATACTCCGTTGACTATCACCGTACGGTCGGCCATCCCCTCACAATGTGCGATGCTGGCTATTCTTCCGGAGAAATTGATATGTTCGTAGATTTCATCGGCAAGCACGATTATGTCGGGATGCTTCCGGAGCACAGCGGCCAAAGCCTCAAATTCTTCATGCGTATATACGGCTCCTGTCGGATTGGAGGGGGAGTTGAACATGATTACTCGGCTTTTTGGAGTAATCACTTCCTCAAGCTGGGCGGCTGTTATCTTGAACCCATTTTCCGGCATTCCCTGCACAGTAACGGGCGTGCCTTCAGCCAGCTTCACCATCTCCACATAGCTCACCCATGCCGGCACGGGGATTATCACCTCGTCACCGGGATTTACCAGAGCCAGAATCACATTGGCCAGTTCATGCTTTGCACCGTTGCCCACGACTATGCATTCCGGCGGGAAATCGAGCCCGTTTTCGCGTTTCAGTTTATCGCTCACCACTTTACGAAGGCTCATGTAGCCGGCCACGGGGGTATAGCGCGAAAAATTATCATCAATGGCTTTCTTGGCTGCATCCTTGATAAAGTCGGGGGTGTCGAAATCGGGTTCGCCGGCCGACAAGCCGATCACGTCGACGCCAGCGGCGCGAAGTTCAGTGGTTTTCTGAAGCATAGCGAGTGTGGCCGAGACTGCGAGGCTTTCCACTCTGTTGGATATCTGTATCATGGCTCTTGTGTTTTTTTATTAAGCTAATCTTTTGCCCGGTGGTTGCCGGGAAGCGATATGCTCAGTATGGTATTGGATTTTGTTAATTCAGTTTTTATCGGGTGTTAAGTCGTTTTTCATCCAGAGGTACATTCTGTCGGCTTGCCGGGTCTTTGATGGCACGGGAAGCGAAAACAAGTCGCCTTTCTTTACCGAATCCACCGGCTTGAGGTCGAGCCGCAATTCTTCGACGGTGAAGATGAGTGCGCCTGTTGTGGGGCCGGTGATCACTACTTCATCACCGACTCTCAGCTCTCCGGCCTCCATTAGAAACTCACCGACGCCGAGCCGGGAGTAATATCTTCCGGCTTTTGCTATATAGCGCTTCGTCCGGGTGGCGGAAGAACCGTATTTGGCACTCCATTCGCCAAGGCGTTGGCCGAGATAATATCCGTCCCAGAAGCCCCGGTTGAATACCTTCGACAGTCGTTCTTCCCATCCTTTGAGTTTTGCCTCATCGTAATTCCCGGCGCAGATTGCTTCGAGAGCTTCGGAATAGCAGGCCACTGTCTCGGCCACATATTCCGGCCCGCGGGCGCGCCCCTCAATCTTGAAAACCCTTACTCCGGCATCCACCATCTTGGGGAGGAAGTGAATGGTCTTCAAATCTTTGGGGCTCATTATGTATTGATTCTCGATGTCGAGTTCATCACCTGTCTCCTTATCCCGCACGGTGTACGAGCGGCGGCATATCTGGTTGCAGGCTCCCCGGTTGGCAGAGGAGTTCATTTGATGGAGGGAAAGATAGCATTTCCCGCTCACGGCCATGCATAGGGCGCCGTGACAGAACATTTCAAGGCGTACAGGGTGCCCCCCGGGCCCGGTAATGGGTCCGGACTCAATATTCCGGTGGATTTCTTGCACGCGATCAAGGGTAAGTTCGCGTGCCAGCACCATTACGTCGGCCCATTGAGCGTAAAACCTTACAGCCTCTGTGTTGGTGATATTTACCTGCGTGGAGATGTGGACCGGGATGCCCGCTTCGGAGCAATAGAGGATCGTGGCTATGTCGGAGGCGATTATCGCGGAAATTCCGGCTTCGGAGGCCGCGTCGACAATCTCCCGCATCCGGGCGAGATCGTTGTCAAAGAGGACGGTATTGACTGTAAGATATGTTTTTACTCCGGCGTTGGCACAGGTTGCAGCGATTTCGGCCATATCATCAAGAGTGAAATTAGCACTCGACCGGGAACGCATATTCAGACCCTCGATGCCGAAATAGACGGCATCGGCACCGGCGTCGATGGCCGCCGCGAGGCTTTCGCGGCTTCCCACCGGCGCCATTATCTCGAAGTCTTTTCTATTCATCTTCACTCTGAGAATTTTTAAGGTTAATCCCAATCCACGGGATACTCATGTGCGCAGGGCTGTATAAATGGTGACAACTCCTGATGTCAGCGATTTCCATTTGGCGTCGGAAAATCCTGCGTCGGTCATCAGTCGCGTCATGTCGTGGCGTTGCGGGCATGCGGCGATGCTCTCGGGAAGGTACTTATAGGCATATGAATCGCCCGATATCATCCGCCCCAATGCCGGGATGATATGGCGGGAATAAAGCCGATACATACTTTTTACGGGTTGTGTCCGGGGCTCCGAAAGCTCCACGATGCAAATGGCGCCCCCCGGTTTCAGCACCCTCCACATCTCGCGGAGGCCGCGGTCGAGATGTTCAAAATTCCTTACCCCATAGGCCACGGTCAGGAGATCGAATGAATTGTCGGCAAATGGAAGATCGAGGCTATCCCCTTTCTCGAACCATAGCCGGCTGCTCTTTGCCTGCGGAAGCTGGTCCTTTTTGCGTCGCGCAAGGGTGAGCATCCCTTCAGAGAGGTCGATTCCACGGACTTCGGCATCAGGATATAGGTGGGCCAGACGGAATGCCACATCCCCCGTGCCCGTGGCCACGTCGAGAATCCGTTCGGGGCGGCGCCCTTCGAGCCGCTTTCCGGCATGGCGTAACGCCAGGTTGCGCCACCATCTGCATAGCCCGAATGTCATCATGCCGTTCATGAAATCATAGGCCGGGGCGATGGAATCAAACATTTCCTCCACCTGCTCGCTCTTTCGCTCCGCTCCGTTATGATATGGCGTGACGTTCTCTACTTCCACGATGCTCTCGGTCTATTGGTTTATAGTTTCTTTGCGTAGCTGCGCCGCCGCCGATGCTGCCGGGGCTCGAACAGCTCCCATTGGCTCTGCACCTTGGCATTAGTCTCCATTTCGGGATTCGATTCTGCATAGATATATCCCTGCTTGATATATTTCGGCACGAGATCCTGAAAGAGCAGTGAATTTACCCCTTTGTTCTGATATTCCGGATGGACCGCCACAAGCAGCAGATCGACACGGTCGTTCTTCCCCTTCAATCCTTTCAGCAGATGATACCATCCGAAGGGAAGGAACTCGCCGTGTGATTTCTGCAGAGCCCGGCTCATGGAAGGCAATGATATGCCTACTCCCACGAGGCGGCCGTTCCTGTCGACAATCAGCGTGACGAGGTCGAGATTCAGCAGATCGAGATAGATTTTTATATAATAGTCGATCTGACGCTCCGTAAGCTCGCAATATTCGTAAAGGTCCTTATAGGCAGTGTTGATAAGATGGAAGATGGCATGGCCGTATTCACGCTTGATTCGGCTGCGGCTGTTATATTTCAGCACGCGCAGATCATACTTCTGCTTTACGATGTCGGCGATTCTGTCGAATCTCTCCGGAACCTTCTCAGGCACCTTAAGCAGAAATTCCACCCAGTCGGATTCCTTCTTATACCCCGCCGGCTCCATGTGCTCGGGGTAATAGGGATAGTTATAGTTTGTAGCCATTGTCGAGAGCTCTTCGAAGCCCTCTACGAGCATCCCCTCGCGGTCCATGTCGGTGAGTCCGAGCGGTCCGATGAGCCTGTTCATTCCTTCGCTGCGGGCCCAATCCTCGGCGGCCTTGAGCAATGCCGCCGATACTTCGCGGTCGTCCTCAAAGGCAAACCAGCCGAAACGTGCGTCGCGCTTCTTTTGCTTCTTGTTGAGCGACTCGTTAACGAACACGGCTATTCGGCCAACGGGCCTGCCGTCGCGGTAGGCCATGAAGTAGGCATGACGGTTGAAATCAAAAGCCGGATTCAGATTCGGATCAAGCGTATTGACATCATCGCTCACCAGGGGCGGCACATAATAGGGATGATCTTTATAGAGATCGATTTCAAACTTCACGAATTTGCGGAGTTCTTTCCGCGTGGGTTCTATCTTGCGAATCTCAAGCATAGGGTTATTTTCTCATTGTCAACCATATCAGCAGAGCCACCATTACGATGATGAACACGCATATAAACATATAAATCTGACTCGAACTGCGCCTCTCGAGATCGAGTTTCACATCGGATACCGACCGGTAGCGTCCATCCTTTCCCTCGCGGCATTTACCGGCTATCTTGCGTAGGCGCGGCATTGTGGCCGGAAGATGGTCGAGGACTTCATCAAGCACTTCTCCGTAACTCTCGATGTCGGCCTGGGTGTCTTCACGCCGCATGGAACTGAGACGCTCGGATCCGACATTGAGGAGTTTGAGATTTTCATTATATTCGGTAAAAATGATTCTCTCCGGAGTGAGCGGAGGATGCACCACATGATTCTCCTGAATATATTCCAATGCATCGAGAAGCTGAGTCTCCAGCCGATAGACTATCTTGGGAGTAAGCCGCTTTTCATCGATAAGACGGCGCAGCGAATAGCCATACACATCATCGGTGATTATGGCCATTCCAACGCCGGGAACCTCCTCGAAATCGTTGACCATCACGATGTTGGGATGGGCGAGGTTGTAGCGGGTCTCAAATTCGGTTTCAAGCATCTTTCGATATTCGGGCACATCGGCGTACTCTTTCTTCAATGCTTTAAGCATCACCCACTTGCCATGCTTGCGCACAGTGTATACATCGTAAATGTCCTCTTCCCATTCCGGGAGCAGGGTCAGGTCGCTCCATTTTCCGGAGGGATCGTCGATAGGAATCTTTTTTTCCTCCTTGCTGACATATCCTTTCTTTGCCGGGGAGAGGTCGGGCTTATTGTTGTGAGTCATATTGGCATGCGGGTGTTGTGGCGCAGGGCGCAATCAGTTGATTATATCGAAGCCGGTGTATTTGCGCAGGCATTTCGGCACGATTATTCCCTCGGGAGTCTGATTGTTCTCGAGGAGGGCGGCCACGATTCGCGGAAGTGCGAGAGCCGAGCCGTTGAGGGTATGGCAGAGGTGAGTCTTTTTATCCTCGCCGCGATAACGGCATTTCAGCCGGTTGGCTTGATATGTCTCGAAATTGGAAACCGACGATACTTCCAGCCAACGCTGCTGAGCCGCACTCCATACCTCGAAGTCGAAAGTGATGGCAGAGGTGAAGCTCATGTCGCCGCCGCAGAGCCGCAGGATATGCCACGGCAAGCCGAGTTTCTCAAGCAATCCCTGCACATGATCCTTCATTTCTTCGAGGGCGGTGTAACTATTCTCCGGCTTTTCAATCCGGACGATCTCGACCTTGTCGAATTGATGCAGGCGGTTGAGACCGCGCACATCCTTGCCATAGCTGCCGGCCTCCCGACGCCAGCAGGGGGAGTAGGCGCAATTTTTCTTGGGAAGCTCCTCCTCACTGAGAATCACATCTCGGTAGATATTGGTGACAGGCACTTCCGCTGTGGGGATGAGATAGAGATTGTCGAGAGTGACATGATACATCTGCCCCTCTTTGTCGGGTAGCTGACCCGTGCCATATCCCGATGCCTCGTTGACTACAAAGGGTGGTTCCACCTCAATATATCCGGCCTGCCAAGCCTCGTCGAGGAAGAATTGTATGAGAGCGCGCTGAAGGCGGGCGCCTTTCCCGATATAGAACGGAAATCCGGCGCCGGTGACTTTCACGCCGAGTTCAAAGTCGATCAGATTGTATTTCTTGGCAAGATTCCAGTGGGGAAGGGCGTCGGGGCCAAGCTCCGGTATTTTGCCGCCGGCTTTCTCCACTACGTTGTCGGCAGCCGTAAGCCCCTCGGGCACGGCGGCACATGGGAGATTAGGCACGGTTAGGAGCAATTGTTCCATCTTCTGCTCGCACTCGGCGAGACGATCCTGCAGCCCCTTCGTCTCCCCTTTGATCCTTGCCACTTCCGCTTTGGCAGCCTCGGCCTCATCTTTGCGGCCATCTTTCATCAGGCGTCCGATTGAGCCGGCGAGCTTTTTGAGTTCGGCCGCATCGGAGTCACACTTATGTTGCAGACGCCGGCGCTCGGCATCGATTTCAAGAATTTCGGTAATCACGCCCCTGCCGTCGAAGCCCTTGACGGCAAGTCGGCTAATCACAAATTCGGGATCAGCCTTTATTGTCTGTAGTGTCAGCATTTTTCTATAGCGTTTATGGCAAATCAGGTCATTCCGCCCGGGGGCTTATATGATGAGATTCAGCTTAAACAAATCAATGTACTTGAATCTGCAAATTTAACCATAATTCCCCAATTATCAAAATCGGCCTTCCGCCAGCAACAGAGGCCAGCAACAGAGTTGCCAACCATCCACCAAAATAATAGCCATATGAATAGGAAAGCAGTAAATCCGGCCACCCACTTATATCAGATGCGTACATATTTCAATTTTCAGTCAAAATCAATTCCTCCGAAAAGATTCCAATCCGGCGATGAAGAAAAAAATTGGCTTCTCAACCCCAAAAATTGAGTTCTTCAAAAGAATTGTTTAATTTTGCACTTGACAGTTGACTCTATAGTTATTTGCAAAATATGCGAAAGATAATAGCGATAAGTGGGATGCCCATCGAGAACATGGAATATATGAAGATTAACCAATTCAACTATCATGTTGATTAAGTATGTAAGGCATTGGTTTCTTCGGACAGGGGGCGGACTTTTGATCTGAGCTATAGTATCGGAGAATTTGAAGGTAGCATTTCTACGGCATAGGTGTATTTCGACTCTGATGGAGGATGGCTGATTTTCGCAATTACGCAGGAGGCACAGTGTATCGAAGATCGATATAAGAATTTAAATTAATTATGGCGTTACCAATCAACATAGAGGATTTGCTCAATAAGCGAAGGGTGTAATCAACACGGATAGAATTCAAGACCGGGTGGCATCCTGATAAGATATATCATACGATATGTGCTTTCGCCAATGATTTGGAGAATATGGGAGGAGGTTATATACTCATAGGCGTAGAGGAAGAAAATGGAGTTGCGAAGCGTCCGGTAAAAGGATTGAATGTGTGGGAGATTGATGCTATAATGAAAGAGATGGTTGGATATGATGCCAAGATTTCCCCGTTGTACATGACGAAAGTTTCTCCTGAAATAGTAGACGAGAAAACCATTCTTGTAATTTGGGCTCCTGCTGGAAGTAATCGTCCATATTCGGTAATGGAAAGTGTTGTATCAAAAAAATCGGTTCCTAAATTCTATGTCCGTAGCAAATCATCCACTATAGAAGCAAAGGGTGAAATTCTATATCAAGTACAGGAGTTGGCTACACGCATCCCTTTTGATGAGAGAGGCAATCTATCCGTAGGTATTGAAGATATATCTGGCTTGTTGGTTTATGAGCATCTTAAATCTGTAAAAAGTAAATTGACCGAGAATTTTATGAAACGCCCTCTAATTGAAATTCTCGATGAGATGGATTTGCTAACCGGACCTACAGAAAACCGACAGATAAAGAATGTCGCAGTAATGATGTTCTGTGATCATCCCGAGAGATTCTTTCCCGTAACTCAAGTTGATATAGTGATTTTTCCTGAGGGTAGTATCGAGAATCCGGATGTGATGATTGAAATACCAAAAATTGTGGGTCCTGTTCCTAAAATGATAAGGGAGACTTTGTCTTATCTACGGACTAACGTTATAAGAAAAAGAATTGCGAAACCCAACGACACTGAAAAGTCTGACAAAACTTATAACTATCCTTACCAGGCCTTAGAGGAAGCGGTTGTAAATGCACTTTATCATCGCGATTATCAGGAGAGGGAACCAGTTGACATATCTGTTGAGCCTACGCATATAGACATTCTCAGTTATGCGGGTCCTGACCGTTCGATAAGTGCAGAGTCAATAAAAGCGGCCAAGAAACTTAAAGCACGAAGGTACCGAAATCGAAGGTTAGGAGATTTCTTAAAAGAATTGGATCTGACAGAGGGAAGGGCTACAGGTATTCCAACTATTCAAAAGGCCTTGAAAGATAATGGATCTTCTCCGGCAATCATTGAGACCGATGATGAACGAACATATTTCCTTATGACAATTCATTGTCGGAAAGACATGATCAATATGGCTTCCATCCCAATGGACGACAGTGAAAAGAAAGACTTTGACAGCAGACTTTTACAGATGATTGGGCAATCATCTGTAAAAGTTAAAGAGCTTGTATATCAAAGTGATATCCCAAATAAATTGCTACTTTTACAGAATATTGAGCAATTGTTTGTAAAAGTCTGGAATAAATCAAAGAAATTTGTCGATATAGTAGTCTATACCCGGTATGTCTTAGAATTAATGGAGCATCTGAAAATGGGGTCGGCCACTATCAGAACTTTGGCAGATTTTATTGACTGTGATGGTATTACAGAATTACGCAGAAAGTTTATTATCCCTCTCATGGAGATGGGTTATATATCAATGACAATGCCCGATAAGCCAACAAGTTCAAAACAAGAATATAGGCTTACTGAAAAGGGGATTCAGGTATTTATAGAAAATAAAGACAATTATTGATAGTGAGATATCTGCAATTGTGAGGGCCGCAAGTCTCTTGCTAAGTGTGGGATTGGCATAAAAAGGAAGGGTGAGTTCCGGGAAGGAACACACCCTTATGACTTTACGTCTTTGCTGTCCGTAGGGGGATTTCTTAGTTAGCAGCCTCTACAGCCTCAACGGTAACGTTGGTATCACCACCTTCAGCAGTAACGGTAGCCTGAGCGGCAGCGAGAGTATCGCTATCGGCGGCAACTACAGTCTCCTGAGCGAGAGTATCAACTGTGTCAACGGTCTCAGCTTTCTTGTTGCCATTGCAAGCAACCATTGCTACGCTGAAAAGAACAGCAAGCGACAAAACAACTTTCTTCATTTCTCTAAAGTATTAAAATAATAAAACAATGTTTTCTTGGGTCACTGTCGTTTCTGTTGTTAGAAACGTTGCAAATTTACAACTTATTTCGTTATGTTGTGCTTCTTACACCCATTTTTTTAATGTTTTTTGCCCTAAATCCGCATTTTTAACACTGTTAACTTAAAAATCGGGTGTAAATTTAACATATCAGCGCACCATCACCTTGCTTATCACATTCCCCGAGCGGACTATATAGACCCCTGCCGGCAGTGCGATATGGTTTTCTCCCCGGATTGTGGCTATCTCCATTCCTTCCATATTATATATGGAGGCCGGTAGGTCGGATGTAAGGGTTATGCAGCCGCGTCCTCCGATAGCTATGGGTTGACCGGTCATGGTGTCGGTTGTCACGTCGTCGATGCCGCTGATGTTGCGGGTGCTGACTATGGCGTAGCATCCGGCAGGCACAGTGATGGTTTTGGCCACGGCATCGAATTTGGGATCCGAGCCATAGCTTTTGGATGCAATCCAGTAGGTTGAATTATCTGAACTTGCGAAGTCGACATTTACTGTCACCTCTCCCGTAACGTTGGGATTGATTGCGCAATATAATTCTTTTCCCGCGGCCTTGGCAATGATTGTTCGCCCGTTGGCCCAGCCAGAGCAATTGTTTGCGAAATTGCCGGAAATAGGGAATAGGTCGGTGTTCTCGAGCCGGATCTTGATAAGCTCGCGGTAATTGTCGAAGAGTCCCTTGTTGTCAGGATCCTGAAGCATGGCCCATTTCACGGGCTTTGGATCCGTGCGTCCGCCCCAGGTGTCGATTCCTTCATCGTAGCCGAATTCCTGGAATTGCCATATCATATGCGCGCCGGGCACGAGGATCATCTGCGCCGCCGCGCTGCCGAGCCCTTGCCACCGCCCAGGAGGAGAATANNGACCTATTCCCTATTTCCGGCAATTGTTCTTTACGGTTACGGGGGCCCATTTCGCCTGTTTGTAGGCCATCCGTTCCTCATCGTGGCTTTCAAGATAGGCCACAGTCGAGCCTGCAGTTCGGTCCATCTTCGGAGCGTCCATTCCGTTGAGGCCGGAATCGGATTCCCAGCCCATGGCGTATTGACAGGCGGCATTGTTAAAGTTCTCCCAATTCATCTCTCCGTCCTCGGCCATCTTATTCTCCTCCTGGGCGGTGGCAAGATTCTCATTGATGAAATAGGCCTCGGAATTAACTGTGCGCATGGCGTCGNNCGTCGTGTAGGCGTTTCATGCGGTCGATACGGCTCTGATTGTAGGCATTCGTGGCGGCGTCGCCGGAATTGGCATATGAATTATTATTGCCCAGCCCTTTGACAAGGTCAAATCTGTAGCCATCGACTTTATAGGTGGAGAGCCAGAATTTCACCACATCTTTCCATTGTTCTTCCACCAGAGGATTCCCCTGATTCCAGTCGTTGAGCACGCTGTAGGCGTGCGGGGCCGTCGCGTTGAAGAAGGGATTCGACCCTACGGGGTACATCCGATACCATGGATGTTGCCAGTCGGCCTGATTGAATACAAGGTCGAGGATCACGGCGATTCCATTGGCATGGCATTCGTCAATAAAGCGCATATATTGCTGAGGGCTGCCATAGGCTTTGTCGGGCGCGAAATAATAATTGGTGTTGTAGCCCCATGAGATATTACCGTTGAATTCCTGGATGGGGAGGAGTTCTACGGCGTTTACTCCGAGTTCCTTGAGATAGGGTATCTTCTTGAGGGCTTTTGCCAGCGTGCCGTCGGCGTTGTTTTGACCTTCGGTGCCGGTGAAGTCGCGCAACAGGAGTTCATATATGATGAGGTTATCCTTGTCGGGAGCCTTGAAGTTTGTGGTCGTCCAATTGTAATTCAGGAGATTATCGTCGTAATACGCCATTGTGATTTGCGATGAGAGGAATTGTTCGGGATATTTTGGCATATTCGGGTAAACCGATTCGCTGATGTATCGGTCGTACTCCGGATCAAGCACGAGAAGGGCATAGGGGTCGCCGACTTTGGTCTCTCCGTCGATAGTATAGAAATATGAGAAAGGACTTTTAACTACGGATGCCGGCATAGTGATCTTGAAATAACGGAAGGCTTCTCCGTCGATGAGCTTGTCGACATATTCCATCACTCCCTCCTGGGTGGCGGCGTAATTGTTCCATGAGCCTGAAAGGATGACACTCTTTTTCTGTGGCGCCGCCAGACAGAAGGTATAAGAGCCATCGGCATTTTTTGTCACTCCGTTGGCCGGGATGGTCTTGTCGGTGGCTTCCGGGGAATCGTTAACATACAGCACAGAGATATTCTCCTCCATCACGGTCTGACCTTTGGCGGCCTTGCAATTCACGGTGTATTCGCCGGGAGAGGTGAAGGTATATGTGGCCGTAAGGGATGTGGCGCCCGTGGCATTGCCTATCGCATCTCCGTTTACGGATATGGTGATGTCGGCTTTTTCTGTGGTGCCGGCTGTAAAGGTCACGGGGCCTGTGGCTGCATTTACGATAGAGCCGGTGAGGGTCGACTGGAAACTCAGTTGGAATCCTGCATCGAGCACATCGACAAAGATGTCGCCCTTTGTCTCAGTTTTGCCTTCAAGGGTGCAGTCGGCGTTGCGGAACACGAAGCAGAGGCGTTTGACTGTCTCGGTGGCCGGAACGCCGTAATATGTGCGGATGTCGCCGATATAGAGCTTCCATAAATTGGGCGAGACGTAAGTAAGCTGGTATTTGGCGTCGTTGTTGCCCCATGAAGGTGCGTATTTCCATGATTCGGTCTTGCCGTTGTCGGTAAGCACTTCCACGCCTGTATGCGCATAGATGGCATCGCTTTGCGTAAGCCCGATAAGCCCCTTATTGCCTTGATCGGCGTGGAAATATATCTCCACATTCTCCGAGTTTTCCTGAAGAGGCGATGGGCTTGTGGTCACTATCTGCGCGTTAATGCCGGCAACGCCCAGCAATAGGGATGCAAATAAGGAGTAAATGATTTTTTTCATAGTAGGGAATATTGTTAACTTATTCTTTATATTTGCCTTGACGAGGTCGTGGCGCGGAAGCGGGAGATTCAGAGTATAGTCCTACCTCCAGAACCGGGTTGTCGAAATATAATCCGGGTCGGAAGCAATGGAATTTGTAGAATTTCGTAAGGTCGAGCTTGCGCGAGGCGTTGATGGGGCTCTTTATCTGGAAAGATTTGTCTTTCTTATATACGATGGACTGAAATACTATTCTTTCCAGCTCGGCCAGTTCCGCATGGGCCACTCTCTTCATATCGACAATCTCGTTAGGAGCAGCCTCACCACGGGCAAATTCCTTCCATTCTCCCCCCGTGGCCGCATGCACGAGCATCTGATAGGATAGGAAATAGTTGGAATCATTCACAAGAGCCACATTGAAATCAGTTTTGTCGAGAATTTTGACATCTTTGGGCTCGAATGCGAGAATCACGCTCATGGCATCCCCATAATCCGTTTCCTCTATGGGAAAATCGTCGGCAGGAACGGGTTGC
Organism: Bacteroidales bacterium GP1; assembly: GCA_001701105.1. Classification (GTDB taxonomy): domain Bacteria; phylum Bacteroidota; class Bacteroidia; order Bacteroidales; family Muribaculaceae; genus Lepagella. Next base: position 50,546 of record DAAI01000003.1, read on the forward strand.
GCTGCGTGAGCGGGCTCCGGGCTTGGCTCCGGGGCATTGCGATGCGAGCCGCGCCCTGCGTCGTAAGCCTGCTGATCGAACATCAGTTTTGCTCCCCCGGTTTTATGACCCGTGGGATTGACAACCACAAGATCTGACGCAGCCACCGGCCGCTCGAAGCCGTCGTCGTCGACATACGCTATTTTCCCTTCGACGCGAATCACCGTACCCCCTCCCACTTCACTTAGATATCTTACTATGTCTCCCGGCTTTACCATGACTTTGCTAATTGATTATTCGTTATCTCCGGCCTCTTGCTCTTCAGGATGCTGCTCATAGGCATCCACAATGCGCTGCACGAGAGGATGCCGGACTATATCTTTTTTCTGATATTCGATAACTCCGATTCCCTTTACCCCTTTTAGGACATGGAGGGCGTTGAGCAGACCGGAACGCACGCTGCGCGGGAGGTCGATCTGGGTAACATCGCCCGTGACTACCATCTTGGAATTGATTCCGAGGCGCGTCAGGAACATTTTCATCTGATGGACCGTAGTGTTCTGCGCCTCGTCGAGGATTATTATGGCATCGTTAAGGGTACGACCCCGCATGAACGCCAGAGGAGCGATCTGGATGGTGTCGGAATCCATGTATTCTTTCAACTTCAGCTGGGGCAGCATATCCTCCAGAGCATCGTAGAGGGGTTGGAGATATGGGTCGATTTTATCTTTCATATCGCCGGGAAGGAATCCGAGCTTCTCTCCTGCTTCCACAGCCGGGCGGCTAAGGATGAGTCGGCGGCATTCCTTATTTTTCAAAGCTCGTACGGCCAGCGCGATGGCGATGTAGGTCTTACCCGTTCCGGCGGGGCCGAGCGCGAAGGTGAGGTCGTTTTCTGCAAAACTTTTCACCATCCGGGCCTGATTGGCGTTTCGCGGCGAGATGGGGCGGCCGCTCTGGCCGTAGATTATCACGCCGTCCGACTCGCGTGTGTGAGGCGGCTCGCCTTTTATTATGTCGATGATGTTGTCTTCAGTCAGGCGGTTATATTTAGTGGCCCAGGCTTCGAGTTCCTTAATCTTTTTCTCAAAATGGAGAGTCTCGCTTTCTTCTCCAGCCACTTTTATCACATTGCCGCGGGCATTGACGCGCAATTTCGGAAAGAGATTGCGCACCAGCACCATGTTGCTATTGTTCGGCCCGTAGAAAGTCTGCGGGTCGACGTTGTCGATTATGATTGTTCGTTCATTCATCCGTATAAATTGTTTGGCATCGATCATCCCACTGAATCGGCGAGCGAAATCTGCAGCAATTTTTGAGCCTCAACGGCAAATTCCATCGGAAGTTTCTGCATCACGTCGCGCGTATATCCTCCTACGATTAAGGCGATGGCCTCTTCGGTGGGGATTCCGCGCTGCCGGCAGTAGAACAGTTGCTCTTCGTTGATTTTGGAAGTGGTGGCCTCGTGCTCCACGGTCGATGTGTCGTTTCTCACGTCAATGCGGGGGAATGTATGCGCTCCGCATTTATCGCCCATGAGCAGCGAATCGCATTGCGTGAAGTTGCGGCAATTATCCGCGTCTTTGGCCACGCGTACCAGCCCCCGGTAGGAATTTTGCGACATTCCCGCCGAAATGCCTTTGCTTACGATGGTGCTCCGCGTGTTGCGCCCGAGATGAATCATTTTTGTGCCTGTGTCGGCCTGTTGATAATGATTGGTAAAGGCCACGCTGTAAAATTCACTTTGCGATTCATCTCCCTTAAGGATCGTGGAGGGATATTTCCAAGTGATGGCGGAGCCGGTCTCTACCTGCGTCCACGAGAGTTTCGACCGGTGCCCACGGCATAATCCACGCTTGGTGACAAAGTTATATACGCCTCCTTTGCCTTCTTTGTCGCCGGCATACCAGTTCTGCACCGTGGAATACTTCACCTCCGCACGCTCTTCGACGATGATTTCCACTACGGCGGCGTGGAGTTGGTTTTCATCTCGCATCGGAGCCGTGCAGCCCTCAAGGTAGCTTACGTATGAATCATCGTCAGCCACGAGGAGCGTGCGCTCAAACTGCCCTGTGCCGGAGGCATTGATTCGGAAGTAGGTGCTTAATTCCATCGGGCAGCGAACGCCTTTGGGAATATACGCGAAACTGCCGTCGGAGAACACGGCGGAATTGAGCGCGGCATAATAATTGTCGCGGTAAGGCACTACAGTGCCCAGATATTTCTTCACCAGCTCCGGGTAATCTTTCACGGCCTCAGAAAATGAGCAGAAAATCACGCCTAATTCGGCCAGCTTTTCGCGGTGAGTGGTCTTGACGCTCACGGAGTCGATAACCGCGTCAACGGCCACGCCGGCCAACCTCTTTTGCTCTTCAAGGCTGATGCCTAACTTATTGAAGGTCTTTACAAGCTCCGGGTCCACTTCATCCATGCTTGATTTAAGCGGTTTTTTCTTGGGCGCTGCGTAATAGCTGATGGCTTGGAAATCTATCGGCGGAATCTCGAGATGCGCCCATTTTGGCACGGGCAGCGTCTGCCAATAGCGGAATGCCTTAAGACGGAAATCAAGCAGCCATTCCGGCTCTTGCTTCATGGCCGAGATATGGCGGATCACATCTTCATTCAGCCCCGGCGGCACAATCTCTGTGTCGATGTCGGAAGTGAATCCATATTTATATTCGGAATTGGCGGTCGCCTCAAGCAATTTATCGGGATCGCGTCGTGGGTCTTTTTCCATGGAATTTTCAATATAAATATAATCGCAGGGTATTGATTCAATGTAGACGTTCCGGCCTCGACCCCGGTTGCAGGATTATCGTGTCGGATAGTGCGGACGCGTGCTTGAAGGCGGCATATTCATCCGGCCGTTTCCGCCTTGCATTAATTCAAATTCCCCCACCTTTTATTATATTACGCAAAATTACCAAAAAATGTTGAAAGCACCAACCCGCAGTCGCTTCTTGTCTCTTGTTCGCCCACGGCTCTTTCATTTAAGATTAGAC
>DAAI01000060.1 GCA_001701105.1 Bacteroidales bacterium GP1
GAAGAACCCTAAGTACAAATTGCGTCAGGGCTAATTTGATTTGGAAATAAGTTTCTGCTTTATTCCGATTAAAAGAAAACAAACAATTAATTTTATCAATTTATTTAATTAACAATGGCAATAAGAATTGTTGGAGTAGATTTGCCCCAGGAGAAGCGTGGCGAAATCGCATTGACTTATATCTATGGTATAGGTCGAAGTAGTTCAGCAAAGATATTGGATAAGGCCGGCGTGAGCCGCGACTTGAAGGTCAGCGAGTGGACTGACGATCAGGCTGCCAAGATCCGTGAAATTATCGGTGCTGAATTCAAAGTAGAAGGTGATCTCCGTTCTGAGATCCAGTTGAATATCAAGCGACTGATGGATATTGGTTGCTATCGTGGAGTTCGTCATCGTAACGGTCTTCCTGTTCGTGGTCAGAGTACAAAGAATAATGCTCGCACTCGCAAGGGAAAGAAAAAGACTGTTGCTAACAAGAAGAAGGCCACTAAATAATTAGTAATTACAAATTGAGAATTTAGAATTATGGCAAAGAAAACAGTCGCTTCAAAGAAAAGAAATGTAAAAGTTGACGCTATGGGTCAGCTTCATGTTCATAGCTCTTTCAACAATATCATCGTATCTTTGGCAAATAGTGAGGGTCAGGTGATTTCTTGGTCTTCTGCAGGTAAGATGGGATTCCGTGGCTCTAAGAAGAATACTCCGTATGCAGCCCAGATGGCAGCAGAGGATTGCGCAAAGGTTGCTTTTGACCTCGGTTTGCGTAAGGTAAAAGCATACGTTAAAGGTCCGGGTAATGGACGTGAATCTGCTATACGTGCCGTACATGGTGCTGGTATTGAAGTAACAGAGATTGTTGATGTCACTCCGCTGCCACACAACGGTTGCCGTCCTCCGAAGAGAAGAAGAGTATAATCCGAAGAGGCATCCAAAAAGAACACGACTTCAGCCGACGAACCGTCCTGAATGCGAATAGACCCTCCCATCACCTTTCTCTCGAGGGTCGCGGCTGCGCTAAGGGATAGGCGCCGGCACGAAAAAAGAAGACAAAAATGGCAAGATACACAGGACCCAAAACAAAAATCGCCCGCAAATTCGGCGAGCCGATATTCGGCGAGGACAAAGTGCTCGCTAAAAAGAATTACCCCCCGGGGCAGCATGGCGCCAACCGTCGCCGCAAGACCTCCGAGTATGGTCTCCAGCTGCGCGAAAAGCAGATGGCAAAATATACGTACGGAGTGCTTGAGCGTCAGTTCCGCAATCTCTTCGAGCGTGCAGCCCGCACCAAAGGCATTACCGGCGAGGTGCTCCTACAGCTTCTCGAGAGCCGTCTTGACAATGTAGTATATCGTCTTGGCCTTGCTCCGAGCCGTCCGGCAGCCCGTCAGATTGTGCTTCATAAGCACATCACAGTCAATGGAAAAGTAGTCAACATCCCGAGCTATCGCGTGATGCCCGGAGATGTTGTGGCAGTGCGCGAGAAATCCAAGTCGCTTGAAGTGATCAACGACAGCGTGGCCGGCTTCAACCACAGCCGCTATCCGTGGATAGAATGGGATGAGTCGATCAAAGGTGGCAAATTCCTTCACCTTCCGCAGCGCGCCGACATTCCTGAGACCATCAAGGAACAGCTCATCGTCGAGTTATATTCTAAATAATAAACATTGAGATACCCATGCCAATATTAGCATTTCAGAAGCCCGACAAGGTAACGATGCTGGAGGCCGACAACTCATACGGCAAATTTGAGTTCAAGCCTCTGGAGCCCGGATACGGCCAGACCATCGGCAATGCCTTGCGCAGGATTCTGCTGTCGTCGCTTGAGGGATTCGCCATCAATACGATAAAAATCGACGGCGTTGCCCATGAGCTCGATACCGTACCGGGTGTAAAGGAAGATGTCACCAACATCATCCTCAACCTGAAGCAGATCCGATTCAAGCAAGTCGTAGAGGACACAGAAACCGAAAAGGCCAGTGTGACCGTCGAGGGGAAGGAAGTATTCACGGCTGGCGACCTTGGCAAGGTGCTCACCGGCTTCGAGGTCCTGAACCCCGACCTGGTGATCTGTCATCTTGACAGCGCTGCATCGTTCACCATTGAATATACAATCAACGGTGGACGTGGCTGGGTTCCGGCTGAGGAAAACCGCGAGCTCATCAAAGAAGACGATCCCCGCGTGATTGCCATCGACTCAATCTACAATCCCATAATGAAGGTAAAGACTACGATCGAAAACTATCGCGTAGAACAAAAAACCGACTATGAGCGACTTGTACTTGAGGTAACGACCGATGGATCGATACAGCCGAAAGATGCTTTGAAGAAAGCAGCCACAATTCTGATTCAGCACTTCATGATGTTCAGCGATGAGAAAATCACCATCGAGACCCCCCAGCCCGAGAGCCCGGAGGAATTCGATGAGGAAGTTCTCAAGATGCGCCAGATGCTCAAGAGCAAGCTATCAGACATGGATCTTTCCGTACGTGCCCTAAACTGCTTGAAGAGCGCGGAGGTAGAGACCCTTGGCGAACTCGTACAGCTGCACAAGACCGATCTGCTGAAATTCCGCAACTTCGGAAAGAAGAGCCTATCAGAGCTCGACGAGCTGCTTGAGAAGCTAAATCTGTCGTTCGGGATGGATATTTCTAAATATAAATTAGACAAAGACTGACAATGAGACACAATAAAAAATTTAATCACCTAAGCCGCAAGAAGGGGCACCGCGATGCGCTCTTGGCCAACCTGACCATCGCCCTCTTCAAGAACAAACGGATCTTCACCACCGTTGCCAAGGCAAAAGCTCTGCGTGTATATGCCGAGCCACTGATCACCCGCTCGAAGAAGGATGATACGGCCAATCGCCGTCTGGTGTTCAGCTATCTTCAGAATAAAGAGGCCATCAAGGAACTCTTCGGAGTAATTGCCGATAAGGTTGCCGACCGTCCCGGCGGTTATCTGCGCATCCTTAAGACTGGCCACCGTCTGGGCGACAACGCCGAGATGTGTATGATAGAGTTCGTTGACTTCAATGAGGCTGCCCTTGAAAGTGCAAGCACAAAGAAAGCCAAGTCCACTCGTCGTTCACGCTCAAAGAAGAATGCCGCTCCCGCAGCAGAGGCTCCCGCAGTAGAAGCTCCCAAGGCCGAAGAAGCTCCCGCAGCAGAAGCTCCCGCAGCAGAGGCTCCCGCAGCAGAAGAAGCAAAGGCTGAATAATAAGATATTTATTACTAAAGAAAGAGGGTGTATCAAAATTTTGATACACCCTCTTTAACGGTATGACGGGTATGTCATATATCTGTGGTGAGACTCCACATGGGGCGTAGTTGCCGACGAACCCGAGAGCGACTTGCAAGTTTCAAAGGGCGACCTTTGGGAGAGAAGCAGCAATAGCGAAATCGTGGCCTGACGGACAGAAATCCGGTACTATAGGTCCTATGAAGGAAAAATTGTGAAGATAAACGAACATCTGTGGCCCGTGCTCCGTAACACCAGAATCCTATTACCTGACGATTCAGGACTGCAAGCTGACATCCGATAGCATAGCATGCGGCATAGCGTTGGCGTTTTATGATTTTTGAGCCTTTTCAACCTCCATTTTGACCCATAAGTCAGGATAAATGCGGCAAGAGCAGTTGAGAATATTTGGAAAGGTATCTCATTTGCGACCCTTGAGATTTCTTCAAAGCATAAACCTTCCTGATAATTGACAGTTACGATGATTCGCATTTCGCCGAATGCGAGAGTAATCTTTGTGGCCGACTATGAAAGCGGCTTAGAAGCGGAGATAATAGGCCACAGGATCGAAGATCACGGTGAACGGAGACGAGGTCCGGGTGTCTTGACTCTGAATATAGTGAAAAGCACGTTGAGAATCCCATGAAGATATGTCGGCCTTGCGTGTCTCGCCGGGCGGAATATGGCAATTGAGTCTGATCCAACGTTTGTGCAATTGTTTTCCGTCGGGGGTAAGGTAATCAATGTAAAGCGATATTCCGGATAACGTGCGGTCGGTGTGGTTGGTTATGAAGAAAGATTCCTTCGACGAGCGTCCGGGCTTATCGAAGCCGGAGAATGTAACCTGATCGAGCCGGTAACCGTTGTTGCAATCCTCGCATTGTGAGGCCACTTGAAAAGACCCTCTGATGAGAGAATCAGTCAGTTCTTTAGAATCACCCTTGAATTTAAGTGTTGTTTTTCTGGCATCTGCATGAAACTCACCGGCCAAAAATATCAAAGTCAGCGCGATAACTCCCCTCAGGAAAGTGGTGAATGACTTTTGATATGCAGACAGGATGCCGTGATGGCGCAAATTAATCATAAGACGCTGGTAGTGATTATAGATAGATAGGTTCTGCCGTCTTATCGGGAGAGGTCAAAGGGTAAATTCGTATCAATCCGTCGGGCAATTCGCCTTCAGGATCGGAGAGTGAGATTCTGAGCGTGCGCCACACTTTGGGCAAGAACCACATCGTCCTGAGTCCAAGTTTCAATCTGCGGGGCTTTATTGTGATCGAATTCCCGGATGCAGAGAGTTTTGCCGCACAATGCCCCGGATCAGTAAGAATTCCATTGCTTCTTTTGCGGCAAAGGGAAATCCGGAAGCGACCCTGTTCGGGAGCCGGCGAAATCGAACCGATCACTTCGCCGGGAGTAAGACGGCAATCGGGCGACGACAAGAGAACAATATCGCAGGAATGCGAGCTATTGGCTGCTTTACGTAGAAGAACGCGCGTACCATCGGCCGGAAATTCCCATATGCCCTCTATGCGCAGCAAGGGAGTACGGTCGCAATATTCTCTGGCAGCCTGCTCATCGGCTATTGTCGAGGCCATCGTCGAGACACAGACCCATAATATTGCTCCTATTATGGTGGTCGCTTTCCTCATTGCTTACTTTTTGGTGGCGAATGTATAGGAAATACCTACGCTAAGAATCTCCTTCAGCATCCATTTCTTCCATGTGCGAGAGATTGAGGCATCGGTAGATGTATCATATCGGAAATAGAGATAGAGCTGTGTGGAGAAATATTTATTAAACTGAAAATTGAAAGTGTTTTCCCAGTCGCTGTTGAAATTCCGGTAATCAGTGAAAAGGAATAGTCGCGTCTTGTAGGAAATATTGTCGCGCATCTGCCATTCGAAATTCACTTCCGTGTTGCTACCATATTCATTGAGCACTCTTTGGCCCGGTTGCATACCAAGCTGTGCATGATCCACCATATCATCAATACAAGTCTTCAGATTATAAGACAACGGAGCTATGGATGCAGTGAAAGAAAAGATGTTTGGTTTCGAGAGATTGTAGGTCATACCGAGACCGACATTCAACTGTCCCGGCGAAAGGAAGGCTGCGAGGCGTTTGTCGCTGTTGGCGGCATATGCATGGAGGAACTGAGTCTTGAATTGCGTGGTGAATGAATAGAACCAATTATGAGCAGCCTTGTAGCCATACTTGAAATTATATTGGAATAATTCCTGCGATACGCTGTACTTATGATGCGTGTCCTGCGCCGTGGATGTGATTGCCACTTTATAGGATAATGTGCTTTGGAGAAGCTGATTAGGATGGAACACCTGATTCAGCTGCACGTCCCAAAGGAAATTGCCGAAGAAAGCCAGGTAATCGTTGCCGCCCTGGTACCAGTTTGGCGAAATGTAGGCTTGCGACAGTTGGAGTCCGAAATTCAAGGTGTGCAGCCAGTTGATTCTTCCTATCTCGCCGACGGGAGCGACATCAGCCTCCCTAATATCCGCCTGCGGGAGATTCAGCGATTTGAGGTACCCGAGGAAAGATCTGTCTTCTTCCGGCAATGTCGGACGCTCCGGCAATCCCCATTCAGCGTATTCAATGTACCTTGGCTGAACCACCATCAGTCCATACATGAAATCATCCTGGATATTCCGGAGTTGGATTGCGTCGTGGAGCCAACCGGGTAATGCAGGCCCGATAGGGTTCTCATCATCGAAGGGAGGCTCGTAAGAAGGGATGTCGATCAGATTGGTCTCTGTAAGGTCAACCTCAGCGGCATCGAGGGGAAATAGGCGGGCAATGGAATCGGCCTTAATACGGGCTATTGAATCCTCGATGGCCTTGGCACGGCATATTCCTCGAAGCCTACAGGCTCANNATATCTTAAGATCGGCGGTGGGAATGGTGTCAGGGAGCCATTGGCGCGTGAGACTGCGGTAGCCGGTAAATACCCACGGTCCGGCCATTCTGTTGGATTCCGCTTTGATTGGAAACCACACTAACAGAAACAGCAATATGGAGAATGTCAGTCTTTTCATAACGATAGGTGTTCGGGTTATTGTGAAGTGAAGGATTACTTTAAAATCTCATCATATTCCTTGGAGTTGATGAGCCTGTAGGCTTCGAGGAATATGGGGTCGTATTGATTGTAGACCTTGAAATATGTAGGATTGTCGTAGATATCCCGGCCGATAAGCCCCTTGAGGAGCATTTTGAAAACCGACTTGCTTGTCTCTGCATCCTCGGGCACTAAGGGAATACCCTCTTTTTCGGCTTGTGAAAACATTTCGGCGAGCATTTCATCCGTGACATCGAAATCCTTTACGAATTTATCATCATCAGGGTAGCGTTTCTTAATTTCATCCCTGTGGGTATCGACATAATTGATGGAATATTTGTTGATTATCCCTTTTGCCATAACATCGCGGTAATATTTTGAGAAAGCTGTAGTATCGAGCGGCACGAACCTATCGGGAGAGATTCCACCGCCACCATATATCGGACGCCCGAGACGCAGGGTTTGGACCTTCAGTGAATCCACATACTTTATTGAATCCGCGTGCATCAGCTCCCCGCTTGCGAGTCGGTCGAGAATATCGTGGGCGTATTTTTTCTGGTTTCCGGCATCATATGGTTTCTGAATGTCGCGTCCGGAAGGAGTATAGTAATGAGCAATAGTAAGACGCATCATCGAGCCGTCGCTAAACGGGAAAGGACGTTGAACAAGCCCCTTGCCGAAAGTTCGACGCCCTACCACTACGCCGCGGTCCCAGTCTTGAATCGCTCCTGCCGTGATTTCGGCCGCTGAAGCTGAATACTGATTGGCCATAACGACAAGCCGACCCTTGTCGAACAGAGGTTTCTTGTTGTGCGGGCGAGTCATGTGGTCGTAATGTTCGGACGCTCTGCCCTCCGTATATACCGCCACCCGGTCGGGCTCCATTAATTCTCCAAGAATCTCTACGGCTGCATTCAGATAGCCTCCTCCATTATCCACGAGGTCGAGGATTAGCCTGTCCATACCTTTCTTTTTAAGCTCGATGAGGGCCTTTTCCATTTCATTGCGTGTGTCGGCGGCAAATTTGTTAAGGCGAATGTAGCCCGTCTTATTATCTACCATATAGGCGGCATCCACGCTATAAATCGGGATATCGGCACGAGTGATGCGGAAGTCGATAGTATCTGCCTTTCCTTTTGAACGGCGCAATACCCGGACGTCAACATCCGTTCCCTTCGGGCCACGCAGACGCTTCATAATCTGCGTGTTTTTCATATTTACGCCTGCTATATTAGTATCATTGACAGCGATTATGCGGTCGCCGGCCAATAGTCCTACGCGTTCCGACGGCCCTCCGGCCACTGTCTGAATCACGTACAGCGTATCCGACGACATATTGAATGTGATTCCTATGCCGGAAAAATTCCCTTCAAGCGGCTCATTCAGCTCCCGGGTCTCCTCGGCGTTGGTGTAAGAGGAATGGGGATCGAGTTTATCGAGCATCCCTTTTATGGCATCCTCCACGAGTTTGTCGTTATCGACGGTATCGACATAAAATTGTTCTACCACGGCTTCAGCCATGCGTAGTTTCATATTGGCCGAAGTCTGAGCGAGGGCAATAATAGCAGTAAAGAGGAGCAGGATAGTTATATATAATATTTTTTTCATCTAAGAATTATTGATTATAATTAAAAATATAGCTACTTAGGGGATCAACTCGGCCACATCATATCCAAAGGCTTTCAATTCACGGACAGCCGAGGAGGAGAGCCATCCGAGGTCGGGGCGGGCATTGAGGAATATGGTCTCGATACCGAAAAGCCGCATATTAGCCTCCGCCATGCGTCGCTCGGCTTCAAAATCGAGCGAGTCACGGATTCCGCGGATAATGAAATCTGCCTTTATCTCTTTAGCAAATTCGGCTGTGAGCCGGCGGTAGCAGCGCACTTCCACATTCTCATCGGAGCTGAAAATCCTGCGTATTTCCTCGGCGCGGTGTTCGGCTTCGCCTGCCGGTTTGTCAATATTTATACCTACGCCAATCACGAGCCTGTGGCAGATGGAGAGAGCACGCCGGGCGATGTCAAGGTGGCCTATTGTAAAGGGATTGAAACTCCCGGGGTAAAGGGCTGTAAGCTGATTAGATTTCGGAGTCATCTTCAATCACCAGGTTATTGATTATAAACTCTTGACGTTCAGGAGTATTTTTGCCCATATAGAATTCCAATAGAGAATCATACGCATCCTCGCGCTTTAGCTTAACGCGGTCGAGACGCATATCGGGGCCTATGAATTCCGCAAATTCAGAATCGTTGATTTCTCCGAGTCCTTTGAATCGTGTGATCTCGGCATTGGCTCCGAGTCGCGCAATTGCAGCCTCTCGCTCTTCATCCGTATAGCAATAATAAGTGTCCTTGGGAGTGGCGTCGCTCTCATCCTTTTTCTTTGCTTTTGACGACTTATTGCGACGCACCGAGCGCTTGTCTCTTACGCGGAAGAGGGGAGTCTGAAGGATATATACATGGCCCTTCTTAACGAGATCGGGGAAGAAAGTGAGGAAGAAGGTGATGATGAGCAGCCGGATGTGCATCCCGTCGACATCGGCATCAGTGGCTATTATTACCTTATTATAGCGCAACCCTTCAATGCCGTCCTCAATATTAAGGGCGGCCTGAAGGAGATTAAATTCATCGTTTTTATATACCACCTCGCGCGTCATTCCGAAGGAATTAAGGGGTTTGCCGCGAAGCGAGAAAACAGCTTGCGTCTCGGCATTACGCACTTTAGTTATCGTTCCCGAAGCGGAATCACCCTCGGTGATGAATATGGCGGAGTCGTCACGTCGATCGTCCTTGGCATTCGCTTTCAGCGTATCGTTGTAATGAATGCGGCAGTCGCGCAATTTCCGGTTATGCAGATTTACTTTCTTTGATTTTTCCCGAGCCAATTTTGCTATCCCCGACATTGCCTTGCGCTCTTTCTCGCTTGTAGCTATTTTATGGAGCATTGCCTCGGCCACATCCGTGTGGCGGTGAAGGTAATCATCGAGTTCTTTCTTAATGAAGTCACCGACAAACTTATTCACTGTGAGCGGCGAACCCGGGGCCACTTCCTTGGAGCCGAGTTTGGTCTTTGTCTGGCTCTCGAACAAAGGTTCCTGAATCCTGACCGATACAGCGGCCACTATACCATTCCTAATGTCGGAAAACTCATAACCCTTGCCGGAAAATTCTTTTATAGTGCGTGAGATGTGTTCACGGAAGGCGGTGAGATGAGTACCACCTTGCGTAGTGTATTGGCCATTGACAAATGAGTAATATTCTTCTCCGTTCTGATCCGTGTGTGTGAGTACGAGCTCGATGTCTTCCCCTTTAAGGTGAATGATGGGATAGAGAGGCTCGGAAGTCATTTTTTCACGGATAAGGTCAAGAAGTCCGTTGCGTGACAGGTATTTACGTCCGTTAAATAGAATCTGGAGACCGGTGTTGAGATAAGTATAATTGTTAACCATCATCTCTACCGTCTCCGGATTGAAATGATACCCCTTGAAAAGTTCCGGATCCGGGGTGAATGTCACCATCGTGCCGTTAGGCTCATTTGTGGGGAGGGGGTCAGTCTGTGAAACGAGGTCACCTTTATGGAACGTTACGGTCACTTTCAGGCCGTCGCGGAAGGAAGAAACGATGCAATTCTCCGAAAGGGCGTTGACGGCTTTAAGTCCGACGCCGTTAAGTCCTACCGACTTTTTGAAATTCTTATCATCGAATTTGCCACCGGTGTTGATGTCGGAGGCCACTTCCTTCACTTTCCCGAGGGGAATGCCGCGGCCATAGTCACGGATTATTACAGTGCCCTCTTCGGAGATGGAGACATCAATCTGGCGTCCGGCCTTCATGTTGAACTCGTCGATAGAGTTATCAATCACCTCCTTGATAAGCACATAGATGCCGTCGTCGGAATGCGAGCCATCGCCAAGTTTACCGATGTACATACCGGGACGCCGACGGATATGCTCATTCCATTTAAGTGTCTGGATGGCATCATCAGTATATGATCCCGCAGCAGAATCGGAGGTAATTTCGGAGATGTCCGAGGTATCAGGCTCTTCCAATTCCGGGGTGTGGTTATCCGGTTGATTTGAGTTATTTTGTATATTGAAAAGGTCTTCGCTCATCATATGGTGCGTTTAAATGCAAATTTACAAAAAAAAAGCGACATATGGAAAAGTCGGTTCCGCATCTACATGCATCTACATGCATCTACGCGCATCTACGCGCATCTACTCCGATAAGGGGAGCTGACCCATCTTCTCACAACATCTTCCGCCCATCAACATCAAGGAATCTAAAGCCCGAAAGCATGATATCCTATGGTTGGATGTGGGAGCCGATCCATTCGTCGGCCCATTCCGGAGCGTAATTGTCGAAGCCGGAACTTGGATAGAATGCAAATTCTCCGAAATATATCTTCCCGTCGATATTATAGAAATCCACGCGGACAAACGGGAATCCAACCGACAGCTTTTCCGCCAATTCCACCATTAGCTCAAGATTCTTTGGCCGTGGAATATCAATATTCGGATCGCGTGGCCATATCACTTCCTCAATTTCCAACAGCTTAAAATCTGTGGTGTAATAATTAGCATGATGGCGATCAGTAACGAAATTGATCTTGAAAAATTCGCATTTTCCATTGAAGCAGAAGAATTTGAAATCTTCAAGATGATCCGGAGTCTGCGAATCTTCAAGCAGCAACTCGGCTATGATTCGAGGTTGAATCCCCTTATAGGCATATTCCCGGTACCGCTTCCAAAGGATTCTTTTGGAATACTTTTCCTGAATCTTCCTTACCTTTTCCCGGTCGAGCGCACTCTTATCCTTACATACCACCACGCCTTTCCCACCACCACCGTGAGTGGGCTTGATTACAAATTTATCGGGTAATGAATCGAAATCGATATCTTCCGCCTTATCCCATACGCCATAGGTGGGAATCACATATTCGCTGCCGATGCGCTCTTTGACAAAATCCTTAACCCGCGCCTTATCCTGGAACAGCGAAAGGTGTTCATAATCCAACTTTGCACGCAGCTTGAGGACCTGTAATTTCTGGGTAAAATCTTTTGGATTCTTCCAATCCATCATCTTTCCGGTCTCCAAAGGGTAAACCATAGAAAGATACATCCTGTCGGGAATCCATGGCATACGTCTTAATAAAGATCTTATAAGTCCTCGGGGGATGGGTAGGGATTTGATATTCATAATAATCGTGATAATAATAATTGTCAATATGCAAAATTACTATATTTCAGTAATTTTTGCAATAATTATAAATTTTGAATGAAGGATATTGAATAAGGTGGGGAGCTGGGGCGATGAAATTTGTAGATACGATGATAAAATTGTAATTTTGTGATATTGCAGATGAACAATCAAAGAATATGGAAGTGGATCTGGTTTATCTTTGGGTGGATGGAAATGATCCGGCCTGGCAGAAGAAACATAGTGAGTTTACAGGCGCGCCGATGATCGATCGGTCGGCCGATTGCAAGGGCCGTTATGTGGATAACGAAGAATTGAAATATAGTCTCCGTTCGGTGGAGCAATATGCACCCTGGATTCGCAAAATATTCATAGTCACCGATAATCAGGTACCGAAATGGCTCGCTACTTCCAATCCGAAAGTGGAGATTGTAGATCACAAGGAGATATTGCCTCCCGAAAGCCTGCCATGTTTTAATTCAGTGATAATTGAGCATCACCTGTATAAGATTCCCGGTCTTGCAGAGCATTTCCTCTATGCCAATGATGATATGCTGCTCAATAAGCCCGTGAAGCCGGAAGATTTTTTTACACCCGAGGGCTATCCCATTATCCGGATGAGGAGACGTCCGTTCAATAAACTTGTTGTATGGTTCAGGGACAAAGTGCTGAAAAAGCCTCTCGGGAATTATAACCGTAAGATCAATAATTCAGCATTATTGGTGGAGGATAAATTCGGGAAATATTATGGCGGGAAGCCTCATCATAATATCGACTCCTATTGCAAGAGCCATTTCGTCCATGTGGTGGAATTATTAA
>DAAI01000004.1:0-13842 GCA_001701105.1 Bacteroidales bacterium GP1
ATATTACGTCTAACAAGGGGATTTTATAGATTAATCCGATTGCCGGGATCTAACCTCATTGGTTCCACATCACAAAATATTGAATCAGGAATTATGACCGGATCGGATATTTGGAGTTCCCCATCTTCAGCAATATGATTGACAATAGGAGTCTCTGCCGATTGGGAATATGAAGCCTCCGAACCTACTGCTATCAAGACCGGAATCAGCACCACGAGGATGAAATCTTGCATATTTTTGAGCTTATTCATAGTATATATCCTTCTTTTATCATAACGTAGCATTGTCTCTGTTTATATCCGGAGCCATATTTACAGACACATTTTCATCCCCGACAATCGATAATATTTTTTCTCATTATCTTTGTCATGTCAGGATTAATCATTATTTTTGCCATGTGAATCCGTCATATTGTTTCGGATTTAATCCACATACTATTTTCATAATTAGGAATGACGCTTAAAACGCCTTCTTAAATCTCGCAATCCTTTAAGGTTTATGTACTGACATTTCGCGGATAACAATTCAATAATTTTTCAACAACAGGAATGTTGCAGGCCATTGGTATGTCTTGCCAATCGGAGCCGCAACGGGTGCACTATGACGTATTGAAAAATTGTGCCGGAAAGCCGCGCACATAAATTGAATTGTTAACCTACGGCTTCCTATCTTTAGCGATGTCGTAATAAAAAGAAGCAGTTATGAAAATAGAAAATCTCTTTCTCGTAAGCCATGTCTTAAACTCCGATGAGGATTCTTCCGTGATTGAGGATCTTTATGCAGGATACTCTCCTGCGCTTAATCTCATTATTGCAGTTACCTACACGGATTATGACAACCCCGACTACAACTGCATCACTTACGCCGAGATTAAGAAAGGAAACGCTTATAAACTCTCTCGACGTCTGCGAGTGGCAATGAAAGATCTTCCGAACTACATCGCTTCATCACTTGATGATTATCAGGAAATCATCAATCCACGCCCATCGGATGTGAGCAGATGCTTCGCTGAAATATTAGATTGTCTCGTGGAGGAAGGATGCAGATTCCGGATCGTTAGAATCCAATCAAAGAACGGATTAGTAGCCTGCTGAGCTGCAAAGAGAGGATAGGCCGACAATGGGCTTATCCTCTCTTTGCATATTTTTACCCGACATAGAAATGATCCAACTTTAACAGAGCCAACCGACAAATGAAGCCAAATAAGGTGAATAAAGAAATCGACAGAATGGAATTATTTATATCAATTGCCACCATACCCGCCAGCACCCTCTCCGCTGCCTGTAAAAAAATTCCATCACCGCGACAATTTCTTTCGACAATTTCTTTTTAATATCTTCTCTCTTGATAGTCAAAGTCTCATATATTTTGATTAACTTTGCATTATAATATAACGTCAAATCTGAGAATGACCAATCAATAGACAAAGACATACGGTGAGAGCCGAAACCCTTTGAGAACATCCTTGTAGTCGTTACAGGCTTTGGTCGGCCTTCAGATACTACCAAGGGAGTGTTTCGCCTTATAAACTATGACCGATAACGCTGTCGACATAAAAGAGAACGATATTCTGGCTATTTCGCCTGAATTGCTCGCTATGTTGCTCAAAGACCCTGACCATTTAATAAATTGCCTCTCACCGGGGTGATATGCCATCGACACCTTTCAGCCATCATTTGATGTTGAGCACTTCTCGTATATAGGCTCAGATAGGTGCTAAAGTATCATGCTAAAATGGGTGCTAAAAATTTGAATTTTTGTTGCCTAAAAAGGAGAAGTGATTGATTGTCTATTGCGATTTTAGCGTAAGGAGCTCGACTGTGAGAAGACATGTCTGGAGTAAATCAGACCGATTTGCATAATGTATTTGAGGGAGACGGCTCGCCATCTCCCTCTTCTGCTTGCTTAAAGATTCTTTACTTGATGTGTTACCGGTTTCAACATTATCCGGAATGTATAGTTGCCATAAGGCACTCGGTATTCAGGCCTTGCTATTGCGCCCCAACTGTTCTCGCATGCCAGACCCATATGCACTTTATCGAGGCATACATTAGTATAATCCACCTTTTGTATTTCCGGACTATGAGTATTTTGCTTTATTATTCCGCCGTCAAGGCTCTCTATCGAATAATTCAGGGCCGAGGCACTGAAAGGCTCGTCGGATATGAACTCGAGTCCACTCCCGCTCTTGTCGAGCTGCTTCCAATAGCGTACATCTGTCTTCAACCCCGTCTCCTGCGCCCGGACGTAAGGATAGAATTGTTCGGCTACACTTTGATTATAAAGTCCTACGAAGGTGGAATTGTTTCTATCCCAATAATTCTCAATCGGGCCTCTGCCATAATATTCTATAGCGTTATATTTCTCCGGCATCTGAAGCTGCAATCCGAACCGGAACATATTAGGCACTTCCTTTCCCTCTGTTACTTTGAAATCCTCTGTCACCAAAACCTCCCCTCCGGCATTGATCACATAACCCATAGTCAACTTTCCGGCTACCTCCGGCATATCATATTCGGCTTTCACAAATATCAGTCCGTCTTTTTCTTCAGACGTCATGCCGGTGAGCCTGATTTCCGGATTTTTCCATACCCGATATTTCTGCTGAAGCCATGCGCCATAGTCATTATCCGTAGGAGGACGCCAGAAATTAGGGGTGAGTGCTCCCCCTTCGTTTATCAGCTCCTTGCCATTGACAACAAAGCTGCACAGATATCCATTACCTCTGTTAAATTCAATCCGGAAATTATCTCCGTTCACTCCCAATACATTGGCCTGGCGATTGTCGATTACCGGAGTACCCGATGTATTATTTGCTTCCTTGGTGCCTTTCATATCAAGATTATTTGAGGCAACCTCATTGAGTGCGAATTGCTGCCGAGCCATGATATGCCCTGCCGGAAGAAGGCCGTCAGATTCTTTCAGTACATAATATACATTAAGCATCCATTCCCCTTCATCGCTTATGGAGCCGTAAGGAATGGTAATATCGGCAGTCTTTCCCGGAGCCACTTCTATTTTGTCAATTTGCCCCGTGCGTACCGGCACTCCATTATTAAGAAGTGTCCAATCAAGCCGTGTATCACTAAGATCCTTGAAAAAGTTCTCATTATATATCTGAATCTTCCCTTCCTTTAGGTTCAGCGGATTTGTCCATATATTCTGATAGTAATAGGCTATTTCATCGGCGTGCGGATTTGGTATCCGATCCGGGTTTACCACTCCGTTTACGCAGAAATTCTGATCAGAGGCATCATATTTATTGAAGTCGCCTCCATATCCATATATTTCCACGCCATCCTTTCCTTTCTTTCTTACAGCCTGATCCACAAAATCCCATATGAATCCACCTTGAAGATTCGGATATTTACGTATAATATCCCAATATTCCTTGAAGCCTCCGAGTGAATTTCCCATTGCATGGGCATATTCGCATTGTATCAAGGGCATCGTGGCATCGGTCCGCTCACCCCACCATTTCATTCCGTCATATCCGAAATACATCGGACAGAATATATCCGTCTTGCCCTCTTGCCCGGCTCTTTCGTACTGCACAGGCCGGCTTGGATCTTCGTTCTTAACCCAATTGTAGCATTCTTCAAAATTAGGCCCATAGCCTGCTTCATTTCCTAAACTCCAGAATATTATGGCCGGATGATTGAAATTGCCTGCCACATTCCGGGTGTTGCGTTCCATATGAGCCTTGGCATACTTGGGTTCTTTTGCCAGAGTGCTTTCACCATATCCCATTCCGTGGCTCTCAATATTTGCCTCAGCCACCATATAAATCCCATATTTATCACATAGATCATAGAAATATGGATCATCAGGATAATGACAAGTCCTCACTGCATTCATATTGAGTTGCTTCATCAGCTGCACATCCTGCAACATTCTTTCCCGGCTTACCACGTATCCGCCATCCGGATCAAGCTCGTGCCTGTCGGCCCCCTTAAAAAGGACGGGCTGGCCGTTTACAAGCACCTGGTCTTTCACCCGCTCTATTTTACGGAAGCCTACATTTACCGGGATCACTTCATCGTTACCATCCATAGTGGCAGTAAGCGTGTAAAGATAAGGAAGCTCCGCGCTCCATTTGTTCACATCGGCCACTTTCATCACCGTCCTACCACTCTTGGAGGTATTACCCGTGGCAACCACCTTGCCTGAGGCATCGGAAAGAGTAAGGCTTACCGGTGCATTTTTCGTAAGGGTAAGATCGATATTAAGCACTCCATCTTTATAAGCGTTCTCAAGATCAGGAGTGACCCGGATATCGGCCACCCGCTTTTTATCGCGGGCGAATAGATAACAGTCACGCCCTACTCCGGCAAATCGCAAGAAATCCTGATCTTCAAGATATGTGCCGTCACACCAACGGAACACTTGAAACGCAATCAGATTTTCTTCTCCCGGTTTCATATATTTAGTGACATCGAACTCTGCAGCCAGCTTGCTATCTTCAGAATATCCTACAAATTGACCATTGACCCATAGATAAATATTTGAAGTCACCGACCCAAAGTGAGCGAAAATCTCTTTCGCCTGCCAATCAGACGGAACCCGGATCTCACGCCTATATGTGCCCACATGATTATCCTTATCAGGCACTTCCGGCGGGTTGCTCCGGAATTGATTGCGCCATGCATACCCAATATTAAGATATACCGGATCGCCATATCCATTAAGCTCCCATACACCGGGCACCTGCATCGTGGCCCATCCGCGGTCGTTGAAATCTTTTTTCCAAAACTCCGTCGGACGCTGGGATGCGTCGTTCACCCAGTTGAATTTCCATTGTCCGTTAAGACTCAAATAGTTGCTCGACAATCGTTTGTCGCGTTGTGCAAGAGCTGATTCTCCGGCCTTGAATGCGAAATCCATAGCTCGCATAGGCGCTCTATTCACGGCATTAATCGTCGGATCCTGCCATTCCCGGAAGTTTTGTGCAGTCATTCCAAGGGCAATCGATCCGGCGACCATTGTCATTATCAAAATCCTCATGATCGTTTTAGGTTATAAATTTTTTATTGATTACTATTGGCCGTATTTTGTTCATTTACAAAATTAGCATTTTCCACACTCCTCTCCAAATGTGCTACGTCATTTCCATCTCTTTCCATTAATAATATGCCGAATTTTATTGAATCTATAATCTTACAGCAGCTTCTTCAAATACTATCGCCCTCATTCTTTTGCATATATTTGTAATTTGTTGTAATTTTGCACCGGCAAAAATAATTATTGACCATTAACACACTCTAACCAAACACAAATTCTATGAACAAAAATGTGATGTCATGTTTGTTTCTTGCTGGAGTTCCTGTGATTCTCACAGGGTGCATCGACAAGAACTATGACTTGTCCGACGTGGACAGCACTTCCCGGGTGCCTGTAGAAAATCTTACTATTCCGCTAAATCTAGATCCTGTAAGGTTTGGAGACATTCTTAAACCCGAAGGAAAAATTCAAATCATAAATATCCACGGAGTCGATTATTATGCCCTTCAGGAAAGCGGCAATTTCCGTTCCGAAAATGATGTGAAGATTGATATGTTCAACATTCAGGCTCCAGTCATCAACCCGACAATAAAGGATCTACAACCCGAAACCTCTGCTTCCGGACGTCATAAATCTCCGGGAATTCCCTCTTTCTCCCTAAAGGATGACAATACTTCCGGTTTTTCATACACGGCCTCCGACATACCTTCGGAATTGGTACATCTCGATTACATTAAGCCGGAGAAGCCCTTTAACTACAACATGACCATCGAAGTGCCGCAATTTACGCAGCTTAAAGGTCTGGTAAGTTCGCTTACCATCAATAATCTAAGGGTACAACTTCCGAAAGGACTTGATGTGAAGGCTCCTCATGGCTCCTATGAGCCGACAACCGGAATCTGGAGCATTCCATCTATCACGATGTCAAAACCCTCAATCGACCTTGCATTGACATCTTACGGCATCAATACCACGCCTCAATATGCAGATTTGCGAATCAACTCCGACCGGAGTCTCGATTTCAAAGGTGAGTTTGCAATAGTCGATGGAATGATCGAGATGAATCCGGTGGATAATCCCGATCTATCCCTGATTCCCTCAAGTCTGCACGTTGAGATTAACTATGCACTGGAATCTTTCCAAGTGAAATATATCTCGGGTGCAGTTGACTATAAGATAACCGGACTCAACATTGCTCCGGTCACTCTTTCCGATATTCCCGATTTCCTGAAGGGTGACCAGACCGTGATACGCCTTGCCAATCCGCAGCTTTATTTTCAGGTTAACAATCCTGTTTCGCAGTATAATATCGAATGTACAACCGGCATCAGCCTGGGTGCGGTCCGTGAGAATGAGACACTCACATTCTCTCCTTCGGAGAATATTGTAATAACCAATCGTTATGGCGCAGGCCCTTACAACTTCGCCCTTGCAGTAAGCCACGATAAGCTCGTTATACCCTCCGGGGATATAAACTTCAGTCAGAATCTCCAATTCGTGCCTTTCCCCACTCTCGGAAATCTTCTGGCTCCGGCTCAAGGAGGGGCAGAAGCTGGCCTTCCTTCGGAGATTACCATTGATTTTGAAAATCCTACAATCGCTTCCAACAATGTGACGGATTTTGAACTCGGTACGACATACAACAAATTCGGCGGCACATATCAGCTCGTAGCTCCCCTTGCATTATGCAACGACTCCAAAGTGATCTACGAAAAGAAATTCGACGGTTGGTACGATGATGCTCTTAAAGATCTCACCATCACCGCTCTGACCATGACAGCCGACTACACTAATGAGACTCCAGTCGGCCTGACTGTACGCGCATACCCTATCAACCGTCAGGGTCAACCTTACGGAAATCCGGAGGCTGTAGTGGCAAGTTCCACTCTCGCCGCCGGTGCTACAGGCGAATTAAAACTCGAGCTTACAAAAGAGGCCGGCATTGAAATTTCAGGCCTCGACGGAATTAGAATCTACGTCGAACTCGACAATCCTAATGGAGAGACCCTCTCGCCGGACCAATGTCTCGAAATGAAGAACCTGAAAGTCACCGTAAGCGGTTATTATCAGTCGGATTTCAAATAATAATCAATCATGACCGTAAAAATGAATAAGAAAATAGCACTTATCGCACTGTGCGGCATGATGGCCGCAACTGCCTCTTCGCAGGAAACAGCAACCGGCTTTTTCCTCGATAACTATAATTATCGGTATAAGCTAAACCCGGCATTTGGAAATCAATATAAATTCATATCCGTTCCGCTTGCGGGTAATGTCAATCTCGCAATGAGAGGTTCACTTCATCTCACCGATGTGTTCCATTCAGTAAATGGGAAGACTGTTCTGTTCACAAATCCCAATGTGCCCATGTCATGCCTTAACGACATCCCGAATGTGGGTAAAATCGGAGGGGACATAAACATCAACCTTCTTTCTGGTGGATTCAGTGCTTTCGGAGGATACAACACAGTCTCCATTAATGCCAAAGCAGGCATGAATCTGAATGTGCCCAAAACATTCTTCGAGCTTGCTAAAGAAGGCGTTTCCAACCGCACCTACGACATCAAGGATCTCTATCTTCATGGTATAGGATATACCGAGATTGCGCTTAACCATTCGCGCGACATCAAGCAACTCCCGGGTCTGCGCGTTGGCGCAGCAGTGAAGTTCCTCTTCGGAATGGCCGACTTCGAAGCAAATCTGAATAGCGCTCATCTGACTCTTGACAACGACCAATGGATTGCGAAAACTAATGCCGACATCTACACCAATATCGGTGGCATGACCTTTAAGACAGATAATAATGACAACGGTCAGCCGTATGTGTCGGGAATTGACATGGAAAGCGGGAAACTTGGAGTGAGCGGTTTCGGTATGGCTTTCGACCTTGGAGCTACCTATAAATGGACTGACTTCGAGTTCTCTCTCGCATTCCTCGATCTCGGATGGGTTTCCTATTTCAATACCCATAAGGCTTCCACAAATGGAACAAAGGAGTTTACTACCAGTGCTTACACCTTTAATGCCAATGACGAAGCCGACAATTCATTCAACAACGAATGGAAAGTGGTGCGCGATGATCTCGGAAAGCTATATCAGCTCGATAATAACGGAGATGCAGGGACTCGCAACGTTGCGCTTGGCACAACCATGAACATCGGAGTCAACTATCAGTTCCCCATGTATCGCCGTCTTAATTTCGGACTGCTCAGCACCACCCGCTTCCAGAAGAATTTCACATGGACTGAAGCGCGCTTGTCGGCGAATGTAAAACCCGTAGACTGCTTCTCTGCTTCCGCAAATATTGCCGTGGGAACATTTGGCTTCTCATTCGGTTGGATGGCTAATTTTTACCACAAATATTTCAACATCTTCCTTGGTATGGATCATACCCCGGGTAAACTGGCAAAGCAGGGCCTCCCTCTGAATTCAAATCTCGCGGTGAATATGGGTATCAATATTCCCTTCTAATAACACCGCTCTTATGCTTGACAGGGATGCGAACCGATTCGCGTCCCTGTTGACATTTATTTCAACCCGTCGAAATACCTCCCGTTTTCAAGCCGGATAAATCCTTCCCCAACAAGAAAACCGAGGACCTGCTTCAGCTCGTCCGGGGGTACCCTAAGTGCATGCTCCATAACTCTGAAATCCGCGCCATAAGGTTGGGAATTTACATAAGCAGCAACGCGGCGGATCATTTCAGTCATTTTTGTTTGTGTGGCGCCTTTGGACTTCGCTTTTTTTCTTGCCCGACACACATCACACCGGCCACAGTCACATTCAGCATTCTCACCGAAGTATTCCACCAATTTCCTTTCACGGCATCCATTTGGGTCGGAGGCATAATCTATCATAGCCTCAACTCGCGTTTTCATTCGGTCGCGTCGTCCTTCATAGATATCCTTTCCGATGACAATATATCGCGGCTCCTCGCGTGATGTCGGTAGATAAATGAATGGTATCCTGCTCCGAGGAATATAGGAGATTATCTTCTCCCTGTCAAGCTCGAGTAAGGCTTGGTAGACTCTTTCTGAATCCATATTCAGGTCGCGGCTCAACATAGCTTCACTTATGGGCTGATAATCCATAAAGAGGCCGGTATATACTCTGAGCATTCTTGACAATACATTTTCAGCATCGTTCGATATGCCATGAAGATGATAAAGTTCCTCACGCGTCAGGACTATCATTGCTTTTGCGCGTCGATCTGAATCCTCTACATATTCCAGATACCCTGCTTGTGCCAGTATATGCAATGCTGAGCGGCACCGCCGCGGCTGATAACCGAATTTCTCACAGAAGGCTTCCAAATCAAATTCCTTCTGACTCTCGTAGCCCTCCCCGAGGGCTACAGAGATGTTATTGCATACCCTCTCGTATACCTTTAGAATTTCCTCACGCGGCGGGAATGCTTCCGATATTCTCCTTCGCAACACTGCGAAATCGTTCTTTGCAACCAGCAATACGGCATACGAAGGCAGCCCGTCACGCCCGGCTCTCCCCGCTTCCTGATAATATTCCTCCAATCCCGGAGGCACATCGAAATGAATCACAGTACGTACATCCGGCTTATCGATACCCATGCCGAAAGCATTGGTGGCAACCATTACCCTCACAGCATTTGTCTGCCATTCGTTCTGACGGCGTTCTTTTATTTCAAAATCGAGACCCGCATGATAGGCGGCGGCGAAAATTAGTGCCGAATGTACCGGTNNTTCCCGCCGCGTGAGGAAATTCTAATGCTGAATTTAAAAAATCGGCAATCTCTTTTGTGCGCTTCCTGCTGCGGACATATACTATCGCCGATCCTTTAGTTCGGCTCAATATATAGTATGTTTCGCTTATCTTCGTTTCCGCCTTTCGCACAAGATAGGAAAGATTGCTTCGTGCGAAGCTCATGCGTAGGATCGACGGATTACGCATCTGCAGATTCCGGCAAATATCTTCTGCGACTTCCGGAGTTGCGGTGGCTGTAAGGGCTAATACCGGTACATTCGGCACTAATTTTCGCAACGAACTGATATTAAGATAGGAAGGACGGAAATCATAGCCCCATTGAGAGATGCAATGAGCCTCATCTACTACTATCAGGCTTATCACCAACTGGCGTAATTCCATCATAAACCGGTCCGACTTCAACCGCTCGGGCGATACATATAGAAACTTGGCCTTCCCGTTCATCAGCTTTTCCAACGCCACATTACGCTCTCTTAAGGACATTCCTGCATGATAATATACGGCCCGGATGCGGCGTCTCCTCAGATTATCTACCTGATCTTTCATTAAGGATATTAAAGGAGTCACTACGATTGTGAGCCCCTCCAATATCATTCCGGGTACTTGAAATGTGATTGATTTGCCGCCTCCGGTCGGCATTAATCCGATAGTGTCGCGCCCCGACAGGATGGTATCTATTATCTCCTTCTGCAGCGGACGGAATGAATCATAACCCCAGTATTTTTTTAGGATTTCCCTGGGTGTGACTGGTAGGGAGGCGGTTGCACCTTGCATTAGTAAGGCTAAAATTATTTCTCCGTGGCCGACGGACGTATGTCACGTATCATTAGCTGAATTGATTCCGGATTTGAGCCACGTTTTGTCTGCTCGATCGTATAGCAGATGTCAATTGGTTTATGGGCATGGATATGCTCAAAATATTGAGCCATATTGAACGCTATAGCATTAATAACATGGCTCGTTGAATCGTCCTCAAGTTCAAGCTTGATATGTTCGAGATTCTTACCAACCAGTTTGGAGGTACCGAAATCGAATACGTTACGGGTTCGGAACACCGGCTTCTGATTACCCGGCCCGAAGGGATTAAATTTTTTCAAGCTCGCAAGCAGTTCAGCAGTTATATCGGCAAATTCTATATCGGCGTCGATATCAAGGTGTGGTTCGAGCTGATTAGGTTGGATATTGGCGGCCACATATTCCTCGAATTTACGGCTGAACTCCGGGATATTCTCTTCCTTCAATGAAAGCCCTACGGCATATGTATGTCCTCCGAAATTCTCAAGCAGATGGCGTGTGGAATTTACTGCCGCATAAATATCGAAACCTTGAACTGAGCGCGATGATCCTGTGGCAAGTCCGTTCGACATCGTGAGCACCACGGCCGGCTTATAATATAGTTCCGTGAGGCGGGAGGCCACTATCCCGATTATGCCCTTATGCCAGTTCTTATTGTATATGACTATTGATCTCTTCCCCTGTACTATATCTACATTCTTTTCTATCAGGGTATTAGCCTCTTCCGTGATTTTTTTGTCGAGTTCCTTTCGGTCGCGGTTATATTGATCGATATCCTTCCCTTTTTCGTAGGCTTCATGAAGGTCGCGGCTCACGAGAAGATCGACTGTCTCCATACCGCTCTGCATCCGCCCCGATGCATTTATTCTCGGTCCGATTTTAAAGATCACTTCCGAGATGGTGATGTCCTTATTAGTTAGCTTGCAAAGGCGGATTATGCTTCTCAATCCGAGATTAGGATTTGAATTAAGTCGCCTCAATCCGTGATAGGCCATCACCCGGTTCTCATCGACTATTGGCACTATGTCGGCGCCGATTGAGACAGCCACAAGATCGAGCAGGGATTCCAGCTCATTATGATTAGTCAGACCGTTGGATAGAGCGAATGCCTGCATGAATTTGAACCCTACGCCACACCCTGAAAGATAGGAGCAGGGGTAAGTGGAACCCGGCATTTTTGGATTAAGTATCGCCACAGCCGGAGGGAGAGTATCGTCGGGCACATGGTGATCACAGATTATAAAATCTATTCCGGCTTTTGCCGCATATTCTATCTCCTTTATAGCCTTGATTCCGCAATCAAGCACGATAATCAGCTTAATTCCTCTTTCTGCTGCATAATCAATGCTCTTTAGCGATATGCCATAACCTTCGTCGTCGCGCGACGGGATATAATATTCTATATTAGAATAATAATTCTGAAGATATTTGTAGACAAGAGCCACGGCCGTGGTGCCATCCACATCGTAGTCACCATAGATCATTATCTTCTCTTTGGCACCCATGGCCTTGTTGAGCCTGTTGACCGCCTTATCCATGTCGGGCATCAGAAATGGGTCATGAAGATCGGATATTGAGGGCGAGAAAAAGGCTTCTGCCTCACGGGGAGTGGTGACACCTCGGCGCACAAGTAATTCTGCTATCACCGCATTGCCTCCGCAACTGGGTGTTAGCTCATTTACCCATGCCAATTGCTGAGTGGTAAGAGGCTGATAATCCCATTTATTGATCATAGTTGTCCTTTCTAATCTAAGGGTCCGTTTTCTCCCCAAGACCCCTGCCCCATTCTCTTGATGAAGAAGGCACATATTCCGCACCGATGCAAAGATAATGAAAAAAATCCGGATTTCCTCACTAATCCGGACTTTTATCGATTATTTCCACAATTTTTAATTCTTTTTAATCTCATTCGGCTTCTTGACCGGATTATAAAACAATCCACATATCAATGTAAGGTATTCCGGAAGATGCCCATCATTACCCCAAACCAATGGAAAGCCGAATAATTCTGAGGCCGTTTTCCCCAGATCAAAGCCATATGCTTCAAGCGATGGCCTGACCAGCTCCGGATGGCGGCATTTCTCTCCCTTTAGCCGAGTACAACTCCCCTCTGTGCAATAGAGACAACTTCCGGCAAAAGCAAATGCGCGTCCGCCCGTGGACCTTTCCATTTCTCGCAATTTTTCTTCTACCCTCATCCTTTCGGGTAGAATCATTTTTTGCGCTGAGGAAATAGGCAATCCACTCTCGGTTGGAGTGATTTTCACTGCAAACAGCCTCACAGTAGAATACTCTCTCAAATCCACAAGGCCACCGGAAGAGAACGGTGGGCATGCCCATACTTTTCCGTAGTTAGGGCNNCCGGAAGTTGTCTCTATTGCACAGAACAAAATTTTATAAAATGTCCGCTATCTCTGAAAGATCTTACGTATTCCTCCGCAGGAATCGTAATCACATAATCTTCAGCCTTATATGATAAGGGCATCGTTTCACCTTAGGATTGGAGGCTGGCCATCATCATATCCATATGGATTGAGGCCAAAGCGGTTAGGATGAAATTCCCCCGGCTGGGCACACCATATGATAAAGAGAATCTGGCCTACCAGCGGGATGAAATTGATGCACCACCAGCCACCGCCACGACCTGTGTCATGCAATCTGCGCACTCCGACCGCTATTGTAGGCACGAGAAGTGCTATCGTCACTATTCCATCAAGCCACATCGAACCGGAGCAGGCGGCCTGGATAAGAAAGGAGAAAAGAATCCACCACCAATACTCGGCACGCGAGGCGCGTCCAGTAAAGTCGGCATATTTGTTAAAGCACGTCTTGATAGCCCAGACAAATTGCTGAACCGTATCTCGGGGAATAGCATCACCCCCTCCTCCGTTATAGCTGTTATATCCGCTCATATCGTTTTAGTTTATAAACTATCTCTTTCTAATCCATATCGTGTTTCTGCCGATACTATGTTAGTATATGTGGATATCACTATCCTATACATAGCATCTCAATTCTTATCCGGCCTCTAATCTTATAACGTAAAAATTTATCAAAATTGCATTACGCATATATCACCATAGGACGTACAAAATAGGGATTACCGACTGGTTCACGTCAATTTGTAGTTACCCATGCAAGACATCTTCGAAGGTTGGTAATATTTCGATGTGGTTTCGTTTTAAAAAATTTTCAGAAATAATCATTGGAAATTTGGCAGGAACAAAAAAATTAATTAACTTTGCAACGCAAAATAAGGGAGGGACTTCCATTAGCAACGGGGCATTAGCTCATCTGGCTAGAGCG
>DAAI01000004.1:13857-19797 GCA_001701105.1 Bacteroidales bacterium GP1
AGGTGACGAGTTCGAGTCTCGTATGCTCCACCAAGAGCGGATCGAATAATTCGATTCGCTCTTTTTAGATTTTTATATCCTGAGAGTATACCTGATGTCAAGCTTATGCAGCTTATCGGGATGAATATGGATAAGATCAGGGCTTTATGTGGCAAATATCAGGTTATAAATTAGACTTATGGGTCAAAATTTTTGTGAAAAATTTGGTTTATATTATAAACTGTATTAACTTTGCAACCGAAAATGAGAGCGGCATAGCGCGCGACCGCTCTTTTTTGAGAGTTATATTGTTTATATTATAAACTTATTTACAACATTTAAATTCTCAAATACCGGTACTGCTGAAGACACCGACGGGTTTTAATCACACGGTAATAGAGAATGGCTAAAATTAAACAAGATGGACGAAAAAGGAATCAACGAAAAAGAGAGCATCGAGATTATAACCTCGATGATCGCCCGCACCAAACAGCGTTATATGTTGGGCGATGGAAACATCATGCTGATGTGGGGGTATCTCACAATTGCCGTATGCATTCTTGTGTGGGTGCTGATTGCCCTCACCCACAATCCAATGGTCAACTGGCTGTGGTTTCTAATTGGACTCATAGGAGGCCCGCTCACTCCGGTCATGGCGAAGAAACGCGCAGTTAGGAAGGGGGCCATAAGCTATAGTGATAAGATTATTTCCGGCACATGGAAGGTTGTCGGGTTTACGTCAATAATCTGTGCTTTATGCTGCCTGTGCTTTCAGTTTGCACAAGAGCCGAAGGTATGGAGTGCAATGTTTATTATTCCTCTTGTTATTGTGCCTTTCGCAGAAATGGTACAAGGAATGGTAATTAAAGAAAACTCTCTTGTCGGGGGAGGAGCCATGGGGATGGTTGTCGGCATAATCATAATGTGCTGTATCTCTGCCGGAGTTCCATTGTTCATCACCTGGTTTAACCCTCTCTTTATCATAGCTTTCATCGGTATGATGATCATTCCGGGATATGTAATCAACCATAAAGCACGTCGGCAATCATGCGTGAGCTGAATCCCTTGCTCCATTCCCAGCTTCGGCTGGCTGTGATGTCGGTGCTTATGAGTGTAGAAGAAGCCGATTTTGTGTACCTCAGGGAGAAAACGGAGTCAACCGCAGGCAATCTAAGCGTACAGCTTGATAAATTGAGTCAGGCCGGATATGTGAGCGTAGATAAAGGATTTCAAGGGCGGCGCCCTCGCACTACATGCCGCGTCACCGCGGCAGGGAGAGCTGCTTTTGAAGAATATGTGGATGCCCTGCGCGACTACATAGGGCGTCCCTGAAGCAATCTATTGGGGCGCCGGAGCTCCGAAAGAGGAGGAGTAACCGTCATTATGGCCCGGATGCCCTTTCGTAAGCTGAGATGCGAGTTTCACGATATGCGGACCAACTCCCACATTCAGCGAATCCACAGCCTGCATAAGTGACCTCGAACGCAGCTTAATCTCCAACTCTCTGTTATCCTCCTCAAATAATGAAGGGTCGATTTACTGCGCGCATGTGTCGAAACNNAGGGTCGGGAGTGGATGCCGGACGAATATCGGAAAGCACCACCCCGGCCCGCTTGTACAGTTGCGAGGGATTGAAGATATGCTCCAGCAGAGCAACGCCAACAGTTGTTATCCTTGCTGCATCGGCCGTGGGAGGGGTGAATGTAATGGCTGCCGAGGGATTGGAATATCCGTTTTCCGGATGAAACCGGTTTGTACATAAAAACACCGACATCTCGCCGCATTCTCCGTTCATTGCGCGAAGCCGTTTCGACACATGCGCGCAGTAAATTGCAATCCTTGCACGCAGATAATCAAAGTCATCCACATCTATCGGAAAGGTGCGGGTCTCGCTTATGGAATCCTGCATCGGCCGGTCGATATGGTCAAGCTCGATGCACGGCTCACAATGCAGCTCACGCCATGACCGCTCCCCTACTACTCCAAGCCTTGACCTTATCCATCCCAGCGGACGGTTAGCAAAGTCGCCTATAGTATGAACCCCCCACAGATACATCTTCTTCGTGAGGCGTCGTCCTATTCCCCATAGGTCGTTTATAGGCATTTTTTCATAAGCCGAGCGGCACTCTTCTTCTGTAGACATCACCAGGACCCTCCGCCCCGTCTTCTTCCCTTTCTCTGTGGCTATCTTTGCCAGCGTTTTTGTGGGGGCGAACCCTATTGTTACAGGAATATGTTCCTCATCCCAGCAGGTTTTATAGATGCAGCTTCCTATTTCTTCAAGCATCTCTACAGGAATTCCGCTCATATCAAGGAACGCTTCGTCAACAGAATAATCGAGAGTTGCCGGCGCAAAGCGTCGGAATATATCATGCACTCTAAGCGAGATGGAGCGATATAGAAGATGATTTCCCGAGAAGGCCAATACATCTCCGCGTGTTATCATATCGCGTATACGGAATGCAGGCTCTCCCATTCTGATTCCCAGTGCCTTTGCTTCGTTGCTCCGGGCCACTACGCAACCGTCATTGTTGCTAAGCACCACCATCGCACGCCCCTCCAAAGAATGGTCGAGCGTACGTTCACAGCTTACGAAGAAATTATTACAGTCGGCAAGTCCGATCATTAGATGGTTTGAATTATAGCGGGTTTGTCTATTGCAAATTTACGCATAATTTCGCTTCCTTGCAATATTGAGATGTTTCTCTATGGAATGTTTGTCAAGTCCGGCTCCTCTTAACGCATTGATTTCACATATGAAAATATTTTTTCATCGGGAAGTGAAAATTAGGCACCATATTTGTTATAGTAATAAAGGAAGAGAATGGGCCGGATAATCCGACTGCCAGATTTCCCTAATTGAATAAACAAACATAAACAAACATTTAAAAATAAGTATTATGAAACCATTACATGTAATTCTGTCAGTAATCGGTGGCGCAATCGCCGGAGCAGCAGTAGGTCTTCTCATGGCCCCTGAAAAAGGTGCCGACACACGCACCAAGATTATGGAGCTTCTCAAAGAAAAAGGAATAGTCCTGAAGAAAGAGAAGATGGAGGAACTTGTTGACGAGATCGAGGATCAGATCGAGAAGCATATCTAATACACAACTAAGAGACTGATATTTATTACGTCTCTTGTAAAAAATCAACTCTAATGAAAGCATTGACACTGATTTCCGCTTTTGTTGGCGGAGCAATAGTAGGATGTGGCGCGGCTCTCCTTTTCGCCCCCGAGAAGGGCGTGGAAGTGCGTCAGAGAATCTGCGAACTATTCAAGAAGAACGGCATATGCATAAGCGACGCTGAAGTCGACGCTCTTGTGGCAGAACTTGCCGGCTCAGAAAAATAATCACACCGGCCCCGGAGAGCTTGCGCCCTCAGGGGTAACAATAAGGGGACCAAAATACCCCGTTCAACGCTTAAAGCTATCATTATGCGATTCAAGATTATCGACGACATCCAGAATATTGTCGAGCAAGGGAAAACATGGGCATCCCTCGAACTGGAATATGCAAAGCTGACTCTTGCCGAAAAACTCACGATGCTTATGACAACCCTGATAATTGGGTTGATATGCCTTCTGCTCGGGATGGTGGCATTAATATTAATCAGCTTCTGCTTTGTCGCACTCTTTGAAAATATCATGTGTCCGGCTCTTGCATATCTATGCGTGGCCGGGATAATCCTCCTCCTTCTTGCAATGCTATGGGTGTTCCGTGAGCCTCTGCTCCTTAACCCTCTGGCTAAAATGATTACCAAGATTCTGATTGACAAAACCGATAAGCAAGCCTGAACCGATATGAGCAAGAAGACCCCTAACCATCTTACCTCCTTGCCGGATCCCAAGGCAATGGCGACTAAAAATTCCTCTTTCAAGGGATATACGATGGAAGAACTCCGTTATCAGAAGGCTCTGGCTTTGCTGCGAAAGGAGTTCTGCAAATCGAATGTGATCGAATCCGTCGATAGTCTGCGGCATCCAATGCGGAGCGATTCTAAGCGCATTGCCGCTTTTACGGATAAAGTACCCGCCAAATCTTCCGACTCCGGCTCGGCGTTGAAGCAAGCGGGGAAAATTGGAAAACTCGTATTCTCCACCCTTACAAAAGGAATGAAGCCCCTCGACTATGTGATGTTCGGCATCTCCCTGATCGGGCCGGCAAGAAAACTGATTAAATCTTTGCGCAAGAAATAATATGGCCAATGATTATATGAGAGTGCGAATCGACGCCTCTCCATGCACATCCGATATAACAGACCTCGCAGCAGCTTTTCTTGCCGATGCGGGGTTTGAATCTTTTGAGCCTGATGAAACCGGACTCACCGCATTTATTCCCGCTCTTTCCACGCAGAATGCCGAAACGCTGGCTAAAGAGGCTTTAGAGGATTTTCCAATCCAAGCCGGGTTCCTCTTTTCGTCCGAGTTGATTCCCGGACGTGACTGGAACGAAGAATGGGAGAAAAATTACTTCAAGCCTATTGTAATCGGCGATAGATGTGTGATTCATTCTACATTCCATACCGATGTACCATCCGGAGAATACGACATCGTAATCGACCCTAAGATGGCTTTCGGCACGGGCCACCATCACACCACGTCACGGATGGTGACTTGGCTTCTTGAGGAAGATTTAAAAGGGAAGAGCCTAATCGATATGGGCACAGGCACAGGCATCCTCGCTATTCTGGCCGCAATGCGGGGGGCTAATCCCGTGACTGGGATTGAGATCGACCCGGGTGCATACGAAAACGCCGTTGAGAACGCAGCCCTGAATGGGATGGACGTGAAACTCATCTGCGGAGATGCCTCAGCTCTTGCAGGCATTCAACCGGCCGACTTCCTTCTCGCAAACATCAACCGCAATATCATAATCGCCGACCTTCCTTTATATGTAAAAGCTTTGAAGCCCGGCGGAACAATGATTCTCAGTGGATTCTATGACCACGATATTCCTTTGGTGGAAGATAAATCGAGACAACAAGGGTTGATAATCGACGGTATTAAGGAATCCGATAAGTGGGTGGCCATCAGATTAAAATCTACACGATAAATATCCAAAACAATTTATTACTCTTACTATCATTGAATTAACCCTGACATAAAGATTCCTTAACGTTTTTTTCAAGTTTTTCTTATGCGAAAACTTGGATTTTATCGTTGATTGTTGTAATTTTGTATTCCACAATTAGCGTCAGCATTGCCTGCGCAATGCATTATAAAACTCTTAAACAACTATAATATACTAATTACTAAACATTTGCCTATAGAAAACTATTACCCAAACTAACCATCCATTCAACATGGCAAACAATATAACCTTGAGCGACGAACAGCTCGTCAAGGAATACGCAAACGGCAACAACGAAGCATTCGACATTTTGCTCCGCCGTCATCAAGACCGCGTTTTTACATATATCCTCCGAATCATTAAGAACGAGGATGTGGCTAACGACATATTTCAGGAGACTTTCGTGAAAGCCATTCAGACAATCCGCCAGGGGCGTTACACCGAAAGCGGTAAATTCCCGGCTTGGATTTCACGCATAGCTCATAACCTTATTATTGACTTCTACCGGCAGGAGAAATCTGAAAATCTTCAGTCGGCCGATCTTACCGACGTCGATATCCTCAACCGGAAGGAACTTTGCGAGCGTACTATCGAGGATATTCTTATCTCCGACCAGATTCGCACAGATGTGAAGTATCTTATTGAGGAATTGCCGGAACTACAGCGAGAAGTTTTGAAGATGCGATATTATCAAGGTTTGTCTTTCAAGGAGATCGCAGAAATAACGGGAGTAAGTATCAACACTGCCCTCGGAAGAATGCGCTACGCAATCCTGAATCTACGCCGAATTGCCGCGGAGAAAGACATAATCCTCACCCTCTAATTCCAATTCAAGACTTAGCTTTTCACTCTTTTCCCTTCACTCCTCCTCAAATTGGCATCGCGCCCG
>DAAI01000004.1:19804-107961 GCA_001701105.1 Bacteroidales bacterium GP1
AATCCGGGCGCGATGCCAATTTATTTCCGCCATCACTCATTATATCACCTTTAAGGCGGATGGGACGCAGAAACTGCCACAAGCGGCATGACGCGGTTGACTCATTTTTACAGAATGTTACAATTAATTTTCACTGCGAGAAATATATTATTTGAATCTGCGTTATATAATCAAACCGGCTTGATATCCTTATGTCGAAAATCCCGGCATCCGGATTAAGCTGCACCCGGATTATTAATTATAAAACACGCTGCCTATGACTCACAATTACTCATCAGACCAACCAACTGAAACAAAGAAAAAAATGACAATGGCAAAGCCAAAAAACTCTACCCTCAGCTTTATCCGGCAATTTGCCCGTACATATGTGGCTATGCATGCATGCGCGCTGGGCACGATGGTCATCAACTGATTCCCGAACCCTCTCCCCGAATATTTTTCCAAGACTTAAAGCATGGATATTAAAGATAAAGAGGAAATTACAGCCCCTGATGCAAATGCCGCAGAGGGGCTTAGTTTTGTTGAACAAGAAATAGTTAACGATCTTGCCGCCGGTAAAAACGGAGGGCGCCTGAATACCCGCTTCCCCCCGGAACCCAACGGCTATCTCCATATCGGCCATGCAAAGGCCTTCATCATGGATTTTGGTGCAGCTGAAAAATTCGGTGGCACCTGCAATCTTCGCTTTGACGATACCAATCCTCAAAAGGAGGACACCGAATATGTAGAAGCCATCAAGGAAGATATCCATTGGCTCGGCTACGACTGGGGCGACAGGCTATACTATGCAAGTGATTACTTCCCTCAGCTTTTCGATCTTGCAAAAAGAATGATCAAGGAAGGGAAAGCATATGTCGACGAACAGACAAGCGAGGAAATAGCAGCCCAGAAAGGCACCCCGACTCGCCCGGGCACAAATAGCCCGTTCCGCGACCGTCCGATAGAAGAGAATCTTGACCTCTTCGAGCGCATGAACAAGGGGGAATTCCCTGAAGGTGCGATGGTGCTTCGCGCTAAAATCGACATGGCCTCCGATAATATGCACTTCCGCGACCCCATCATGTACCGGATTATTAAGACTCCTCATTGGCGCACCGGCACTACATGGAATGTTTACCCAATGTATGACTTCGCGCATGGACAGAGCGACTATTTCGAGGGCGTGACCCATTCGATATGTACGCTCGAGTTCGTGCCTCATCGTCCACTTTATGAATACTTTGTAAAGGAACTTGCCGATGAGTCGTACTGTCCGCGTCAGATAGAGTTCAATCGTCTCAATCTCACCTACACCGTAATGAGCAAGCGCAAATTGCTTCAGCTTGTTACGGAAGGGCTCGTTTCCGGCTGGGACGACCCGCGTATGCCGACTTTGCGTGGCCTTCGACGTAGAGGATACACTCCGTCGGCTATAAAGGATTTTATCAACAGGATCGGATATACTAAATATGAAGCCTTAAATCATATTGAACTCCTCGAACATTCAGTCCGGGAGGACCTAAACAAGACTGCCACAAGGGTCAGTGTTGTTCAGAATCCCGTTAAACTGATAATTGACAATTATCCGGAAGGACAGACTGAAATGCTATCCATGGATAATAATCCGGAAAATCCCGCGGAAGGAACTCACGAAATGCCATTTACCAGGGAATTATGGATAGAGCGTGAGGATTTCATGGAAAATCCTCCTAAGAAGTTCTTCCGTATGTCGCCCGGCAAAGAGGTGCGACTGAAAGGGGCATATATTGTAAATTGCACAGGGGTCGTGAAAGACAACGATGGTAATATCACCGAAATACATGCAACATACGATCCTGAGACCCGCAGCGGACTCCCGGGAGCCGACCGAAAGGTGAAAGGCACGCTTCATTGGGTTTCAGTTCCTACAGCCACTCGTGCTGAGATACGCGACTACGACCGATTGTTTGCTGTTGAAAATCCGAGTGCCGAAGATGGGGATTTCCGCGAGCTCCTCAATCCGGATTCTCTTAAGATCCGAGATCAGACTATGATTGAGCCATGGCTCGCTGAAAGAATAAAGGCGGGTGACCATTATCAATTTACCCGCCTTGGCTATTATGTGGTTGATAAGGATTCAAAACCGGGCCATCCCGTGTTCAACAAGACTATCGGTTTGAAAGACGCATGGGCTAAAATTCAGAAAAAATAAGCCACGATAAGTCAAACTCCTGAATACATCTCTGGCCGGGCTTTAACCCGGCCAGCTTTTTAATTCTTTTCCTTATATCCAGTCTTTCCTCTGATAAGGATAGGCGGGATTATTGCAGCTTCTTCTGCATGAAGATGCTTGAATATTTAGTGGAATCGAACGGCAATGCTTTAAGAGAGATGCTATCGATCCATAACGGAGTATCCTTCTTGTCTCTTACCCAAAGACTTCCGAATGTACGGCTCACATTCCGGGAAGTATCTGTCTGCAATGTAAACTCAAATCGCCTCTGGCCATTGATTGTCCTTGACATTAGCGATACTTCACCGTTGTCGTATTGTACGCCGAACACCACATCTATTTCAACATCTTTATGCAGTCGGCTTTTCCATTCAAGCCTGTCGCCGGGTTGCAATCCGTCTCCCTCAAATGAGAATTGCATGAGCCTATCGCCTGATCTTTCCGAAATTATGGCCATCCGTCCATATGGCCATATGTCGGAAGCCGTAGATTCTTGACGGGACGTCGATGTTGAGGCAGCTTTCCCTATCAACCGCTGACGCCTTTTGGCAATGTTGGCCTGAATCTTGGTATCCAGTTTGTAAAACGCATCCACATTCCGGCCATACCATGCCACCGTGGAATCAAAATCTTCTTGAGAAACCTTATGACGCTTGAGCACTGAAGCCCTCATAGATTGTTTATAAAGTTCCTGACGGTTGAAACTTTCGCGCAATCCTCGCGCTTCAATCGATTCCATCTCCGCAGGCATCTGTTGGGTCTCCACATACGCTTCCGCTATCTCCATATCTGCCATCACCTCTGCCATCTTGTTATCCGACAGCACACCTTTCGGACGCTTTACGCAGCCTCCCGATAAATTAAGTAGCAGACACAGAGCCAACAATACCTTAATTATCCGCATTCTCTTTCTTCCGGGTAAGTTCCGCATATGCTATCCCCGTATCCTTGGAATAGAAAATCAAGAGCATAGCCACACCCACGCATATGGCCGAATCAGCAATATTGAAGATGTATGCGAAGAATTCATAATATTTCCCCCCTATGATGGGAATCCATTCGGGCCAGTAGAAATCGAAGAAGGGGAAATACAACATATCGACCACCCTTCCCTCGAACCATGTGGAATATCCTCCGTCGGAGGGGAAGAGCACCGCTGTGGCTGGCGGCATAGGGTCATTGAAAATCACGCCATAAAACACGCAATCAAAGATATTCCCGGCTGCCCCGGCCGTAATCAAGGCCAACGCAACCAGAAACCCTTTTCTTAGCCCATTAACTTTCGACAATCTCCATAAAGCCCATACGAGCAGTCCCACCATCACAATCCGGCCTATTGTCAGAGCCAATTTGCTCCATAATTCAAGGCCGAATGCCATGCCATTGTTCTCTATGAACTTCAAATGCCACCAATTCGTTATTGCCAAATCCTCTCCCATATAGAAAGAGGTCTTGACCCATATTTTTAAAGATTGATCAGCGATTACTACGAGAAGCACAATAGCCACCATAAGCCATCCGACGGGAAAGGAATTTCCCGTCGGGGCTTTGGAATCTTTTTCAAGTGTCGGTGCCATTTCAATTATTGCGGGATACTATCGCCTTCACCGTCATGCCGTCGATATCCAGCTCTGTAATGTTGTCGCCTACAGGCTCCGGAATCAATTCGATAGAGTCGGCTAATACCTGCGATTTAAGATAGTCGCCAAACGCAGAAAGAGCCTCGCGTATTTCAGGAAGATCCTGAAGCACGACTTTTACACGGTCGGTAATCTCGAAGTTGGAAGCCTTACGGATATTTTGAATCCGGTTGACCAATTCACGAGCCAGTCCTTCATTCCGGAGTTCCGGAGATACAGTCACATCGAGTGCTACGGTAAGAGAGCCGTCGTTTGCCACCAGCCATCCGGGCACGTCTTCCGGAATAACTTCCACGTCATCAAGTGTCACCACCGGCTGTCCGGGCAATGACTCGAAAGTATAGCTGCCTTCACGTTCTAATTGCGCTATTGCCTTGGGATCCATTCCGGTAATGGCTTTGCCGAGATCTTTCATTATCTTGCCGTACTTAGGCCCTAATTTCTTGAAGTCAGCCTTTACACGCTTTACAAGGCCACTCTCTTCGTTATTCACGATTTTCAGGTCCTTCACATTGACTTCACCGAGGATTATATCCTTCTCGGCTTCTATTGCCCTACGTTGCGAATCGTCAAGAACAGGCACCAGCAGCGTCTGTAATGGCTGACGCACTTTCAGATTCACTTTCCGGCGTAAGGCCAAAACATTCGACGTGATTTTCTGCGCCATGTCCATCCGCTCCTCGAGAGCCTTATCCGAAAGAGCCGGATCGCTCACAGGAAAATCGGCGAGATGAACGGAAGAATACCCATCTTTCCCTTCGGCGCCGGCTGTAAGGTCGCGGTAAAGCCGATCGCTATAGAAAGGTGCAAAGGGAGCCATTAACAAAGCCACTGTTTTCAGGCATGTATAAAGCGTTTGATAGGCCGCGAGCTTGTCGGTATTCATCTCTCCGGCCCAGAAACGTCGACGGTTAAGACGCACATACCAGTTGGAAAGATTGTCGTTGACAAACGTATCTATCGCTCTGGCCGCGCGTGTCGGCTCATAGTCATCAAGATCCGCCGTCACTTCCTCAACAAGCGTATTTAGCAACGATAAGATCCAACGGTCGATTTCGGGACGTTCTGCTATATCTATCTGCTTCTCATCCCCGGTAAATCCATCGACATTTGCATATTGGGCGAAAAATTTGTAGGTATTGTATAGAGTGCCGAACAATTTGCGGCTTACCTCGGCTACTCCCGCTTCATCATATTTCAGATTATCCCACGGAGAGGAATTGGAAATCATGTACCATCTTACAGGATCCGAACCAAATCTCTCAATATTATTGAATGGATCGATTGCATTTCCAAGCCGCTTCGACATCTTCATTCCATTCTTATCCAGAACAAGGCCATTGGAGATCACAGCCTTATATGCAGTGGAGTTGAATATCATTCCGGCTATGGCATGGAGCGTAAAGAACCATCCGCGGGTCTGATCCACACCCTCGGCGATGAAATCCGCAGGATACACCTCGCCGCTATCGAGCAATTCCTTATTCTCGAAGGGATAATGAATCTGAGAATAAGGCATCGCACCCGAATCGAACCATACATCAATCAAGTCAAGCTCTCTGTGCATTGGTTTTCCGTTAGGCGATACGAGTACTATCTGGTCGACATAAGGCCGGTGCATATCGATCTTTTCATAATTTTCCTTGCTCATCTCGCCCGGAACGAATCCCTTTTCCTTGATAGGATTGCTTTCCATTACTCCGGCTGCCACGGCTTTCTCAACTTCATTGTAAAGCTGCTCATAGCTTCCTATGATGATTTCCTCCGATCCGTCTTCCGTGCGCCATACGGGCAATGGCGTCCCCCAGTAGCGCGAGCGGCTGAGATTCCAGTCCTGAAGGTTCTCAAGCCATTTTCCAAACCGGCCCGACCCTGTGGAAGCCGGCTTCCATTGGATGGTCTCATTAAGGGCTATCAGCGTGTCACGTGCATCCGGAGTCCGGATGAACCATGAGTCAAGAGGATAGTATAGGATCGGTTTGTCGGTGCGCCAGCAATGAGGATAATTATGGACGTGCTTCTCGGTGCGGAAGGCCTTTCCCTCCTGCTTCATTTCCACGCAAAGCTCCACATTTATATCATCGGCTGAGGATGCAGCTTTCTCATCATATACGCCCCCCGGATTGAATTTCGGATCATAAGCATTCTTTACGTAGGCTCCGGCGTACTGACTGTAAAGCAATGTATCCACACATGCGTTAATAAATGTCGGGGCGAGTTCCTCAAGAAGATAGAAACGCCCTTTCAGATCTACCATCGGCCGTGTCTCACCACGACGGTTGATCATAAACAACGACGGTATATCTGATTGACGGGCCACTTTTGCATCGTCCGCTCCGAAAGTCGGGGCTATATGAACGATACCCGTACCATCTTCCGTAGTCACATAATCGCCCGGAATCACGCGGAATGCGCAATCCTCCAGCTCGACGAATTTAAATCTATCGACATCAAAAATCTTATCCGGATGCTCATCGGCATACTTCTTGACATATTCCGGCGAGCGATCATCAAGACGGTCGCATGGTCTTACCCACGGCAGAAGCTGTGCATAACGCATCCCTACGAGCTCCTCTCCTTTCCATTTGCCCTCTATCCGATATGGCAGTAGTTTGTCGCCCGGTTTCCAGGAATCCATGTCGGCGGTGGAGCCGCCCTCTTTAAAATAAGTCTTTACGAGGACTTCGGCCATCACTATCGTGATCTTCTCCCCCGTATAAGGATTATAGGTGCGTACACCCACATAATCGAATTTCGGGCCTACACATAGAGCCGTATTTGAAGGGAGGGTCCAGGGGGTGGTGGTCCAAGCCATGAAGCACGGTTTCCCCCACCCTTTCATCTCATCCTTCGGTTCGAGGATATCGAAAAGTACTGTGGCCGTCAGATCCTTTACATCCCTATAGCATCCGGGCTGATTCAGTTCGTGCGAACTAAGGCCGGTTCCGGCTGCCGGGCTATATGGCTGGATGGTATATCCCTTGTAAAGATACCCTTTATCATATAATTGAGCCAGTAGCCACCATAGCGTCTCCATATACTTACTGTCGTAAGTGATATAGGGATTGTCGAGATCAACCCAATAGCCCATCTTGTGAGTAAGGTCGGTCCACTCTTTTGTATATTTCATCACCTCGCGTCGGCAAGCGGCGTTATATTCATCTACGCTTATCTTTTTCCCGATGTCTTCCTTTGTAATTCCCAACGATTTCTCGACCCCAAGTTCCACGGGAAGTCCGTGGGTATCCCAACCGGCTTTACGCTTCACGTGGAAACCCTTCATCGTTTTATAACGGCAGAATATATCCTTTATGGTACGGGCCATCATGTGATGGATGCCCGGCATACCGTTGGCTGATGGTGGTCCTTCATAAAATACGAATGTAGGACCTCCCTCGCGCTCCTTCATGCTGCGTTCGAACAACCCGCTCGCGTCCCAGTCGTTCAATACCTCCTTATTTACATCAGAAAGGTTTAGCTGATTATTATATTCCTTGAATTTCTTGCTCATATGGCTAAGAAGATTTTATAATTTGCTGGTTTTTGATCCTTTGGCCCCCTTCATTCCCCCGCCCAAGGCAAATATGTTGCTGTCATAGCTGAAGGTCTTGCGCTCGGCAAGGCGCTTGCGCTTTAAGGCTAATTGAATCAGCCTATCGGTCAGCTGTTCGAAGGTTATCCCTGTGGCCTCCCACAAATAGAATGACAAGGAGCCGGGGATAGTATTTATTTCATTCACATATATCTTTCCGTCGGCTTCATCTATCATCACGTCTATTCGGCTCACGCCGTGACACGAAAGCACGCGGAATGTCTCGGCGGCAATACGCCTGATTTCCTCGCTCACGCTCTCAGGCAGATCGGCAGGGATGCGCTTCTTGCTGGCCTGCATTCCGGCAGTGGTCTTCGTTCCCCCCATATATTTGTCCTCGTAGCTCAAGAAATCACCACTCTTCACCGGCTCCTCGCATACCGAACTCTGATGCTCATCCGCATCGCCCAATACGGAGCAGTTTATCTCCTTAAGCTGTTCGATCATATGTTCTACTATAATGCGCTGGGAAAACTTTGTGGCGTTGTCGATGGCATGACGAAGCTCCCCACGGTCGGCGGCTTTGCTGATGCCGACACTCGAACCGAGATTGGCCGGCTTGACTATCACCGGATACCCGAGGCTATTCTCTATCCGGTCGAGCCATTTATCATGGTCGGTCTGCCATTGATGGTCGGTGAACCATACATAGTCCACCACTGGAATCCCCTCTGCCCGGAGAATCATCTTCATGGTAATCTTATCCATGCCATTTGCCGAGGAGAGAGTGTTGCATCCGGCAATCTAAGGAAGGGAGATGGTACACANNGGAATGCCGATGGTCTCGAGAACTCCCTCGAAGATGCCGTCCTCACCGTTTGAGCCGTGAAGCACGGGCAATGCCACATGGATCTCTGCCATCACAGGATTTTTCTTGCCGAAAAGACCCCCTCCGGGATTTGCTCTATATAGATTATAATCGCCGTATTCAGGACGCATGTATACCTCTTCCGATTCCTTGACAAGAGTATCCATGTACCTGTAATTGCTTATATCAAGCAATTTCTGACCTGTGTACCATCTCCCTTCCTTAGATATATATATAGGAATCACATTATATTTATCCTTATTGAAGGCATTTATGGCTTGAAGAGCTGAAATCACCGAAATCTCATGCTCTACTGACCGCCCACCGAAAAACACCGCTACGTTAGTCTTCATCTTTAATTATCTTGGTGATGATAAAATATGTCGGATATCAGGATTATTAATAGCCCTTTAATCCTTTCCACGAAAGAATCCGGGCCGAAACCATCCCAATAAACTGCAAAATTACGAATTTTTCTGCAATCCTCAATAACAGAAATTCAAATCTTCAGAATCATCAAAATTTTTATCCTTTCTTACT
This sequence comes from Bacteroidales bacterium GP1, assembly GCA_001701105.1. Lineage (GTDB taxonomy): Bacteria > Bacteroidota > Bacteroidia > Bacteroidales > Muribaculaceae > Lepagella. The sequence continues at coordinate 28,576 of DAAI01000004.1, forward strand.
CTTTTACCTATACCCATTTAAGTGTTTCCGAACCTTATTTCGCCTCAAATTTACTAAAATCATTTTAAAATATTTTTTGATTTTAAAGAGATTTTTTATAATTTTGTGTGTCCGACTTTATCCGTTAGCCTGATTGCTGCTTGGATCGTATAAGGTTGCCTTCCGTTAAGGCTTATCTCCAATCGCAATAGCAAATGTGGAGAAGATTAAATTATATACGGCCATAATTCTTCAGGATGCGCCTCATTTCGGTACGTTTATGCAGATGCGCTTTGCAGCAAATGACGTGTCGTTGTTTTGTTACCATAGTGCCATATATATTTGACTCTAAGGGACTCGAAATAGGCACATTGTTTCCTCATTGCCAATATTCCACATTCTTTCAAAGCAAACAAAGCCTATTAGGGAATGTTGTAGGCACTCACCTTAAATCCAATCTTTGATCACATGAGAATTTGTATCCCAAAACCCATGCTGGCAACCATAGTTGGACTCGCAACATGCAGCTTGCTCCTCCCGACCGCGTCGGCCAACAACTGGCTATCATCAGAGAGACCCATCATAATGAGAAATGATGCGGGAGATCCTCTGTTTGAAGTAATCTACGACCTGAACGCTAAAACAGCATGGGTTAATACTTGTTATTCATCATCAGTGGAAGATGGTGTACTCACACTTCCTGATGCAATAACAGTGGATAATGTGAACTACCCCATCATCTCCCTTGGCAACGCCAGAGCAAATGTGTCGGGTTCTCTTAACGGCCTCATCGCCAGCGCAGAAAAACTCGTGCTCGGCAAAAACATCGAACGAATCGACTCCGCAGCCATCACTTGGTCAACAAATTTGGCAGAAGTTGAATGGAATGAGAAATGTACTTACCTAGGTGCCGATGCCTTCACCGGCGCAGGATTGGTTGAGTTCGAACTCCCCGCCATCGTGAATACAATGGTTGGAAATCCTTTCCGTGCCCTGAAGACCCTCACCTCTCTTACTGTCAGCCCGGACAATAAGGATTTCGTGATGCAAAACGGTATCATGTGGAGCAAAGACATGCACAAGCTCTGCTTCGCTCTTGACTACACTGAACTTCCTGAAACTTATTCTGTGCCTGAGGAATGTACAGAAATCGGTTCCTCGGCATTGCGTGGTCACGCTGAGATGAAGAACATCAAGCTCAACAATGTGGAATCAATCGGCGACTTCGCATTCCTGGCATCAGGCCTTACCTCTCTCACAATCGGCCGCAATGTTAAGAATCTGGGCCAGACAATCAACCGTACCACAGATCTTACCGTAACCCTGAACCCCGGCAATCCTTATCTCTCGCTCGTGGATGGCTTCCTGTTCACGAAAGAGACCGGCGTAATAGCTCATTACAAGTGGGAGCCGGGGTTGGCAACCGTAACTGTGCCGGAAGGTGTGAAAGTGCTCAGCCGTCAGTGCTTGCAAGGCAATCTCGACATGACAAAGATCGTATTCCCCTCAACCCTTGAGGAAATTTGTTATGCCGCCATGTACCGCTGCTTCAACCTTGAAGAAGCTAACTTCGAAGATACAAAGCTCCGCAAGATCGGCGACCTCACCATCCAGGAATCTGCTATAAAGAAGGTGATCATGCCTTCAACGCTAAGATATATCGGCTCACAGGCTTTCTATAGCAGTGAGATCGAAGAACTCCAGCTCAACGAAGGCCTCGAATACATCGGCTTCATCGCTTTCCAGTATTGCAAGAACCTGAAAGAGGTGACAATACCTTCCACCATCGACGTTAATCCTTACATGGATCAGGGTCAGACAAGTATCTTCAATGGTTGCACCGGCCTTACAAAAGCCGTTGTAAAATGTAAGATCCTTTGCTCTTCAGCATTCTATAGCTGTACATCTCTGTCGGATGTTACTCTCGAAGAAGGTCTGGAAGAAATCATGGATATGGCGTTTGCTGCTTACGGAACTACTATGGCTCTCAGCCAACTCACATTCCCCTCAACGTTGAAGAAAATGGACCACTCAATCTTCCAGTTCTGCAACTTTGAGAATGTAGTGCTCCCCGCCGGCCTTGAAGACATTTCATACAACATCTTTGGATTCAACTCCAATCTTACCTCTCTGAAGGTTCAGGGTTGCAAGAGAATTGGTTCTAACCTTGCCCAGGCTTGCACTATTCTCCCGTCGGATGGTCTGATCCTTGAGAATATCGAAGATCTCGGATCTCGTCCCGCATACTCTACATTAGTTACTACCTACACTCTCCCGGCAAGCCTGAAGCGCTTCGGAGGCCAGATCGCAAATGATGCCAACAATCCTGTAGAGGCCGTGATCTGCAACGCTGTTGAGCCTCCTTACATCTATCCTGTTGATGGCAGCAACTGGTTCGAAGAGGTAGAACCCGGTACTCCCGGCGCTCTTCAGGGCGTAATGTTTGAAAATCCCAACTCCACCATAGATCCCTACGAATTCTGCCAGCTCTTCGTTCCTGCCGGATCCGTAGAGGCTTATAAGGCTCACGAATTCTGGGGTAAATTCTACACCATCAGCGGAGTTAACGATATCGCTGTTGAAGACGATGGTATGTCAAACTGCATCTATTTCGACATGAATGGTAATCGCATCGCCAATCCTTCGAATGGAATCTTCATCAAATACGACAGCACATCTCGCAAAGCTATAAAGGTAATTGTGAAATAACTTCTGAAGCATTCACAAATACCCCTGTCAAAATGCCCCGGCTCAATGTCGGGGCATTCCTATTTTCTCCTAATCATATTGAATGACAACTAATTCCAATTCACCGTAGGCCTCAGTAGTCCCGACCAACCGAAGTCCGGGCCGCGGATATAGTATGAATGCACTGCCCGTTGAAATAATCTTTATGCCTTGTCGGAATAATAATATTAATATTCACTCCATCGGTTTTAATATTCAAGGCGATTTTCGGTAACATAGTCTCTCCAAGTCTTGCCCTCAGGGAACTCAATCTTACCCTCGGTAGGTTGCCAAGTATGCGTGTTATCAGGATTTTCTATTTCTTTATTGAATATATTGTCGCGCCCAAACCAGACTCCATCTACGATATTATTCATATTATTGCACACCCAGGAGGGAGTGAAAACCTCAGCCATATCACGGCTACGCTTTTTCTGTTTTTCTCGGCTTTTCAATGCACGAGGAATAATAATATTCCTATTATCGCCAGTTATAGCTTTTATGGTAATAGGGTCGGTAAATTGATAACCTGCTCCACGCTCTGCATAGTTATCAGTAGCCCAAAAGATATTCTTATGAGTGGTATGATCCTGTAATAGTATCTCTAACAGTTCCGGATAGATTTCGATAAGCGAGGTTTCCTTTATATCCTCAAATACCTGACCCTCTTGCCCTTGCTTTATAGGAAATTTTTCAGAATCTGGTGATGTCGTCTTTACACTCGCTCTTAACATACTATTATCCGATTAACTATACTTTAATCAATTTGCTTTACAAAGTTAGTTAATCAATTTTAATCCTGCAATTTTATTCCCAGATAATTCTTATATCTTATCTTGTCTTTTTAGAGAGGAGGTAAAGATACTGAATTCCAATGAGGACGGGGACAATTTTTATTTTGCCGGGTAGGTCTGGACGGTAAGATATATGTGCGGGCAAAAGGCATTGCGAAGCCGCTCCTCTATCGAAGAAGCTATCACATCGCCTTGTTCTACTGTTGAGCCGGGAGCTATTCCGACCCTTACATCGAATACTTTGCAATGTCCGTTACGACGCCCCTTTACATAAGCCACATCTCTGACGCCATCTGTATCTCTTACGATTGCGAGCGCTTTTTCACTCTCTTCTTTTGGAAGGCTCCCCTCCATAAGCTCGCGGAATGAAGGCCATAGAAGTCGAAGCGCCGGGAAAATGATGGTGATTGCTATCACGAGTGAGGCCATCGGATCAAGCACATAAAACTTTTCTCCGAGGAAATGCGCGCAGGTTACGCCTATCAATGTCGAAATTGAGGCCATGGCGTCAAGCCGGTGATGCCATCCGGCTGCCCGGAGAGCGGTTGAATTCAATTCCGATCCCTTCTTGTTATAGAATCTATATAATCCCTCTTTACAACCAATTGCTACTATGATGGCGATAAATGTCCATATGTCGGGCCGCTCCAATTGCTCTCCGTTGAAAAATCCTATCACAGATTCCAGTCCCTCTTTGAATATCATCACTGAGATGAATATCATAAGGCACGCTATCATTAGCGATGCGAATGTCTCAAATTTGCCATATCCATAAGCAAAACTGGCATTGGCCTTTCTGTAGGATACTCCTACAAATACGAGCATTATCAGGTCGACGGCCATATCATTCATTGAATGGAATCCGTCGGCCATGAGGGCCTCGCTATGGCCGTACCAGCCCACCCCAAGTTTCATCACCATGAGCATGGCATTGACCAGACATCCGAGCATAACAACCTTCCGGATCTGCCTCGCTTCGCTTGCATTGCGCATGCTTAGTAAATCCGGGAGTGTGGAACTCACTTCGTGAGAGTGATGGTGGAATTTCATTTTTCAGTTACAAAACTTATTCCCTTACGCAAATAATCAATATCTTTCCGTCGGCTACAATCCGATGGGATATTCTTTATATTTCAGCGGGGAAATCCTTGGCTACGGCCTACCGGCACCGGTTGCAATGCCGGTCGCATATCTCCGCCAAGGCTTCCCAAAGCCTTCCGCAGGGCGTCAAGTAATTTGGTTTTCATAGCTAATAACGTTTTTAATTTGCGTATTCTTATAATTTGCCTTGACTCGTGGAGAAACCGTCGCCAGTCTCTTTGAAAGTCTCTTTGTTTTTCTAACACATCTTCCCCTGCTTTGGTTTATTCAAAAGGCGGAAGGATAGGCAATTTTATCTGCCTTTCCCTCCGCCGGATCTTCTGATTCAGTTAGCCGGGGCAATTCCGGTAGTTATCTTACCTTTCCCAAACGCAGGAAGGCGTACCCATAACGCTCTGCAGCTTCCCTTTCAAGTTCTTCCCTAAATTCAGGAGCGGCTATGGAAATCATCAATTTTGCGCGCTCAGCAAGATTCTTTCCACGCAGATTCACGATGCCATGCTCCGTCACTACATAGTTAGTCTGGAAGCGAGTCGTTACTACGCCTGCGCCTTCCGTGAGAACAGGCTTGATTTTGCTTACTCCCTTATTAGTAGTCGACAACATGGCGAGGAACGACAAGCCTCCTTCGCTGCGCGACGAACCATACACGAAGTCGTGCTGCCCTCCTACACCGGAGAAAATTTTCTTCCCGATGGAGTCGGCACATACCTGCCCGGTGAGATCTATCTCAAGGCAGGAATTAATCGACATCACTTTTGGATTCTGTGCAATGATGAAGGGGTCGTTGGTCCATGCCACATCTTTGAAAATAATATCGGGATTGCCATCCATATAGTCGTATAGGGCGCGAGATCCCAAGGCAAGAGAGGCCACGGTCTTTCCGGGCATTACCCGGATCTGTGAATTGTCGATTATTCCCTTTTCCAGAAGTGGCAGGACTCCGTCGGTCATAGCCTCGGTGTGCAGCCCGAGGTGCTTATGATTGCCAAGAGCACGAATCACTGCGTTAGGAATCCCACCGACACCAATCTGCAGGGTAGCGCCGTCAGGAATACGCTCCGCTATGTAATTTCCTATCTTTATCTCTTGCTCGGTGGGCTCCGTAGTGGGCACTTCCACCAACGGCTCATCCACATATACCGCTGCATCGAGGCGAGATACATGGACCACAGGATCACCGTAACTGAAGGGCATCTGCGGGTTGATCTGCGCTATTATTTTCTTGGCGCATTCTACAGCCGAACAGGCCACATCACCCGATACGCCAAAGCTGACATAGCCATCCTTATCCGGCATCGAACAATTCAATATCGCTACATCGCATTTCCATATTCCCGTGCGGTAGAGGCTTGGCACTTCTCCGAGGAAACAAGGAGTCATCGAGCCATATCCTTCGTTGATTCCCTTGCGGAAGGCATTTGATACGAAGAACGAATCAGTGTGAAAGCTATCTTTTACGGCTTCCGTACACAATGGAGATGAGCGACGGGCCACTCCGAAGCCGGTTATCAAAGTCACGTCACGCAATTCCGGAGCTCGGGCCACGAGAGCGTCGACCAATGTTTCAGGTATTGATGTCGACCCTTGCAGATAAAGCCAATCTCCGCTTTTCACGAGCTTCACGGCCTCTTCCGCGCTCATATATCTTATCGGCATATTCATGTCGGATGGTATTTGGGTTTATTTTCTTATTTATGTTCTGCTTTGTGATCTTCATTGAATTTCTTCAGGAAGTTCTCCATGCGCCGGTATTGCTCATCGCTCGATACCATCGAAACGCAGGCACGGATGCCTGGCTGCTCGCTCCCGGTCGTGGCAAGTGCGATCGACGAGATTCCATACTTCATCAATTCCTCCTGTAATTCAGCCCCGGTCATATCGCCATATCCGATCGTGAAGAAAAATCCATCGGCAATAGGGTTATCGCCATCCTTGTCATAGACTATATGGAAGCCATTATCCTCAAACAGCCTCTTCATTACTTCCGCTCTGCGGGCATATTCCGAACAATGTTCTGTAAAGGGAAGACGCTTCTCCACTGCCGCTTTGAGCATGGCAGCCAACGCGTATTGGGCGGAATGAGCCGTGCCTGAAGAACAACAGTAGAGCACTCCGAGTACATAGGCATCTCCGAAGCGAAGGATTCCATACATCTCTTTCAGATCTTCATATTCCCTCTCATATACCTTATTGCCGATGCATACCAGCGCAATGCGCTGACCGGCGTAGCTGAATATCTTCGATGCTGATAAAAGCAGTATATAATTATCAGTATAATTGGCTATTGTCACTCCCCGTGCTCCTTCGGCCATAATGTCGTGACGGAAATCCATGCCGAAATAAGCAAGATCCTCAAGCACTATGGCATCATATTTCGTGGCAAGGCGCCCGATTATCTCAAGCTCTTCCTCCGTCAGGTTGGTCCAGGCCGGATTATTAGGATTGCTATAAATGATCCCCGTGACTTTACCGCTTGCAAGATGTCGCTCCAATTCGGCCTCCATTGCTTTGCCTCGGTAATTGTAGATGTCGAAGGAATCGATCTTCAACCCTATCACTTTTGCCTGAAGCATATGGGCCGGAAATCCGGGATTAAGGAACAACATTGTGTCCTTTGCCTCTTTAAGCCGTTGACTCAATATTAATTGAAGAGTATAGGCCCCCTGCATCGACCCTACTGTCGGGATAATGCCCTGCGGGTTTATATCTACGCCAAGAAAACGGCTGATAAATTCATGTCCTGCAGTTTTCAAGGCCGGTATTCCCGGAATCGGAGGGTATGTATTGGCGATTCCCTCTTTCAGGATGGCTATCTCAGCATCAGTGCCGATCTGCTCTGCCTGAAGACCCGGGTTTCCGATCTCAAGATGTATCATCTCCTCGCCGGAAGCCTTTTCCAATTCTGCCGCAAGGCTGCATATCTGCCGAATGGTGGCATCGGCCACACTCATTATTCCGAGGCGTTTTACGGCTGAGTCAAACGTATCATTATCTATTGGAAACATATGTCATAATATTAGATTAAAGCCTGTGAACCGTATAAGACGAGTCCACAGGCTAATGTTGCGATTAATTATTTTCCGGCAATTTCACATGCCCGCCGACGTCCTTCGCGGAATGCCGCTATGTTGGAATTTACAATGGCTTCCCCCTTGGCACCGAACACATCTGCGATAGCTGCCTCTATCTTAGCCGCGTCAATGTCGATAAATGGTGATGCCGCGCCGAGAAGCACCAGATTTGAACTGCGGGCCGATGCCACTTCCTTGGCTACGGCCTCCATATCGAAGGCCACCACCCGGTCATAACGGCCGAGTTCCTTCTCTATATCGCTCATATCGGGATAATTGTCGATATTCACGAATGGCAGTGTCGAGGTCACTATCCATCCTTTCTTATTTAAGAATGGAAGATAGCGCAAGGCCTCCATCGGCTCGAGGGATACTATAAGATCGGCGCCACCTTTTGCTATCAGGTCGGAGTGTATAGGCTCCGAACTGATGCGCAGATTCGATTGCACATCGCCCCCACGCTGGCTCATCCCATGGACTTCTGCCTGCTTAAGATATAAGTTGTCGGCAAGGGCCGCTGACCCTAATATTGTGGCTATCGTCAGGATGCCTTGGCCGCCGACGCCGGCCAGTACTATATCGGTCTTCATGTTTGTCTCGATTACAGATCCTTATTTCTTGGCTTTCTGGCTGGCATGACGGCGGGCCGTCTGTATGCACTCACGTCGGGCCACAATCACCGAAAGGCCAGGATATTCTATCTCTTCAAGGAAGATTTCCTTTATCTGATCCACATTCTTCGGGAGCGAGTCCACAGTACGTACATGTGCCGGATCGGCACCAAGTCCGAGGCAGATCTGCTCGATTTTGCCCGTGCCCTGTGAATCCTGGCCTCCGGTCATTCCGGTGGTGAGATTATCTGAAATCACTACCACTATGTTGGAATTTTCATTAATGGCATCAAGCAGTCCGGTCATTCCGGAATGTGTGAACGTGCTGTCGCCGATTATTGCAAGTGATGGGAACTGGCCAGCATCTGCAGCTCCTTTGGCCATAGTGATTGATGCCCCCATGTCGACGCATGTGTCAATGGCATTGAATGGCTTGAGGAACCCTAACGTATAGCATCCTATATCTCCGAATACTTTTGGTTGGCTATATTCGCTGAGTGCGGCATTCATCGCGGCGTACACATCTCTGTGACCACACCCTTGGCACAACGCCGGCGGACGGGGAACAACCAACTCCGACGGGACGGCAACCTCGTGCTTCACGAGCCCCTCTGCTTCCGGATAGAGAGTCTCAATGGCTTCTTTCACCGCTTCCGGGCTCAACTCCCCATCACGAACCACATTTCCGCTCAATTTTCCATAGATAGGCTTACCTTCATAAAGGAGTCCACGCAGACGAGTCTCGATAAACGGCTGTCCTTCCTCTACCACAAGAATGGCGTCTGTGGAATTACGCAGGCGTTCTATCATTTCGACCGGGAGTGGGTATTGACTGACCTTTACCACAGGGAAAGGCACTTTCCCTCCGAAAGCCTCCTGCAGATAATTATATGCTATTCCTGAAGCTACTATTCCAAGACGCTTGTCTTTACCATCTTCCAGACGATTGTAAGGCGACTCCTCGGAGGCTTTGCGGAATGCTTCCTGATCTTTAATAAGTTGACGGTTGCGTATCTTCGACATTGCCGGCATCAACACCCACTGCTTTGGATTTGCCGGATAGTGCAATTCATTTTCCGGAGCAGCCTCTACATCGGCTTCAACAACTGCGCGTGAATGCGACAGACGTGTCACCAGCCGCACGAGCACAGGAATATTCAGTCTTTCCGAAAGTTCAAAGCCATGACGGGCCATATCATAAGCCTCCTGCTGATTGCTCGGCTCCAATAGGGGAATCATGGCAAAATCAGCATAATAGCGTGAGTCTTGTTCATTCTGTGAGGAATGCATCGACGGGTCATCGGCTGAAATTACCAGCAAGCCTCCGTTAGCACCGGTCATTGCTGAGTTTACGAACGGATCCGCGGCCACATTCAGGCCTACATGCTTCATTGAGGTTATAGCTCTCTTACCACAGAATGACATACCCAAAGCACCCTCCATTGCCGTCTTTTCGTTTGACGACCAATGCGAATGAAGTTTACGCTCCCTGGCTACAGGGTCTTTCTGAATGTATTCAAGGATTTCTGTTGAAGGGGTGCCGGGATATGCATATGCTCCCGACAATCCGGCATTAATGGCTCCAAGGGCAAGAGCCTCGTCGCCAAGCAATAATCGCTTCTTTTTCATGGTATTAAGTTCGATGGCTATATGGATGCCCATATGCCTTGTGTGATTTATTTGCAAATATACCAATTTTTCTCTAATTTTACAAAAAATAAATAGCCTGAAGAGTCTGCTTGCATTCTAAGGCTTAATGATATTTATCTTAACTATTTATCATGAAACGCATTATCACTCTGTTAGCGTTGTTAATCACTATCGCCTCCGGCATGATGGCCGACCATATCAATTGGTCGTATAAAATCATTGGCGACAACACCGCGACTCCATCATTGGAAATATCCGCCACAATCGACCCGGGCTTCCATCTATATGCCATGGACAATCCTCCGGGTGGCGGAGTGCCCCTCTCATTCCGGTTCGACACAAAAGGGTGTTCAATTGATGGCCAGGCGAAGCCCAACAAGGCTTATGTAAAGCAATACGACGACATTATGGAAGTCGATGAGCATTTCTATGCCAATTCCGTAACATTCGTTCAGAAAATCAAGCCGGCGGCCGCCGACTGGGAGGTTAAACTGGAGATTCAGGGTCAGATATGCGACGATTCCGGATGCTTCCGCGTCCTTAATTCCCACACCTTCAAAGGGCACTCCCCCATCACTGATGCCGTAAAGAAAGAAGCTGAGGCTCTCGAAAAGCGAGAGGCTGCTGCCAAAGACAGCATAGTCAACTCTGTAGTCAACCTCACCGATTCGTTGCAGGCAGGCACACCCGCTCTGCTCCCCGGCGTTAATAACTCAAATGTCGATACCACCCGCTGGTGGGCGAATGTCGAGGCCGAGATGAGAGTCTTCGAAGATAACCCCGAGCAGCAGGAGCGTTCTTTATGGTATATCTTCCTCGCAGGCTTCATAGGAGGCCTCATTGCCCTTGTTACCCCATGCGTCTGGCCTATGATTCCCATGACGGTCAGCTTTTTCCTGAAACAAAATAAATCACGTCGAAAATCAATATCCTCGGCCATAGTATATGGTCTTTCCATAATAGTGATTTATGTGGCTCTCGGATTGATTGTCACAGCCCTGTTCGGAGCTTCAGCCCTCAACGAACTTGCCACAAGCGCTGGATTTAACATTGCTTTCTTTATCCTGCTCGTGATATTCGCATTCTCATTCATGGGAGGATTTGAGCTTACATTGCCCTCGAAATGGACCAATAAGATGGATTCAAAAGTGGATAGTACCACAGGCTATCTTTCCATCTTCTTCATGGCTTTCACCCTTTCGCTTGTATCATTTAGCTGCACGGGCCCGATTATCGGGACTCTTCTTGTAGAAGCCGCCGCCACATCCAATTTCATTTCTCCGGCAATAGGAATGTTCGGATTCTCGCTTGCCTTGGCTCTGCCATTCTCATTGTTTGCCATATTCCCCACTATGTTGAAGAGCATGCCGAAGAGCGGAGGATGGATGAATACTGTAAAAGTGGTTCTCGGATTTCTTGAACTTGCCCTCGCACTTAAATTCCTTTCGGTCGCCGACCTTGCCTATGGCTGGAGAATCCTCGACCGGGAAGTGTTCCTGTGCCTATGGATAGTGATATTCGCGTTGCTTGGCATCTATCTGCTCGGTTGGATCCGGCTGCCACACGATGATAAAGTGGAGAAAGTCGGTATCACCCGCTTCATGCTTGCCTTGATCTCTCTTGCATTCGCATTATATATGGTGCCCGGCCTCTGGGGAGCTCCATTAAAGAGTATTTCCGCCTTCTCGCCCCCGATGTATACTCAGGATTTCAATCTCTACGACGGCGAGACTCATGCCCAGGTGGATAATTACGAAGAAGGAATGCAACTCGGAGCCAAGATGAAGAAACCGGTTCTCATCGACTTCTCCGGATATGGATGCGTCAACTGCCGCAAGATGGAAGCTGCCGTCCTTACGAATCCGGAAGTAAAGAACATGGTGGATAATGATTTCATCCTTGTCACGCTCATGGTGGATGATAAGCAGCCACTCCCGGCTCCCATAGTGGTGAAGGAATCTAACGGCGACGAGACGACCCTGCGCACCGTAGGCGACAAATGGAGCTATCTCCAGAGGTCGAAATTCGGTGCCAATGCGCAGCCATTCTATGTAATTCTAAACGACGATGGAATGCCCTTGAATCATTCCGTGGTCTATGATGAGAATGTCTCCAAATTCCAGAATTTCCTCAAGACAGGCCTCGAAAACTATAGCAAAAGTAAGAAGTGAAGAATCCACGCATTAGCCTGATAATGTCGCTGATAATTGTCTGCGTCTCCGCCATGGAGGCGCAGACAATTACCAATCGGATGGCGGAGCTTGCCGATTCAGCCGATTTCTATATGAAGCGGGGACGATGGAACGATGCCGAGAGAGTGATTGTAACCGCACTCAAGCATGAGCCTGCAAATCCCTCCAACTGGCTGCTGTGGTCGAATCTCGGAGTGGTCCGTACTAACCGTGAGGATTTCAATGGCGCTTTGCAAGCCTATGAGATAGGCCTCACTGCAGCCCCAAAGTCTATAGTCCTTTTATCCAACCGTGCATGGACGCTTTTAACTATGGGAAACGAGGCCGACGCTTTGGCCGACCTCGATGATACACTCTCCGTTGACTCCCTCCAGAGCTGGCCTTTGAAAATGCGCGGACTCCTTTATTTAGGTAAAGGAAAGTATCGTGAGGCACGAAGGGATCTTTCCGCTGCTTCAAGGATTAACGAAAGGGACGCAACTGTCTTTGCCGCTTTGGCCGATACAGATGCAGCCCTCGGACTTCCCGACGATGCAATCGCTGATTATGAAAAATCACTCTCCCTGGAGCAGAATCCGGAAGTATTATTCCGACTGTTGTTGCTTATGTCGAGCAATGATAATTTATTCCGTAAGGCGGAGGAACGCACAACCGATGCACTCCATAAATGGCCGACATATGGAGAATTCCACCTTATAAAGGCACTTTTACTGAAAAAAAAGTACCAGAACGACCAAGCCGAGCAAGAAAAAAAGTTAGCTATAAAATACGGTGTCAACCCTTCTCTGATTGATAGCATCTTAGGCCCCGGATAAGACAACGTAACTATTTTCTGTTCATAATTCAGGGATAAGCGCATTTAAATTTTTTGTAATTTTGCCAATGTTTTGAGAACTCATTCCTCAGGCAACCGATGGAAAAACTGATCCTCCATATCGAATATCTTCTAAGGCGCCACGATTGCGTTGTGGTTCCCGGTCTGGGAGCCTTTCTCATCGTGCGGCATAACGCTTGTAGGGATGCAGATACTGAAGCATGGATGCCCATGACGGAGGAAGTGCGGTTTAACGGCTCAATCCGTCATGACGATGCAATGCTCGCCTCCTCATATGTTCGTCGTGACAATCTGGACTATGCGCAGGCCAAGGAGCAAATCCACCAGAGTGTCCGCAATCTTCAGCAGGCAATGGAGGAAAATGGAGAAATGACTATCGGTAATATCGGAACCCTGATTTCAAGCGGTGAGACCATATCATTCCAACCGGCATATAAACCGGAGATGATGGCCCGGCGCATGGGATTCCTCCCGGTAGACGATAGGAAAGACCGGCAGCAGCTAAACGACAAAAATCCGGCCATCGCAACTCGACTTCGCGACTTTGACACCGACCGGAATTATTACATCGCCATAAACAAACGCCTCGCAAGATATGCTGTCGCCGTTGCTCTGCTCGTAATAATGGCCATTTCAATCCTCCTCCCCGTCAACAAAGATTTTAAAGAGGATCAAGCATCAATATTTCCTGTGCAAGCCATCACCTCTGCTCTCATCGGTCAGAACGAATCCGAACAAGCTGGCGACAAAGTCGAAACTACAAATACACGGACTCCGGAATTAAACGCCGAAACGGAACCTGATGAATGGCAACTTATCGTAGGCACCTTCACCACAGAAGCAGAGGCTCGCCGATTCATTGAGATTAACGGCAACAGAGGCTACAACCTCACAATCCTACCATCGCAACGCCTACACCGGGTATCTGCCCTCGGTGCAGAAAAAAAAGAGCAACTTCTTTCCATTCTTAATTCCGCTGAATTTCAGAGCATATATGGCGAGGCTTGGATCTATCACCATTCTAAAAAATAAAAAATTTCATAAAGATTTGCACAATTAAAAAAAAAGCAGTAACTTTGCATCGCAATTCGGAAGAGAGCCGATAAGAAAGCTGAGAAAACAGGAATTTCCTGATGATGCAGCCTTCTGAAAATGCGAAAATAGCTCAGTTGGTAGAGCACGACCTTGCCAAGGTCGGGGTCGCGGGTTCGAGTCCCGTTTTTCGCTCAAACGTCGAAACAGCGGTTTCACGACTCATGACCCGGTTTGTTTACCGACATGAAATACATTTTGATACGCGAAAATAGCTCAGTTGGTAGAGCACGACCTTGCCAAGGTCGGGGTCGCGGGTTCGAGTCCCGTTTTTCGCTCTTATCCCTCGGCACATATGTGTCCAAATGTCTGGATGGCGGAATTGGTAGACGCGCTACTTTGAGGGGGTAGTGACCGTTTGGTCGTGTGAGTTCGAGTCTCATTCCAGACACTTTTTTTACAGAAGCGTGATTAACCTCTCCGTTAATCACGCTTCCTCTTTTTCCTCCCTTTCAACTCTCCGGCAATACCGAATCCGCAGACTAAGGCGCCCGGCGGCGCCCTGAATCTTTAATTATTTTGCGGAATATTAACAACCTTTTTTTACATTGACCTTTTTACGGAGATCAAGTTTGTCTTGGGGTTAATTAGTCTTTGAGGTAGTATTCAATGGTGGAGACTACGCGGACGCGCTTGATATAGGGGGTGTATTGATCCCGATCCTCAATTGAGAACTGCCCCTGCGATGCAGTCCTGATTTTCCCCAGCTTACTCCGCGAATCTTCGGCAAATTTTTTGGCTGCCTCGCGTGCATTGGTGGTGGCCTCGGCAATCATTCCGGGTTTGATAGTATTGAGATCAGTGTATTCATATGAAGTCTGGTACTGATAATCTCCGGCTACAATCGCAATTCCCTGCTTCAATAATTCCGTCTGCTTCTGAATAAGCGTATTTACTTTTTCCACTTGTTTGGAGGTCACAACCACCACATTTGTCACATTATAGCGGTAAGGCTGCTGGATGCTGTTGTAACGTTCGGCCTGAAGATCCACTACCTGTGGGGGATTTACCGTGATCTCATTATCCGAAAGTCCATTCGATTTTAGAAAATTCAATATGGCCCGGTTAGTATGCTCCACATTGGCATATATTGAAGTGAGGTCGTTGCCGACTTCCTTGCTTACGATAGGCCAGGTCACTTTATTGGCTTTCACTTCTTTCTCGGCCAGTCCGCGCACGGCTACTACTCGCTGGGTATTGGCCATGCTGTTCAGCCCATTTTTAATCTCGACTCCCAGAAAGAGCAGTCCCAATCCTATCAGGAGGCCACATATTGCCACATAGATATTTGTCTTCTTCATGTCTTCTCTGTTATTCTAATTCTATCTTCTTATAACGAGGCACGAGCGCTTTCATTACACACCATGCCAAAAGATATGAGACGGCACACATAGAGAATACTATCATGTAGCCTGCCGGCTTGCCGGAGAATCCGAAAAATGAGAATGTCCCTGCAGCCTCCTCGGCAAAAGTAAACAGCAATCCGGAGCCTTGATTGATGATATACGAGCTTATTCCCCCGGCCATCGTACCGATACCTACAATGGAGGCTACCGTGGATGTCGGGAACATATCTCCGATAGTGGAATAAAGGTTAGCGCTCCATGCCTGATGCGCTGCTCCCGCAAGACCTATTATTATGGCCGGCCACCACGCTGAATACATTCCCAATGGCTGGGCGAAGAGCGCCAGGATAGGCACAAATGCGAATATCAGCATCGCGCGCATTCTTCCTGCATACGGATTCATTCCTTTCTTCTCTACAAATAGCTTCGGGAGATACCCACCCCCTATCGACAGCACCGTCACTATAAAATAAAGAGTGAAGATCAGTGCCTGACCCATAGGAGTATAGGATGCATATCCGAATTGGTCGGAGAAATAGGCCGGTGCCCAGAATAGGAAAAACCACCATACTCCATCGGTCAATGCTTTGCCGGCTATGAACGCCCATGTCTGTCGAAACCCGAAGCATTTCCAGAAGGGAATCGTTACTGTTTCCTCTTTCTCGATTTCCTCCTCGGATTCTCCGGCCTCATCCTGCATGATATATTCAAGTTCCGCTGCATTTACATGCTTTGACTTCTCCGGCATGGAATAGCATTTTATCCAGAACCCCATCCATACGAATCCGAGGGCACCTATGATTATGAATGCCATCTCCCATCCGTATAAATTGGCCAGCAACGGAATGCACAACGGAGCTGTCAATGCGCCGACAGAAGCCCCGGCATTGAATACTGAAGTAGCGAAAGCACGATCCATCTTCGGGAAATATTGGGCGGTCACCTTTATGGCAGCCGGGAAATTTCCCGACTCCCCTATCGCCAACAATGCCCGACATCCTAAGAAGAGCCACACGCTCACGGATGCTATCGAAAGAGCGAGCGCCGACCCCGATTTTACTGCTTTCAGCGCCTCGACCGAATCAACTCCTTCTATTTTCATCGTAGCCCACCCGCAGGCTGCATGAAGACACGCTGCCAGCGACCATATGAAAATGGCCCATAGATAACCCTTCTTCGAGCCCATCCAGTCGATGAATTTTCCGGCAAAGAGGCTAACGGCCGCATAAAACAATGAGAAGAAGCCCGTGATAGTGCCATAATCCGCATCACTCCAATGAAATTCCGGAGCGATGAAATCCTTCCATGTGAGTGAGAGGACTTGACGGTCTAGATAATTTATCGTTGTTGCAAAGAACAAGAGCGAGCATATCACCCATCGCCAGTTTGTAGGACGCGATGTTATTGTCATAGCTGAAGAATCGTTCATATGCTAATTTTCAAAAATTAAAATAATTCTTTGCATTATTATAGCAGATATCCTCCACCATCTTCCTCACCCTTGCTTCTTCCGGACCATCAAAGGGTATCAGCCCGGCTTCAATGTCGGTGCCGAGGAGATTGCACAAGGCGCGGCGGAAATATTCATGACGAGGATAGGATACAAACGAACGTGAATCCGTGAGCATTCCCACAAACCTGCTAAGCAATCCAAGATTCGACAGAGCATTCATCTGCCGGGTCATGCCGTCGAGCTGATCGTTGAACCACCATCCCGAGCCTAACTGTATCTTCCCCGGTACCGAGCCATCCTGAAAATTACCCAGCATAGTGGCCATCACCTCATTGGCACTCGGATTCAGATTATATATTATCGTCTTGGCCAAGGCATCTTCAGAGTTTAACCGGTCGAGGAATCGGGCACATTTCTGAGCTGTACTCCATTCCCCTATCGAATCAAATCCGGTGTCCGGTCCGAGTAGACTCATCATTTTGGTATTGGAATTGCGGATTGTGCCATAATGGTACTGCTGCACCCACCCTTTATCCGCATCCATTTTACCTAATTCATAAAGCATCCCGCTCTTAAACACATCGGCCTCCTTATTAGTCAAGTTCCTTCCATTCACCAACTTTGAGAAAATTTCCCTCATTTCTTCCGGAGTAAAATCTTCCGCAAAAAATTCAGTAAGTCCATGATCACTTAATCGGCACCCGACCTCTGCGAAATAATCATGCCGCTTTCTTAGGGCATTCATATAGTCGTCGAAATCCTTTATCTCCATTCCCGAAGCCAGAGCGAGCTTCTCAACGTATTCCCCAAATGCCGCGGGATCGTCAACTGCCATTGCTTTATCCGGGCGCCATGTGGGAAATACTTTGATTTCGAATCCGCTCTCCGCAATATTTCTGTGATGCTCAAGCGAATCCACGGGATCATCAGTAGTGCATACTACCTCGACACCATATTTTCGCATAAGGCCGCGGGCTGTCATATCCGGATTCTCGCGGAGCTGCCGGTTGCATTCATCATAAATCCTGCGGGCACTCTCCGGATTCAACCTCTCGGTGATGCCAAAGGCTGAGCGTAATTCAAGATGGGTCCAATGATAAAGCGGGTTGCGTAAGCAATAAGGCACTGTCTGCGCCCATTTCTCAAACTTTTCCCAATCGGAAGTATCCTTGCCAGTGATATATTTTTCATCGACTCCATTAGTGCGCATGGCGCGCCATTTATAATGATCGCCCCCGAGCCATAATTCAGTGATGGAATTGAAACGGTGGTCGTCGGCTATCATTGCCGGGTCGAGATGACAATGATAATCGATTATCGGCATTTTAGCCGCATGATTATGATATAGATCTTTTGCTGTTTCCGTCTCAAGCAAAAAATCTTTGTCCATAAATTCCTTCATGGCAATTACATTGCATATACATTAAAGCCGCCGTCAACCACTGCTACAGTCCCAGTGACAAATAGAGAGGCATCACTCATAAGATAATGCACGGTTCCGCACAATTCTTCAGGGCGTCCCATGCGTCCGAACGGAGTCTGGCGAATCACATCATTCCCGCGTTGAGTCCAGCTGCCATCCGGATTGGTAAGAAGTGTCCGGTTCTGTTCAGTCAGGAAGAAACCCGGAGCTATTGCATTCACCCGGATACCTTCGCCGAATTTCTTGGCGCATTCAGTAGCCATATAAGCCGTAAAATTCGATATCCCGGCCTTGGCCGCGGCATAACCGCACACTCGGGTCATGGGCCGGAATGCCGCCATAGAGGAGAAATTGATTACGCACCCCTTACCCGCCTTTGCCATCGGCTTGAGAAAGATTTGTGTCGGAATCACAGTGCCGGTGAGATTAAGATTGAGCACGCGTTCAAATTGGGAGACATCAAGATCGAAGAAGGTTTTATCAGGAGCTATCGTGGCTCCGGGCATGTTCCCCCCGGCTGCATTGATCAGCGTATCAACCCTGCCATATTTATTCAATATGATTTCGCAATTTTCCTCTATGAGCCTCCTGTCCATCACGTTGGTCTTAATGAACTCCATGCTCCCTTCAGGGTTTTCTTCCTCAACACCCCTCACTATAGCATTTCCGGTTTCCTCATTACGGCCCATAATTATCACCTTAGCTCCCTGATGGGCCAGATAGCGGGCTATCTCTCTACCCAATACTCCCGTGCCTCCGGTTATAACGGTCACATTCCCTTTTATATCGAATAAGTTTTTCATCGTTATATTTTTTTATGTTTATTTCTCAGCATTTACAGTAGCCATTATCCCACTCACCATTCCGAGTGCAAGCATCCGGCCATGGAATGAATATCCGGCATTGTAGCCCATCTTATCATCCCCGAGCATCAGCGGAGCGTGATCCACGCGCATCGGAAGCTCCGGGCGGCGAGTTTCAAATGTGCGGATAATCTCTATCAGTCGCGGATCGAGATGAGTGGATTCTTTGAAATCTCCATTCGGCAACACATTGCATATCCGGGCATGTACGAAGTGAGTCCTGTCGGCATATTTCTTAGCCAGGGCCGGCACATCATTATGTGCACCCGCACTTAATGAACCGGCACAGAAAGTCAAGCCGTTGTGCCGGTTTGGCACTGCATCCAGAAATCTTGCTATGTCTTCATCATTAGTCACTATGCGAGGCAACCCTAATACCGGCATTGGCGGATCATCGGGATGAACACACATATTAATGTCATATTCATCGCATATGGGCATTATCGCCTTAAGGAAATATACCATATTTGCCCGCAGGGCATCGGCATTCACACCTTTATACAAGTCGAGAAGCCTTTTGAATTTATCTATCGGATTTTTATCTTTCTCGCTGATGTTGCCATTGACAAAACCTTGAGTCTTAACTATTATATTATCCACGAGACGCTTCCTCCCCGCTTCATCCATTCCCGGCACTACCTCACGCTTCATGCGCTCAATAGTGTCAGAATCGTAATCATTTTCCGCCCCTTCACGTCCGAGGATATGAATGTCGAAATAGGCAAACTCCGCCCGATTGAAGTAGAGGTTTGACGTTCCGTCAGGATTGGGATACTCAAGGTCCGTTCGCGCCCAATCGAGCACCGGCATAAAATTATAGCAAATTGTCTTTATTCCGGCTTTACCGAGATTTGCAAGGCTTTCTTTATAATTTTCAATCAAGGAATCTCGATCCGAACCTCCATACTTAATTGACTCACTCACCGGAAGGCTCTCCACCACCGACCATCTCATGCCGTGGCTTTCGATCAGATTCTTCATCTTGTCAATATCCTCCTTGCTCCATATATCCCCATTGGGAATATGATGAAGAGATGTGACTATTCCCTCCACTCCTATCTGCCGGAGCATATCGAGTGTGATTTTATCATTTGGCCCGAACCAGCGCCATGTCTTTTCCATCTGTTATTGTCGTTCTGGGTTAAGATTAGGAAGGGTTTTCCGATTCCGGAATAATCTACTCCCTTCCCGCCATAATTGTTGGGTATTGGATTGTGCAAAGTTACAAAATATTCTGTAATGCCTGGCCTATAATCCGTCTTTTAGTTTTTCATATTTGTATCATTGTTGTTTTTTGGGTAATTATTTGCTATCTTTGTCCGGATTTCCAATTAAATCATCGCCTATGAGATTACCTTGTACTAACCTCTTTGCATTTGTGGCATTTTTATGCATTCCAATTGTGTCTGCAACCAATGCGGCATCCACAGCAGCATCTTCGCCAATGGATGTGCCTACCGGATTTTATGCGGTTCATGTAAACCCCGGTGCTCCACGCCAAGTATTCGATGGCTGGGGCGTATCACTATGCTGGTGGGCTAATATGTGCGGCCACTGGCCTGAAGAAAAAATCGACAGTATAGTCGATCTACTTGTGCTCCCGGAAAATCTCAATTATAATATTTTTCGATATAATATAGGAGGAGGAGATGACCCCGATAACTCTCACTGCGCAAAGCATCATATGGGTAATGGCAAAGGACTGCGCGCCGAGATGCCGGGATTTAAAATCAGGGAGCAATCGGAATATGATTGGAAGGCCGACGAGCCGCAGATTAAAATTATGCGTAAAATCAAGGAAAAACGCCCTGACGCAATATTTGAGGCTTTTAGTAATTCCGCTCCGTGGTGGATGACTTTCAGCGGATGTTGTGCGGGAGCGGTTGATGCCGCTTCAGATAATCTTAAACCTGAATATTACGATGCCTTCGCAGATTATCTGATTGATGTGATGCTCCATATAAAAGAAGTTGAAGGAATTGAGTTTACCTCGATAGCTCCATTCAACGAGCCGTATACAAATTTTTGGGGATGTGGCGGCAGTCAGGAAGGATGCCATTTTGATATGCAGTCAATGGCCGATTTCATTAACCTATTTTATCCTAAATTGAAGGCATCAGGATTGAATACGGTAATATCTGCTTGCGACGAGACGTCGGTGGGAACGCAGATAGATGAAGTGAGACATTTCGACCAATCCGGAGTCCTATCTCATGTCGGAAGGATAAACACGCATACTTATCAGGGTGATGTAATTGACTGCTGCAGGCTTAGTGCGCTTTGCTCCGATAAAGACATCCCTCTATGGATGAGTGAGACCGGAGCCGGAGGCAAGGGAATTCATGGTAATCTTAATATGGCTCGTCGGCTGATTAGGGATATGCGCTATCTTGAGCCTGCAGCATGGTGCGACTGGCAATATATAGAAGAACCTAACGACCAGTGGTGTCTCTTACAAGGTGATTTCGCTAAGGGAACTTTCCGACTGACAAATAATTATTTCGTGCGTCGCCATTTTTCGCATTTCATAAAGCCTGGATATACCATCATAACATCCACGGATGATAAAACCCTTGCCGCCGTGAATCCGGATAGATCCGAATTAGTGCTTGTGATTATTAATCCTGACTCTATTCAGGGTGCTTATTCAATAGATCTCGGCTTATTCGATAAGATAGGCACTCCGATCACGGCATTATACAGCGGCGATGGCAGTTATAATAATAATCTCGCATATTCGATTGTCGATAGTTATCTATCATTCAATCTGGATGGATTAAGTATCGCCACATTCATAATTCCGGCTCAAAGCGCCCTCCAATCGGGATTAATCAACGGAGGAGAATATTATATCTACCCACGCCGCACCGCTTCGGGAGTAATCACTGCTGAAAAAGATGGGTTGTATCTTCAACGCGCCGGGCTGCTCTCCAACCAGATTTGGAAAGCTGATATGGAGGATGGTAACGTTAGATTCACGAACCGGGATGGTCGCTCAATCTTATACAACAATGAAACCGGCGCTTTCTACCCATCTGAAACCGATACCTGTACTTCTTTGAGCGTTTCGCCCGTCGGTTTTCGATATTACAAGATTGAAGCCGGAGGTAAAGCCATTGAACTCGAAGGCGACGATCCATCCATAGGCACACGAATTGTTGGCGGAGATTACGGAACTGAGAATACCGAATCAACTCATAGACAATGGCGCTTCCTTCCAATTGGTAAACGAAGTAATGTCACCTATTTCCCGGCTCTATAATTAATCGTAGCCAATATTTATTTGTGTTAACAATTCTTTAATAGGATTATGCGTTTAAATAATTAGCAGGATAATGTCCTTTTCAATATTGATAATATAATAGTCATGACAAAGAAACGTATAGCCATTGTGGGATATGGCAATATCGGCCGTTATACTCTTGAGGCCATAGAGACATCGCCCGATTTTGAAGTTGCAGGCATAGTAAGACGCAATCCGGCCGACAGAGCCGACATCCCGGAAGGTATACCCGTAGTGGGAGATATTAAGGAATTATGCAGTGTCGATGCGGCTATTCTGGCAGTGCCTACAAGAAGCGTAGAAGATTATGCCACAACAATCCTCTCCATGGGAATCAATACAGTTGATTCGTTCGACATTCATACTCAGATACCGGCACTCAGGAAGAGGCTCGACAAGGAAGCTAAAGAAGGTGGAGCGGTAAGTGTACTTTCCGCCGGCTGGGATCCGGGAAGCGACTCCATTGTTCGCGCGCTCCTTGAAGCTATAGCCCCGAAGGGCATTACATACACAAACTTTGGCCCCGGTATGAGCATGGGTCACACTGTCGCTGTAAAATCAAAAGAGGGCGTGAAGGATGCTTTATCAATGACAATACCTCTCGGTACGGGAATCCACCGGCGCATGGTATATGTAGAACTTTTGCCCGGATATAAACTCGCCGATGTAGCCCGCTCAATAAAAGAAGATCCCTATTTCGCATCAGATGAGACGCATGTGATGGCAGTCGAGAGTGTAGATGCCCTTAAGGATATGGGTCACGGAGTAAATATGATACGTAAAGGCGTTTCAGGAAAGACTCAAAGCCAGAGATTTGAATTCAATATGGCAATAAACAATCCAGCCTTGACGGCTCAGATTCTCGTGGCTTGTGTGCGCGCATCTTTCAGACTTTCGCCCGGATGCTATACGATGATAGAAATTCCTGTGATCGATCTTCTGCCCGGCGACCGGGATAGCTGGATTCATCTTGTATGAGGTCACCGTAACATGATATGGATAATTTCAAGGAAGTATCGGAAAATTATACCCTGCAGGAAGCGATTCAGGAAGCAAAGCGATGTCTTCATTGTAAAGTTCCCGGCTGTAAGAAAGCGTGTCCGATAAGCAACGACATTCCCGACTGGATAGGAGAAATGGCTCATGGAAATTTCGGAAACGCAATGCGGATAATTCATGAGCGCAATAATCTACCCGCCGTATGTGGCAGGGTCTGTGGCCATGAGCGCCAATGCCAAGGTGGCTGCGTATTGGGAAAGACAGGCCAGGCAATCCATATAGGCCGCCTCGAACGTTTCATCTCCGACTTCGAGGCTGAGGCCGGATGGTCGCATGAGGACATCCCGATGAAGGATCGCGGCCATATAGCGGTGATTGGCAGCGGTCCCGCCGGGCTGACAATCGCAGGCGACCTTTCCAGAAAAGGCTTCTCCGTCGACATCTTTGAGATGGAGCCGGAGCCGGGAGGAGTGTTGATGTATGGAATCCCGGAATATCGTCTTCCTAAAGATGTGGTAAGGCGTGAAATACGCAAAATCGAGAATCTTGGGGTAAATATCCATACCAATGTTACAATAGGCCCCGACATGACGATCGATGGCTTGTTCGATAAGGGATATGATGCCATCTTTATAGGCACCGGAACCGGCCGGCCTAAGGGCCTCGACATTGAGGGAGGTGATCATCCGGGAGTGATACAGGCAATTGATCTATTACGGAATGTCACATTATATCAGGCCGGCGCCGTGCCTCGCGAAGATATTCCTGTAAAGCCGGGCGACAGGGTCGGCGTGATCGGATGCGGTAACACTGCTATGGATGCCGCGAGGACAGCAGTAAGGATGGGGGCCGAAGTTGTCAACATTCTTTATCACCGAACCATCGACAGAATGGCCGCACTTCGCACTGAATATGAGGATGCTTTGAAGGAGGGAGTGAATTTCTATTGGAAGGCATCGGTTACAAAAGTTGAGGGAGGTCAAGGCGACAATCTTAACAAGGTGACTCTTAATATTGACGATGCGACCATGGAAATGCCCCTTACTAAATTGGTATTGGCCGTCGGACAAGCCCCCGCTGCACGTATCGTAAGCACGACAACCGGCATTGAAGTGGATGAGAAAGGGTATATCCTAACCCGTGACACTCCCTATGGCATGAGCACACGAAAAGGCGTTTTCGCAGGAGGAGATGTCACCAACCGACCGGCCACCGTGGTCCATGCTATGCGCGACGCCAAGCTCGTGGCCGATGGTATAGCAAGATATGTGGATGCCGTGAAACTAATGGAAAAAATCAATTAATAGAAATCAACTTAACTATATTGGCTATAAGCTATATGAGTAAGATAGTAACATTTGGAGAAATAATGCTGCGTCTGTCGCCTCCGGGGTGTAAAAGATTCATTCAAGCCGAGAATTTCGATGTGATCTGGGGAGGTGGCGAAGCTAATGTGGCTGTAAGCTGTGCAAATTATGGTCACGAGGCGGCGTTTGTCACGAAACTTCCTACCCATGAGATAGGACAGGCTGCTGTCAATGCCTTGCGCAGATATGGCGTCGATACCCGACACATCGCTCGCGGTGGCAATCGTATCGGGATATACTATTGCGAGACCGGAGCGTCGATGCGTCCGTCGAAAGTGATATACGACCGTGCAGGAAGCGCAATAGCCGAAGCCGACCCGCAGGATTTCGATTTCGATGCAATTATGAAAGGCGCGGATTGGTTTCATTGGAGCGGTATCACCCCCGCCATTTCGCGGAAGGCTGCTACAATTTGAACTCATCCATCATGGCTTTNNCCTTGCGAAGCCGCAAAGCGTAATGGAGTCACTATTTCCGTTGACCTCAATTTCCGGAAAAAACTATGGACTCCCGAAGAAGCCCAAAGCATCATGAGGCCTTTGATGAAATATGTGGATGTCTGCATAGGGAATGAAGAGGATGCAGAGTTATGCCTCGGATTCAAACCGGATGCGGATATAGAAAATGGCTATACTGATGCAAAGGGATATAAAAGCATATTCAAAGCCATGATGGATGAGTTCAAATTCCGATATGTTGTCTCAACGCTGCGTGAAAGCTATTCAGCCACTCATAACGGCTGGAAAGCAATGATTTACGACGGTAAAGAGTTTTACGAAAGTAAGCGATATGATATTGATCCGATAATCGACCGGGTAGGAGGAGGCGATAGCTTCTCCGGCGGACTTATTCATGGCTTATTGACGATGCCCACACAGGGAGAGGCATTGGAATTTGCCGTAGCGGCTTCAGCCTTGAAGCAGACAATCAATGGTGATTTCAATCTTGTAAGTATTGCTGAAGTCAACGCTCTGGCTCAAGGCAATGGCAGTGGAAGGGTGCAAAGATAAAGCTATGGCAAGATTCGATAAACAGACAGTGATGGCCAAGATTGCCGCCGCAAGGATGGTGCCGGTGTTCTATCATAAGAATCCTGATGTAGCAAAGGCTGTAATGAAAGCCTGCTATGACGGGGGTGTGCGTGCTTTTGAGTTTACAAATCGCGGCGATTTCGCTCATGAGATATTTGCAGAATTGGTGAAATATGCGGCAACGGAGTGTCCCGATATGGCCATTGGGGTAGGATCCATAGTCGAGCCGGGAACAGCCTCCTTATATATGCAATCGGGAGCCTGCTTCGTTGTAGGTCCGCTGTTCAATCCGGAGGTGGCGCGTGTTTGCAACAGACGGCAAGTGCCATACGTCCCCGGATGCGGCACCGTATCGGAAGTTGGGTTAGCTCAAGAGATGGGGTGTGAGTTATGCAAGGTTTTCCCGGGTGATGTGCTTGGCCCTAAATTCATAAAAGGGCTTATGGCTCCTATGCCATGGTCCAAGTTAATGGTTACAGGAGGGGTAGAGCCTACAGGGGATAATATAGCCCAATGGTTTGCAGCCGGTGCATATTGCGTAGGTATGGGCTCTAAACTATTTCCGAAGGATCGGATTGATACACAGGACTGGGATTATATCACTCAGAAATGTCGTGAGGCTTTGACATATTGTCACAAGTGAACTTTTTCATTCAGAATAATATCAATCAGGGTGTCTCAGATTTTACTCCGAGGCACCCTGCATGCTTTATTATTCCCCGGATTATTGACGGATCACTTCCGTAAACTCCGGCATCTTGCCATTTTCTACCATCACATATATTGTGGATTTTGATGGTTGACCATCGGGAGTCATCGCATCGACATCAAAGCGGTATTCTGTTCCATCCGGGCACTGACGTGATGTGGCGGCCGCCGGACTGCCGAGGGGAAATTTATAATCTCCACACGCCTGACCGAAAACCTGCTTTTCTGAATCGGTCACCGGGTGATAGGCCGGAAAATCGGGCAAAGCATCTATATTTCCGGCAATATACCCGCGCTCTATTAGGAACCTATTCACCACTTCCGGAGCTTTATTTATCCTTACATCGCGCATTCCAAAACCTTGTATCACATTTGCATCCGGCTCTGCTTTTTTCAATGCTTCGGTTACTGTGGCTGTTCCTCCGCTGCCGAAGGTTACGAAAGTTATCAGGGTCTTACCCTTAAGCTCGTTTTCTTTGATCCATGTATCCATAGGCGAAGCGAACACTCCTCCCCATACCGGAGTTCCGATAAAGATCGTGGAATACTTCGATAAATCTACATTAACCGGCTTTATGGCTACCTGCACACTGTCTTTCATTTCTTCAAGCCATCTCTGGATCGTGGCATCATAGTCCTCCGGATAAGGCACCTCTGCCTCTATTTCCAAAGTCTTGCAACCTATGGCCTTCCCTATTTCATCGCCAAGACTTTTAGTAATGCCTGTCTGGGAATAGTATACCACCAATGTGCTGTCGGGATTCAGGGTGTTTCCATCGCCTGCCGTATCCCCCGCTTTCTTTGCTGCGCATCCGCTCATAGTCATAATCGCTGAAATTCCTAATATCGTTAACTTATTCATAAATAATAATTTTACTCCATATAGATTATAAGAAACCCATACTGTTAAAATTTTAATTCAAAGATAAGCGAATTTCTTTAAAATGCCAAATATATTATCGCCTCTCGCAAAGTGGATTCCTCATAGCCACCCTCTTGCCGAAGCGGATTATTCTTTGTAATTTTGCATAATTAATACGCTTGACCAACTTACGGGGATTAAGCACAATATAAAATAATCATAATCACATTATGGAGAAAGATTCCAAGATATATGTGGCCGGACATCGCGGCATGGTAGGTTCGGCGATTGTTCGGGAACTGAAAAGGCAAGGTTATACTAATATCATAACGCGCACGCATTCCGAACTCGACCTTATCAATCAGCAGGCTGTAAATGACTTTTTCGCTTCTGAAAAGCCTGAATATGTTTTTCTTGCAGCAGCAAAGGTAGGTGGAATTCAAGCAAACGCATCAGCTCTGGCAGACTTTATGTATCATAACATGATGCTGGAAATGAATGTAATTCATGCAGCATGGAAGTATGGATGTAAGAAACTTGAATTTCTCGGTTCGTCGTGCATCTATCCGCGAATGGCCCCGCAGCCTATGAAGGAAAGCTGCCTGCTCACATCTGAACTCGAGAAAACAAATGAAGCATACGCCCTTGCTAAGATTTCAGGTTTAAAATACTGCGAATTTCTTAACCGGCAATATGGCACGGATTTCATCTCCGTAATGCCAACAAATCTTTACGGCCCGAACGACAACTATCATCCAACCCACTCCCACGTACTTCCGGCCCTTATCCGACGGTTTCACGAAGCCAAGTTGGCGAATGCCCCTGAAGTGGTATGCTGGGGTGACGGATCTCCGCTCCGTGAATTTTTATATGTGGATGATCTCGCCAATCTGTGCGTTTTCCTTATGAATAATTATTCCGGGAACGAGACAGTGAATGCCGGTACCGGAAAGGAACTGACCATCAGGCAACTTGCTGAGACGGTCGCAGAGATAGTGGGTTATAAGGGACGCCTGGTATGGGATGTCACCAAGCCTAACGGCACTCCCAGAAAGCTCCTGGATGTATCAAAAGCGCGTAACCTTGGATGGGAATATAAGATCGAACTGCGAGACGGAATACGCCTCGCTTATGAGGACTTCCTTAACAATCCTAATCGAATGGAAAGATGAAAAATACTGAATCAATACCCGTCCTGCTGCTTACAGGCTATCTTGGGAGTGGCAAGACCACTCTCCTAAATCGAATCCTTAATAATAGAAAAGGAATCAGGTTTGCAGTAATAGTCAATGATATAGGAGAAGTAAATATTGATGCCGACCTCATAGCCAAAGGGGGTATCGTCGGTACAAACGATGATTCACTCGTTCCATTGCAGAACGGCTGCATTTGCTGCTCCCTGCGTACAGATCTCGCGCAACAACTCGTTGACCTTGCACTTACCCGCAACTTTGACTATATCGTAATCGAAGCCAGTGGAATTTGCGAGCCTGAACCTATTGCCCAGACAATATGCTCCCTTCCTGCCATGGGAGAAGATTTCACAAAGGGTGCGGAAGTCCATCTCGACTGCATAGCTTCAGTAGTTGATACGCTGAGATTACGGGATGAATTCAGTGCCGGCGATAGTCTAAAAAGCAATAAGATAGCAGAGAATGATCTCGAAGCCCTAGTAATTCAACAGATCGAATTCTGCAACCTTATTATCCTCAATAAAATTTCGGAGGTATCTAAGGAAGATGCGGAGCATATCAAGGCTGTAATCAGGGCCATTCAACCGGTAGCCGAAATTAAGGAATGCGATTTCTGCGACATCCCTCTTGACGACTTGTTGAATACCGGATTATTTGACTATGAGCGGGTAGCCACATCTGCGACATGGGTGCAAAAAATAGAGGATTCATCAGAAATTCACGAAGATGAACCCGACGAAGATGAACCCGACCACGAACATGAGCACGGACATCATCACCATCACGATGAGGAGGATGACCATGACCATGAACACGGCCATCACCATCATCATGACCATGCCGACGGTCATTCCCATCAGGAGGAATTCGGAATATCCACATTCGTCTATTTCGCTCGTAAACCATTTTCTCTAAACCGATTTGATTATTTCTGCGCAAAGAAATGGCCGAAATCTGTAATTCGGGCTAAAGGTGTCTGTTATTTCGCTGAAAATCCGGATATGAGCTATCTTTTCGAGCAGGCCGGAAGTCAAAAACGATTGATTGAGGCAGGTAGATGGTATGCCACTGCTCCAGAAGAAGACCTGAAGGTGCTTCTGGCCCGTGAGCCGGGATTAATGAATGACTGGGATCCTGTATACGGCGATAGAATGGAGAAAATCGTATTCATAGGCAAAGATATGGATAAGGACGCCATCATAGCCTCGCTCGACAACTGCCTGCAGGCTTAATAAGCTGTTTCGCTTCTCCATTATCCAAAAGCGCAATATATAGCCCCGACAGAAAGATTTTTTTCGTCGGGGCTATATCTTTATCATCTCTTTCCATTCTAATATCTTCAAAATATCCATTAAAGAACAAATCTATATATTGCTGTCTGATAATAAAATGTGGTGACATACAAGGACAGTTGCCCCAATTCTCTTGATGGGATGAGAATGTTATCACTTCGTCAATTTCAAATGAATTTTGTTTCCGGTCGGGATTTTACATTCGCTCGTATTTTATTTCCGGGTAACTTATTTACCGGAACTGATTTATCGCGCTATCGTAATCAAATCCGGCTTTATGGAGCTTGGTTTCAAGTTCTTCACGGTCGATATCAAGAGAGGAACATAAATCAGCGAGATCTTTATATTCATCCCTCAACTTTGTATTTACCACGCTTAACAGCATGAATGGATCTTCCGGCATCATAGTTAGCATATCTTTATAGTTCTGGCAATTCATCTTTGATCGAAACTGGGTCGATCAGGCTTTGTAATTTACTCTTTCTTTTTCCTTTATTATAAGAGGCTCCGAGATTTGTCAGCTTTCTGCAAGTGGCCGGAATGCTCTGTCCTCGGTCCGACAATTTCTTAAGGCTTTCCGTATATGCAGTATCTGCTTTCTTCAAAGCATCCCCCATATCAGAGAATTTTTCAAGAAATTGTCCTACCCTGTCAAGCATCTCATTGGCCAGCATATATACTTGCTGATGATTTTCAGCTTGATCCTGCTGTTTCCAGTTAAGGCTGATAATCTTCAACGCTGCATAAATAGTCTGTTCATCTGCTATATATATCCCCTGCTCCATGGCCTCCCGCCATAGACGGCGGTCCTCACTCGTGGCCAGATACAGAGCCTGACTCACCGGTACAAACATTATCACATAATCCAAAGAACCTTTCAGATAACGGGAATAGTCTTTTGCGGCGAGTCGTTTGACATGACCGCGCAGACTATCGATATGCTCCTTCAGATATTGCCGACGTTCCAGTTCGTTAGCAGCCTCATTGTAGCGAAAAAAAGCCGTAAGCGATACCTTGGAATCGATTATCACCTCATGCGTGCCATCCATATGGAGAATCACATCCGGTTGCAGGGAATGCCCGTCATCCCCCTTTATCTGACGCCCGTTTTCATCAACTATAAAAGACTGGGTATCGAAATGAATTCCTTTCTTCAATCCTGTGGCTTCAAGGATTTCCGATAAGATTCTCTCACCCCAATTTCCTTGAACTTTCACTCCCGCGCTTAAAGCTGATGTAAGACGATCGGCACTCTCTTTTGCAGCCTGCGACTGCTTGAGCACATTCGTTATTCCTTCCTTCAGCTGACCGCTGAAATCAAGGTTCTTGTCCGTATTTTCCTTCACCGTCTCTCGCATCCGCCGGATATTCTCATTTAAGGGAGCGATTATCTGATCGATACTCTTCACACTCTCCTCGCTAAACTCTTTCTGACGTTCTTTGAGCAAGGTATTGGTTGTGTTTATCACCTCCTCTCTCATCTTGGAAATGGTATCTTCAAATCGATTCGACATTGCTTCTATTGCTTCCCGGTGACGTTGCTCCTGCTGGGCAAGAACCCTGTCATGCTGCTCCTGCTGAAGCTTGATCGTCCTTGCGTTCTCTTCTTTTGTGATTGTCAGCAATCGTTCATTCTCCTCCTTGGCGATGTGAAGTATCCGCTCATTTTCCTCATTCAGTTCCTTGCGGATTGACTCCCGCTCTCCGGAAATCTTCGAAGCCAATTTACTTTTCGCCATTTCCCTCCCCATAAAAATTCCGAGAATGAGTCCGAGGGCGAGTCCGATTATGATGAAAACAAGTGTATCCATATTATTCCAGATTAATTATTCCAATATCCTAAAAGTATCCCCGTCCCATTCTCCTTCAACGGGCAATGGCGCCTCAAAATTGAATTTACCGATTCCAAGATCAATTTTTGTCCCTCGACCTACTAATTTTGCTTTCAGAAGCAATTCCCCCTCCTCCATTTCCAAGTATATCCTCACCGGCTGACGATTGGAAGCTGACGGTGCACAAGCCAACCCTTCCAGACCCACCGGGAGCCATTCATATTGACGCAATGCTTCGTGATATTCCCCGTCAGAACCGGCGAAAAAATCTCTTGCTTTTCGTTCTTTGCCATGAACCAATTTCCGTATTGTCCGACCCATGAATGTTTCATTACCTCCGGGATAGCCGAACACTATTATAAATGGCAACTTTTCATATACCTCCATTCTCGCGGCTACATGCGCCGGCGAGTAAGACCCGGATATGAAGCAGCATCCGATTCCCCATTCAAGGGCTTTCATCACGAACTGCTCGCCATAATATCCGGCTTTTTCAATGGCACCTTCAAAAGAGGGGTCGACTACAGCCGCAAGATAATTTCGGGCGTTGCTGAACATACCATAGCTCCGGCTAAATCCTCTCATGGGGTCATCATCGCCGAAAGATAATTGAAAATTCAATCCGGCCACATGGCTATTGATGAATGTTGCTTCAGCAAGCAATTTATTCTTAACTTCGGAGGAGAGGCCCTCCGGGAGAAAACTCCTCACCGAACGCCTCTCCTTCAATTTTTTCAGTTCGACTATCATTTGCTTAGTCTTCCTCTTTTTCGAGTATCACATCGAATCCGTCAAGGAATTCCATAGTCTTTTTGATATAGTCCGACATTACAACATCTTCTTCCACAAAAGGAACCACCTTACGATACTCAGCCAGCACTTTTTCAATATAAGGCGACGACTTCAGCGGGCGCCGGAACTCTATCCCCTGAGCGGCATTCATAAGCTCTATCCCGGCGATATACTTTAGATTGTTGATTATCTTATGGAGTTTCGTGCCGGCATTCGCTCCCATGGATACCAGATCCTCCTGACCATTGCTGCTCACGATTGAATCGCAAGAAGCGGGCCAAGCGTACATTTTATTCTGACTTACCATAGAGGCTGCCGCATATTGAGGAATCATGAATCCGGAATTCAGACCCGGATGTGCCACAAGGAATTCCGGCAATCCACGCTTGCCATCGATAAGCTGGGCCACACGTCGCTCCGAGATATTACCCAATTCATGCAGGGCTACACCCATATAATCAAAGGCAAGTGCCAATGGCTCACCGTGGAAATTACCACCCGACACCACCAGATCTTCATCCGGATATACGGTCGGATTATCTGTGACTGAATTGATTTCTGTATGCAATACATCCGTGACATGAAGCATGGCATCTTTCACTGCACCATGCACCTGAGGAATGCAGCGGAAAGAGTAAGGATCCTGTACGTGAGGCTTAGGCTGGGATATGATCTCGCTATCCTTTAGCAACCGGCGGAACACTTTTCCTGTCTCTATCTGTCCCGGATGAGGCCGCACAGCCTGAATACATGCCCAGAACGGTTCGATCCGGCCATCGAACGCTTCAAGCGACATAGCTCCGAACAGATCGAAACAATTTACCAGATGCCAACCATCTATCAGCGCCTTTATTCCATTCGCACTCATAAATTGGGTGCCGTTGAGAAGCGCCAGACCCTCCTTCGACTTTAGCCGAATCGGACGCCAGCCAAAGATATCAAGCACCTGTGAGGCAGGTTTTCTTGAACCTTTATACCATACCTCACCCTCTCCTATAAGAGGAAGGAATAGATTTGCCAACGGAGCAAGGTCGCCCGACGCGCCGAGCGACCCGCGATCGTTCACCACAGGCAAAACTCCATTATTATAGAAATCGAGTATCCGCTCCACAGTGGCCACCTGAACTCCGCTGAAGCCCATCGAGAGAGCATGAGCCTTGAGGAGAAGCATCAGCTTTACTATTTCCTTATCTACGGGAGTACCCACAGAGCAGGAATGACTTTTTACAAGATTCTCTTGCAGGGTGGATAATTCATCACGCGATATGTGGCGATTGCAGAGAGATCCGAAGCCTGTTGTCACGCCGTAGATTGGCACAGTATCCTCATCGGTCTTCTTATCGAGATATTCACGGCAATGAGCTATCCTTGCTCGTGCATCGTCCGATAATTCAAGACGCATATTTTCCTTAAGGATTTTCTCTATAAGGTCATAGGTTAGTTCCGAACTCCCTACTTCATATATTTTGCGGTTCTTCATATTTCAGATTTCTTGGTTTTTTGTTCAACATTCGTATCGAGTCGCAGGCCTACCGGACACAATTGTTTCATCCACACAGTTCATCCCAACATAATATGGAAGATAATCAATTGTCGGGAAATGAAGCAACGCGAAATCAGCACGTTTTCCTATTTCCACGGTTCCTCTGTCGTGCGCCCTGTCGATGGCCGCCGCCCCATTGATGGTCAGGGCGGTAAGGGTTTCTTCAATGCTCATGCCCATGTAAGTGCAGGCAAGGGAGATTGTCAGGGGTATCGACCCTGAAAAGCATGAACCCGGGTTAAGATCCGTGGCAAGTGCCACGGCGCAACCGGCATCAATCATCTTCCGAGCCGGAGCATAAGGTTCCTTCAATGCAAAGGCAGTAAGGGGCAACAATGTTGCGACAACACCCGTAGAGGCCATATCTCTGATGCCCGAGTCACTGATATGCAGAAGATGATCGGCCGATACAGCCCCCATTTCCGCAGCTAATTCCGCTCCTCCAAGAGGAACAATCTCATCGGCGTGGAATTTCAATTTGAAGCCTGCATCCTTGGCGGCTTGCATGAATTTCCGGGATTCTTCTATCTCGAATACATTCTTTTCCGTGAAAATATCGCAAAATTCGGCATATTCGTGGATTTCCGGAAAAACCTCATTAATCATAAAGTCGATATATTCACCGGTCCGCCCTTTATACTCAGCCGGAACAGCATGGGCTCCAAGAAATGTGCTGACTATATCCACATTTACTTTAGGATCATCCTTCAGTTCATGAATCATCCGGAGCATGGAGATCTCAGCGGCTTTGTCGAGTCCGTAGCCGCTCTTAGCTTCTACGGTTGTCACTCCCATTGCTGACATACGTCCGAGCAGCCATGTGGCCTTGTCATACACCTCCGCTCTGGATTTCTCAAGCTCGCATCGGGTGCTGTTGACCGTGGATTGAATTCCACCTCCGCGTTCCATGATGCTCATATAGGAATCTCCTTCAAGACGCCAACGGAATTCCTCCGGACGGTATCCCCCGAAAATCATATGGGTATGGGAATCCACAAAACCGGGCACCAGTGCCCTTCCGTTTCCGTTTATATACTGCGTATGTTCGGCTTCCGGCATGTCGATTACATCCCCTGCATTGCAGATGATGGTAATAATGCCATCATCTGCCACTATCTGACTATGCTCAATTTTCAGGATCTGCTTCATTTCCTCCCCTTTCCGGGCAGATAGACCCAGAGGAGTGAATATATTCACATCATCCAGAATAAGCCGGCGTTTAACTGACACCGCCATTATCCGTCGATTTTTGAATTTACTATTTCAAGAATCTCCTTCTCACGAAGATCCGCGGCGGTGGCAATTTCATTGGCTTCATTTACCAATGCGGTTGCCGCTTCACGGTCTTTTAATCCTGCTGCGTTGATTTTCACATTGAGTAAAGCTCCAAACACCGCTGCCCGGGCTGCCAAGGCACCAACCCCTGCATCGCTCACAGAGGCCGGATTTCCTTCCCTTGCTTCATATTCCAGCACATCGAATGCTTTATAGCTTTCTCGCATTGTGCGAAGAGGCACAAGCGTGGCGTATAACGTGGCTTCCTGCAATGCTTCTGAACGTGCTTTTTTCTCCTCCGGCGTGCCTTTGGGCATTGCGAAAACTGCCATTATTTTATTAAAGGCTTCCGTATCTTCATCCACAAGCCTAAGCAGGCTTTCCATTATCTCGCGCCCTTTTACTGCCTGATCCGAAAATTCTTCCCATCGCTCGTCCCAGCCGGCCTTATGAGCCGAAAGATTTGCCACCATCGTGCCGAGAGCCGCACCAAGCGCTCCCATATACGCCGCGATAGATCCTCCTCCGGGCGCGGGTGATTCGGAGGCTGTCTCATCGGCGAATCCTCGGCATGTAAGGTCAACCAATCCTTTCTTATCGTCCTTCAGCATATCTTCGATAATCTTTTCTTCAGCCTTGAAGGGCTTAAGATCATCGAGACCCATTGACTTGACAGCTATTTTCACGATTTCGTCTTCCGGAATGCCTGCCGAACGATTTTGTTTGGCCAGATAATGCTTGCCGGCATCCAGAATCGCACTCTTCGGTACAAGCCCCACTATTTCCGTGCCGGTTACCCGCAATCCGCGAGCAGCAGCCGCCCTACATACCTCATCGAATGCCTCATGGAGTGGAGTGGCCTTCATATCCGTGATATTCATCGAGACTTGTGCGATTCCATATTCATCGATGTACCATCCGATGGCCTTCGTGCCTTTCAGTGTACCGGGAATCATGATCGGATTTCCCTCGGCATCTTTTACTGGCTTGCCTGTTATTTTATTACCTTCGCGTTTAGGACGCCCTTTCTCGCGCACATCAAACGCTATGGCATTGGCACGGCGCGTGGAAGTGGTATTCAGGTTGAAATTTACGGCAATCAGAAAGTCGCGGGCTCCTACGGCCGTGGCTCCTGTGCGGGCCGCAGATTCATCAAACGGACGGTCGCCGAAATCCGGCGCTTTTCCCTCATGATTCATTTTCTCGGGCAACGCCTCATACTCTCCGGCACGGCATACCGCAAGATTCTTTCTTTCCGGGGTAAACGCCGCGGCTTCGTAACAATATGCCGGTATATTGAGTTCCTTTGAAAGTCTTTCAGCCAGCTTGCGAGCCAATTCGGCACATTCTTCCAGGGTGATTCCCGATACGGGTATGAGTGGAAGAACATCCGTGGCCCCCATTCGGGGATGCGCGCCGTGATGATGTCGCATATCGATAAGCTCCGAAGCCTTGCGGACACCGGCCACTGCCGCATTGCATACTGCCTCCGGTTCTCCGACGAAAGTAACCACTGTGCGGTTGGTAGCCTCGCCCGGATCCACGTCAAGCACCTTTACTCCTCCGCTCTTTTCAATGGCTTCTACTATTGATTTTATAACTTCGGGATTGCGGCCCTCTGAAAAATTGGGCACACACTCTATTATCTGTTTCATAATAATCAGTTCAACTCTTTATCAAGCAATTTTTCATCAACAAGGAATGGTTCGGTAATCATAAAGCCATTTTCGGCCTGCGTGTCGTTCCATTCGCGCACGGTAGTCATGGCATTTTGATTACGAGCCCAGCTTCTACGGGCCACACCCCCCATCACATCCCATAGCATCGCTTTCTTGAGAATCTCGTCAACACGTTCCGAACCATCGCATACCATCCCGAATCCGCCATTTATGGCTTTTCCTATGCCGACACCTCCGCCGTTGTGCAAGGCTACGAGACTCATGCCGCGCGCGCAGTTTCCGGCAAAACATTGAACAGCCATGTCGGCCATCACATTGGAACCATCTTTTATATTGGAAGTCTCACGGAATGGGGAGTCTGTGCCACTGACATCGTGATGATCACGACCGAGCATAATCGGTCCTACTTCTCCATTCCTTACCATTTCATTGAATTTCAATGCAATGTTCAATCGTCCCATTGCATCTTGATATAATATGCGGGCTTGGGTTCCTACTACGAGGGCATTCTTTTCAGCATCCCTGATCCAATTATAATTATCGCGATCCTGACCACGCCGATTCGGATCAATGCACTCCATGGCGGCATGATCGGTCTTTACAAGATCCTCATGCTTACCGCTAAGGCATACCCAGCGGAACGGCCCATACCCATAGTCGAAAAGCATCGGACCCATTATATCTTCTACATACGACGGCCATATGAAACCATCTTTATCATCGATGCCATTCTTTGAAATTTCCTTTACTCCGGCATCATAGATGGCCTTCATAAAGGAATTGCCATAGTCAAAGAAATATGTGCCTTTTGCTACAAGAGCCTTAATTGCCTCGTAATGACGTTTTAATGATTCATCCACATGGCGACGGAATTCTTCCGGATTGTCATGAAGCATTGCAGTGCGCTCCTCAAAAGAAAGTGTGTTCGGACAATATCCCCCCTCGTAAACTGCATGACAGGATGTCTGGTCGCTGAGCAGTTCAATTTTCTTGTCATTGGCTACAGCCCATTCCAGAAGGTCGATGATGTTTCCGTGATATGCTATGGATATCGGTTCTTTGCTCTCCATTGCTTCTTCAGCCATACGGAATGCTTCGGGAATGGAATCAGTAACCTCCGTAACCCATCCCTGACTTCTGCGGGTTTCGATACGCGAAGCATCAACCTCGGCTATTATCGCCGCCGCACCGGCAATTTCAGCAGCTTTCGGTTGCGCACCGCTCATGCCTCCCAACCCTGACGACACGAACAGATGGCCACGAAGGTCGCCATCTTCCGGAACGCCGAGTTTCATGCGCCCTGCATTCAAGATGGTGTTAAATGTGCCATGCACGATTCCCTGAGGACCTATATACATCCATCCTCCTGCTGTCATCTGGCCATAATTGGCGACACCCAACTGCATGGCTTCATGCCAATCGTGAGGATTATCGAACATCCCTACCATCATGGCATTCGTAATTATCACGCGGGGAGCCTCAGGACGTGAGGGGAATAGACCTAACGGATGGCCTGATTCCATTACGAGTGTCTGTTCGTCGGTAAGTTCTTCGAGATATTTTTTTATTAGACGGTACTGAAGCCAGTTCTGAGCAACCTGTCCCGTCTCCCCATAGGTCACAAGTTCATAGGGATAAAGAGCCACATCAAAACTCAGGTTATTGTCGATCATCACCTGAAATGCTTTACCCGCCAGACATTTACCCTTGTATTCATCTATAGGTTTGGCTTTCAGATCCCCTTCAGGGCGCCATCGGTAAGCATAGATACGACCGCGAGTGCGCAACTCCTCGAGAAATTCCGGTATGGCTTTCTCATGAAGCTCAGGAGGCAAATAGCGTAATGCGTTTTTTAGGGCCGTGCGTGTCTTCTGTTCATTAAGAGAATAACCTCTGTCGGGGGCGCGGCGAATCCCCTCTGCAAATGGCTTTTTATCCGGCCACTCTGTTTCAAGAGTGATGCGTTTGGTTTTCATGGTACAGACTTGTATATGGATTATTATACCGCAAATTTAACGATTTTTCTTTAATCCGC
This sequence comes from Bacteroidales bacterium GP1, assembly GCA_001701105.1. Lineage (GTDB taxonomy): Bacteria > Bacteroidota > Bacteroidia > Bacteroidales > Muribaculaceae > Lepagella. The sequence continues at coordinate 67,607 of DAAI01000004.1, forward strand.
AATCATTGTCTGCATCATTTATGTCACTCCATCGTATCCTTATACCAATCCAATGTCTTGTAGTAATTATCAGCTACATCTCCTTTATCAGTAAAATTGTGGATACTGATGCCGCAAAGCGGTGTTTTCACCCATGTGCGCTTGGAGAAATTTGTGGATGATTCTTTGTGGAATATGATAAACTTATCCAAAGCCACCTTCAAATCAGCCAGTGATTCAGAACCACATTTTTCCTCCATAAGCTGAATGAAGTCGTAATAATGGAAGTCAAAACGGCCATAATTGCTGACATAGGATACTGATGGAGTTTCATGGTATAATTTGAAAAGCCTTCCTGCTTCCGCGGCTATACCTTCAATTTGTGACAAATCCATAACGGTAATTGTCACCGGGTCGGAGGATCTGTTATAATAATCATAAAATGTCGAGGCGGCGCCTACAATGTCAGGTTCGTTCCTTAGCATATAAGGCAGTACGTCATTATAATTAAGGCCTGAACTCCATACTTCAGTCGGATATCCAACAAGCCACCGGCATTTATTTCTTAGTTGATAAGCTACTTCTACGGATGCCATATAGCAGGAGTCGAACCATATTATATCGAATGTATTATCCGGAATGGCATTAACAAGCTCCGGGAGATTGATATAATCTGTCTTGTTGCCTTCTCCGTATTCACCCCCGAATGCCGCTACATCGGGCACATCGTTTTTCGAGGGGGAGCCTGAATAACCCGTGGAATGTGAGGAGAAAACCGGAGTCCATGATGAGCCGTGACCCCAGAAATAGAGTGTATGTTTCGCATCCGGGTACATTGAAATTGCATCCGAAATGACTTGATGCATTCTATCCGGATCTGTGGAGGTCACAGTCCTTTTATATTCTTTTTTCAACTTCCAGTCCCACTTCCCACCTTTGTATGTAGCCTCATAGATTCCGGTACTTGTAATGCTGTCCGTCCGATAGACAAGGAGCCGCTGATCCCTCCCTACCTGCTCGAGACCCTTCAGCATCTCTTTGGAATCGGCTATGAAGTCGGGTGCAAGACTACTTCTGTTGATAGCATAAACCAATGTCATGCGTTTACATTCCTCCATCTCCGGTTCAGGATCGCTATCGTTTTTGTTGCATCCGGCCATTGCTATCAAGCTTATCAATGCAATCGCGAGAAAAAATAAATATCGTTTTATTATATTTTGAATTATTATCATATTATATGGCAATCAGGATTTTTTAAAGTATTTCCCTTGTACTTTTATTATTCTGAGTCTATTTGAATTTGAATGTATCTTTCAATTATCTAATAACGAAATTATTTTGTTTTTAATATATCATGCAGCCCCGGTGGCTATATTTGATTCCATTTCTATTTGATTATCGGCCGGAATAGTTCTATTGCGCGTTTGCATCGCAAACTCCTATAATCTTAATTTACTTAAGTTTACTTCAGAGGAGACTTATCGTGATGAAGATTTTTCCACTGCAATTTGTATTTTTCACATTAAAATGTTAAATTTGCACTCAAATGTTAAAATTATCCTTATTTGGGATTCTATCCGCATATCATTCGCCGATGGATGTTATACTTACAGATGAAGGACCTGGGGCTTGATTAAGGCCTTATTTAACATTAATATTTACCCGGCTATGAAAAAATCACTCATATGGCTGCTTACCGTAGTGATGTCCATCACATTTGGTGCATTGCTATATTTCCAGATTATGTATCTTGACAATATGGTAAAGATGCGCGACGAGCAGTTTTCTGAAGCCGTGATGCGTTCGCTTAATTCGACATCCTATTTTCTTGAGCAACAGGAGACCCTTTATTTCCTCGAGCAGGATGTCAACATTATAGGATCCGGAATCTACAACAGCGGTGTTTCTGGCGATTCCGAGAACACTCCCGGTGATAGTAATGACAACAATCTATTGAAATTCCCGTCTCCCACCCAGGGGCTTTTTGGCAGATACGGAGATATGCAGGAAGTGATACGGCGGCAATATCTATACCAACGCGGACTTCTATCGGATGTGATTTTATCCATACTCCGGGATTCGGGGTCACGACCCGTTTCGGAACGAGCCGACTCCACCATGATCCGAAATTGCCTCACAACCGAACTCGCCAATAATGGAGTGACCGTGCCTTTCTCTTTTGCACTCTATAGCAATTCCGGGAAGGAAATATATTCTACCTCAGGATATAAACCGACAAAACGGAATTGTTATTCTATCCCGCTTTTCACTAATACGGAGGTACAATATCGCCTTACTGTGCAATTTCCAACTAAGGATAATTACATCTTCGCCACAGTCCGCTTTATAATTCCATCGCTGTTCTTCACTGTGATTCTAATGATCGTGTTCCTTTACACGATAATAGTGATTTTCCGTCAAAAGAAATTGACCGAGATGAAGACCGACTTCATCAATAATATGACTCACGAGTTGAAAACCCCGATCGCCACCATATCCCTTGCCTCCCAGATGCTCGGCGATTCTTCTGTAAGGAAATCCCCGGATTCCATAAAGCATATATCCAACATCCTGGATGAAGAGACAAAGCGGTTGCGCTTTCAAGTGGAGAAAGTGCTTCATCTATCACTCATTGATAATGCTGAAAGTACATTGAAATTAACCAACGTCAATGCCAATCAGATAATTGAAAATGTAATCAACACATTTAAGATTAAGGTGGAACGCTCCGGAGGAAATCTCACGGCCGATCTTGCCGCAGAAAATCCGGAAATACGTGTCGATGAACTGCAATTCACCAATGTGATGCACAACCTTCTTGAAAATGCCTTAAAATATATGCGCGAGGATGTGGAGCCCGATTTGTCGGTATCCACTAAAGATGTCGGCAACCAGCTTGAGATACGCGTAAGCGACAATGGAATCGGTATCAACCGAGAGGATCAGAAAAGAATATTCGATAAATTTTATCGCGTATCGACCGGTAATCGCCATGATGTCAAAGGATTCGGACTTGGCCTTGCCTATGTCCACAAGATGATAACAGCCTTCAAGGGGTCGATCAATGTGGAATCCGAACCCGGCGTCGGGTCTACATTCATTATCCGCCTTCCGCTCCAGAATCAATAATATTATAGAAATTCAATAATTCATAAAGAATCTTCACCAATAATTTGTTATAATAATAAAACAAGATAATATGACTGACAAACTTAAAATATTACTCTGCGAGGATGATGAAAATCTGGGTATGCTTCTCAGAGAATTCCTACAGGCAAAAGGCTTCTATGCCGACCTTTGTTCCGACGGCGACAAGGGATATAAAGCATTTCTAAAGGGGAAATACGACCTCTGTGTCCTGGATGTGATGATGCCTAAAAAAGATGGCTTCACGCTTGCGCAGGAGATACGCTCCGTCAACAGCGAAGTACCCATCATTTTCCTTACGGCCAAGAATCTAAAAGAGGATGTGCTCCAGGGATTTAAGATCGGCGCTGATGATTATATCCCCAAACCGTTCTCAATGGAGGAACTCGTATCGCGTATCAGCGCGATTCTGCGACGCGTCCGTGGGAAAAAGGAGAAGGATGTCACGCTCTACCAGATCGGAGGATATACTTTCGATATACAGAAACAAACCCTCATCATTGGCGACATCGTGCAGAAACTTACCACCAAAGAATGCGAGCTTCTCTCTTTGCTTTGCCAGCATATGAATGAAATTCTGGAAAGAAATTTCGCCCTCAAGTCTATTTGGATTGATGATAATTATTTCAACGCAAGGAGTATGGATGTCTACATCACCAAGCTCAGGAAGCTCCTGAAGCATGATCCGTCGGTTGAGATTATCAACATCCACGGTAAGGGATACAAACTGATTGCCCCCGAAAAGGAGGAATAATACTGTCACTCTTATTCCGAACATACAATGAGGGTGCTATACCTGATATATCAGTGGCTAATTGCGATACCTATTTTCGTGGTGGTCACTTTTATTACTGCCATCATAACTCTGATAGGCACAGCCATTGGCAACCGCGATTTCTGGGGATATTGGCCGGCTCATATTTGGTCGCGTTTCACGTGTCTGATTTTTTTAATGCGAATCAGAGTGAAAGGCCGGGAGAATCTCGATCCTCGACAATCGTACGTATTCGTGGCCAATCACCAGGGAGCCTACGATATATGGACTATATATGGATTTCTCAATCATAATTTCAAATGGCTCATGAAAAAGGAGCTCGAAAAGATATTTATGGTCGGGATAGCATGTAAGAAGGCCGGGCATATTATGGTAGATGATTCAAGCGTGGCCGGCATTAGGGAAACTATCGCAGAGTCGGAACAGACTCTGAAAGATGGCATGTCGCTTGTAATCTTTCCGGAGGGAAGCCGTTCATGGGACGGCAAGATGATTCCTTTCAAACGCGGCGCTTTCATGCTGGCGGCGGAATTTAAATTACCGGTCGTGCCTCTAACCATCGATGGCAGCTTCAAAGCACTCCCCCGGTTTGCATATGCAATGACTCCCACCACAATTACTCTGACAATCCATAAACCGATATGGCCCGGAGAAAAGGGATTCAATACAAAGAAACTGATGTCGGAATGTTACGAAACCATCCAGTCAGCCCTGCCGGAAGAATGCCGGTCGTAATGATAATTTCAGCCACCGACCCTACCGGAGGGGCCGGTTTAGCCACAGATATAAGGGTATGCTCTTCGCTCGGGGCATACCCTATTCCCATTGTCTCGGCTATTACGGTTCAGAATCATCGAGGCGTATCCGACTGCGTGCCTACGGATCAAGAAGTGCTGAAAGCCCAGATGGAAGCAGCGTTGGAAGATTTCACCCCTGATGCTGTCAAGATTGGGCTGATGCCTGATGCAGGAGTGATTAAGACAATAGCCGGAATTATCCGGAATCATGGTCTGAGTAATGTGGTGGTGGATCCTGTGCTCGCTCCCACAAAAGGGGGTAAACTGGTTGCTGATCCGGAATCCACTCTCCGGGAATTTGTGACCCGCTTTCCGGCACTTGCCACGCTGATAACCCCGAATAAAGGCGAGATGGCGACGCTTATGCGAATATCCAATGAATTGAATTCGGCACAAAGCTGGAATGCAGTCCTGCTTACGGGCGGCGATGAAGATTCCTGCAATTGTCACGACACGTTGATTCGTCTCGGCAGGGAAGACATAACTTTTTCATCACCAAAAATTGAAAGCCGGAACCTGCATGGCACGGGTTGCACCCTTTCCTCAGCCATAGCTTCATTTCTGGCTATAGGCTACGGACTCGAAGAATCCATTACAAAAGCTAAGGATTTCATCACTGAGGCCCTCCGGCTGTCGGCCGCAATGACGCTCACTTCCGATTACGGGCCCGCATTTATATTGCCCCCGGATTCAATTTAGGCTATTTACCAATGATAGTGGCAACTATCTTTCGACTTCCGCCATAATCGCGGAATTCACAAAGATAGATCCCTTGCCATATTCCGAGATTAAGTTTTCCCTTAGTGATGGGGATTGTCAACGAAGCTCCTACGATTACCGACTTCGCATGCGAGGGCATATCGTCGGGACCCTCATCGGTATGCAGATAGAAAGGAGCGTTTTCCGGCACCATCCTGTCGAAAATCTGATTCAGGTCGTGACGCACATCCGGATCGGCATTCTCATTCAGTGCAAGAGCGGCGGATGTATGCTTTATCAATAAATTTATAATCCCTTTTTCCGGGAGCGGAGGTAATTGCCGAGCTACTTCTCCGCTAATCAGATGAATCCCGCGCGGATATGGCCGCAATTCTATTTCTTTCTGCTCAATCATGCTAATCAGATTAATTCCTCTTTTAAAACATAGCTTTCCACGTAAATATTGTTAGCTGCATCAATTCCCGGGAAGCCTTGATTAGGGAAATATAGTATAATCGGAATGCACAGCGAATCGAAGGGAGAGGAGTGACTATCGCCCGGACGGCCGAACCTAAAATAGAAGGGACGCAAGGCTTATACGTCCCCATCCATTCGATTGGCTATTATCCCATTGTATGTTATCGGCGAGGCATTCGCACGAGCCGTGCGACCCCACCTTTTTCCGGGTTAACGACGGATGCTTACTTTCTTGCCGTTGATGACATAGAGGCCTGGGGCGAGGGCGTCGACATCGTCCTGCGTAGCCGTGCGCTTCACGCATACGCCCTGAATCGTGTAAATGCCGTCAGGATATACGCCCTTTAATCCCTCATCAGCAACATTCACATCCACTCCCGAAGGAGAGACTCCGATTGTCACTACTACCTGCGGGCCGTCGGCATAAAGAGTCTCGGCCATGATCTCGCAAGTGTTGCCATCTTCACTGCCTTGCTTACCCGTTCCGGTAACAAGCCCGTTATTATCCACCACAGCGATAGCAGGATTTGTGGAATGCCAGAATACATACGGCAGCGTGGCGTCAGCCGGAGAAAGGGTCGCATTCAGCTGAACAGACTCCCCGGGCTTGAGGCTGATTGTTTTCGGGCCGTCGACACTTAAATCTTCCGCACGAATCATAGAGACCGTAGTATTATCTTCTACATACCACCCGAAAACTTGGCGAAACGACTCATAAAGATCTTCGTTATCCAGATACAACGTGTCAATATAACAAAATGAGTTGTAATTGACGGACGGAGGGGTCAGAGCCGCGATGTATACTTTGTCGATATTAGTGCTACTATCGAAAACTCTCTCTCCGATTACTTTTACATTCGGCCCGATTGCAATTGATTTCAATGAGTATATATCGAATGCTCCGTAGTCGATTGTCTTTAGAGCCGGGGGAAGCACAATCTCCCTGAGCTTGCAATACCTGAATGCTTCTTTACCAATGCTCTCAATTGATGCTCCAAAAGTAACCTCAGACAACGCATCGCAATCTGCAAATGCTTGATTGCCGATAGAAGTCACAGAATTTGGGATAGTGACGGAAGTCAATTTATCGCAATTATAGAATGCTAAATCACCTATCGATCTCACAGAATTACCGAAGGTCACAGAAGTCAACTCTGTACAATCCCTGAACGCGCAAATCCCGATAGAATCCATCGAATCAGGGATCGTAACCGAAGTTAGCCCTGTGCAACCATAGAATGCCCAGTCACCGATGGAACTTACCGTATCGGGTATCTTTAGATCCGTAACTTCAATCCCGTTTATATACAGATGATGCGCGAAGACAAGAGGATTGGAAAAATAACCTATATAGTTGATGGAACATAGCGATTCTATGCTTGCAAACTCTGCTTTTGTCACCTCCCTACAACCCCAGAATGCATTATACCCGATTGAAGTCACCGACTCCGGGATTGAAATTGAAGTCAGCCCAATGCAACCGAAAAATGCCCATCCGCCGATGGAAGTCACCGAATTGGGAATGGTAATCGATGTCATCGCGGTGAATCCTGAGAAAGCATTGGCGCCGATTGAAGTAATCGAATCGGGGATTATAACTTCCGTAACCTCCTCTCCGTTAATATATAGATGATGAGCTGAAGAAAGGGGATTTGCTGTTTCTTCTTCAAAATTGATGGAGCATAATGATTCTATACTTGCAAACTCTGCTTTAGTCAGCCCAGTGCATTCATAAAATGCGCACCCGCCAATTGATGTAACTCCATTGCCAATTGATACCGATGTCAGGCCCCGACAATAGCTGAATGCAGAACCGCTAATTGAAGTCACCGAATTGGGTATTGTAATGGAAGTCAGCCCCGTGCAACATGAGAATGCTGAATGGCCGATTGTTGTAACAGAAGTGGGGATTGTAATGGAAGTCAGTCCTGCACAACTGTAGAATGCGTTATTTCCGATTGACGTAACAGCTTCCGGAATATTTAACTCCGTAATTTCAACTCCGTTTATATACAGATGATGCGCAAAAGAGAGGGGATTGGCTGTTTCATTTTCAAAATTGATGGAGCATAATGATTCTATACTTGCAAATTCAGCTTTATTCAGCCCCGTGCAACTTGTGAATGCATAACTGCCGATTTTAATCACCGATTCCGGGATTTTAACCGATGTGAGTCCTATACAATAATCGAATGCACCTATGCCTATTTCAGTCACCAATTCAGGGATCGTAATGGAAGTCAGCCCGGTACAATAGTTGAATGCATTATCCCCAATTGAAGTCACAGAATTGGGGATAATAACTGAATGAAGCCCGCGGCCACCGGAGAATGCATTATTTCCAATAGCTGTAACAGTCTCCGGAATATTTAATTCCGTAACTTCAGTTCCGTTTATATAAAGATGGTTCGCAAAATAAAGAGGATTGGCAGAATAATTTGCAAAGTTGATGGAACACAATGATTCTATGCTTGCAAACTCAGCTTTGGTAAGCTCGGGGCAATTGTCGAATGCTTTATCACCGATCGAAGTCATCGATTCCGGGATTGTAACCGAAGTCAGCCAGGTGCAGCCACTGAATGCTTCATCTCCTATTGAAGTCACCGTATTGGGAATTGTAATCGAAGATAGGTATGGACGATTATAAAACCCGTGGTACCCTATCTCTACTAATGTATATTCTTCATCATTGTATACGGGATGTTCAGGAAGTATTAATGCCCCTGTAACAATATTACCGGATTGAAGATTAGTTCCGTCCTTTGTCTTTACAGTCTTTGCTGCTTCATCAATCACAGTGTATTTGATTTTCTTTCCCTCATAGGTATATGTGAAGTCCACGGCGATTGCCGGGAAAGCGAGAATCAGGATGGCAAGGAGCAAAACTAATTTCAGGAACCCTAACCGAAATGGAGCCATTCCTGAAGATGGGTGTTCAGATTTTAAATAGTAATAGTAGTTATTCATAGATCCTCTGTAATTTTGATTCATATTCTATATTTGATCCCTGTCGACTCCCGGATGCGGAATTTATACTGATGCCTAAGTGTAAGAACAATAATCAGTGCAAAGTTAATCAAAATAAATTAATTTTCAAGTAATTTTTAAATATTATCGTGGCAATAGGGTGCTTCCAATTATTCCTGCCATCTTATTGCCGGGGTGATTAAGGAGCAGGGATTTTTTATTTGTGGATTTTTTATTATTTTTGCATTATAGATTTGTATTTAGCATAATGAAGATAGTTTTTTTCGGAACGCCTGAATTTGCGGTTGCCAGTCTTGACCGACTCGTGGAGGACGGCCATGACATAGCTGCCGTCGTGACAATGCCCGATAAAATCGCCGGTCGCGGACACAAGTTGATACAAAGCGATGTCAAGAAATATGCTCTCGAAAAGGGGTTGCGCGTGCTTCAGCCAGAAAAATTGCGTAATCCTGATTTCATAGATGAGTTAAAAGCCATTAATGCTGATCTATTCGTCGTCATTGCCTTCAGGATGCTGCCGGAGATTGTCTGGGCTATGCCTCCGAAGGGCACGTTCAATCTACATGGATCATTGCTTCCGAAATACCGTGGGGCCGCGCCAATCAACCGCGCCATAATGAACGGAGAGACCGAAACAGGAGTCACCACATTCTTCCTCACCCATGAAATAGACACCGGCGACATTATCGACGCACGCAGCATATCCATAGCTCCTGATGAGAATGCCGGATCTGTACACGACAGGTTGATGATACTCGGTGCCGATATGGTGTCGGAAACAGTTAAAGCTCTTGAAAAAGATGCCGTGACCCCAAAATCGCAGCCCGCTGGAGAGTTCACTCCGGCTCCGAAAATATTCCGCGAAGATTGTATTATTGACTGGAACCGGCCGGCAGCCGAAATACATAATCAAGTACGCGGACTCTCTCCTTATCCGGCAGCGTGTGCGACGATTGTGGAAAGGTCGGGACGCCCGATAGAAGCGAAGATTCTTGCCACCAAGATTATCGATATGGATTGCGACTCCACAGCACCGGGAACAATCAATTATGAGAATCGACATCTGTGTGTGGCCACGGGCGATTATTGGATTGAGATCCTTACTCTACAGCCAGCGGGGAAACGCCCCATGCCTGCCACCGATTTTCTGCTTGGCTATCACCCGGCGTTTTTCAAAAATTAAATTCCGATGCCCGACACTTCCAATAAAGATTGCCGCATATTGTTCGATGTGCTGATGGCGCAAGGGCTCCGGCAGGTTGTGTTGTCGCCCGGAAGCCGGAATGCTCCGCTCCTTGTTGCAGCCGACGCAAGAGAAGATTTAAATAATTATATCATCACCGATGAGCGCACTGCCGGATTTATGGCCCTTGGGATGGCTATGATTTCGCGGAAGCCGGTGATGCTGGTATGCACTTCCGGAACTGCGCTCTACAATTATGCGCCGGCAGTGGCAGAGGCTTATTATCGCCGAATCCCGCTTATCGTGGTATCTGCCGACCGGCCCGGCCGATGGATTGACCAAGATGATTCCCAGACATTGCGTCAGAGCGGAGCTTTGGATAAGATAGTGAAACGATCTTTCAACATTACCCTGGACGAAGGAGCCCGGATTGCCACTTCCGGCAAACTTTTCTCGACGGAACGTGACTGGTTCGTAAACAGAATGGTCAACGAAGCCTGGATCACAGCCACACAAGCACCTCAAGGCCCCGTACATATTAATCTGCCCATTGACAATCCTCTCGGCGAGACCCAACTCAATTATGATCCTATGCCTCCGCGCACAATACGCGTGATAGACAATCCATCAAATCTTCCGCCCGAGAAACTGAAGGAAATAGCTTTATTCCTCGCGGACAAACGTGTGCTTGTCACAGCCGGCTTTATGTCGCCCGATCATCGATTGTCGAAGGCTCTGAATGAGTTTTTAAAGCTCCCTAATGTAACGGCAATGGCAGAACCGATCTCCAATCTGCATCTGCCGGAGAAGTATTATATGGTCGATGCAGTGCTGCATAATTTTAACGCGGCCATATGTGATGAATTGCGCCCCGATGTGGTTATCTCAATGGGAGGTGCTCTCGTTTCCCGGATGCTGAAAGATTTCATCCGCACTAACCAGCCCGATGAACATTGGACCCTTGCGGATGCTGATCCGGGAACTGACTGCTTCCAAAGCCTAACGACTCATTTCAACCTTTCTCCCCTCAATTTCTTCCGTGGCGTAGCAAGCCTATCCCGTTGGCTGCAACGCCATGGCAAAATGCCCGAGAATCCTGAATATGATAAGGCTTGGGATAAATACAGAACGATTTCAAAGAGTATTAATACGGGCATTCTCCGGATCACTCCATGGTCGGAACTTACGGCTTTCAGGATATTGTTCGAGCATATGCCCGGCGACTGCAATGCTTTCTTCTCAAACGGTACGCCCATCCGTTACGCTTCCTTACTTATGGATCATCTCCCCCACGGATGTTACTCTAATCGAGGTGTTTCTGGTATTGAAGGAACATCGGCTACTGCTTTGGGTTGCGCCTTGAATTATTCAGGACTCACTTTGCTCGTATCTGGAGATATGTCGTTCAATTATTATCCGCATATCTTTGGAAATCCATATTTCCCCGACAGTTTCCGGATTATCGTAATCAATAATAAAGGAGGAGGCATATTCAGGTTTATTAAAAGCACACGCAACCTTCACAACCGGGAAGAATACTTCTGCGCTCCGTGCGAAACCCCATTGAAGCAATTGTCGAAAGCCTACTCATGTTATTATTTCCAAGCCTCTTGTGAAACTGAGATGATAGAAACGCTCCCCATATTTTTTTCCACTCCGAGGGCAGTGATGGAGATATTGGTGGATCCTGAGGCCTCCGCAACATATCTCAAAGGATTTCTTGCATAAGGTGTGCAGTGTTTTTTTGCTAATTTTGTAACGGGGAATTTACGACGTCCCTAACCCAAAATAAGCAATTCCAATTCAACACATGAGGACCTTAAACATTATCCTACCGGTTGCCATATTATACATGGCTGCATCCTGCAGTTCCGGCCATGAGGGCCATGAGGATCACGACCATGACGCACACGGCCATCATTCTGAAGCCAAAGCAAAAAACCCACACGACGATGACCATGGAGATGAGATAAGCATTAGTCACGAAGTGGAGGAACGTTTCGGCATACGTTGCGATACCGTACGCATTGTGGATTACTCACCTGCTGTGCGTGTCACCGGGAAAGCGATCCCTTCATCCTCAGATATGGGAATGGTTGTGGCTCCCCGCGCAGGAGTTGTTCGACTTACCGCCGGAATAAACCAAGGTTCTCAAGTCGGCAGAGGGACCCTGATTGCCACTATCGACGGAGCTGCCGTGACTGGCGGCGATCCAAATAAAGCCGCGAAAGCCCGACTCGATGCCGCCAAGCGAGAACTCGACAGGCTAAAGCCTCTATACGATGACAAATTAGTAACTGCAGCTGATTATAATACAGCCCTTTCCGCCTACGAACAAGCCAAGGCCGAGTATATACCGTCTGCTTCAGGAGGAAGGGCCGTAGCTCCAATCGCAGGAGTAATCACTTCTTTGGAGGTGAAGCAAGGAGAACACGTGGAAGCCGGCGCTCCGATTGCCTCAATTTCATCATCACAATCCCTGAATCTTCGTTTCGATGTCCCTCATAGATATTATTCATCCATAGGCAAAGCCTCGGAGGCGATTATTTTCCTTCCCGGTGAATCAAAAGGCATATCATTAACATCTTTAGGGGGTCGCCGTATTTCCCAGGATGCCGCGGTTACGGCGGATGCTAATTCTTCTTTCATCCCTATCTATTATTCTATCAGGAATGACGGGAGATTGCTGCCTGGAATGGCATTCACCGCTTATCTTACTTCCGGCGTATCTAACCCGGCTTTAGCCGTGCCTGTTTCAGCCCTCAGTGAGCAGCAGGGTGAATTGTACGTCTATGAAGAGGTCCATCACGGTCATTTTATGAAACGCCCGGTCGCTATCGGGAATCGCAACGGAGAATATGCAACAATCATTTCCGGCATCGACAAAGGAGCCGTGATAGCAGTAAATGGTGTAACAACTGTAAGGCTCGCCGAAACATCCAATGTTGCTCCGGAGGGTCATTCACATAACCACTGATAGCCGGGCCATGCTTAATAAAATCATCAGAATTTCGCTCAACAACCGAATTGCCGTATTGATAATCACGGCCATCATGCTCGTACTGGGAACAATCACGCTGCTGAGGATGGAAGTGGATATATTTCCGGATCTCAACGCTCCTACAGTAGTAGTCATGACTGAGGCTCCCGGGATGGCTCCCGAAGAGGTTGAAAAGACGGTCACGTATCCTATCGAGACGGCTGTGAACGGCTCCACCGGAGTGCGCAGGGTTCGTTCCTCATCCACAACGGGGTTTTCTGTGGTATGGGTTGAGTTTGATTGGGATACCGACGTATATCTCGCGCGCCAGATCGTAAACGAGCGTCTCGAAAGTGCCGCAGAGAATCTGCCGCAAGGAGTGGCCAAGCCCGTGATGGGTCCACAATCCTCTATTCTTGGAGAAATGATGATTATTGGTCTTACGGCCGACAATACATCGCAACTCGAGCTACGCAAGATTGCAGAAAACACTATCCGGCCCCGTCTGCTTGCCCTCGGAGGAGTGTCTCAAGTGTCAGTTATTGGAGGGGATGCTCCCGAATTCCGCATAATGGTCAATCCGGATCTCCTTCGCGTGCGTGGTGTATCTTTACAGGAGGTTGTGAATGCCACGGAGGATATGACCCGGAATGCAGGAGGTGGCGTGGTGTATGATTACGGTAATGAATACATTGTAAAGGCTGAACTGAATACTACAAATATTGAAGACCTTGAGAACACCGTAATCATGGCCGATTCACAAGGCATAGTGACATTGGCCGATGTCGCATCCATCGACGTAGGGCCACGCACGCCCCGTACCGGCGTTGCCTCCGTAAAAGGTCTGCCTGCTGTAATAATAACCGTCACTAAGCAGCCTGCTGTCGGAACAATTCCACTCACAAAGAGAATTGATGCCGAATTGGATGTACTGTCCAAGACATTCCCTAAAGATGTGAAGGTCGCAACTGATATTTTCCGTCAATCTGATTTTATTTCCGCATCCATATCGAATCTTCAGGAATCATTGATCGAGGGAGCCTTTTTCGTGATTATTGTGCTGTTCGTGTTCCTGATGAATTTTCGCACCACACTTATATCTATCATTGCATTGCCATTAAGCATCATCATCACCGTCTTGATACTCAATGCCCTCGGATTTACCATTAATACGATGAGCCTCGGTGGAATAGCCATTGCGATAGGATGCCTTGTAGATGATGCCATAGTCGATGTAGAGAATGTGCATAAGCGATTGAGGCAAAACCGACTGTTGCCTCCGGAGGAGCGACAATCCGTGATCGACACCGTCTACCGTGCCTCAGCTGAGGTGCGCATGCCCATATTCAATTCCACACTCATTATTGTGGCCGCATTTCTTCCCCTTTTCTTCCTCTCAGGGATGGAAGGAAGAATGCTGAAGCCCCTCGGAATCGCTTTCATCGTTGCGTTGGGGGCATCCACAATAGTTGCATTGACTGTGACTCCGGTATTATGCTCCTTCCTGTTAGGAAACGCGAGGCAAACACGCACTCTTGATAAGGAGCCTCCCCTTACTGCGTGGCTCCGTAAAATCTATGAACGTAGTCTGAAAAACGCCATTCTGCATAAAAAGGTAGTGTTTATCTCCACTGCTGTACTCTTTGCTTTAGCCATAGCCTTGTTCTTTACCCTCGGGCGTGGCTTCCTTCCCGGATTCAATGAAGGCTCGTTCACCATAAATGTATCAACTCTCCCGGGAATCTCGCTTGAGGAAAGCGACAAAGTCGGGAGAGAGGCCGAGAGGATAATTATGGAGACTCCGGAAGTGATAACTGTGGCCCGAAAGACCGGACGTGCCGAACTTGATGAACACTCTTTCGGAGTGAATGTGTCTGAAATTGAGGCTCCATATAAACTCGACAAACGCGGACGCAGGGAAGTGAGTGCGGATCTCCGCAAACGGCTTTCACAAATTCCGGGCGCCGTGATTGAGATTGGTCAACCTATCTCCCACCGTATCGATGCGATGCTCTCCGGCACGCAGTCGCAGATTGCCATTAAGATATTTGGTCATGATCTTAATAAACTCTCCGCTTTAGGACATCAGGTGAAGGGAATAATATCAGAAATAGATGGCGTGGTCGATGCAGCCATGGAGCAACAGATTGAGCGTCCGCAACTTCTGATCAAACCTAAGCGCGAGATGCTTACGGCCTATGGTATCACCCCCGGTGATTTCCGGTCGTTCATAGAGACCGCAATGTCGGGGCGCGTGGTATCACAGATTTACGATAACGGGTTTGCCTATGACGTGGCCGTGATTTTGACTCCTGAAGCACGCTCGTCGCTCGAGGATATTCGCGATATCGCCTTCGAGGCTCCCGGAGGCACTGTCAATCTCGCCACGCTTGCCGACATTGTTTCCACCACAGGGCCTAATACGGTGAATCGTGAGAATGTGGCGCGACGTATCATTGTATCAGCCAATGTCGAGGGGCGCGATCTGCGAAGCGTGGTGGACGACATCCGGAAAAAGATTAACAAGGAAGTAAGCCTACCGGAAAATTATTACATCTCATACGGAGGTCAGTTTGAGAATCAGGAAAATGCATCGCGGACATTATTGTTGGCATCCCTGTTTGCCCTGATTGTGATTTTTATGCTTCTCTATGGAGAGTTTAAAAATACGATGCAAGCAGCCGTAATTCTCGTGAATATGCCTCTGGCTTTGATCGGAGGAATCCTTATCCTTGTAATAACCGGTAGCGAACTCAACATCCCGGCCATAATCGGCTTCATTTCGCTGATGGGAATAAGCACCCGTAACGGTATGCTTCTAATCAGTCGGTACAATAGGCTTCGCGCGGAGGGCACGCCCTTGGACAGGCGTATTATCATCGGATCTTCCGACCGATTGCTGCCTATCGTTATGACAGCACTTACTTCCGCACTCGCCCTCATTCCACTCGCATGGAATTATGACAGTCCCGGAAATGAGATTCAGGCTCCTATGGCACTCGTGATTCTCGGTGGATTGGTAAGTTCAACGGCACTCAATATGTACGTTGTTCCGGCGTTATATTATATAATAAACAGAAAGAAAGATGAGATATAAGCTGCTGGCCATAATGTTTTTCTTCATTGCGCTTACCTCGGTGGCAGATAGATTGGATGGAATCGTAGAGACGATACTCGACAATAATATTGAACTTAAGGCCATGAAAGCCCGTCAGAATTCAGAGATTGCCGGGTTAAGGGCCGACAATGTTCTCCCCGGCCCGGAGGCACAGTTCTCATTTGTCGCAAGTCCTGAAGAAAAGAAATGGGACATATCAGTAAGTCAGGGATTTGAATGGCCCGGCGCTTATTCAGCCCGAAGCAAAGCCTCAAGCCTGCGCGCCGATGCTTTCGAGATGCTTTATCGACAGGAACGTCGGTCTCTGGAGATAAAAGTGCGCGAAACAATCCTTAATTATCTCATGCGCAACGCACGGAAAGCCACTTTGGAAATCGTTAATGACAACCTCGGCCGGCTTACACAGGCATATGAAAAAGCCCTTGACCATGGAGAGGCCACTATTCTTGATGTTAAGAAGCTCGAAATTCTTGCCTTTAATATTGCAAGAATGATTTCGGATACGGAAAATGAAATAAAGGGATATGAGGCAGCCATATGGTCATTAAATGGTGGAGAATCACTACAGATTCCGATGACAGAAATACCGATACCGTCGTTGAGGCCCAAGGAAGCGTACCTTTCCGAAGTCATCTCTTCAGATCCTGCCGTAAAAGTGGCGGCTGCTTTAAGGAATGCCGCAAGAGCCGACATGAAAGCCGTGGACCGCGCTTCGCTACCCGGCTTCGCCATCGGTTATATCCATGAATATGAAGAAAAGACTCATTTTAATGGCTTTTCCTTCGGCATTAATCTTCCCTCATGGAAAAATTCGTATAAGAAAAAGAGGATTCAGGATGAATTAATGGCCATAGATTTTGAAGAATCTGCGGCTGTCAGCGCTCGCAAGGCACAAATTGAAGCCGACTATACCACGGCTTCAAGAGCTTTTGCCTTGATGGAGAAAGGGAAGTTCCTTCTGACTGATCAATATGCTTCGCTCCTCGACAAATCTTTGAAGGCAGGACAAATCGATCTTATCACTTATCTTTCCGACCTTAATGAATTTATCGACGCACGCAGTTCATTCCTCGATCTGCAATTGGAATATGCGATAGCAGCCTCTAATCTTGAACTGATTGTCAAGGACTAAAAAAGAATACTTCTCTCGTTACTTCTCCTCAATCACTCTCATCTCGCAATTGGCGCAATCGAATTGCAACTGATAGCGATGTGGACCGGTAGTAATCGTCAGCGGTTCGGCGAATCTCGCGGCATCTTCCTTTCTGCGCGACCGTTTGCACATTCCCAGTTCCCTGAGAATACAATACCTCGTTGTCATAACTTCATTATCCACAGGATGGCCACCACATTCCACAGCCCTATCCATCCTTTTTACTCCATGCCGTAAATAAAATTCGCGCGCTAACTTATTTGCCACATTATCCCTTGCGTCAAGGCTGTCAGCAGGATAGAGAACGGTTAAGTCTTCCGGTTTACGATAATCGAATGTATAGTTGGTTTTAGCAGCGAAGTCCAGCAATTCTATAGCCTTCCGCCTTGTCCGGGTTAATTCAGAAGCAGGAATGAAGGTGTCGGCATCCAATTTATTCTCCAATTTACGCAAGGCATAAGATGTGCCCCCCAGTTTACTCAATATCTTCTCGGGATCAAATGCTTTTTCCGCTTTATCCTTTACCACATCAAGAGCTACTCGCACGTACAGTCCTCGTTCATCGTGCAAGGAAAGCCCCCGCTCATCTATCACCATATCTACCCATATGATTCGTGTAGATGTTTCAGAGGCCATTAACTTATTCCATTCTATATCGTGGGTCCGATGAATTTCCCGCCCTTTGGGGATTGTGAATCTGCGCGATCCTAATAATCTTCCTCCCCGGATTCCATTTATGCTTACTCCCTCATATTCTCCACGCTCATTGAAAAAGCTGATGCCATCACCATTATGAAGGCGGGATATATCGTGAATCACTTCTCCCTGCGATTTCGGTGTATGAATGGAAGATAGAAAGACTTATAGAAGCCNNACATCTACACGAATCATATGGGTAGCCCGGAATGCCGACCGTCGAGAAAATACATGGTAAATCCACGGTTAAAACTTTTCTGTAGCACGGGGCTAAATTTTAAATTCACCTGCCCCACTGACGGCCGCCGATATTTATCAGGATGGGAAGCGATTATGGCATCGATGAGCCGGCGGTAATGTGCCGTTATATTCTTTACGTAAGCTGCATCTTTTAGCCGTCCTTCTATCTTAAATGACGATACTCCGGCTTCTATAAGTCTTTCTATCTTATCGGTGGCATTGAAATCACGAAGAGAAAGAAGATATTTATCTTTGACCAGTATTTCGCCATTGGCATTCCGCAGGGTATAAGGCATCCGGCACATCTGCGAGCATTCACCACGGTTGGCACTCCTGCCCGTAGCCCGCTCGCTGGCCGCACAACGCCCCGAATAGCTTACGCATAATGCCCCATGGATAAAGCACTCCACCGGGACGCTGACCGTTTCACATATTTTTTTTATCTCCTGTAGCGATAATTCTCTTGCAAGAACGAGCTGGGAAAACCCTGCATCTTCCAGAAATTTAGCCTTCTCAGGCGTGCGGATGTCGCATTGCGTGCTGGCATGAAGCGCAATCGGAGGCAATTTCATCTCCAATATTGCCATGTCCTGCACTATTATTGCATCCACTCCTATCCGGTAAAGTTCTGTTATCAAGGTTTCGACCTCCCCTATTTCCGAATCATAGACAAGAGTATTTACCGTGACATATACGCGGGCACGGAAGAAATGTGCGAAGTCTACAACCTCCTTAATATCCTCGATTGAATTTGAAGCGCGCTTTCTCGCTCCATGACTGCTTGCCCCGATATATACAGCATCAGCTCCATGCAATATCGCTGCACGCGCCACATACTTATCGGCTGCTGGGGCCAATAAT
Organism: Bacteroidales bacterium GP1; assembly: GCA_001701105.1. Taxonomy (GTDB): domain Bacteria; phylum Bacteroidota; class Bacteroidia; order Bacteroidales; family Muribaculaceae; genus Lepagella. The sequence continues at coordinate 86,700 of DAAI01000004.1, forward strand.
TCTATCACCCGTCCGTTCGATGCCATATAGATGGAATCATTTCTTGAACATTCTATCGAGATTACGCTTATCCTCACGCTCTCGTATGCTCTGTCGCTTGTCGTATTGCTTCTTACCGCGACCAACCCCTATCTGCATCTTTGCAAGCCCGCGATCATTGATGAATACTTTAAGTGGTATGATAGTAAATCCCGGATCCTCTGAATTTTTTCGCAGTTTGGCTATTTCTTTTTTTGTGAGCAATAGTTTCCTGTCGCGTTTTGCCACATGATTATTGTAGGAGCCGTAAAAATATTCGGATATATTCATCCCCTTCACCCATACTTCTCCGTTCTCAATAAGGCAATATGTATCCACAAGAGAAGCCCTCCCTTCGCGGATAGATTTAATTTCCGTGCCGGTAAGGACAATGCCGGCAATATATGTGTCGCCTATTTCATAATCGAAACGGGCCTTTTTATTTCTAATGTTAATATCTTTTGCTTTCATATCACACAATACTTAATCGATGTACCCTCAACGTGACAAGAGAAGGTTAAGCAGCCAATCCCATAGAATTGGCATCCCTATCACGAATGCTCCTAACAATAACATCGAGCTCACTCTCTTCTCGACCGGAACATTTAATTCCGGAACCAGACGCGACACAAGATAGGCTGTCCACAAAGGAAGGAATACAATTATAGGTTCCAGAGGAGGCAAAAGCTGATAAAGGGTCTGGAAAATTGCCATCGAACTATAAAGCACCATCACGGCGACCACGCCGAATGGCTTTTTCAGTTCCTCCGAACCCTGCTTTCCGACAAGGATGCTACCCAGCGGCACTGTGATAAGATTACTGAAGAAGAAACTTACGAAGGCTACTACCGCCCCTATGAATTGCACGGTTAATGTTGCATCGTGCTCATAAATCATCGGTATGAAATTCGACGCCGCCATCAGTCCGAGAAGAGGATAGTACACAAATGAGGCGTATCGTTCCTGACTGAGACCCGATTCTTTCAGCTCGGCCCAGCCATCGACGGGTGAAAACATTATCTTAAGCAATAGCATCCAGGGGTTCATTCCCCCGGATTCAGGCTCCTGCGGATTGTCTTCTTCCGGATCTTCTATTACATATAAGGGTGTTTGATCGCTCATTAATTTTTTAACGAGCCGGGACGGCAGCAATTGTATGCAAGGATATAAAATCTTTCTCCATGCATTTCCTCCGTCGGCTTATTGTTTTTGTTAGAATGAGAACTGCGCCATCATTTCCACCCGCCGGGCCCAACCCGTGGCGCCGCTCATATTCTCCCTACGCCCCAGATTGAATTCAGCGGCGCATGATATTCGCGGCGTGAGATACCAGAATATATTGGCGGCCATATACATTCCCGATTTATACTCATCTGCATAGCCTCTGTCTTTCGGGAGATACCTCATTGCTCCATAAGTGGCGGAAAGAAAGAGATTATGCCTGATATTATATTGGAGCGCGCCGTATCCCCCTATGGAACCAGGAGCATACATCCGCCAGGGTGCATCCGGTTTCGGCTGAAGGTCGTAATTCCCCATGAGTAGGTCGCCGCCGAGGCTTCCATATCCCTTTCCTCCATTTATCATACCGTATATTGTCCAATGAGGATCCGGCGACCATCGGCCCGATAATTGCAATCCCCATCCGGGCACGTTGAATGTCTTATTCTCTTTTATACTTCGGTATGGGAGGAATCGCAATATCCCGGCAAGACGCACATATCCGTCTTCAGCCCATGCATATTGGCCGAATGCAGCGACATCCGGTATGTAGCTTGTCACGTTCTGCGTGAAATCACTGTCATGTCCGACATTCTTTGTCGGGCTTTCCACTGATGTGGCCAGACTCCAGCCATGCTTGAACGTATGGAGCCACCGCACCAGAACCGCTGTGGCACTCATTTTGGCATTCGGGCCTGCGGCATCGACGGCCGGAGGTAAGGCTCCGGGGTCGCTGAATGTCGAATTAGTGTATCCGATCGTCCAGTCGTTAATCTGGCCGTAAGCCTTCTTCAGGTGAAAATCGCGGGCCTGATAGCCGTTAAAGTTGGCCTCGATATACAATTGATAATTTCCCAGCTTCTTATTGCGCCCTATTACGCGGAAAAATAATGCCGTACCTGCCGGGGTAGTACCTAAATTATTCATCTGCGCCGGATTTTTTGGTATCGGTATCAGATAAGGAGCAAATGCCGGAGACTCTATGGCGCCGCCCCAGTCGTAATAAGCCCTCATCCTGACGCATCCCCCAACTCCCATAGCAAGGTCGGCATCACGGCTCATAAATAGGAAATATGGAGCGAGAGGATCTTGAAAATGCCTGAATTGATCCTCATAAAATCGCCGGATCAAAACCAGGGTGGAATCATTTTGCGGATCATCCCCTTTACCGAAAAATATAGTCTTTGTATCGCGCATGGCCGAATCAAGAGCCACGCTCGTAAGCGACCGGGCCTGAAGTGAGCCTGATAATGCAAGCCCGATTAAAGTCATCAAGGCCGGTGGCAAAAGCCACCGACCTTTGTTTCGTCTTGAAGAGTTTTTGTTCATAGCGGTGTTCTGTAAAGCAATATGTCTATATCACCTTAACACCAATTCGCCGCATATAGTTTCAAAAACCTTATTTTTCCTGCTCGTTGAGGATTCGGATCATCTCCATTGCGCTCTTGGGGATGCGTGTACCGGGGCCGAAAATGGCTGCAACGCCTGCCTTATAGAGGAAATCGTAATCCTGTGCGGGAATCACACCGCCGGCGGTCACGAGGATGTCGGGACGACCTAATTTCTTCAGTTCCTCTATCACTTGCGGAATCAAGGTCTTATGACCCGCTGCAAGGGATGAGACACCGAGGATATGAACGTCATTCTCAACAGCCTGGCGAGCTGCTTCGGCCGGAGTCTGGAACAACGGACCCATATCTACGTCGAATCCGCAGTCGGCATAACCTGTGGCAACCACTTTCGCTCCACGGTCGTGGCCGTCCTGACCCATCTTCGCTATCATGATACGCGGCTGACGGCCTTCACGAGCGGCGAAATCAGCTACCATTCTGCGGGCCTCCTCAAACTCCGGATCGCCCTTCTCTTCGTTGGAATACACTCCTGATATTGTTTTGATTACGGCTTTGTAACGTCCTACCACTGCTTCGCAGGCATCCGAAATCTCACCCAAAGATGCACGGAGACCGGCTGCCTTGACGGCAAGATCGAGCAGATTGCCCTTTGACGGATCTTTCACTGCCTCCGTGATGTCGGCAAGTGCCTTCTGTACGGCTGCCTCGTCTCGATTCTTGCGGAGTTCCTCAAGACGAGCACATTGCTCTTTGCGGACTTCTGTATTGTCTACCTCAAGGATGTCGATGGGATCCTCGTGGTCGAGACGATATTTATTGATGCCCACGATGGTCTGTGAGCCATTGTCGATATGAGCCTGCGTACGTGCTGCAGCTTCCTCGATTTTCAGTTTGGGAAGTCCGGTTTCAATAGCCTTGGCCATGCCGCCGAGCTTTTCAATCTCCTGGATGTGTTCCCATGCCCGATGTGCGATCTCATTGGTCAGAGCCTCTACATAATAGCTGCCGCCCCAGGGGTCGACCTGCTTGCAGACATTCGTTTCTTCCTGGATATAAATCTGGGTATTACGTGCGATACGTGCGGAGAAGTCGGTCGGAAGTGCGATAGCCTCGTCGAGGGCGTTGGTATGCAGACTCTGGGTATGGCCGAGTACTGCTCCCATGGCTTCCACGCAGGTACGTCCTACATTGTTGAAAGGATCCTGCTCGGTAAGACTCCATCCGGATGTCTGGCAGTGTGTACGGAGAGCAAGGCTCTTCGGGTTCTTCGGATTGAACTGCTTTACAATGCGGGCCCAGAGCATACGCGCAGCTCGCATCTTTGCAATCTCCATGAAATAATTCATGGATATACCCCAGAAGAACGACAGACGCGGGGCGAAGGTATCGATATCCATTCCTGCGTTCACTCCGGCGCGGAGATACTCCAGACCGTCGGCCAATGTGTATGCAAGCTCGATGTCGGCGGTGGCGCCGGCTTCCTGCATATGATAGCCGGAAATAGAAATGGAGTTGAACTTGGGCATATTCTTTGAAGTGTACTCAAAGATGTCGGCGATGATCTTCATCGAGAATGCCGGCGGATAAATATAGGTGTTGCGCACCATGAACTCCTTGAGGATGTCGTTCTGGATTGTTCCTGCCATTTCATCGAGCTTTGCACCCTGCTCCAGACCGGCATTGATATAGAACGCCAGCACAGGAAGGACTGCACCGTTCATGGTCATCGAAACCGACATCTTATTCAATGGAATTCCATCAAACAGCACCTTCATATCCTCAAGTGAGCATATGGATACTCCTGCCTTTCCGACATCGCCTACCACACGCTCGTGATCGGCGTCATATCCGCGGTGAGTCGGAAGGTCGAAGGCTACAGAAAGACCTTTCTGTCCTGAAGCAAGATTGCGGCGATAGAAAGCGTTTGATTCTGCGGCTGTGGAGAAACCCGCGTATTGACGGATTGTCCACGGACGCATCGGATACATCGCGCTGTACGGCCCGCGGAGGAACGGAGGTATACCCGAAACATAGTCGAGATGCTCAAGACCTTCGAGATCGGCCTCTGTATATACCGGCTTTACGGGAATCAACTCGGCGGTGAGCCATTCCTCACCGGCAGCCGGGGTGTGGCCCTTTGGAGCCACAATATTTTTGATATCTATTTCTTTGAAATTCGGTCTCATGGCTGCTGTTTATTTGAGGAGTTTGGCATTAAAATCAACAAGCGTGTCGAGCACATTCACTTTAACATGGATAAAGTTCTCGATACCCTCTTTCTTAAGATCTTCCATGCAGGCGGGAGCTCCGGCTACCACAAACATAGCTCGGCCGGCAAGTTCCTTGTAGGCTTCGGGAGCATATGTGGCATATTCATCATCACTTGAGCAGAGCACAACCACATCGGCACCCTTCTCCATAGCTGCATCGATACCCTCCTTTACAGTCTGGAAGCCAATATTGTCGATTATCTCATATCCGGCACATCCGAAGAAGTTGGCGGAGAACTGTGCGCGAGCAAGACGCATGGCAAGATTGCCGATTGTGAGCATAAACACTTTCGGACGATGTGCCGAGCGCTCAGTGTCGAGACGGAGTGCCTCAAATTGGCTTGCAGCACGATCCATGACAAGGCTTGTTACGGCGCCATCCTCGGGAGCTTCGCTTCCGCAGCAGCAGCAACATTTCTTTTCGCCTTCCACCTTCTGAAGGGCTGTCTCATTGAAGTTGGGATACTGGTTCGTTCCAAGCAATATTTCCTTGCGACGGGCCACATCTACATGGCGCTTGACGCCGCTTTCATTCACTTTAGCCTGGATCTCACCTTTCTTCAGCAGCTCATAGAAACCGCCATTGTCCTCGACCTCATTAAAGAGCTTCCATGACTGCTCGGCGATGGATACTGTAAGAGTCTCGATATAATATGATCCTCCGGCCGGGTCAACAACCTTGTTGAGATGGCTCTCATCGCGGAGCATTATCTGCTGGTTGCGTGCGATTCGCTCCGAGAACTCATCAGGACGCTGATAGCAGCGGTCGAAAGGTAGGGTTTCTATGGAGTTCACTCCTGCGAGGGCGGCCGACATAGTCTCGGTCATCGAGCGCAGAAGATTGACATGCGAATCATACAACGTCTGATTGAATTTGCTGGTAACAGCATGAGCCCACATTTTGCAGCTGTTCTCATCTGCCGGCTTATAAGCCTTCACGATCTCAGCCCAGAGCATACGGGCGGCACGGAATTTGGCTATCTCCATGAAATAATTGGAAGATATGCCCATGTTGAAACGGATTCTCTTGGCAACTTCATCAACAGTGAGGCCGGCCTCTGTCATAAGAGTAAGCCATTCAGCACCCCACGCGAGTGCATAACCGAGTTCCTGTGTGATATAGGCTCCGGCATTGTTGAACATATAGCTATTAACGGGGAAGCAGCGGATTCCCTCAATCTCCTTGACGGCCTCATAGACTTTCATACCTTCGGCCACGGCGTCTTTCTTGAAAGGAAGCCCATGCTTAAGAAGACGGCGGAACGGGTTGTAATCGATAGAGCCACGGAATTCCTTCTCGGCACCTGCCTCTTTTACAATCTTCACCAATTCGGTGGCCACTTCTGCAGCACGTCCGGCGCAGCATTTCACATTAACCTCGATTTTCTTGAGATCAACATCCTTGAGGATAACGGCAAGGTCGGCAATCTCCATCGTGCGGGGCATTTTGATGCGGATAGCTTCAACGCCGCGGTCGATGATGTGGCGGGCATGGTCGGCCATTTCCTGAGCGGTGCCCTTTACCAATGTCTGCGCTACGAGCCACTCGTTGTTGTCGCGGGTACCACGAACATACGGGAACTCACCGGGCAGCCCTCCGATGGTAGGAAGGTCCTTGATATCTTCACGGCGATAAAAGGGCTGTACGTTGAACCCTTCGTTGGTGCGCCATACCAATTTTCGGTCAAAGTCGGCGCCTTTGAGATCGGCAGTGATCTTCGCCTTCCATATGAAGCTAAGGCGACCGCCGGTTNNCTTCCACTCCTCGGTGGATACCGGCGGGAACATGTCGAACAAATTTTCTTTCTTTTCTGCCATTGTTATTGTGTAAAAACTTGTTTTTACTAACCTTTTGCCATGAATCGCAGGCAACGGGCGACTCCGTGAAAAGAGCCCCCTACGTGTTCCATGGTGTTACGCCACAAAATTAGCGAAACATTTTCTATATTGAAAATATTTCGCCAAAAAAATCTTTAATTCTTACTATGTTGAGAGCTAACCGGCGGTCGCCTTAGCTTCATACATTTCCCGTGAGGGCTTTATCTCCGCAATGAAGCACTCTCGCCGGGAAATCCTCTACCATCTGGAGATTATGAGTGGCCATCACCACCCCTGTCCCTTCAGATGAAAGACGGTGCATCAGCTCCATTATCTGATAACCTGTATATGGATCAAGATTCCCCGTAGGTTCATCCGCCAGTATCAGCGCCGGCTTATTGAGCAATGCCCTTGCTATCACCACACGCTGCTGCTCCCCCCCGCTTAGCTCATGTGGCATCTTGTAGGCTTTATTGTGCATCCCCACGGCTTTCATTACCTCGGCAATGCGGTCGGATATTTCAGTACGGTTCTTCCAACCGGTGGCTTCGAGCACAAAACGCAGATTTGCCTCTGCCGACCGGTCCTGAAGCAGCTGGAAATCCTGAAAAACTATTCCTACTTTCCTCCTGAGCATGGGAATCTGGCGTTTTTTCATTGCCATGACATTAAAGCCTAGAACTTCTGCTTTCTCCCCTATTTCTACAGGAACTTCTCCGTACATGGTCTTCAGCAATGAACTTTTTCCGCTTCCTACCCGCCCGGTAAGATAACAGAACTCTCCCTCATTTATGTTGAAGGTCACATTTTTCAGAACCACCCTTCCGGCGCGTTCCACTGTCACTTTATCATAATCAATCAGCATCGTTTCTCTTATTATTATATCAATCCCGGCGGAAAATGTCGCGTGTATATACCTTATCTACTACATCGTCGAGGCAACTATCGTATCTGTTCGCGATTATAGCGTCGGAAAGGCGTTTGAATTCATCAAGGTCGTTCACTATCCGGCTACCGAAGAAAGTAGTGCCCGCTTCAAGCGTAGGCTCATAGATAATCACCTCCGCTCCTTTCGCTTTAATACGCTTCATCACGCCCTGTATGGACGATTGCCGGAAATTATCACTGTTGGTCTTCATCGTAAGCCTATATACTCCTATTCTGCATTGTTTCTCGATTGCAGGATCGTATTGACTGCTGCCCTCATAGTAACCGGCCTTTCTAAGCACCTGATCGGCTATGAAGTCTTTGCGGGTCCGATTGCTCTCGACAATGGCTGTCATCATCTGCTGGGGCACATGGGCATAATTGGCAAGTAACTGCTTCGTATCCTTAGGCAGGCAATAGCCTCCGTATCCAAACGACGGATTGTTATAATGCAACCCGATTCTGGGATCGAGCCCAATCCCTTCGATAATGGCGGCGGAATCAAGACCCTTAACTTCGGCATAGGTATCTAACTCATTAAAGTAACTCACCCTTAAAGCCAGATACGTATTTGCAAACAGCTTCACAGCTTCCGCCTCTTTCATTCCCATGTAAAGAACAGGGATATTTTCCTTTATTGCTCCTTGCTGTAAGAGGCCGGCAAATTCGGAGGCTTTCTCCTGCAGATAATCAAGGTCGGCTATGGCCTTGATGGCTTCGTTTTCGGTCTCAAGTTCCGGACGATCGATTATCTTGGGATAGCCGACAATAATCCGGGACGGATACAGATTATCGTACAATGCCTTGCTTTCCCTCAGGAACTCCGGTGAAAATAGCAGATTCAGACGCTTGACACCCGCCTTTGCATATTTCAGATATAAAGAGCGACAATAACCCACTGGTATTGTGGATTTAATCACGATCACGGCCTCCGGATTTACTGAAAGGACAAGATCGATCACTTCTTCGATGGAATGAGTGTCGAAATAATTGCGCAACGGATCATAATTCGTGGGTGTAGCTATTACCACGAAATCACTTCCACGATAGGCCTCGGTTCCATCAAGACTGGCATGCAGATTCAAATCTTTCTCAGCAAAATATCTCTCGATATATTCGTCCTGCACGGGCGATACCCTTTTATTGATTTGCTCAACTTTCTCCGGCAAGACATCTACCGCCACTACTTCATTATGGGTGGATAGGAGCGTGGCTATCGAAAGACCCACATATCCCGTGCCTGCGATTGCTATTTTCATTATTATTTATTTTCCGATTGTCAATTCCTGAAGAGATGATGAAACATTTCTCCTATTGTTGATATTTCCTCTATTTTGATACCATCGGCGGCCGTCCGTGCAATTCCCTTGAGGTTTCCTTTGGGAATATATATGGTCCTGAAGCCTAATTTAGCAGCCTCCGACACGCGCTGCTCCATTCGTGTTACTGTCCTCACCTCTCCGGAGAGTCCAACTTCGCCGGCAAAAGCCGTGCGCTCAGGTAAGGCCATGTCAAAATTCGACGACATCACGGCCGCCACGACTGCCAAATCAAGCGCGGGATCGGATACCTTTAGTCCTCCTGCGATATTAAGGAACACGTCTTTTTGGCCAAGTCGAAACTTCGCACGCTTTTCAAGGACTGCCAGAAGCATATTCAGGCGACGTTGATCAAAGCCCGTGACGGAACGTTGTGGCGTACCGTAAGCAGCAGTTGAGACCAGTGCCTGCACTTCTACAAGGAATGGCCGCACTCCCTCCATCGTGACCCCGATGGCTATGCCGCTCATCTGGACTTCCCGGTTTTCCGAGAGTAGCATCTCCGAGGGATTTTTTACTTCCCGCAATCCTCTGTCGACCATCTCGTAAATTCCTATCTCATTAGTCGATCCGAAACGATTCTTTATACTTCGCAGGATGCGGTAAAGATATTGACGGTCGCCTTCAAACTGCAGCACCGTATCCACTATATGCTCAAGAACCTTCGGGCCTGCTATCGCCCCTTCCTTATTAATATGACCCACAAGAATTACAGGAACTCCCGATTCTTTGGCATATCGCAGCAACGTGGCCGCACATTCCCTCACCTGCGATACGCTTCCGGCGGCTGATTCTATATTTTCAGAGGTTAGTGTCTGGATTGAATCCACTATCAGTATCTCCGGCCTGACATTCTCTACCTGCGTCATTACGGCTTCGAGCGATGTCTCGCAAAGGATGAATGTATTTTCCGAAATTTTTCCAAGACGGTCGGCCCGCAGCTTCAATTGCGATGCGCTCTCCTCTCCCGAGACATATAGGATTCTCCTTCCGCGAATGGAAAGGATATTTTGCAATAGCAGCGTTGATTTTCCTATTCCAGGCTCTCCTCCTATCAAAATAAGACTTCCGGCCACAAGACCACCCCCGAGCACACGGTTAAGTTCCGAACTCGGCATCGGAATTCTTGTTTCGGGCGTCACTTCTATCTCTGAGAGTTTCTGAGGCCGCTGATTGCTCCTCACCAATCCTCGTTTACCTTTTTTAGAAGTGTCGGCCACACGTTCCTCCACCATCGTGTTCCATTCTCCGCAAGCCGCGCAGCGACCCGTCCACTTTGCGTATTCCGCGCCGCAATTGGAACAAAAATATACTGTCTTCACTTTCGTGGCCATAGTCCTGATGAAGGTTTGATTGATTTCGAATTTTCAACTTTCAATTACCGTTTACAAAGATAATTGATTTTTGCTAATTAAAGAAATATTTTCTAAATTTGCAATGCAAAAGCCATTGGGAGGTACAAGGATGCCTGCCACAGCCATGAAAACATAAATAAACCCAAAAATATCAACGAGATGAATTTTTTGACTGATGAAAAATTGCTGATCGTCGGCGCAGCCGGTATGATCGGTTCCAACATGGCCCAGACGGCCATCATGATGCGTCTTACTCCCAACATCTGCCTCTACGATCCTTATGCAAAAGGGCTGGAGGGTGTTGCCGAGGAGCTTCTTCAGTGCGGTTTTGAAGGAGTGAACATCACCTTCACCGATGATATTGAAAAGGCTTTCACAGGTGCCAAATACATCGTTAGCTCAGGTGGCGCTCCCCGCAAGGCCGGCATGACCCGTGAGGATCTTCTGCGTGGCAACTCTCAGATTGCCGAGGATTTCGGTAAGAATGTAAAGAAGTATTGCCCCGATGTAAAGCATATCGTGGTGATATTCAATCCGGCAGACATTACCGGTCTCGTTACGCTTCTCTACTCCGGCGTTAAGCCCAGCTGTGTTACTACTCTCGCCGGTCTCGACAGCACCCGTCTGCGCAACGAACTCGCCAAATATCTCAAGATCTCTCCGGACGAGATCGTAAATGCACGCACATATGGCGGTCACGGCGAGCAGATGGCCGTATTCGCTTCCACCACTCTCGTAAACGGCAAGCCTCTCACCGACCTTATCGAAGAGGGCGTAATCCCGCAGAAGGACTGGGAGGATCTCAAGGTGCGCGTGATTCAAGGTGGCAAGAACATCATCGACCTCCGCGGCCGCAGCTCGTTCCAGAGTCCTGCCTATCTCTCAATCGAGATGATAGCAGCAGCTATGGGTGGCCCGGCATTCCGCTGGCCGGCCGGCGTATATGTAAACAACGACAAGTTCCATAACATCATGATGGCTATGGAGACAACCATCACGAAGGATGGCGTTACGTTCCGTCCCGTTGATGGCACTCCGGCTGAGAGTGCAGAGCTCGAACAGAGCTACAAGCACCTGTGCGCACTCCGCGACGAGGTGATCTCTCTCGGCATCATGCCTCCAATCGAGAAATGGGGCGAATTCAACCCATATCTTCTCGAACAGACAAAATAATCTCTGACATAATTTTAACTCTTGATATATTGCAAGGCCGGTCATTCCTGACGGGTCTTGCTTTATTAATAGGATTAATCTTTTCGGGGCATCAAGTGTTATTATAGTAAAAGAGAGTATAAACATTGTAAAACCAAAAAGAGAAAACAGATAAAATTCAGAAAAAGATATGAAGAAACTGTTATATTTTCTTATGGCTGTGATGCCCTTCGGGCTCTTCAGCTGCTCCGATAAGAATGATCTTCCTAACGTTGACATCACGGTCAACATGGATAATGTGGTGTACGATAATGGTAATGTATACGTAGTGGCAGGCGACACTCTGAAAGTAAATTCTGTTGCCGTCAAGAGCAACACCGATAAGAATGCCGGCCTTACATCCGTAAACTACGTGTTCGATTACCGTTTAATCGGATCAAGCATCCTTCCTCCTTACGGAATGAATATAATCATGGAAGGATTACCCGCAGGCGGCCATCTACTGAACATGAATTTTGAGATTCTTCAGGTGGATAAGTCAATTGCACAGGCCGGCCTCGAGTATAGGGTTGTCGTGGTAAATGATTCCACGGAACTTCCCGGAGGCGCGGTGCCCGGTCCGGTGGCCTTGGACTACACCCTCAGCCCATCGAATAAATAACGTCATTTCACTGCAGGCGCGGCATTCTGTTGTCACGCCTGCTTTGTCTTTTATCAAAATCTATTCTATATTATGGTTACGAAAAGCGATTCCGATAAACCAACCTCTCCTTCCGGAAAGCACACTCCTCTTATTGAGGATATTTTCAGCATAAAGGGGTTGCAATTCCTAATGCACATTGCCATCCTCGCCCTCTCGATTATGCTGATTGTGATTATTTCGATCGATACATTCCATCGCAAATCATTTTTCACTCAGCCCCAATTCCAGCTCTGGCAGTTCTGGATTTGTGTCGTTTTCATCATAATCTTCTTTATCGAGCTGGCCCTTGCCGGGGATAAATGGAAATTTTTCTACCGGAATCTGGTGTTTCTGATAGTCTCGATTCCATATCAGGCCATTATCCAACATTTCGGTTGGCATCTCTCGGAACAAGCCGAGTATCTTATCCGTTATATGCCATTGATTCGCGGAGGCTATGCCATGGCCCTCGTAGTGGGATGGTTCACAAATAATAAGGTAACCGGGTTATTCCTCAGCTACCTTATTACTTTGCTATCAACTGTATATTTCGCGTCGCTCACCTTCTTCCTCTTTGAATATAAGGTAAATCCTTTGGTGAAGGATTATTCCGACGCATTATGGTGGGCTGCTATGGATGTCACTACTGTCGGCTCCAATATCACGGCAGTGACGGGAGTTGGACGCATCCTTTCGGTGCTGCTCGCCGCCCTTGGCATGATGATGTTCCCCATTTTCACCGTTTATGTCACCAATCTTATGACTCGCACGCGCAAGGACGCAGACGAGGAGGAGGCGAGTCTCTGATCCCTTATACGTTGGCGTTGAGGGTAGGAGTCAAAGGCTCATCGGCGCATAACACGGCCAGGAGGTTACCCACCATGGAAGCCTTCTGGTCGTTGCTTAATTTCACGATCTCCTTTTTATCAAGATTTGCAAGGGCCATCTCTACCATCGATACAGCCCCTTCCACTATCTTCTCTCGGGCCGTAATGATTGCAGCTGCCTGCTGACGGCGTAACATTACGGCGGCTATCTCCGGGGCATAGGCCAGATAATTGATACGGGCTTCCACAGCCTCCAGTCCGGCCATGGCCAGACGCTCATTTATCTTCTTCTCGAGAAGATCGTTGATTTCCTGGCCTGAATCGCGCAGGGTCATTTCTCCGGAGGCCGCCCCATCCATATTGTCATAGGCAAAATGGCCTGTCACTTCACGCAGGGCAGCGTCGCCTTGAATCTTCACAAAATTGGCAAGGGCATGCTTGTCCAATGTGTTGGAGCCAACCGCTGTCGACTGAGCATCAAGATCGAAAGTCACCTTATAGGTGTCTTTAATTTTCCATACCAACACCATCCCTATAAGCACAGGGTTGCCCATCTTATCATTCACCTTGATCGGGTCGATATCCATATTGCGAATCCGCAACGATAATTTTTTCCTGCTGATGAATGGATTTACCCAATAGTACCCTACCCGCTTGCAAGTGCCTTTGTACTGGCCGAAGAATATCATCACCCGAGCTTCATTCGGCTCTTGGGTGAAATAACCTACACACCCCAAGACGAAGATAAGGAACAACGGGACTCCTACACCTATCTGCACTCCCGGAGAATCAGGAAAGCATAACACAAACACGCATATCAGTGCAGGAAGCAGTATGAAAGTAAAGAACAACATTAAAAACCCATTGATGAGCAAGCCATTATACTCATACTCACGATTGGGCATATCAAATCGAGCCATAATCGTTTATTTTTTATGATTACGGCTCAAAATTACAAATATTTCCGATAATTTCCAACCCCCCGCTCAAATCATTTCTTGATTTTCTTTGTATGGCCTGTAGTGACCAACATATGAAATGAGCTTTTCGAAGATATTACGCGATCAGAGTCTTCGAGCTCTTTACGAAGCTGATCCATATCGTCCTGACGAGCGTCGAAATTGCCGGAAAGGAGATGATTGATGCCGAGCAGCAGTATCACAACCGCTCCCAGAATCATCACAACGATTATCGTCTGTATGAACATTGTCATTTCCTTTTTTAATAAAGTCGCTTTCGACAGCTTCTGTTAATAAATAATTCCGCAATTCTTGCGTTCTTATTATATAATGCATGGAAAGGCGAATTGTTCGCACATTCGTTTTTTTATATTCTTAAAAAACCTTTGTATTGATAAATTGTTATTAAGACAAAGGAGGAATCCAATATCTACCCCGGCTGCAGGAGCGATAAGTGGTCTCTACAAAGGGTAGACGAGGAAGAGTCCGGCTTAGAAATTTAACAAACATCAACTTAATTATAAACACTTGCGTTATGAAAAGAACCATTTTATTACTGGCCGCCCTTTTGACCTTCAGCTTCGGATGGGCCCAGCTAAACAAAAACGAGGTTAAGAGCCTTACGGCTTTTCTTTCCCAGCCATCGGCCGATGGCCAGACAAATGCCGCCGCCCTTGGTATCGGTATCAAGAATATTATGAATGCACCGGGTCTCAAAATCGAAAACGGTCGCATCACAGAAATCGACTGGAGCCACAAGAAGCTGGCCGGCAATCTCGATCTTACCGGTTTTGATGCTCTTAAGAAAGTTAACGTTTCCGACAATAAACTCACTGAAGTTACTTTCAACAATTGCCCGGCTCTCTATGCCGTAAACGCTTCGCACAATCGCCTTACAATCGCCACGGTGGTTGGCTGCCCGCAGGTGCAGATCCTGAAGCTGAACCGTAACCGCCTCGCGGAAATCGATCTCGGCTCAACGCCGCTAATCAGAAATCTTAATATATCCGGCAATCAGTTTGAAGGACTCGACGTTTCTAACGTTAACGATCTTCAGACCCTTAACTGCACCAACAACCGTCTTCAGCAGCTCAACGTATCCGGCTGCCAGAATCTACGCAATCTTTACGCCGGGTTCAACGAACTCACAGGCATCACACTCCAGGGCCTGAGCAATCTCCAGAATCTGAATATCGGCAACAACAAGATTTCAAAGCTCTATATGCAGGATCTGCCGGCTCTCGCCACCCTGCTCTGCTCTGACAATCATATGACCCAGCTCGCCATCAACAATTGCTCCAACATCAATGAAGTATGGGCGCCTTACAACGACCTCACCAGCTTCACAGTGGAGAACACTCCGAACCTCCAGTTCGTAAATGTTGAATGGAACGACCTTACTTCCCTCTATCTTTCCAACCTCAACGCCCTCCAGCGTCTGAACGCATCTAACAACCAGCTCGTAACACTCGACGTTTCAAACGACCCGATGCTGCGCACCGTAATCCTGAGCGAGAACTATATGCTCACCGATTTCCGCACGATGAACTGCCCGATGCTCCAGACCGTAATCGGCTACAACAATTGGGATCCCTACTGGGATGAATAATCAGCAGAGTGAATGATTTGTAAGATTATTTCAAGTTAGAAATATAATCTCAGTCACACTATAAAAAGCACACCGGCGGGAGGACTCTGCGAGTCGTCCCGCTTAATTTATTATCCTGCAACGTACCACCAAGGCAGGAATTATTCCTTTCTATTTCGTGAATATTTTTCTTAAATTATATGATGGAATTTATATTTGTATAAATACAAAATATTTACTAACTTTGTAGTTGAATGCGACTATTACGCACATATTAATCCTTTTTGGAATTAAAAACATGAACTACAATCTGATAGCGGATGCCGGCTCTACCAAAACCGATTGGGCGCTACTTGATGACAACGGAGCATTGACCGATAGATTTACAACCGATGGAATCAATGCCCTCCTATCTTCCGATAAAGACTTGGAAAAGGCTTTTGCCGGAGTGTCGGAAATAATCGGCCCCGATAAGGAAATCAATGAGATTTTCTATTATGGAGCAGGATGTGCCACTCCCGAAGTATGCACCCGCACCCGTAATATACTCTTGAACGAATTGCACGCCCGCGACGCGATGGTTACAACCGACCTTCTCGGCGCCGCACGCTCTTTACTCGGTAACAATCGTGGTATCGCCTGCATCCTCGGCACCGGCTCAAACTCCTGCCTTTACGATGGAATGGCGATAACCGCACAGGTCCCCTCTTTAGGATTTATCCTCGGAGATGAAGGGAGCGGAGCAGCACTCGGCAAACGTCTGCTTAAGGCTGCCTTCAAAGGCGAATTACCCGATATGGTGAAAGAAGAATTTCTGGATACATATCATCTTTCACTTCCCGATATCCTCGATAAAGTATACTGCAGTCCGGCTCCCAACAAATTTCTTGGCTCTCTCGTGCCGTTCCTTCATAGCCGGCTCTGGAATCCTTATGTATATTCCCTTGTATTGGAGGAATTGACATCATTTATGATTCATAATGTGTCGAAATATGACGGCGCCCACTCCCTGCCGGTTTGCTTCACGGGTTCTGTGGCTTGTAATTTCGAGAAACTTCTGCATGAAGCAGCCGCCTCACAGGGATTCAGCGTAGGCAAAGTGACGGCCAGTCCGATGGAGGGCCTTATTGAATTCCATAAATAAAAAATCATGGGCCGCACTCATTTCTTAAAATCCCAACCCTTGCGATTCTCGATTTTGAATCTTACACTGGCTGCCATATTGGTATCCACTTATTCTTTGCCGCTCCGGGCCGATGAATACTGGGACCAAAAGACAAGCCTCTTTGAAATATTACCCATCAAGAAATCCGATATAGTATTCCTCGGCAATTCAATTACAGATGGAGGCGAATTCAATGAGCTGTTCAATATGGCCAATATCAAAAACCGAGGCATACGCTCCGACCAGATTACGGGAGTAGAGAAGCGCATCACGCAGGTTACATCCGGATACCCGGCTAAAATATTCCTCCTTATCGGCATCAATGATGTGGCTCAAGGATTGTCGATCGACCGCATCGCAGAGAGATATGAGCGGCTCGTAAAAAAAATACGGGAACAAAGTCCGGACACTAAACTTTACGTCCAATCAGTAATGCCCATAAACAACGATTTCAACCGATATAAGACTTTAAGTGGAAAGGAAGCCGTGGTAAGAGGACTTAATGATCGGATTAAAAAGATAGCGGCTTCCGAAGGTGCGGAATATATCGATCTCTGGCCTACTCTTGCGGATGCCAACGGGAAATTAAAACGAGCATTTACCAACGACGGCCTTCATCTCAACGGCGTGGGCTACAGAGCCTGGACACGGGCAATTGAAAATAAAGTAAAGGAATGAAAGCAAAATCGCTGCATATAAATATAGTAATGGTTCTCGCCGGCATCGCCATATGCTTTGCCTCGGTAACAGCCCAGATTCCGGAAGGGCTTCCGGAAAATGGGGATGCCCCCGATGCGGAGTCCATGAAATCGTCACAGACTATCATAATTCAGCC
Organism: Bacteroidales bacterium GP1; assembly: GCA_001701105.1. GTDB lineage: Bacteria > Bacteroidota > Bacteroidia > Bacteroidales > Muribaculaceae > Lepagella. The sequence continues at coordinate 104,188 of DAAI01000004.1, forward strand.
GCTGTTTGAATATCCGTCGGCTCCCGACACGATTCCTTCTCTTGAAAGAAAGTCGGATTATGTCGTGACTCATTTTTGGGATCCGATGAATTTCAAAGATCAAGGCACAGTCGACCAGAATGCCCTTAACGATGCATTCCAAGTATGGGTATCCCCGATGAGATGGGCCAATCAGGAGCTGGTGAATAAATCAGTGGCTTCCTTGCTTAAGAATATAAAGAAAAATCCTGCGCTCACCTATCAAATGGCGCGGGCCGCCGAGGAGGCTCTCTACAGCCCGAGGGCTGTCTACTGGAATGACCGCCTTTATCTGAAATTCATTGATGCCCTTCTTAGTCAGAAAAAAATATCCAAACCAAGAAAAGAAAGATATGAACGTCATAAAAGGATAATTGAGAACACTATGGTGGGGCAATATCCGAAGCCATTCCGATATACGACCGCAACAGGCAGTCCGGCTCATTATGCCCCTTCTGCCGTGATTACGGTAATAGAATTTGGCGACCCTGACTGCGATGAATGCCGCTATGCTAAGTTGAAAATGGAAACCGATGTCACTTTTTCCAGCCTCGTCGATAAGGGCAAAGTAAATGTACTCTTCATTATTCCCGACCCTGAGGAGGGCTGGCAGACAAAACTCGCGGAATTTTCCCCAAAATGGCATGCGGGAGCATCAGATGAAGTCTCAGAATTGTACGACATTCGAATGACTCCCTCATTCTATGTAATCGGCAATGACGGAAAGGTTATAGCAAAGAATTTACCGTATCACAGAGCCATGGCTGCCGCCATCAACGCGGCCAATGCATCCAACCAATAACGACTATGGGAAATATTTTAAAACAAATCTATATCTTTTCCACCGGGTATTCCTATACTAATATGGGACGGTTATTCCTGCGCCTGTTTGTTGGAATTATGATGATGCAGTTCGGAATCCGCCAGCTTTATTGTTTCGATTCCGTTGCTCCGGATTTCCCTGCCGTATTCGGCATGAGCTCCACAGCCACCCTTATCGTTATGATAGTCATTGAAATAGGATGCTCCCTATTTGTAATGACCGGATTCTGCACGCGCATTATGTGCGTGCCTTTGCTCCTGGTAATGGGGATGGCCGAATGGTATCTGATGGAATATACGATTAATGTTCCCTCTTGGATGCTCTCGTGGGCTGATACGGGGTATCTGCCCATCATGTTTATGGGCATATTTTTCTTTATCCTGCTTGTCGGCCCGGGTAAAATAAGCGTTGATTATTTCCTGTCGCTTCATTTCATTCATTCAGAAAACAAGAGCGAGCAGGAGCTTGAGGAGGTATAGCGCATGAAGATCGCAGTATTGGTATCGGGAGGCGTGGATAGCGCAGTGGTTGTCGACATCCTGCACAAACAGGGGCACGACCTTACACTGTTCTATATCCGCATCGGCAACGACAATGGCGAAGGCGATTGTTCGGCTGAGGAAGACATCGAGATGTGTACGCTCATTGCCCGGCGCTACGGATTGCCGTTGCACGTTGTCTCGCTCCATGAGGAATATTGGGATTCAGTAATGGCCTATACTCTCCGCACAGTAAAGGAAGGAAAAACCCCACACCCCGACATGATGTGCAATAAGCTGATAAAATTCGGTTTTTTTGAAGAGCGTTGGGGTCATGAGTTCGACCGCACGGCAACAGGCCATTATGCCGACATTGTGGAACGCGACGGTCGATGCTATCTCGCTACGGCAGCCGACCCCATCAAAGATCAGACCGACTTCCTCGCCCAAATTTCCTATTCTCAGCTGAGTCACCTCATGTTCCCGCTCGGCAAGATGCAAAAAAGCGATGTGCGCAGATTGGCAAAAGAGGCCGAGCTGCCTAATGCCGCCCGCAAAGATTCTCAGGGGATTTGCTTCCTTGGTAAAATTGACTATTCCGATTTCATCGAGAGACATCTGGGCACACGCACTGGCCCCGTGATTGAAATTGAGACCGGACGTAAGATAGGCGAACATCGCGGAGTCTGGTTCTATACAATAGGCCAGAGGAAAGGCCTCGGACTTAGCGGCGGCCCATGGTTTGTGGTAGCGAAGAATGTGGAGCAGAACACGATATATGTCTCTCACGGCTATGACACGCCTCTTCAATATGGGCACATTATTGAATTGTCAGAGATGCACTGGATTTCGGGAGACCCCGGAATTGAGAAAGTGGCATTCAAGACGCGTCATACTCCCGATTTCCATCACGGAACCCTGGAAACAAACTCCGACGGCTCCCTCACTCTCGTCTCGGCCGACCCTATTCAGGGTATAGCTCCGGGTCAATATGCCATCATATATTCTCCCGACAAGAAATTGTGTCTCGGATCAGGACTCATTACCCTTAATCCAAAAAAGAAAAAAAAGCAAAGCCATGATACCGGAAAATGAAAAACGTCTGTTGAAACTCATTGGAATCACATTCAATCAGATTGAAAGCGGTGTATATGCCGTCCTTCTGGAGGAAGCGGAGGGCACCCGACGCATTCCCATAATCATAGGTTATCCCGAGGCCCAGGCGATAGAATGCAAACTGCAGGAGATTGTAACTCCCCGTCCGCTCACTCACGATTTCATCGTAAGCATGATTGATTCATTCGGAGCAAAGCTGCAGGAAGTGCAGATCCATAAGTTGCCCGAAGGAGTTTTTGCGGCCGAAGTAATACTGAATCTTGATGGCAAGACTCACATCATTGATTCCCGAAGCTCTGATGCGATTGCCCTTGCCATTCGTGTCGACGCACCGATCTACACCTCGCGTGACGTGATCGATGAAGTAGGGTTTGAGGCCACTCAGAATAATGCTCCACTCCCTCGCAGAGCCGCTTCCGCCTCAAAAGCCTCTCCTTTGACTAAAGTCACCAAGACTCCTTATCCGTCCGACCTTACTTCCATCTCCACCCGCGACCTGAAAATTCATATGAAGGAAGCTGCAGAGAAAGAAGACTATGAACTGGCCGCAAGCATCAAGGCTGAAATCCAGCGACGCGGTGACGACCCGAACGACCTGACCGACATAGTTGCCGGCTGACAATCAATTTTCCGAAACCTCATTTTTTGATAAAGAGAGATGAAAAACCGTAAGAACAGAATTAACCTGATGATAAACCTGATCCGTAATAAATGTATCAGCAGTCAGGAAGAACTCGTGCAATTGCTTGCTGATCGTGGTTACAAAGTGACGCAAGCCACACTAAGCCGCGACCTCAAGATCCTCAGAACTACGAAAGTGCCAACTGATCGTGGCACTTACATTTACACCCTCCCTAATTCTAATACACTAAAAGATAAAATCCTTGTCCGCGGACACCTTAATCGCAAACCGAACTTTCATGTCGGATTCATCTCCCTTTCTTTCTCAGGGAATATTGCGGTAATAAAGACTCGAAACGGGTATGCCGCCGGGTTGGCTTTCGATATCGATACTCATAATTTCCCCGAAATTCTCGGCACAATCCCCGGGTCCGATACCATCTTCGCCGTGCTTCGTGAAGATGTGACCCATGAAGAAGCTCGCAACGTCCTTGGTAAGGTTCTCCCCCTTCCCGACAATCCAAAAACCGACGAAGAATGATACGCACTGTAATCCTTGGGGCGGATACTCCGGATGCCGGAGAATTGATTCGGATTCTGGCAATGCACCCGGAAGTTGAGATTGTAAGCGCCCAGGCCCGCGAACTCGAAGGGCGCCCCCTCACCTCCATACATCACGGACTCATCGGAGAGACGGATCTGAATTTTTCCGCTCTT